>JBEKVI010000015.1:0-82188 GCA_049514215.1 Burkholderiaceae bacterium
TATCCCCTCTCGACGCTGATGCTCGCGGGGATCCGAGAGATCTTGGTGATCTCCACTCCCGCCGACACTCCGCGATTCCAGGAGCTTTTGGGAGACGGAACTCAGTGGGGCATCCATCTTCGCTACGTCGTGCAACCGTCCCCGGACGGCCTCGCGCAGGCCTTCATTCTTGGACGCGAATTCGTGGGCAATGATCCTGTGACCCTCATCCTGGGCGACAACATCTTCCATGGCCACGATTTGGTCGCGCAGGTTCAAAGGGCGGGTCGGCCAGGTGCGGGGGCGACCGTATTTGCCTATCGCGTCACTGACCCCGAGCGCTACGGCGTGGTCGAATTTGGCGCTGACGGAAGCGCACTCTCGCTCGAGGAGAAACCGAAAACGCCTAGGTCCAACTACGCCGTGACGGGCCTCTACTTTTACGACAACAGCGTTTTGGACGTGGCCCGAAGCCTCAAACCTTCCGCTCGAGGAGAGTTGGAAATCACTGACGTGAATCTGCACTACCTGAAAGCCGGACGACTCGGAGTCGAAATCTTGGGGCGGGGCATGGCGTGGCTCGACACGGGGACCCACGAATCACTCCTGCAGGCAGCTTCCTTTATCGAAACGATCGAAAAGCGTCAGGGACTCAAAATTGCCTGTCCAGAGGAGATTGCGTACCGCGCCGGCTGGATCGACCGGACCGAGGTCGAGCGCTTGGCGGAGCGTCTGCGTAAGAACGACTACGGACAATACCTTCTTCGCATGCTCGGTGAACAGGTTCTGCGAGCCTAACTTCTCCGCCTAACTCCAATCCATGCAAGCCATACCTACTTCACTACCCGAAGTCGTCATTCTGGAACCCAAGGTGTTCGGCGACGAACGTGGCTTTTTCCTCGAAAGTTACAACGAGCGCGGATTTAACGAACTGATTGCCTCTACAACGCGCTTCGTGCAAGACAATCACTCCCGGTCCACAAAGTCGGTGCTCCGGGGTCTTCACTATCAACTTCGTCACCCCCAGGGCAAGCTCGTGCGAGTCGTCAGTGGTGAGGTCTTCGACGTAGCGGTCGACCTTCGCCGCAGTTCGGCCAATTTTGGCAAGTGGGCCGCCGTCAAGCTCTCAGCTGAGAACAAGAGGCTTCTGTGGATACCGCCGGGCTTCGCGCATGGCTTTTTGGTCCTTTCGGATTCCGCGGACTTTCTCTACAAGACGACCGAATACTGGCATCCCGCAGACGAGCGCACCATCGCCTGGGACGATCCCGACATCGGGATCGAATGGCCTTCTGACACGAACCCCGTGGTCTCCAAGAAGGACGCCGAGGGACGTCCCTTTAGGTTGGCCGAAGCCTATCCATGAAGGTGCTGGTGACCGGAGCCAAGGGACAGGTCGGCTGGGAGCTTTGCCGAAGTTTGCTCCTGAACGGCGATGTCGTGGCCTTGGACCGCAGTCAAGCTGATCTCTCGAGACCCCAATCGCTTGTCCCGATCATCCGGGAGATTCGGCCGGACATCATTGTCAACGCCGCCGCCTATACTGCGGTCGATCGAGCGGAGACGGAAGAAGAGCTTGCGACCCGGGTCAACGGCGAATCGGTGGGAGTGCTCGCCGAGGAGTGCAAGCGACTGGGCGCGCTTCTAATCCACTATTCCACGGATTACGTTTTCGACGGATTAAAGGACGCCCCTTATTCCGAAGACGACGTCGAGAACCCGCAAAATGCCTACGGCAGAAGTAAACTTGCGGGCGAGAAAGCCATCCGCGCAATCGCGCCGGAGCATTTAATCCTTCGCACATCGTGGGTATTCGCCGAGCGTGGGAATAACTTCGTCAAAACCATCGTCAGGTTGGCGAAGGAGCGAACCGAATTACGCATCGTGGGGGATCAGTTCGGTGCGCCCACCTGGGCCGCGTCCATTGCGGATGCAACCTCGCACATCCTAAAACATGCAACGGACGAACGACTGTCGGGCCAGTTCCAATCCGGTACGTTTCATCTCGCCAGTCAGGGCTACACGAATTGGCACGCTTTCGCCTCCTGCATTGTCGCGCTGTATCGGAAGCACGCGGGCGAGGATGCCCTGAAGGTGCAGGAGATTCGATCAATCCGATCAAGCGAGTACCCCGTCGCAGCAAGGAGACCATCGAATTCCCGACTGAAGTGCGAACGGATTCAATCACGCTTCGGCATCCATCTGCCCGATTGGGAAGCCTGCGTTGCAGCGTGTATTCGCGAACTAAACTGAACACATCTTTCTTCGCCCGGCAAGCGTGATTGGCGCACACGTCTCTTCGGATGCTCCCAAGGCGTGGTTTCGGGCTACTACCGGACCTCTCGCAAAGCCAATGCAGGCGACTGTCATCAACGCGCCTGCCGCACAGGGTCCACAGTTCTTTGTGCAAGCCCGCTCTTGCGACAGTGCCTAAGTCGAGCGCTTCTTGGCTGAAAGAATCTAAATGCGCATAGCACTCTTTGTGCACGCCTTCTTTCCGAAGCATTTCTATGGAACGGAGACTTATACGCTCGATCTCGCACGTCGACTGCGTGAACTTGGTCACACTGTGACGGTGGTCACAACGCACGGCGAATCCAACGTGCGCCAAACGGAAAACACGACGCGCTATACCTACCTGGATATTCCCGTCATATCCATCGACAAGAGTCGCTACCCCAACAAGGTGGTTCGTGATACCTATCAGCAGCCGATGATGTACGACGTGCTCGATTCCATCGTCGCCGAACTTCGCCCCGACATCGCGCACGTCACGCATTTGATCAACCACACCGCGACCCTCCTTGAGGTGCTCAACGCGCGGGCAGTGCCCGCGATTGCGACGCTGACCGACTTTTTCGGGTTTTGCTTCACCAACAAGCTCGAGGCGGCCGACGGTTCGCTGTGTGCGGGACCCAATCGCAATCGAAGCAACTGCCTCGCATGCTATTTCAAAGGTGCCGCAGAAGCCTCCTCCCAGTCACGACTCGTCCACTGGGTCAACCGATCGTCTTTTCGCCAGATGCGACTGGACGCGGTGCGACTCCTGAGTAGCACGGGGCCTTTTCAGGACACATGGGTGCATCACACTGTCGAAGGTCTGCAGGAGCGCCCCGAATTCCTCAGAAAGATCTACCAAAGCTATCGGGGGCTGATCACCCCGACACGGTTTCTGCGCGAGTCGTACGCCCAAAATGGATTTGATGAGCCGATGCACAACATCTGGTTTGGCACCGATATTGACCGCGCCGCGAAGCCTGCGCGCCTGCCGGGCGACGCCCTGCGCATCGGGTTCATCGGTCAGCTTGCCCACCACAAGGGAATCGATTTGCTCATCGAGGCGTTTGCCAGGCTTCCGCGATCGGCCGCCGAGCTTCGCATCTTCGGCCCCACGGACGACCGTCCGGCTTACGTCCAGAGCCTGCGTGACCTGGCCTCGGGGCTGCCGGTCCAGTTTCTCGGAACCTTTTCCCCAGGGGAGACGAAAGCGATCATGGACACGCTAGACCTTTTGGTCATTCCCTCGCGATGGTACGAGAACAGTCCCCTGGTTCTGCTCAACGCGTTGGCGACCCACACACCCGTGGTCGTCTCCGACGTTGCGGGAATGACGGAGTTTCTCGAGCCGGACCGAAACGGCGTGACCTTCGCACGCTCGGATGCCGATTCTCTGGAATGGGCGCTCAGGCGCTTCGTGGACGGCGAGCTTGATACTCGCGCGATGAGCTTGACGACCGGATTCATCCGCACGACAGCGTCGGTTGCGCAAGAGGTTCAAGCGATCTACGAGGAGATCGCTTGAAGTCACGGCGTACGCCGGAGACGCTCTTCGAGCTGCGCGCTTCCCCCTCACGAAGATCCTCTTCATGCCAGTGATAAGATTCAGGCAATGTCGGCGTCGCTCTTGAGGACCGCAGGCCCGCCAGCTTCGCGGTCCAGAGGATCCGACGAGGGGCCGCTTAATCCGTCAAGCAGATCCTGCTTGACCCTGTAGAGAAGAGAGATCGCGTGACGAGAACACGCTGCTTGGTCATCGGTGGTGCCGGTTTCATCGGATCGCATATTGTCGATGCGCTCTTGCTCCGAGGCCATCGCGTTCGCGTCTTCGATCGGATCGACCCGAGGCTGTATCGAGCAGACCGCGCCCACGCCGAGCTGGAGTATGTCCAGGGGGACTTCTGTAGCGTGACCGATCTCCAAGGCGCCCTCGCCGACTGCAACACCTGCTTTCACCTGGCCTCGACCACCCTTCCCAAGACCTCGAACGACAATCCGGTTTTTGACGTCGAAACCAATCTTCTCGCAACGCTGAAACTCCTCCAGCAGGCCAGTCGTTCCGGTATGAAGCGCATGATCTTTCTTTCCTCCGGTGGCACTGTCTATGGCGTCCCACGCTACGTCCCGATCGACGAAGGCCATCCCACGGACCCGACCAATTCCTACGGGATCGTCAAGCTCGCAATTGAAAAGTACCTGGCGCTTTTTAAGGCGGCGGGCGGTCTCGATTACGTGGTCTTGAGGATCTCCAATCCTTTCGGAGAGGGTCAACGCATTACCGGGGCCCAGGGAGTCATCGCTGTATTCATGGGCAAGGTGCTCAAAGGCGAGCCCCTCGAGGTCTGGGGGGACGGATCGGTCGTGCGTGACTACGTCTATATCCGGGACGTGGTCGAGGCGATGCTGGCCTCGATGGATTACGAGGGAGAGCATCGCATCTTCAACATCGGCTCGGGAAGGCCTCTGTCGCTAATCGAGGTTATCGACGCGATCGAAAAGGTCACCAATCGGCGTGTTGAGCGCCGGTTTCATGAAGCGCGCTCGTTCGATGTCCCGGTGAGTGTCTTGTCCATCGAACGCGCAAGGCAGTACCTGGGCTGGAGTCCCAAGACCGAGTTTTTCGAGGGTCTTTCCAGAACGCGTGACTGGATCGAGACCGAATTGCGTGACGGCGCGACCCGCGCCTAGCCGAGGATTTTCGGCTTTCTAGAACACGCGCACAAACTCGAGCACCATGACTGAACCCAGTGCCTTTAGAAACCCGGTACCGAAGATATTGATGTTCTCTCCGGTCAGGCGAACCTGGGGCAGAGGCGTGCCTTGAAAGCTTCGGTTGCCCTCGCAACGTACAACGGCAGCGCCTATCTGGGCGAGCAACTCGCAAGCCTTCTGGCGCAGACGCGCTCGCTCGACGAGATCGTGGTGTCCGATGATCACTCGAGCGATGGGACCGTGGGCATCGCCAGACAAGCCCTAGGGGCGTTGGATCCTCAAAAGACGCGCGTGAGTATCCTTGAGAGTCCCCACAATCAAGGAGTCTCTCGCAATTTTGAGAGCGCCATTGCGGCGTGCCACGGCGACATCGTGTTCCTTTGCGATCAGGACGACTACTGGATGCCCGAGAAGGTGGAACGCATGCTCGACGCCTTCGCTCGCTCCCCAGAACTGATCCTGCTCTATTCGAATGCGGTGCTCGTGGGGGCCCGACGCGAACGTCTTCCGAGCACGCAGTTTTCCGCGCTGGGCGTAACCGGCCAAGAACTCGCATTGGTGCGCAGCGGCCACGCGTTTGACGCCCTACTCCATCGGAACCTCGTGACGGGCGCAACCGCCGCTTTTCGGCGCGAGGTCTTCGAACTTGCACGTCCGTTTCCGCGGGAATGGGTTCACGATGAATGGATCGCTGCAATCGCATCGGCGCTCGGACGTGTGGACTTCATCGCCGATGCGTTAATCGAGTATCGCCAGCATGCAAGTAATGAAATCGGCATGAGGCCCTTAAGTGTCACGGAGCGATTCGAAAATCTCTTTCGAAAAAGGGGGGACTTCTGCGCGCGCGAAGCCTCGCGCGGACAGATCCTCTTGGATCGACTCATCGCACTGGGTGACCGTATCCCCCCCGACAAAGTGCACAGGCTTAGAGAACGCATCGCGCATCTTCAATTTCGCGATCGCCTTCCCAGACGCCGGCTGGCCCGGGCTGTGCCTGTCGCTCGCGAAGCATTGACGGGTCGTTACTCCGCCTACGGCCGAGGTCTTCGCAGCATCCTGCGGGATCTCCTGGAGCCCCTCTGATCGAGGGCCGCCGACCCGAAGCGCGGCGGCCCGAACCGGCCCCAATGCGGATCAAAAAAACCGCCAGCCGTGTTTCCGGAAAAATCGGAAGGCCGAGGCCAGGAAAAGCCGGACATGGAGCAGTCCCTTTTGGGCCGCCCCTCCGCCATGATGGACGATCCGAACCTCCGGCACATAGGCGATCGCCGCGAACTTTCTCGCGCGAAGCGTGAGATCGTAGTCCTCGAAGTACAGGAAATAGCGCGGGTCAAAGCCTCCGGCGCGCTTTAGGATGTCTGCGCGAAAGAACATGAAGCAGCCGCTGATCAGCGGCGGGTCGCGCACGATCTGCTCGCTGCCGATGACATCGCGCATTTCGTAGCGCGCGAGACGCCCCGCAAAGCGTTTGCGCAGGCCGCGCGGCAAAAAGCCGCGGACGAATAGATCCAGCACGCTCGGATAGCGTCGGCACAGGTACTGCATCTGGCCGTTCTCATCGAACACGAGCGGTGCGAGCAGGCCGAAATTGATATGCCCGTCGAGGAAACGGACCGCCCGCGCAAGCGCCTGGGGATGAAGTCCGACATCGGGATTGAGGATCAAATGGTAGCGAGCCCGCGACTTCGCGATCCCAAGATTGTGTCCCCGGCCATAGCCGACGTTGCCCTGACCCTCGATGACCTCCACGGCGCCAAAGCGAGCCCACACCGACTGCAGATCCGGCTTCTCGAGAAGTGCTCGAGCCTCGTGTAGAAGCGCGTTATCAATCAAGACCACCTGGCTGCCACCGGTGTGGGGATTCATTGCGTCAAGGACCGCGGCCGCTTCGCTCAGGGTGTGAATCGTGGCCTCAAAAAGGACGGGATCGGAATGGTAGACGACGATCGAGACGGACAGAAGGGGCGAGAGCGGCGACATTATCGGATCAGGCCCGGCGCGTGAGTGCGTGGCCGGCGCGTCTTAGCACATGGAACAAGGGTCCTGCAAAGGGCAGTCTCAAAGCCAGTGAGCGCAGCATCGACCTTCGCAGCGCAAAGACCGTTTTGTATCGCTCGATCTCCTGTGCATAGGCCAGGACCTCGGTTGGACTGAGCGTCACCCGCAGTTGACCATTTTTCTCGTTGGCCCGGGCGCGATAGTCCTCGAGTCTCAGAAAGCGCTGGTAGGCGTCCTCCCCCTCTTCCGGCACCGAGTAGAGCGACGTCACTTTTTCAACGAAGAAGAAATCGACATCGAGGCTGTAGCGGATCCAGAGATTCCAGTCCTCGAGATTGTCCAACTCCTCGTCCAGGCCGCCCTTTTCCAGATAGAGCGATCGCCGAAACAAGACCGACTGGATGGGCAGATAGTTGTGATCCCATAGCAGTGCACGGGAAAACGGCTGGTGCACCGAGACGCGAAATGAGCTCGCATCCCCGTCCTGTCCCGAGGCTGCGGTCGCATCTCCGGGCACCTCAAAGGCCAGCGAGTAGGCCGCTCCCGCAGCCGGATGGGCCAAGAGAGCGGCCACGAGGACCTCCAGATGATCGGCATAGAACAGATCGTCGTCATCCAAGAAGCAAACGAATTCGCCTTGCGCTGCGGCCAGACCCACATTGCCGGCGCGGCAACGCCCGGATTTCTCGATGGCCTGATAGTGCACGCGCATGATCGAGCCCTCGCCCCGAAAGCGTTCGACCAGATCGTGCGCCTCGTTGGACCCGTCTTCGACGACCACGATTTCAATGTTGGGATGTGTCTGATTGGCCAGCGAGTAGAGTGCTGCCTCGAGCTTTGAAGTCCGGCCCGAATAGGTACGCGTGATGACCGACACCAGCGGCCGCTCCCCTTCGGAAGGAGACAAAAGGTAGAAGGCTCCCGCTCGGGTTCGCTCATAGTCCCAAAGGCGAAACGGGAAATAGGCACCGTGGCGCCGGGTCCTCAAAAAACGCGGACCCAGCGTGACCAAGTTCCATCCGATGTCTGCGACACCGCGCCAGTAGCGCTCGACTCGGGGAGGCACGCACCACAGTCCCAGATAAAGAACGGGAACCGCAAGCAGGTTCAGAGCCGATCCGTAACGTAGCCGCAGCAGGAGGTTGGCGAGCTTGCTTCCCATGAACTGGGCCCGTTTTCTCTGGCCGGCCATGGAATAGGATTCATGCCAGCACACGGCGCTGGGGACGTAGCGCAGAATGTATCCCTGGTCTCGCAGCCGATAAGAAAGCTCGACGTCTTCGCCGTAGAGGAAAAGCAGCTCCTCGTAGCCGCCAACGGCCAGCAGCGCCTGCCTGCGAAAGAGAACACAGGCATGAGAGGACCAGCGCGTGGCCAGCGTAACCGGATCGTAGAGTTTGGGGTGCTCAAAGGGCTTCTGGCGCATCTCCCAGCTCGCGGTGGCGGGCGTGTCCGACAGGGCGGCGCTCACGAGCGTCACAAGGGCATCGGGCTCGAAGCGCAGGTCGACATTGGTCACGAGAAAAAAAGGGCCGCCGGATCGGGCCAGGTTCGCATTGTGCGCGCGCCCAAAGCCGATGTTCTCGCCCAGATCGACGCGAAACCCGGCGCAGCGGGTCTCCCAGGTGGCAGCCAGTAGGCGCAGGGCCTCGCGCGTTCCATCGGTGGACCCGTTCTCGCGCACCCAAATGCGCACATGGTCGAGGGGAAATTGCTGGGCGGCGAGGCTCGCAAAAAAGGCCTCAAGCCAGCCTGCCGAGTTATGGGTGACGATCGACACGTCCAAAACGGGCAGGCTTGCCTGAACCTCCGTGCCCGGCTCAATCGCCACGAAACCGTCTCCAACCGACGCGCTGGGCAGGCTCGGTCCGCCTTATCGGCTGTCTCATCCCGATGGTCGCAATCCTCAAGAGATGTTCGCCTACTGCGGTGGATCTTGTATACCCCAAGGAGGGGACGCAGAAGACAGGCGCGGCGCCTGCCGCGCTTGCGGCCACGGCCTCCAATGGGCTTTCTTTGGGCACGGGCAGTATAGCAAAGCACCTTAAGGGCCCTTGGGGCTTGGGATGGGAGCTCGCGCCGATCGGGGCTCGGGCCGACTTTGGGCCTGGATCAAGTTCGGCGATAATCGCGCATGCAGAATAAATGCGGCCGAATTCGCGGTTTCAGGTCCCCACTGACCCTAGTCGATAGTCTGAAAAAACGGCGCTTCCCGCTTCACCCATGGCGCAGTACCTGATCACAGGTGCCAGTGGCTGGATCGCGCGAGCGTTGGCGCAAGAACTCATTGGCACAGGTCATAGCGTGTGGGGACTGACGCGGCGTGCCCACAGTGTCGGCGAGGGCATACAGGAGTGGGTCCACACGCCGCCGGACTTTGAGGATCTGGACAAGGCGTGGCCCCTTGACCGCCGCTTTGATGCGGTCGTCCATCTGGCCGCACGTGTGCACAGTCCCCCTGTTGGACGTGACGATGAAGAAATCAGCTACCGATCCAGCAATTCCACGGCCACACTGCGGGTGGCCAAGCTCGCACGCGAGCGCGGGGTCCAACGATTCGTCTTCCTCTCCTCGGTCAAAGCACTCGGTGAAAAGGACCCGGGGCGCCCGCTGCGCGAGGATGATCTCGCCTGTCCCGAGGATGCCTACGGGCGCAGCAAACTCGAGGCGGAAGAAGGATTGCGCGCACTCGAAGGCATCGAAACCGTGATTCTTCGACCGCCCCTGGTGTATGGGCCGGGCGTACGCGCGAATTTTTTCCGGCTCATGGCTGCGATCGAGCGCGGCTGGCCCCTGCCTCTGGGATGCGCCCAAGCGCAGCGCAGTCTTATCTATCTCGACAATCTCGTCGATGCACTCGTGCGCGCCCTGGGCGACGTCCGTGCCCGAGGGCGCCTTTACCATGTCGCCGACGCCGAGACGTTGTCGGTGCGCGATCTTTTGCTCTTCATCGGCCAACAATTGCAGCGCCCGGCTCGGCTTGTGCCGGTTCCCCTGTCTTTTTTGCGCGGCGCGGGGCGCCTGCTGGGCTACGAGGCCGAGGTGGGCCGGTTAACCGAGTCGCTCAGGCTCGATACCACGCTGATTCGATCCGAGCTCGATTGGAGCCCGCCCCTGTCGGCACAGACCGGGCTTGCGCGCACCGCCGCCTGGTTTAAGACCTCATGCTAAATCCCTTCAATGGATTATCGACCGGCAGCGGGCTTGCGCTCTATGGACTCGGGCTTGGCCTGATTTCGGCTCTGATGTGCGCACTCGTGCTAAGACTGTTGCTCGAAACCGGCTGGGCGTGGCGGCTGGCCGTGGATCGTCCCAACGAGCGCTCGCTGCATGCGACGGTCGTTCCGCGATGCGGCGGATTTGGCATCATGCTCACGCTCCTCCTCGTGGCAGGGTCGACCTCGCCAGGGCTTTGGCCTGTTCTCATCGGCCTGGTTCTCCTGGTCGTCATCTCCTTCTTGGATGACCGGCGCGGCATGCCGATCGTGCTCAGATTTGCCACACAAATCGCGGCCGTCACGCTGGTTCTGGCAAGCCAGGCCGTGGGGTTGCCCTGGTGGCTCGTGTGCGCTATCGGCCTTGCGTGGCTTTGGGGCACTAACCTATATAATTTCATGGATGGCTCCGACGGGATGGTCGGTGCCATGACCGCAACGGGATTTGCGAGCTACGCGGTCGCCAGCGGCATCCTGAACCCCAATCTGACCACGGTGAGCGTGGTGGCCAGTGGCAGTGCGTTGGGATTTCTGGTCTTCAATCGCCCCCCCGCAAAGCTCTTTCTGGGGGACGTGGGTTCGATTCCTCTGGGTTTTCTCGCGGGAGCGGTCGGCTTTCTCGGACTGCGCGATGGCCGATGGCCGGCCTGGTTTCCCTGTATGGTGTTCTCGCCGTTCGTGGCCGATGCATCGGTGACTCTCTTGCGCCGGCTGTTTCGCGGCGAGAAAGTGTGGCAGGCGCATCGCGAGCACTATTATCAAAGGCTGATCCAGTCGGGCTTTTCGCACGGACAGGCGCTCGCGGTGTTCGGTGCGGCCATGGTGGGCTCGGGCTTCTTCGCGCTTGCGCTCTTGCCCCTGGATCCGCTGTGGCAATGGATGGGAGTAGCCTCCTGGTTCGTCGTCCTCGCGGCGGTCGGCATCTGGATCGATTTGCGCTGGAAGCGCTCTTTGGCCACGCCAGGCGCTGCCCAGACTCAAGCCGACGTCATTGCCTTGGAGAACGCCGGTGAAATGGATGAAAGGTAGTTTGCGATGAATCGAAGCAAGGGAGAATGGCTGCAGCTGGCCGCCTTCGTTTTTGACCTCTCGGCGGTCGCGGTCGCCTGGGGCGTCGGTTATTTTCTGCGTTTCGAGTTCAATGTCCCCGCTGTCTTTGCGCGCACGGGCATGAGCATCCTGATTTTCGTGCTGCCCACGTACGGAGCCATGTTCTGGGTGCTGGGTCTGTATCGAGGCCTGTGGCTTTTCGCGAGCCTGCCCGACTTGATCCGGATCGTCAAAGCGATCGCCGCGGGGGCAGCGCTCACGCTCGCGCTCGTGATCATCATCCATCCGGTGCCTACGGTGCCGCGCTCGGTTCTCTTTACGACCCCGGTGCTCTTGCTCTGCATCATGGGCGGCGCGCGCGCCGCCTATCGCGCGACCAAGGAGTTCTATCGTTACGGCGGACTCCTCGCTAAGGGCAAACCAGTCCTGGTAGTCGGAGCCGGAGGTGCGGCCGCTTTTTTAGCCCGCGAACTGGCGCGCTCGCACGAATGGCGCCTGGTGGGCTTCGTCGATGACGACGAGATCAAGCAGGGACGCGAACTCAGCGGCGTGAACATCCTAGGCCCGATCGCGGAACTGCCGCGCTTTGCCAAGGAGCTTAAAGCCGAGCACGTGATCGTCGCCATTCCCTCGGCTTCCATCGAGAAGCAGAAGGAAGTCTTCGCTCTTTGCATCCGCAACGAAATCAAGGCCATGGTGCTGCCCGCCTTGACTGGGCTAGACGAGGGCAAACCATTTTTGTCGCGCATTCGCAGCATCGACCTTGAAGACCTTTTGCGGCGCGACCCGGTCTCGATCGACACGCCCGGAGTCGAGGCGCTCCTCAAGCGCCAGGTCGTGATGGTCACTGGCGCCGGCGGCTCGATCGGCTCCGAGTTGTGCCGCCAGATCGCGGCCTTCGAACCTGCGCTCATGATCGCCTTCGAGCTTTCCGAATTCGCGCTCTATCAGTTAAGCGAGGAGTTTCACGAGCGCTTCCCTAACATTGCATTAATCGCCTTGGCCGGAGATGTGAAGGACGCCACCGTCTTAGACGACATCATGCGCCGCTTTAACCCCTCGGTCGTCTTTCATGCCGCAGCCTACAAGCACGTCCCCTTGATGGAGGAAAACAACGCCTGGCAGGCCGTGCGCAACAATGTCTTGGGGACCTATCGCCTGGGGCGCATGGCCATCCGCCACCGCGTTCGACGCTTTGTGCTGATCTCCACCGACAAGGCCGTCAATCCCACCAATGTCATGGGGGCGAGCAAGCGCTTGGCCGAGATGGTGTGTCAGGCCTTGCAGCAGGGCCAGGACGACACCGTGTTCGAGACCGTGCGCTTTGGCAACGTGCTGGGCAGCGATGGCAGCGTGGTCCCCAAGTTTCAGGAACAGATCGCGCGCGGCGGTCCGCTCACCGTCACGCACCCCGAGGTGACCCGCTACTTCATGACGATTCCGGAAGCCGCGCAGCTCGTCCTGCAAGCCTCCTCAATGGGCAGCGGCGGCGAGATCTACATGCTCGACATGGGCAAGCCGGTGAAGATCGTGGATCTGGCCAAGGATCTGATCCGCTTGTACGGCTTTCGCGACGATCAGATCAAAATCGTCTTCACGGGTCTTCGACCCGGCGAGAAGCTCTACGAGGAGCTTTTGACCGATGACGAGACGACCCGGCCGACTCCGCACCCGAAGCTGCGCATCGCGCGAGCCCGGGAGGTCGATCGCGAGGGACTCTCCGAGATGCTGCCCTGGATCCTGCAGCGCAGCGTCTTAAGCGACGATGTGGTCCGACGCGATCTGCGCCGCTGGGTCCCCGAATACGAACCAGCGGCCTTGCCGAGCTTGGAGCCCGTGGTCGTCAACGAACTCCTACCGCGGTAGCGCGCAGGCGGACTCGAGCAGATCCTTGACCGCATCAAAGGCCAGGACTTCCATGCACCCCGCGCGCGGGCACTGTCCGGGGGCCGGGCCAAAGCCCCGTCCGCAGCGGGCCACCCAGGCGATGTCGCGGCGATAGAGGACGGTCTGATCGCGGCAGGGATAGCTCGCATCGGTCACGACCCAGTAGGGGGCATCCTTCCAGAAGCGGCCTGGACCATGCACGATCGCCGAACCCGGGCCAAAGAGCGCAATCGTGGGCACACCGACCACGCGCGCGAGGTGGGCGATACCGGTGTCGGGGCACACCAGCAGTTGCGCACCTGCAAGAAGCGCCCAAAGCGAGCCCAGATCGAGCGTCCCGACCAGGCTGTGTTCGCCCGGTCGAACCCCGACGGCCTTGAGAACCTCGTCTTCTCCTGCGCCAGCGCTCCAGACGATCTCGCAATGGCGCCTGCGCAATTCGTCGGCCAAAAGCCGCCAGCGCTCGGCAGGCCAGAGCTTTAAGGGCGTGCTCGCCCCGACATGCAAGACCGCATAGCGTGTCCCAAGCCTTGCAAGCTGCTCATGGCCTCTACCGGGTAGGGGTGCAGGCCACTCGCCCACGCGGTAGGCGGGCACGCTTTCGCTGTGGGCCAGGGCGAGCGCCATGTCGGCCCAGGCGGCGGGCTCGGTCGGATACGTCATGGCCTCATCGAGCATCCAGTTTTTCCAGGCGGGCCGGTCGTTGGCGAATCCGACAATCCAGCGTGCGCCCGCGGCGCGCGCCAGCCACGCATAGCGGTTGTCATCCGGCACGAGCGCGAGATCGTAAGGTCCCGAGCGCATGACTGCGCGCTGACTTTCGGCGCTACGGCGCTCGAAGGCAAGCGCTTTCGCCCCGTACGGTGCGCCCGCGAATAGGGGTACGTAGGCCGGGCGGCAGAGGACGACGCGTTCTGCCTCGGGGTAGCGCAGTGCGAGTGCCTTCAGCAATGGCGCAAGCAGAATCGTGTCGCCAAGAAGCAGGTTATGGGCGACGAGAATGCGCTTGACTGTGCTCGCTGGCCGACGCCGAGGTTGAAGCAGGGCGCGCGCGAGCTTGAGCACCCGAACGCCAAGCCGGCTCATCGGCTCCGCCTTCGCTTTTCTGTGCACCGAATTCGCCGGGCCAAGCTAGCGGGTCTTTCTTAGCCACAGGCTCCCGCCCGGATTTTCCAGAAAGCGGGGATAGGAGGCACGAATTTCGTCCGCGCAACTGTGGGCGAAAAAGCTGTTGAAAAAAATAATTTCGAACGCGTCGTTATACATCAGGAAGGCGCGCAATGCGTAGAGCTCGTTCCACGAGCGGTTATCGTCCACCACCCAGGCACGAGGATATTCGAAGCCCGCGAAGATATCGTGGAAGTGGACCACGACGCCTGCTTTCAGACGGGGCAAGACCTCGAATAATTCAAAGGCCACGTCGCTGCCGGTCTTCAGCACATGGGTTGAGTCGATAAAGAGCAGATCTCCGGACTCGAGAACGTCAAAGAATGCGGGCTCCACATCCTGGACGGGGGTGGGGATGACCCGCACGCGCCCACGATCCGAGGGGGTAAGGAGCCTCTCGAGCAAAGCCGGATGGGGCTCGATGAACGTGGTCTCGACGCTGTTCCCGAGAAAGCGCTCGATGGTGTCGAGGCTGCATGCCGACGAGTAGCCGGATCCAACCTCGATTAATCGGCGCGGACGAAAGTGCCGCAGCATGGCGTAGAGCATCGATCCGTCTCCCACGCCAAAGGCATCGTTGTCGAAGTAGTAGCGCAAGCCCGCTACCGGCTCATTCCGAAACGGAATCTCCTCGAGCAAGGGCCTGATTTCGGCCCAGAAAGCCAGATGCCCGCTGCGATCGATGCGGATCTCACCGACCTTGTCGCGAAAGTCCGCGGGCAGTTGTTCCAGATGGCGACGGGCATGCGCCCGTTGGACAATCGGTGAGTAAAAATGGCCCGGCAGGACAAAGAGGCCCGCGCGCGAAGCGCGCACGAGCCGTCGAGTAAAGCGCCTTAGGATATCGCTCATGCGGGCTTGTGGCTGCATAGACAGAATTGCTTTTCGATAGGGGACTTTGCTCGCCCGGCCCCAAAGTGCGAAGGCTTGCCACCCGATCCAAGGTGCCCCGTCGTGAAACGGGTCGCTCTTGGGCATGCGTGTTGCGAGCGACTTGCCCAGGCGGCCAGACGGTGCCCGGTCGATTGCGCCGACAACGAGCGTGATGGTACAACACCCCCGAGTAGCCTCGGACGGGGAGGAAACGGGTCCAAGCGGCGAGCCGCCTTCCTCGCCGCTTTTTTCTTCTTTCATCCTTACGGATAATACGGTCATGGCCACCTACGCGTTGGGCGATCTGCAAGGCTGTGCTGATGCGCTCGATCGGATGCTCGATGCGTTACGCTTTGATGTGCAAGAGGATCGTCTTTGGTTCGTGGGCGACCTGGTGAATCGCGGTCCCGAATCGCTGCGCACGCTGCGTACCGTGAAGGCTTTAAAGGAGGCCGCCGTCGTTGTCCTCGGCAATCACGACCTGCACCTCTTAGCGCTCGCCGCAGGGGCGAAGCGTCCCCATTCGGCCGACACCTTGGGCGAGATCCTGGATGCACCCGATGCAGCCGATTTGATCGATTGGTTGCGCAGACGGCCCCTGGCGCACCTCGAGGTCGTGGGAGACGAGCCGATCCTCATGGTCCACGCCGGACTTCTGCCGTCGTGGTCGGTCAAGGAAGGATGCGAGCGTGCGCACGAGGTCGAAGTCGTCCTGGCCGGTTCTGGCTGGCAGGAATTCATGGGCCTCATGTACGGGGATGAGCCCTTGCGCTGGGACCCGCTGTTAACGGGTCCGAGGCGCCTTCGCATGATCGTCAACGCCTTTACCCGACTTCGATTCTGCACTCAGGATGGTCTCTTGGACCTTCAAACCAAGGAAGGCGCGGGCCAGGCGCCTGAGGGTTATATGCCCTGGTTCGAGATTCCCGACCGCAAGGCCGAATCCCACACCATCGTCTTCGGTCATTGGTCGACGCTTGGGCTCGTGAATCGTCCCCACGTACTCGGACTCGATACCGGCTGCGTCTGGGGAGGCTCGCTTACAGCAGTTCGTCTTGAAGATCGGGTTCTGACGCAGGTGGCTTGCCCACAGTATCGAGTCCCAGGCTAAGCGCGATCGCCGAGCGCGCCAGCGCCGCGACCTGGTGACGCGTACGACCCCGGGTGTCGATCGGGTCCAAGAGGGTCACCGTGGCCGTCATGGGCGCCCCGCGGATCACGGTACAAAGCGATTCCCAAAGGCTCGTCTCACCGATATAGGCCGCCTCGAGCGCGATCGCGCCCGAGGGCTTGCGGTAGCGCAAGGCCACCGGCTGAACCGGGATCTGGGCCTCGATGGCGGCCTGGATGAGGTTGGCGTGAAAGGGGAGAAGGCCCTGTCCATCCGAGGTCGTACCCTCGGGAAAAACGCCGATGCAGGCGCCTTCGCGAAGCAGTTCGGCCAGATGCTGATTGGCCTGATGCACCGCGTGCCGCCGGCCCCTTTCGATAAAGATGGTGCCGGTACGCGCGCACAGATAACCGATCACGGGCCAACGCCGGATTTCCGACTTCGCAACGAAGCGCGTCGCGCGCACAGTGTGCACGACGTAGATGTCGGTCCAGGAGATGTGATTCAAAACGAGCATGCGCGACTGCCCACCGGCGTCAAGCCGGCCCTGGCTTGTCACGCGCACCCCGCACAGGGAAAGCACGATGCGCGACCACCAGCGGATGAGCGATTGGCGTTGCGCTTCGCGTGCGATCGGAAAATAGATCGCGATGATGAAAAGCGCCAAAAGAAGATGCCCCGCGATGAGGATGAGGGCCACCAGAAGCCGTCCAGCGGACTTCATCGAGTCCGATCAGTGGGGACGGGCAAACGCGGGGGCTTCGAAGGCAACGTGCCCGCCCACGATCGTCAAGGCGACGCGACCGGGTAATTCGTATCCTAGAAAGGGCGTATTGTGACCCTGACTTCGTAACGCAGCGGGCTCGATGCGCCAATGCGCCTTGGCATCGAAGACGCACAGATCCGCAGGCGCGCCCAAGGCGAGCGTGCCGCAAGGTTGACCGATGATGGCCGCCGGATCCGAGGTGACCCTGGCCAACGCATCGACGAGCGGCACTTCTTCCTCCTTAGCCCACTTCAGGGTCAACGACAGGAGCAGTTCCAGACCGGTTGCGCCCGGCTCCGCCTCGCCGAAGGGCAGCTGCTTGGCGTCGTCGTCGACGGGGGCGTGATCCGAACAGATCGCCTGGATCGTTCCATCGAGGAGCGCGGCCCGAATGGCTTGCCGGTCGCGCTGACCCCTAAGGGGCGGATCAAGACGACACTGGGCATCGAAATAGCCGACATCGAGATCGATCAGATGTATGTAGTGAGCGCCCACATCCGCAGTCACGGGCAGATTCTCGCGGCGAGCCGCACGGATCATGTCGAGCCCGGCCGCAGAGCTGATGCGGCAAAGATGGACCCGAGCCCCGGTTGCCCGCACGATCTCAAAGATCGTGTGCAAGGCCACCGTCTCGGCGATGACCGGGATGCCCGGCAATCCGAGCCGGGTTGCGACCGCGCCGCTGGCGGCCACCCCGCTGCGACCGAGGTAGGCGTCCTGGGGTCTTAACCAGGCGGTGTAGCCATAGGTTTGGGCGTATTCGAGCGCGTGCAACAGGACGTTGGTGTCCTTGATGGGAATGTTGCCCTGGGAGAACCCGATGCAGCCGGCTTCGGTCAGTTCGGCCATCTCGGTTAGGGTCTCCCCGTTTAGCCCCACGGTGAGGGCGCCCAGGGGATAGACGTGCGCGAGGTTCAAAGAGCGGGCGCGGTGCTTGAGCATCTGCACAAGACCCGGCTCGTCTAAGGCCGGGTCGGTCTCGGGTGGACACACGAGCGAGGTGACCCCGCCCGCCATCGCCGCGCGCATCTCCGAGGCTAAGGTGGCCTTGTACTCCAGCCCCGGTTCACGCAAGCGCGCGGCCAGATCCACGAGCCCCGGGGCGACGATCAGTTCACGGGCGTCGATGACCCGATTGGCAACGAAGCCCTCGGGAGCCGATCCGATCCCGACGATCCGGCCGGCGGCAATGTAGAGGTCGGTCCTTGCATCGATGCGGTCGCTCGGATCGATCACACGCCCGTTTTGAATATGCAGCTTCATCCATTTCCTGCCAGGATACTCATGACAGCCATTCGAATCGCAATTCCAAAGGTCACCTGCGGCAGGATCACGCTCTGATGGCCGTCGGCGACGGCCGAATCGATCTCGATGCCCCGGTTCATGGGCCCCGGATGCATCACGATCGCATCGGGCTTGGCCAAGGCGAGCTTCTCGGGTGTCAGGCCATAGCTCTTGAAGAATTCCTGGGCCGAGGGAAGTAGCGCGCCTTTCATCCTTTCATTCTGAAGCCTGAGCATCATGATGACGTCCACGCCCTTGAGCCCCTCCGTCATGTCATGAAACGCACGCACACCCAATTGCTCCAAGCCACTGGGAAGGAGCGTTCTTGGGCCGATCACGCGAATCTCCGGAACCCCCAGGATCTGCAGGGCATGAATGTCCGAGCGGGCCACGCGCGAATGGAGGATGTCACCCACGATTGCCACCGTGAGATTGGTGAACTCCTTTTTGAAGTGACGGATCGTATAGACGTCCAAGAGCCCCTGCGTCGGATGCGCGTGGCGTCCGTCACCGGCGTTGATGACGTGCACATGAGGCCCATGCAGAAGATCGACGTGGCGCGCGATGAGGTAGGGCGCTCCGCTTTGGGCATGGCGCACGACGAACATATCGGCATGCATGGCAGCCAGATTGTCGATCGTATCCAAAAGAGACTCGCCCTTGCTGGTGCTCGAGGCCCCGATGTTCAGATTGATCACATCGGCCGACAGCCGCGTTGCGGCAATCTCGAAGGTCGTCCGGGTCCGGGTCGAATTCTCGAAAAAGAGATTGAAAACGCTCTTGCCCCGCAACAGCGGGACTTTCTTGACGTCGCGGTCAGATACCCCCACAAAGCGCGAGGCGGTGTCTAGGATGTGTTGCACGATCGAGGCATTCAGTCCATCGATCGACAGCAGATGCTGCAGTTCCCCGTGCTTGTTCAGTTGCGGGTTGGCCATCGTCATCGCGCCGGCGAAACCCCGGGCGCCGATCCCGAAGACAAGGATGCCTCGACCGTGAAGGCAAACCGTTCGGTGCCCACAGTGTCACGCATGCGTTGCAAAACGAGCCCCTCGTGCTTGGGTAGATCGATGCGCGTGCCGACCCAGTGGGCTTCGATGGGAAGCTGACGGCCAAGTCGATCGACGAGTGCCGCCAACTCGATTCGGGCCGGACGCCCGTAGTCGAAGAGCACGTTCATCGCTCCGCGAATGGTGCGACCGGTATAGAGCACATCATCGACGAGAAGAATACTCGCGCCCGCGACGTCGAACCCGATGGACGTGGGTTCGGCCTCGGCGTGCAGACCGATCTCGTCATAGTCGTCGCGATAAAACGAGATGTCGATCGTGCCGATCGGACCAGGCAGGCCCAAGTCGCGCTGCAGTCGCTCGGCGATCCACGCGCCCCCGCTGTGGATTCCCACCAGCCGGAAATGACCGATGCGTTCGGCCTGGAGCTGATTAACCAGTGCCGCGTAAGCGCGCTCGGCGTCAGGCGGGCTTTGCATCGGCAGCCTCGAAGTAGCTTTGCAGGATGACTTGTGCGGCCAGGTCGTCGATCTCACGACGGGGCTTTGCCTGTCCTTCACGGCGCGCTTCGCGCTGGAGCAACTGGGCCTCGGCCGAGCTGTAACGCTCGTCGACGCGCTCGACCGGAAGCCCGGTACGGCCCTCCAACTGATTGGCGAAACGCTCACAGCGCCGCGTCAGAAGATGTTCTCCTCCGTCTGTTGCGCGCGCAATGCCCACCACCAGGCGCGTGGGCTGCCATTGGGCAACGAGCGCGGCGATCTGTTCGAATCGGCTCTTGGGGTTGGCCGCGTGCACGATGGCCAAGGGCCGCGCGTGACGGCTCAAACTGTTGCCAATTGCCACGCCAATCCGTTTTTCCCCGAAGTCGAAGGCCAGCACAGTCTCTGGCGTCACGCGTGTCCTACTTGGTCGGAGAGCATCATGGGGTCGATGCCCAGAAGGTGCATGGCCGCACCCAGGCGCTCGTTGTGCGGGACATCGAAGACGATCGACGGATCGGCCGGCACGGTCAGCCACGCGTTTAGGCTGAGCTCCTGCTCGAGCTGGCCTTCGCCCCAGCTCGAATGCCCGAGTGTGACGACCAGTTTGGGGGGGCCCTCGCCTTCGGCGACCGCCTCGAGCACATCCTTGGACATGGTCAGGGAGAGACCCTCGCGCACCTGCAGGGTCGAGTCATAGGACTTGTCGGTCTGGTTGTGCAAGACAAAGCCCCGGTTGGTATCGACCGGACCTCCATAGAGAACCGGCGTTGCTGCCAGTTGTTCGGAAGACAGGCTCAGATCGACGCGCTCGAACAGATTCTGCAGCGTCAGCTCCATGGGCTTGTTGATGACCAGACCCAAGGCGCCATTGGGCCCGTGCTCGCACAGGTAGATGACCGTCCCCGAAAAGCTCGGATCGGTCATGCTGGGCATTGCGATCAGAAAGTGGTTGGCGAGGCTAAATGCCCCCGGTTGTTCGGAGGACGAACCAGGGTCCGGTGGAACGGCTTGGGACATGCCGACATTGTAATCGCGAGCCGGAGTTGGCACAATCCAGCCCGACGGCGCAGGCACCTCGGCACGGGCTTTTTTTCACCCACAAATCGATGCCCGCGCGCACCATTTCTTCGGGCTGCCGCCCTTCGCCACGAGCCCACCAAGGCCGAGCGCTGGGCGCGCGTCTTGCTCCCCTGAATCCGACATGCGACCCCTCATGCTTCGTTTGTTCACCCGTCGATGACAACCGAAAAGGGGTTGGTCTGGTTGCGACGCGATTTGCGTCTTGCCGATCATGCGGCGCTCTCGCTTGCGCTTTCACAATGCTCGACGGTGTGGTGCACGTTCATTTTCGATATCGACATCCTCGAGCCCCTCAAAAGCGGCGGGATCCGGATGGATCGGCGCGTCGAATTCATTCGTGAGTGCATCATTGAAGTCGACCGGGAGCTGCGGCAGCTCGGCGGTGGGCTCATCGTGCGCCATGGGCGCGCCGAAGAAATCATTGTGAGTCTTGCGCGCGCTCTGGAAGTCGATGCGGTTTTTGCGAACCATGACTATGAACCGCAGGCCCTGTTGCGGGATCAGGCCGTGGAGAAGGCGCTCGCCCGAGAAGATCGCGGCTTTACGAGCTGCAAAGACCAGGTGATCTTCGAGAAGGATGAGCTCCTGACATCTCAGGGAAGCTTCTATTCGGTCTTTACGCCCTACAAGAGGGCATGGTTAGCCAGGCTCACGCCAGACGACATCGCCGAGCGCCCGACTACGACCGCGCGCACGGTGCTAGCGCGCGTTCCGCCCTCCTTGGATGAGCCCATAACCTCGCTTTCGGATCTTGGCTTTGCGAAGACCAATCTTTCGCAACTGGCGATCCGACCCGGGATCTCGGGCGCCTCACACACCTTCGAGGAGTTCCTCGAACGCCTGGACGTCTATCGCGAGCGCCGCGATTTCCCAGCGGCCAAGGGCCCTTCCTACCTTTCGGTTCATGTGCGCTTTGGAACGATTTCGATTCGCGCCTTGGTCAGGGCGGTCGTGGCGCGGCTGCGCGAGGGAGCAAGTCCTGGGGCCGAGACCTGGCTTTCGGAATTGATCTGGCGCGAGTTCTACGCGCAGATTCTCTACCATCGACCCGACGTCACCGAGCACGCGTTCAAGCCCGAGTACGATCAGATCGTCTGGGAAGAGGGGGAAAAAGCCGAGTCCGATTTTCGGGCCTGGTGCGAAGGGCAAACCGGCTACCCCATCGTCGATGCGGCCATGCGGCAGATCAACGAGACCGGTTACATGCACAATCGGCTGCGCATGGTCGTGGCCAGCTTCCTAACCAAGGATCTCGGCATCGACTGGCGTCGCGGCGAGCGCTACTTCGCTGAACGCTTGAACGACTTCGACCTCGCCTCAAACAACGGAGGCTGGCAATGGGCCGCTTCTTCCGGTTGCGATGCGCAGCCTTACTTTCGCATCTTCAATCCCACCACCCAGTCGGAGAAGTTCGACCCCGAAGGCCAGTTCATCCGCCGCTATCTGCCCGCCTTGCGTCACCTGCCTTCGAAGGCGATCCATGCACCTTCTGCGCTCGATGCCACGCTCCAAGAGCAATATGATTGCAGGATCGGTCACGACTACCCTTCGCCCATCGTCGATCACGGCCTTGCCCGTCTTCGAACGCTCGAGCGCTACCGGGTCGTCAAAGGGCAGGCAAGACCCACCCCGAAGAAGTAATCAGCGAAGGCGTGCGACAGTATTCGAAGGATCCCCTCTTTTCGAGCGCCGCTGACTGGGATCGGGGCCAACGCCGAGGATGAGCGCATCCTCGGCGTTGGCTGCGAATGTTAGGCGAACAAGGTCGCCATGAGCCCAAAGATCCCAAGCCCCAATGCGGCCAGAGCGTCACCTGCGATGAGCCCGCCGCCCCAAAGGGAAGTCCCACTCATATCCGCCGGAAGCGATTGATCGCCTTCGAGTCCCTTCGCTGCGCTCCGTAGGGAGAGCGTGTTGATCGCACTCGAGAGGACGCTTCCCACCGCAAACCACGACGAAGTGGCGAGATTGACGAACCCCCCGAAGGCGAAGGCATAAGGCGAGGGCAGGATAAGGCTGTCCAAGACGAAGTCCACGGCAAAGCCGCGCCTGCCGGAGGCAACGAAGCGCCGATAGCGCTCGCGCGACTTGATGAGTTGTCGCAAGAACGCGATGAGAAGACCAATACCCAACCCGATCCCGATGGCGGTCCTCTGATAGGGCTTGTCGTCGGTCAGGCTGCGCAAGGTGCCCACGAGCTTGTAGGTCATGGCCGCGGTCCAATGCTTGGGCTGATCGGCCTCGGAGAGCACCGTCTGGTCGAGATTCAAGACCGGATAGGCCGCCATGAAGAGCTTGGCAAAGGCCACCGCGAGAATGGCCCCCATGAGAATGCCTGCGGCCTGGTAACGGAACTGGAGCGTGCGATCGGTCCCCAAGCGCCAGCCCGTCGAGCGATCCTGCTGCATGTCGCCTGCAACCCCGGCCCCGACGAGGACCACGGCCGCAGCCAGGAGTCCGACGATGGGACTTTTCAGGCCAAACGAGGCCATGAGGATGACGGTCACAACGAACGCCGAGGAGATCGGATTCTGATCGCTCACCCCAAGCGAGATGCCGTTCACCAGAGCGAAGATGAACACCATCACGACGGCGAAGCTCATGTATCCCCAGGGTTGATCGAGAAACCTCGAGCCCACCACCACGATGGCGATGCCCCAGAAGACGACCCAGGCCAAAAGGCGGCGCGTATTGGTCTGCTTCCACGCCTCCTCGGCGGGGACAACGGGCGGGCGCGGAGCGGCTCGGGTGGTGTTCAAGCGCTTTAGCGCACTCGCAAAGACAAGGGAAAGGTCGACCACGGCCGCGCCCAGAAGCATCCCCAGGGCAATGAGGAAGGAGATCTTTCGGAACGGGTCGTGAGGACCGAGCCAGCCGATCGATCTGAAGTAGGGCATGAGCGCCGTAAAGAGCAGTCCGGCGATGAAGGGCGGAATGCCGATGCGTGCGCCCACGATGAGCCCTGCCCCCAGCGTCGAAGTCGACAGCCCCGTTGCCCCCAGCCAGCCGATGTTCGCAGCGCCAAGTCCGCCACCCAGTCCCACCAGGACGCCCGAGCCGAGTTGTCCGATCGATCGGCGCAAGAGCACCCGATCCGTGAGCGCGCGCAAGATGTTGGCCACCGCAAGGCCGCTCGGGTAGGTCAGTTGCAGCCGGTCGACCAGGATCGAGGTATAGAGCATGCCCACACCAGCCCCGAACATTCCGGCGCACAGCAGATAGGCGACAAGCGGAATGACGGGCGGCTGCGGAAGTCCGAGCCAGACCATGGCCTGCACCAGGACACCCAAGGACGCCATGTTGGCTGCCGAGGCTGCCGTCGTCTGCATGAAATTGGCTCCGTGCTTGCCCTGGGCCCCATAACCCAGGGTGATCGCGGAGCCGAGGATCCCGGCCAAGACCTGACCGCCCACAAAAAATCCGAGCGAGAAATTCATGTACGCGGAGGTGATGCCTCCCAGGGGCCCCAAGATCAGGATGCCCACGGCCAAAAGGAGGGCGTGATAGCGCCGCGATCCGATCGGAGGCAGCCACCTCCAGCGCGGTTGGACCTGAGCTCCATCGCCCACGGGGCGATGGACCGTATTGCCGGAGGCTCCTTCTGCCAGAGACACGCTCGGCTTCACCGCACGCTAGACCGTGGCCCGCTTTTGATGGCCCACGAAGTGCGACAGATGCTGGAGGAGCTCTTCTTCCTGGTAGGGCTTGCCCAGGTACACGTTGACCCCCAGTTCCAGGGCGAAGCTGCGATGCTTGTCGGCGGTGCGCGAGGTGATCATGATGATCGGGATCTTCTGATAACGCTCATCGCCGCGGATGTTGCGCGTCAGATCGAAACCGTCCATGCGCGGCATCTCGATGTCCACAAGCATCACATCGGGTGTGTAGTCCTGGAGCTGCTGCAAGGCGTCCACGCCATCCTTGGCGAGCACGACCTGATAGCCTTCGCGCATCAAAAGCCGCTGCGTCACGCGTCGCACGGTCAGGGAATCGTCGACCACCATGACGATGGGCAACGTCTCAAGGCTCGGTAGCGCATCCGCGCGCGGCGGAGTCTCAACGAGCTCGCCCACTGCAGCGACGGTTTCGACCCCTGCCGAAAGCGCGGGTTGCGCGCGCTCCCGCAGCGCCTGCTGGGCGAGCTGGACGGGGTTCAGAATCAGGACGATATCCCCCGAGCCCAAGACGGTCGCGCCGGCAATGCCGATCATGCGGGCCAATTGGGGGCCGATGTTCTTGACCACGACTTCCTGGTTTCCCACCACCTCATCGACGTGGACGGCGATGCGCTCGCCGCCCGAGCGCAGGATCAACACCGGTGAATAGCGCTGCGCGATGGGAGAACGATCCCGTTCCCCCAAAAGACCGGCGAGAAAGTGCAGCTTGACCGGCTGGTTCAACCACATGATCTGACCTTCGCTATAGGCTTGCGCCAAGGGCTGGGGCCTGAGCTGCTGAACCTGTTCGACCAGCACCGAAGGCAGAGCGTAGGTTCTGCCTGCAACGTTCACGAGCACGACCTGGGTGACGGCCAAAGTCAGCGGCAAATTGATGGTAAAGCGCGTACCGCGTTCGGCTTCGCTGTCGACCGAGACGCGTCCGCCCAGGCCGCCTGCTTCGGCGCGCACCACATCCATGCCCACGCCGCGGCCCGCCAGTTCCGTGACCTCGGTTGCAGTCGTGAACCCGGCGTGGAAAATGAGATCGGCAGCGCGCGCATCCGTCACTTCCTCATTGGGCTCGATGAGACCCGTCTGGCGTCCTTTTTCCCGGATGCGGTCGAGATTTAACCCTGCCCCATCGTCACTGAAGACGAGGACGATCTCATTGCCTTCCTGGCGTACCTCCACCAAGAGCTCGCCGGTCTCGGCCTTACCCTTTTGCACCCGGGCCGCACGCGTCTCGATGCCATGGACGATCGCATTACGCAGGATATGCTCGAAAGGCGCAATCATCCGCTCCAGCACACTGCGGTCTATTTCCACGCCTCCGCCCCGGATGTCCAGGTTCACGCGCTTGTCGAGCTCCTTGGCCGTTTGCCTGACCACCCGGTAGAGGCGCTCTGAGATGCTGCTAAAGGGCACCATGCGCACGCTCATCAAGTCCTGCTGCAAGTCGCGCGTCATGCGCTGTTGCGCCATCAGGTCGCGGTTGGCTCCATCGAGGCTGCGTAAAAGATTCTGATGGACGGTGGCAACGTCATTGACCGATTCCGCCATCATCCGCGTGAGTTCCTGCAGCCGCGTGAAGCGGTCGAACTCAAGAGGATCGAAGCGCTCGCGCTCCTTGGCCATCGACAGCTGGGATTGCATCTGGGTCTCGGCCTGGATCTCGATCTCGCGCAGTTGTCCGCGCAGGCGTCCGAGGTTTTCCGTCAGATCCGACAGTGATGCGCGGATCTGCCCAACTTCATTCTCGAGGCGCGAACGCGAGATACTGACCTCGCCGGCCTGATTGACGAGACGGTCTAAGAGGTCGGCACGCACGCGCACGGCCTGCAGTGCCGGTGCCTGAGGAGCAGCGCCACGCCGGTCCGGCTGGGCTTGGTGCGCGGCAAACGCCATAGCCGTGCCCACGATGGGTGCCACGCGCGCGGTAGCGCCTTCTGCGACCGGCGCCTGGTCGAGTTCCTCGAGTTCCTCGAGCCTGCGCACGGCGCGACGCTCCGGCTGCGGAGGCTCGCTGCGTGGATTGACCAGTGAATCGTAGAGCTCGAGCGCCCGATCGTGTGCAGCAATCAGGTCCTCGAACGCCGCGGTCGGGATGTCGCGCAGGTTGACGGCTCCCTCGACGCGCGTTTCCATGTTGTGGACCAGCTCGCCCAGGCGCATGGCACCCGCCATGCGCGCGCTGCCTTTGATCGTATGCATCTGGCGCAGGAGCGCCTGGGGCAAGGTGAGATCGCGCGGGGCTTCCTGCCAGCGCCGTAAGGTCTCGCCAATCTGGGGCAGATACTCGCTGGCTTCCTGCAGGAAGACTTCGATGAGTTCCGGATCGATCTCGTCTCGGACATGCGAGACGTCCAGCGCGAGGGGCGCAGGCACGGGCGCTGCAGCCTGCAGCGAGACCTCAACCGGGCTCTCGCGCGGCGGGAAATCCGCGCGAAACTCATCCTGGGTCTGGAAATGCGGTGTTGCTTCGACGGGTGCGGGCGCCGGTGCGGGTGCAGGCTCCGGTGCGAACGCTGCAGGCTCGACGGCTGGGACTGGCGCCTCCTGCCACAGTTCTTGTACCGGGATGTCCTCGTGCCAGTCCGCAACGCTCTCTTCCGAAAGCGCTCCCGGTGGCGATGGTGACACCTCGTTAGCAGCCAAACCTGCCAACGCGGCCCCGCCTAGGGCACCCGCGACAACAGCAGCACCGGCCTCCTCCGCCGAGCTCGCAGGGAGCTCATGGTCGAGCGGGCCTTCGACGTCGTTCGGAAGCGCAGCGTCGTTTGCAGGAATGACGATCTCCTGCGACTGCGCAGACGGACTTGGTGGCTCAGCCGGATGGGACGGTGCAGAAGGCAGTTCGATCGCGTCATGCGGCCACTGCCGGGCCTTGAGCTCATCGCGCAGGGCAAAAAGCCGGGCCACGCGGCCCACGTCGCTGTCGGGCATGGACTCGGCCGCGAAACGGTGCAGCATGGCACGCAGACCTTCCACGCCATCCTGCAGAAGGCCGATCTCCTCGATTCCGATCGTAATCGAGGCACGGTGCAGGACCTGCAGCACCGACTCCACCGCGTAGGCAAGATCGTGGACCGGGGTTAGCCCGATCGTGGCGGACGTCCCCGAGAGCGAGTGCGCAGCCCGCACCGCCGCTTCGGAAACCTTGCGGTTGAGTTCGTGTCGCCACTCCCCGAAGTCCTGGGTCAGCGTCCGGAGCAATTCGTCAGCTTCGGACAGATAGATGTTGTAGAGGGGGACCGACAGCGTGAGTGGTCCGATCTGCTTTAACTCGTCCGCGC
Source organism: Burkholderiaceae bacterium (assembly GCA_049514215.1). Classification (GTDB taxonomy): domain Bacteria; phylum Pseudomonadota; class Gammaproteobacteria; order Burkholderiales; family Burkholderiaceae_D; genus BOG-994. Next base: position 27,847 of record JBEKVI010000015.1, read on the forward strand.
GCGGTGCCACGGGCATCGCAAAGGGCAGGACATTGCCCGAGGTGACCGGGGCCACAGGGGATGGCGAAATCTCGATCGGATCCGCGCTGCTGATACTGGCGTCGTCCCCCGCTTCACCCGAGACCACGGTATCGCGCAGCGCCCGATCTTCCGCCTCCGCCTCGGATTGGGCGCGCGAGGCGAGAGTCTCCTTCACCGCTTCGACCAAGGGGGGTGGCTGGACCTCGACCGGAGCGGGCGGCGAGACCTCCGCTAGGGGCGGAGCGGGCACGGGCGGGGGCGCTTCGACCGCCGGGGCCATCACGGGGGTGACCGGCTCCACGGGCGCAGCCGGCGGCTCCATCTGGAGATACTCGAAATCTAGCGTCTCCGGCTCCTGGATGACCCCTTCCTCGTCCAAATCCTCGCGTAGCACCTCGGTCGTCATGAACGAATCCTCGGCTTCTACCGGCGCGGGGGCCACGGGAGCCGGAGGCGCCACGGCCACGGGAGGCGCCACGGCCACGGGAGGCGCCACGGCCACGGGGGGCGCCACAGTCACCGTGGGCGGCACGGGTGCGGGAGGTGGGACCGGCACCGCAGGGACCTCCTGAACCACGGGCTCGACCTTTGCGACCGGCGTGGGCTCGGGCGCCGGAGGTGGCTCCATTGCGATGGGCGCAGGGGAAGAGAGTGGAGGCGGAGTCGGGATGAGGTCCACCGGCCTTTGGAAGGCTCGTACTCCGAGCACTTCGGTGGCCATGTAGTCCTCGGTGGCAATCTCCATGGCCGGTGCAATCGGCTCGTCATCGAGTCCGGCCTCGGTCCTTTGCATCTGCGTGTCCTCGGCCGCAGGCTCAGGTACAGCGGGTTTAGCCTCGCTGGGTCCTGCGAAATCCGAAACACCAAGGTGGGTCGTGCCGAACCGGGACGTCACTTCCTCGGGAGGGTGGCCTGCGGGGGGTTCGGTGGACTTGGGACCGAGGACTTCGGTTTCGAGGTAGTCCTCGCTGGCGATCTCCATGGTCGGCAGTGGCGAAAACACGACTTCAGTGCGCTCGCCGTAGTCGGAGGCCGGGGGCTGTGCCCGCTTCGGAGAGGGGGTGGGCATCCCCGGGATCGGCGCGCTGCTGGTGGGAACTTCGGGCATCGGCGGGGCAAGCACCGCGGGCTCCGGGAGGGCGGGCGTGGGCGGATGCGATTCCGGCTCGCGCCCTTCGCGCACGTCTTCGGCCGCCTTGTAGAGCGCATCGGGCGTGCGCATGGAATAGCCGTGGTCCGCCAGCTCCGAGACCCAGCCGTCGATCTCATCGATGGCGCGCTTTAATAGTGCGATGAGCGGCGGGGTCGCGGACATCCCCTCGGCCAGCCAATGATTGGTGGTCTGCTCAATCCCCCAGGCAGCCTCGCCCAAGCCCTTTAGTCCTACCATGCGTCCGCTACCCTTTAAGGTGTGAAAGGCGCGGCGAATCTCGGTTAGATGGGTGCGATTGGTCGGCTGCGCGCCGAGCTGGATGAGCGCTTTTCGGGCGGTGTCCAGAACCTCCACGGCCTCACCCAGAAAGATCTCGAGGAGTTCGGCATCAATCGAGGTCCCAACCGCGGGGACTGGTGCACTGACCTCCGGAATCGGGGTCGTGGGCGCGACATCGCGGTTGTCGCCGAAGCGGTTGGTCTGATCGGTCAGATCAAACACGCTGTCGGTCAAGCCTTGTGCGGGATCCCGATTGGTGTCGTTGAGGACCTTGAGCGCCTGCGCGGCCCGGTCCTTGAGCGAACTGTCGTCTACCAGAAGCGCGTCCTGCTGAACGCGCTGCAAGGCGTCCTTTAGGCGGCTACGGGTCTGTGCGTTGGCGGGGTCGGCTCGAAGCGACTCCACCAGCTGGGCGATGAGATCGCCGTGGCGCGCGATCTCGCTCTCAACGCTGGCCTCCGGCTTGGCTGGGCTAGGCCCGGAGGGAGGAGACAGTCCATCCGGGCCTAAGGGCTCCGGGTAGGCATCGGGATCCTCCTCGGCGGCTTTCTTATGGACCGACCCGCGCGCGAGATCGGCGCTAAACGCTCCCGTGGCTTCATCGAAGCGAAACACGGTTCCCACGTCAGCGCGGTGCTGGAGATTCTCGATGTAAAAGCCGACCGCACCCAAGGATTCGGCAACGCGCCCAAACTCCGCCGCATCGGGCAGATAGTCCGGTTCGCCGAAGCGCTTGATTGCTTCTCGGCCCTTGGCGATGGCCATGCCGGCCTGCTCGTGGCCGAGCACCGAAAGCGCGCCACCGATCTGGCCCAAAAGCTTCTCGGCCTGGGGCAGTTCGGCCCTTTGCGTGGGGTCGCGAAAAAAGCCGTCGAGCGTCTTCTCGATGGTACGCAGATTGGTCTGCATCTCCGAGATGAAGCTCGCCATGCTCAGGCGTTCTTGCGCCTCGCGCGAGATTTCGTCGAGCCAGGGTTCACTATTGGCGTCATCGCTCGCACCGATCGCGGCGGCCTCCACGCGGGCAACGACGGCGTCGGCCTTGGCGTCGAAAGACTCGTCTAACGAGCGCGCCTGATCTAATGCGCTCTCAAGGAAAAGGAGCGCCGTGGCCACGTCCAATCCCACGGCCTCGGTCGGGCGGCGCGGATCAAACGAGAGTTCCGTGCCTAGACTGGCCACCACTTGCGCGACATGGGCTAGGCCGGGGCGACCGAGCAGACCCGCGGCCGACAGGAGTGCGCTCGCATCGCGCGCAAAGGCGCTGATCTGTCCGACGTCGCCCGAGACGACCTGGCTCCAGGCGGTCTTGGCGCTGGCCAGCGACTCCTTGGCGTTGCGCAGTGCGCCGAAGTTCAGACGACCGTAACGTTCGGTCTCGAAGTCTTCCGGCAAGGAATGATCGAGCGAATAGACCGACTTGACCTCGCTGATGTGCGGCGTGATGGACGCCGAGCGCGCGACGAAAAAGAGCGTATCTCGCAAGAGCCGTTCGGCAACCGTCCCCGAGCCATCCAATAGGCGTCGGATCTGCAGGTTGATGCGAGCGCACAGGCGCTTGACGTTCAGATCCGCCGGAACCCCATTGCCGCTTAAGGCCTCAAAGAACGCGCGCGTGACCCACCAGAAGGCCCGTTGCTGTCCCTGCTTGGGCGACGACTCGATTACGGCCACCGCGGCTGACATCTCTTGCGCCGCAGCCGCGTTCTTCTCGTCGCGCAGATACTGAAGGAGCGCCCGCTCAAAGCGCGAACGCTGGGCCGCGATTTCCGCCGAATTGAGCTGCGGACCCGTGCCGCTCGATCCGCGCGGCGGCCGAACCGACAAGTCGGGATAAAAAAGATCGGCCGGATGGATGCGATCGGCCTTGCGCAGTGCAAGCAGCGCGCGGTAGCTGGGAAAGAGCCGCACCGGCTGATGCGGGCCACCGGCCAGAAGCTCTTCCAGATACTCGGTCACAGCCCGATAGGTCGCAGCGACCGTCTCAACCGCCTCAGGGGTACAGGTTTGGGGTGCGCTCTCGAAACTTTCGAGAAGACTCTCGACTTCTTCGGTCAGAAGCGACACGCCCTCGAGGTCGACGATCTGCAAGGCGCCGTGGGCCTGGTGCAGATTCGACTTGGCCAGTTTGAGAGGCGTTGGATCATCCGGACTTTGGGCGTAGGTCTTTAGCGACTCCAGCGAACGCTCCAAAGCGTCGCGCAATTCCGAGATGACCCAGGACAGCGGTCCGGTGTCAACGCGCTCCCAGGCCGGAAAGCTGCCTTGGGAGTCGGCTTGAACGTTATCGAGGGTACTCATAGCATTTTGGACTGCGCCAAGAGGGCGAGACTAGGACACCTTAAACCGGGCCACGGAACTTTTGAGCTCCTGCGCGAGCGCGGAAAGTTGGGAGATCGAATCGGCCGTCTTTTGCGTACCTAAGGACGTCTCCTCATTGACTGTCAAGATGTGCTGGATGCTCTTGGCCACACCCCCGGCCGAACGCGCCTGGACCGACGTGTTCTGCGAAATCTGTTCAATCAGCTCGGCCAGTTGCCGCGAAACCCGTCCGATATTGGACAGCGCCTGACCGGCCGCATCGGAAAGCTTGGCTCCTTCGACCACACCCTGGGTCGACTTTTCCATGGCGGCCACGGCGTCCTGGGTGTCGGTTTGAATCGTGCGCACCAGGGCCCCGATCTGCTTGGTGGCCTCGGCCGAGCGCTCGGCCAATCGCTGCACTTCCTCGGCGACCACCGAAAACCCCCGTCCGGCCTCACCCGCCGAGGCGGCCTGGATTGCGGCATTTAGTGCCAGCACGTTGGTCTGCTCGGTAATGTCGGAGATCAGTTCGATGATTTCGCCGATCTCCTGTGACGACTCGCCCAGTCGCTTGATGCGCTTGGAGGTCTCCTGGATCTGCTCGCGAATCTCGTTCATGCCCGCTATGGAATTTTGCACGGCACGCTGCCCTTCCTCGGCGGCCGCGAGGGATTGGCGTGCCACGTTGGCTGACTCCATGGCCGAAGAAGAGACATCGTTAATCTGCTGCGCCATGCGCAGCACCGATTCACCGGTATTTCGGATCTCGCGCGACTGGGCCTCGGATGCGGCCAGAAGACGCGTGGAGGTCTCCTGCGCCTGCGAGGAAGCGGTCGTGACTAGTTCGGCCGTGCTGTTGATCCGTCCGACCAGGGTGCGTAACTCCTCGACCGTGTAGTTCACCGAATCGGCGATGGCGCCAGTGATGTCTTCGGACACCGTGGCCTGGGTAGTCAAGTCACCGTCGGCCACCTCCTGGAGCTCGTTCATGAGCCGCAAAATCGCCGCCTGGTTGGCATCATTCTGACGCTTGGCATCCTCCTCCAAACGTTGCGCCTCGGCGCGCCTGCGCTCCGCCACGGCAGCATCGGCACGCGTGTTGTTCAGGTAGAGAAACGCCGCCGCCGCAACGAGCAGCACGAACACCAGGGCGCACACGGCCATGGCGATGAGATTGTTGCGCCGGGCGCGGTCTTCCTGTTGATATCCCTGCTGCAGTTTCAAAATCGAGGCGCGCAGGTTTTCGTTGTCCTTGAAGACGAGTTGCTCGGCTTGCTTGGCGGCCACGATCTTCTGCAGGTTGGCCAAAAGAGCGCCAATTTGCTGCTGGAAGGAAACGAACTGCTTTTGCAGATCGGTCAGCCGATCCTTCGTCTCGGGATCACGCGCGGCCGACAAGCGCAGCGAATCTGAACCGTTGGCCAAGCCATCAAGCAGGTCCCGAAAGGTATTGGTGTCCTTGCCCAGGAGAAACGCGGTCTCGGGATTGACGCCTTCTCCTGAGAGAAGCTCGTTGGCGTTTTTGGCGAGGCGTTGGGTCAACATCACGAGCTGACTGGATGCCGAGATCTCGCGCGCCGGAGCGCCCGACTGCAGTTTCAAGGCGGCGATCTGCTCGGTGAGTTCGAGCAGATTCGGATTCGCATCATTGAGCGCCTTTAGCGTATTGCCGATCGTCGTTAGGATGCCCTCGTTGTCCAGGACGATGGTCGCGTTTTTCTGGGTTCGCTTCCAGTCCTGGGTCAAACTGGCAAGGATGGGCTGGATTTCGGCGCTCGATGCCGGCACCGAGCGATTGTTCAAGGATCCGCCGTTGGTGAGGATCGCGAGGTTTTCATCGAGCCGATCCCGGCTGTCGCGCAGTTGCGAGAACGCATCCGGATTACCTTGCAAGGCCGCCGGTACCGCTTTGGCCAAGCGTTGCGAATGCATGAGCGAATCGCCGGTGATTTCTGCATAGGCGGCCTGATTGGAAGCCTGGGTCAGATCGCGCAAGACGAACAACAAGCCGACGGCCAGCACCAGTCCCCCCAGAACCACGAGCGTGATGATCTGGCGCTTGACGGACATGCTCCCGATCAGCGAGACGCGATCGCGCATGGGCTCGGTGGACCCGACCGCAGAGTCTTCGTCGCGGACATACTCCCCACGGCCGGATTGCGGTTCAAGCAGGGAGGCTGCTGACACCTTGTCCTGCGTTGCCGACTTCATCAGCTTAAATGCCATGTTGTCCTCACCAAATACCGATCTGCAGAAAACGTTCGTCAGCCGCTAATGCGGCCAGGCGCAATTCATCCCAGAGCACGCCGTCCGTGTCGCGAAAAGCATTACCGACCCACATGGGCCTGGTCGCGCGATCGGTACGCTCGACTTGAGTCAGCTGCTCAGTATTACGCAATCCCAGCATGCGCGTCACGAGGATCCCGGCGTTAAAGCGCAATGCCAACGAAAAAGCCAACACTCGACTATCCTTGTCCAACAGCGTCGCGCCCCGTCCGTCGAAGCGCGCCAGATCCACCACACTCACTAGGTTTCCCCGAACATTGGCTAGGCCGATGTACCAGGGTTTGGTTAGGGGAACGGATGAGACCTCGGGAATCGAGATGATCTCGCCCGCTTCGGGAAGATCGATCAGGTAATTCTGTTCACCGCCCTCGCACGCCACGCGCACGGCCAGCCGGCTTTGCGCGGTGGGCGCGGTTGCTGCCTGTCGCAGTCGTTCGGCAAGGCCCGCCTGGAACTCACGAAGCCGGGTACGGCTGCCGCTCTTGGCAGAGGTCAGCGCAACGGAGCGGCTAATCGGTTCGGCCATGCGCTGGGTCAGACGCTTAATGACTGAATCTTGGCCAAGAGCTCTTGCGGGTTGACCGGCTTGACGAGATAGTCGCGCGCACCCTGCTTTAAGCCCCAGTAGCGATCGGTCTCCTGATCCTTGCTTGTGCAAATGAGAATCGGGATGTGCGAGGTCACGGGATCACGGCTGATGGCCCGGGTCACCTGAAAACCATTCTGACCGGGCATGACGACGTCCATCAGGATGAGCTGCGGTTGATCGCTCTTGGCCTTCACCAAGGCCTCTTCTCCGTTTTCCGCTGTCAGAACTGTGTAGCCGCTGCGGGTCAGAAGATCCGCATAGAAATACCGTTCGGTGGGTGAGTCATCCACCACCAGGATCTTTTGAATTACCATAACCTTCTCCTAAGGACTCGCGCGCGTGCTGTCCTCGCGCCGTCGAGCGTGCAAATTGACCGTCTTTAGCAGGCTGTCCTTGGTGAACGGCTTGGTCAGATACTCATCCGACCCCACCATTCTTCCCCTGGCGCGGTCGAACAGTCCGTCTTTGCTCGAGAGCATGACGACGGGCGTTTCGTGGAAACGAGGACTCTTCTTGATGAGCGCGCAGGTCTGGTAGCCATCCAGGCGCGGCATCAGGATGTCGCAAAAAATGAGGTCCGGCTGATGGTCGTTGATCTTGGCCAAGGCATCGAAACCGTCTTCGGCCAAAATCACATGACAACCTGCCTGTACCAAGAAAATCTCGGCGCTGCGTCGAATGGTGCTACTGTCATCGATCACCATGACCTTCAGCCCGGCTATATCGGGGTTTGCTGCCATCAGCCCTCAGTAAAAGTTGCCCTTGACCGCCCGCGACCCGCGCGACCTTACGGAAATGACTCGCCAGTGCTACGGGCAAATGGGGCCCTCGCCGGAGCTATACTGCTTCAATCGATTGTAACGTGGACTTTCATCCACTCAAAACAACGAAAACCCGCAGTAACTCTGTTGTGTCGCGACAACAACGCTTCGCCGCTCAGACCTCGACCAACTCAAAGTCTTCTTTGCGAGCACCACATTCGGGACAGGTCCAATTGATCGGAACGTCCTCCCAGCGCGTGCCTGGAGGAATTCCTTCCTCGGGTGCTCCAGCCGCCTCATCGTAGATCCAACCGCAAATCAAGCACATCCAAGTTCTCATCGTAGGTTCGTTGCTCGTTCTAATTTAGGAAAATCGGGTCTCCCCCCGAGGGAGGGTAAAATCCGAGTTTACCGGTTTTTCCGCGTCCTTCTCCTTCCTTGCTGGGGTACTTCTCTTCGGCCCCGATTCGAGCCCAAGAGCTTATGTCCAATATCACCCCTCCGGTTGTCATGATCTTTGCTGCCAGCGATCCCACGGGAGGGGCCGGCCTGCAGGCCGATCTCATGACCGTCTCGAGCATGGGTTGCCATGGCCTCACCGTCGTCACGGGTCTGACGGTGCAAGACACGACCGGCGTTGATGACTTCATGGCGATCGACAGCGATTTCGTCAACGAGCAGGCGCGCGTGGTGCTCGAGGACATGCCGGTGGCGTCGTTCAAGATCGGCGTTCTGGGCAGTGTCGAGACCGTCGCCGTCGTTGCCGAGATCGTCTCTGACTACCCCGATGTGCCTTTGGTGCTCGACCCGGTCTTAACCAGCGGCCGCGGCGACCACTTCGCCGACGATGACGTCTTAAGCGCCATTCGCGATCTCCTCATTCCCCAGACCACGATCATCACGCCCAACAGCATCGAGGCCCGACGACTCGCAAGCCACGGCGAAGAAAGCGACGACGATGCGACCTCATTGAGCCTGGAGACGTGTGCTGCACGTCTGATCGAGTGGGGCAGCGAATTCGTCCTCATCACGGGCACACACGAAAACACGGCCGAGGTCATCAACGTGCTCTATGGGGACAGCGGCGTCATGCGCAGCGACGCCTGGCAACGCCTCGTGGGCAGCTACCATGGCTCGGGCTGCACGCTCGCCTCGGCGCTCGCGGCGCTGTTGGCCAACGGGCTGGACATTCCCGAGGCGGCGCGCGAGGCCCAGGAATACACCTGGCAGGCGCTTGCCGCGGGTTTCCGTCCCGGGATGGGTCAATATCTGCCGGACCGCTTCTTTTGGGCGCGCGAACTGCAAGCCGCCAACGGAGCGCAAAGCGGTGGCTAGAAGCGATGCGCAGATAAGCGGAAGACGCGTTTCGGGGCTTTATGCGGTCACGCCTGATGAGGCCGATACCGCGCGGCTCGTGGGACTCGTCATCGCCGCCTTGGAAGGCGGAGTCCGCTGGATCCAGTATCGCAATAAATCGGCGTCCGTTTCTTTGCGCGGGGAACAGGCGCGCTCTTTGCGCGCTGCCTGCGAGCGCTACGGCGCCTCGCTCATCATCAACGACCATGTTGGACTGGCACGCGAGATCAATGCCGCGGGCGCCCACATTGGGGCAACCGATGGCGATCTGGCTGCCGCGCGGGATGCGCTGGGCCGCTCGCGCATCCTTGGGGTATCTTGCTATGCGAGCCTTCCCTTGGCGCACGCGGCCCTTGAGGCCGGCGCCGACTACGTTGCCTTCGGCAGCGTCTTTCCGTCGACGACCAAGCCGCAGGCGCCGCGCGCGCCCCTGTGCCTTTTCGCGCAGGCACGCAAGGAAGGGATCGCAGCCTCCTTGGTTGGCATTGGCGGGATCACCCTGCACAATGTAGGAGAACTCATCGGGGCCGGCGCCGACGCCGCCGCGGTCATTGCCGCGGTCTTCGACGATCCCACGGCTGCGGTCGTGCGCCAGCGTTCCGAATCGTTCTTGCGTTCCTTCGCGCATCGAAGCTAACGTTTTCGGGCCTCCTATGTCCTCTCGCAACGAACTCCTCTTCGAACGTGCCCAACGCACCACGCCAGGCGGTGTGAATTCCCCGGTGCGGGCTTTTCGCCAGGTCGGGGGCACGCCGCGCTTCATGGTCAGCGCCGAAGGTCCCTACCTCTGGGATGCCGATGGCCAACGCTACGTCGACTACATCAATAGCTGGGGTCCGGCCATCCTCGGGCATGCCGATCCCCTCGTGGTCAAAGCCGTCCAGGACGCGGCAGTCAACGGCCTGTCGTTTGGCGCCCCCACGGAGGGCGAAATCGAGATGGCCGAGGAGATCTGCAAGCTCGTGCCGTCCATCGAGAAGGTGCGTCTGGTCAGTTCCGGAACCGAGGCCGCCATGAGTGCGATCCGGCTTGCGCGCGGCGCGACCGGCCGACCCAAGATCATCAAGTTCGACGGTTGCTACCACGGCCACGCCGACAGCCTTTTGGTCAAGGCCGGCTCGGGTCTTCTGACCTTCAATAATCCCAGTTCGGCCGGCGTTCCGCCCGAGATCACCCAACACACGGTCGTGGTCGACTACAACGACTGCACGCAGCTCGAAGAGGCCTTCGCCCGTTATCCTTCCGAGATCGCCTGCGTCATCGTCGAGCCCATCGCCGGAAATATGAACCTCGTTCGCCCAACGACCGAGTTCTTGCGCGCGCTCGAACTCCACTGCCAAAGGCATGGGGCGCTGTTGATCTTCGATGAGGTCATGTCGGGCTTTCGCGTGGCACAGGGTGGCGCCCAGGCGCTTTTTGCCATGAAGCCCGATCTGACCGTCCTAGGCAAGGTTATCGGCGGTGGGCTTCCCGTGGCCGCCTTTGGAGGCCGGGCCGACCTCATGAATCAACTATCCCCCTTGGGTCCGGTGTATCAAGCGGGGACCCTCTCGGGCAACCCGATTGCGGTCGCCGCCGGAATCACAACGCTAAGGGCAGTTCAGCTTCCCGGTTTCTACGAGCGCCTGACCGAGCAGACCACACAGCTGGTCAAAGGCCTCTCGGCCGCGGCTCAAAAGGCCGGCGTCGCATTTAGTGCCGACAGTGTCGGCGGCCTATTTGGATTTTATTTCGCAACCGAGATCCCGCAACGCCTTTCGGACGTGACTGCAAGCGACATCGAACGCTTCAAGCGCTTTTTTCACAGCATGCTCGATGCCGGCGTGTATTTCGCGCCCTCCGCCTACGAGGCAGGATTTGTCTCGGCCGCCCACGATGGCGAAACGCTCAAACAGACCCTAAGCGCCGCCGAGAAGGCGTTTGCACGCCTTGTGGCGTGACCGCCTCTGGGGCCTCGAACGCGGGCGCCTCTTCTGTGAAGACGCGAAGCGTCGCTCCATCGGCGCCTTGGGTGGATGCGTCGTAGGTCTTGTGGCTCTGGCGATAACGAGTGCCGCAGAAGAACCGTTTCCCAAGATCGAGTTACCCAATGAATCACTGACGGCGGCAAGTGTCGCGCTCATCGTCAATGACCGCGATCCCCAAAGCGTCGAGACCGCTCGCTATTACGCTCTGCGTCGCGGAATAGCGGCCGAGAACGTTCTTCATGTGGCCTTTAGGGCCGATGCCGACGAGCTCGACCCGGCTGAATTCGAACCCGTCAAAAGACAACTCGACCAAAGGTTGCCCCCTGGAATTCGGGCCTTGGCGCTGGCCTGGACCCGGCCCTACCGGGTGGGCTGCATGTCCGTTACGACCGCGTTTGCCGCAGGCTTCGATCGGAGCTACTGCGCCAAAGGCTGCGGCAAGACGCAGCGTTCGCGCTATTTCGATGGCGAACACACGACACTCGAGGGCGCGCCCCTTCGACCCGCGATGCTCCTTGCGGGCAAGACCTTGGCCGAAGTTCGCGACCTGATCGATCGCGGCGTGCGCTCGGACGAGACCTGGCCGCTCGGGACGGCCTATCTGCTCGACACCCCCGATAACACGAGAAATGTCCGGGCGCGCAACTTCGCGCGCGTTCAGGCGCTCCTTGCAGCCGACTACAGCGTCGCAATCATCCATGGCAGCGAGCTTGAGAATCGGGACGACGTCATGTTCTATTTCACGGGGATGGAGCGCGTACAAGGCCTTGCCAGTCTGCGCTTTCGCGACGGCGCCATCGCGGACCATCTGACGTCCCTGGGCGGCATGCTCACCGACAGCCCGCAGATGAGCAGCCTCGACTGGCTCGAAGCGGGCGCGACTGGCAGCTACGGCACCGTGACCGAGCCTTGTAACTACCCGGGGAAGTTTCCCGTACCCGGTCTGGTGATGGCGCACTATCTGAGCGGTGACACCTTAATCGAGGCTTACTGGAAAAGTGTGGAGATGCCGGGGCAAGGGGTGTTCATCGGCGAACCCCTGGCACGCCCGTTCGGAGGAACGCATCTTTCCTGGTCCGGACCGGATCTGGTTCTTGCGACCCGCAGCCTGCCCCCGGGGGATTATCTGATCGAAGAAGCGAGCTGGCCGGGTGACCAGTTTCAGGATCGGGCGCGCGTGCGCGTCGTGCGCTTTGGACCGAGCGAAATTCGGATCGCCAATGCACGACCGTCCCACGTCTATCGGATCCTGCCCGCAGCACTCTAGCTCCCTCCTCGGGAGCCCGCTTCCGATGACTCCTTCGGCCCGCCGGCCTAGGGGACGAAGGCTCCTGGAATCGACTATGATTGGTTCTGGTCACGGGCACGCGCATCTCGCAATATCGGGGCGCCCTCTTGATTTCCTGATCCGCCTTTTCCCCTCCGCCGATTTCATCGCACCCATGAGTTCCCCCCCTGACCTCGCCCGCCCCGTCCCCAAAGTGGCCCTCATCACTGGCATCACAGGTCAGGACGGCTCCTACCTCGCCGCGTTTCTGCTTCAAAAGGGTTACGTCGTGCATGGCATCAAACGCCCGACGTCTCTCTTTAACACCGCCCGTATCGACCATCTCTATCAGGATCCGCACGAGGAAAACCGGCGCTTTATCCTGCACTATGGGGACCTGACCGATTCGACGAGCTTGATTCGCATCATCGAGCAGGTGCAGCCCGACGAGATCTACAATCTGGCCGCGCAAAGTCACGTCGCGGTCTCCTTCGAGGAACCCGAGTACACCGGCAATGCCGACGGCCTGGGGACTTTGCGCCTGCTCGAGGCCATCCGGATGCTGGGCCTGACGCGCAAGACGCGTTTCTATCAGGCTTCCACCTCGGAACTCTATGGGTTAGTGCAGGAGACACCCCAGAAGGAGACGACCCCGTTTTATCCGCGCTCTCCGTACGCGGCAGCCAAGCTCTACGCCTACTGGATGGTCGTGAACTACCGGGAGGCCTACGGGCTTTACGCCTGCAACGGAATCCTCTTTAACCACGAATCCCCGGTTCGGGGAGAGACTTTTGTGACGCGCAAGGTCACGCGCGCCTTGGCGCGCATCAAGCTCGGCCTTGAGAGCTGTCTCTACCTGGGCAACCTCGATGCGCTGCGCGACTGGGGCCATGCGCGCGACTACATCGAGGCGCAATGGCTCATGCTGCAGCAGGACCATGCCGAAGACTTCGTCATCGCCACGGGCAAGCAGTACTCGGTACGCGATTTCGTGAATTGCGCGGCCCATGAATTGGGGATGGAGCTCGCCTGGCAAGGAGAGGGAGCCCACTGCCATGCGCTCTGGGGCCAACAGAAGGTGGTCGCCGTCGATCCGCACTATTTTCGGCCGACCGAGGTTGCAAGTCTCCTGGGCGACTCCAGCAAGGCCCGGGCCAAACTGGGCTGGACGCCCAAGACCAGCTTCATCGAACTGGTCAAGGAAATGGCCGCCCACGACCTGGCGCAGGCCCAGCGCGAAGCCTTGATCGTGGCGCACGGCTTTCCGGCAACGCGCAGCCATGAGTGAAGTGGCGCGCCTGACCGGTCCGATCTACGTCGCAGGGCATCGTGGGCTTGCGGGTTCGGCCATTCTCGAGGAGTTAAAGCGGCGAGGCTATCGCGATCTTGTGACGGCTTCGCACGCGGATCTGGATTTGACCGACGCCGCGCGCGTCGACGCTTTTTTTGCAAGCGCTAAGCCTTGCAGCGTCTTTCTGGCGGCTGCGCGCGTGGGCGGAATTCTGGCCAACAGCACCTATCCGGCGGAGTTCATCACGGAAAACCTGGCGATCCAGTCCAACGTCATCCAGGCGGCGCACCGCCATGGCGTTCGCAAACTCCTCTTTCTGGGCTCCAGCTGCATCTATCCCCGCGACGCACCCCAACCCATGCACGAGGAATATCTTCTGACCGGTCCGATCGAGCCCACCAACGAGGCCTACGCGATCGCCAAGATCGCCGGCATCAAGATGTGTGCGGCGTACAACCGCCAGTACCAGACCGACTATTTGTGCGTGATGCCAACCAATCTCTACGGTAAAGGCGACACCTACGATTTGCAGAACTCCCATGTCCTGCCCGCACTCGTGCGCAAGGCGCACGAGGCCAAGATGCGTGGCGCGGCCGAACTGGTGGTGTGGGGGACGGGGACGCCGCGCCGCGAGTTCATGCATGCCGACGATCTGGGCCGGGCCAGCGTCTATCTCATGGAGCACTGCAGCGCGCGCGAACTGGGAGAGTTCGTCAACGTCGGAACCGGCAGCGACGTCGCTATTGCCGAACTCGCCGAACTCATCTGTCGCATCGTCGGATTTGCCGGGCACCTGCGCTTCGATACCACCAAGCCCGACGGCAGCCCGCGCAAACTTCTCGACGTCTCCCGTCTGAAGGCGCTCGGATGGACGGCCTCGATCGGGCTTAAGGAGGGCATTCGCGACGCCTATGCCGACTTCCTTGAACGCGTTGCCAAGAACACCTGATCGGGAATCGGGTTCAGTCTCTAGGCCCGTCCGTAGCTGTCCTCGAAGCGAACGATGTCGTCTTCGCCCAGGTAAGAGCCGGACTGCACTTCGATCATCTCCAGATCGACTTTTCCTGGATTCTCCAGTCGATGCAGCGTTCCAATCGGAATATAGGTCGACTGGTTTTCCGACAGGAGGAATTGTTCCTCCCCGCGCGTGACCCGCGCCGTGCCGCTGACCACGATCCAGTGTTCGGCCCGATGATGATGCATCTGGAGCGAAAGCTGGGCTCCCGGGTTGACCACGATGCGCTTGACCTGGAAGCGCCCGCCCGCATCGATGCTGTCATAGTAGCCCCAGGGGCGATAGATTTTGCGGTGTGCATCCGACTCGCTGCGGCCTAACGTCTTCAGACGGGCCACGACTTCCTTGACTTCCTGAATGCGGTCCTGGTGCGCGACCAGAACCGCATCCGGAGTCTCGACGACGATCACGCGATCAAGCCCGATGGCCGCAACAAGCCGATCCTCCGAGCGAATGAGACTGTCCCGATTGCCGATGGCAATCACGTCGCCTTCGATGACATTGCCCTCGGCATCGGGGGTGCCCACCGCATGCAGCGCCTTCCAGGAACCCACGTCGGTCCAGCCGGCGGCCAGAGGCACGACCGTGGTTTCGTTGTGATCCGTCGCACGCTCCATGACGGCGTAGTCGATCGAATCGCTCGGACAGGCCAGGAAATCATCGCGGTCCAAGCGCAAAAAATCGGCATCGCGCACCGCCTTGGCCACGGCCGTCTTGCACGCCTTCAGAATGTCGGGTCGATGGCGGCCGATCTGGGCCAGCCAGACTTCGGCGCGCATGACGAAGATTCCGCTGTTCCAGAGGTAGCGGCCCGACTCGACATAGGTTTGCGCGGTGGCCAGGTCAGGTTTCTCGACGAAGCGCGTGACCTGCAGCGCCGCTGTCTCGGGGCCGAGCACGGCGCCCGTCTCGATGTAGCCGTAGCCGGTTTCCGGGGCATCGGGCCGGATGCCAAAGGTCACGATGCGATCGCCGCTGGCTTCGCGGACGGCCTCCGACATCGCGCGCCGAAAGGCGGTCTCATCGAGAATCATGTGGTCTGCCGGCATGACGGCGAGGACGGGATCCTCGCCTTCGGCCACCGCCACGAGTGCTGCCGCTGTTAAGGCCGGCGCCGTATTGCGCCCTGCAGGCTCAAGCAGGATCGCCGCCGGCCTAATGCCGACCTGCCGCAACTGCTCGGCCGTCACGA
This sequence comes from Burkholderiaceae bacterium, assembly GCA_049514215.1. Classification (GTDB taxonomy): domain Bacteria; phylum Pseudomonadota; class Gammaproteobacteria; order Burkholderiales; family Burkholderiaceae_D; genus BOG-994. The sequence continues at coordinate 43,328 of JBEKVI010000015.1, forward strand.
ACCGGTACTGCTCGTTGGCAACGACGAGCGGTGCCAAAAGCGCATGCGCGTCGGAAAGCCCCGGACCGGCCAAGCGTTTCGCCGTGGCCTGCAACATCGTCGTCTTCCCGCTCAGGGCCAAAAGCTGCTTGGGCGACTGCTCACGGGAGAGCGGCCATAAGCGGGTGCCGGAGCCACCGCACAGAATTACGGGTTGAATATTCATTCGGGCTTGGGCATGAAAAGATGTAAGACCGCGGTTGTAACAATCCATTACCACGTGGACACGACCAGGGGGCCCCAAGTTGCGTGGCCCGGCCAATCTCTCCCCCGGGAGAAACCAAGGATAGCCGATTGCGCTTGGGGCACGCCCGCTCCAACAGACGGGCCCATCTTCCTTTACTCCGAAGAATCAGCGAGCTAAACTCGCCGGGTCGCAATTTTGAAGGAGCGTCCCTTGGACGCAGACCCCAGTAGCCGAAGTCGGTTCCCAACCGATCCTCTAGAAGCCCGATCGCGCCGCTGGTCGTAGTTCCCCTAGCGTCTAGACCGGGCCCTGGGCCCGACTGAACGCCACGCCCCAAACCGAAAAGAGCGTCATCGGCGGCCACCGAAGCGGCCGCAATGCGTCGCATTTCACCAATGTGACACAAAACCTGCATATTTGACATGCAAGATCGGGCGCTTATCGCGCAGTAAGGAATCGTTATGAATTTGGACCTCTTTCGCGACCGCGTCTTGCACCTCCTTGGCGCCGAAAGTGACATTGGGCTTCGTCACTTCAAGCGGATTTTGCTCCTCGAGCACTTCCGCTTTGCCGATGTCCCCAAGACCGCACCGCCCAGCCTGGCCGACGAGCTTCTGAAGGCTTCGGCCCTGAGTCCCAAGGAGTTGATCGCCCGCTTGAACAGCCACGACGACGGGCTGACCGAGACCGAGGCCGAGGAAATTGCCGAGCGCCTCGGGCCCAACGAAGTCCGCAGCGAAAAGCCGATGCGCTGGTACGTCCATCTTTGGCACTGCTACAGCAATCCGTTCAACCTGCTTTTGACCGCCCTGGCGGTCGTGTCTTACCTGACCGAGGACATGCGGGCCACCATCGTCATCGGGATGATGGTCGTGCTCTCCACGGGTCTGCGCTTCGTCCAGGAAGCGCGCTCGAACCGGGCTGCCGAGCGCTTAAAGGAAATGGTCAGCACCAAGGCGACCGTGCTGCGCCGCGACCCCTCCCAGAACGCCGCGCCCGAGGCGAGCCGCTATTTCGGCATCGAACTGCACGTGCGCCCTGCGCGGCGGGTCGAGCTGCCCATCAAGCAGCTGGTTCCGGGCGACCAGGTGATCTTGGCCGCGGGCGACATGATTCCGGCCGACGTGCGGCTCCTTTTGGCCAAGGATCTTTTCGTAAGCCAGGCCGCTTTAACCGGGGAAGCGCTGCCTGCGGAGAAATACACCGTCCAGCGGGACCCCACTGTGCGCAATCCCTTAGAGCTCGACAACATCTGCTTCATGGGGACGAACGTCGTCAGCGGCTCGGCCACGGCGATCGTGGTCTCCACCGGCTCGCATACCTATTTTGGCGCGCTCGCCGAGCGCGTCACGACCGTGGATCGCACGACCACGGCGTTCCAGGCCGGCATCAACAAGGTCAGCTGGCTCCTCATCCGTTTCATGTTCGTCATGACCCCTGTGGTGTTTTTGCTAAACGGATTCACCAAGCACGACTGGCTCGATGCGTTTCTGTTTGCGATTTCGGTTGCCGTTGGACTCACGCCCGAGATGCTGCCCATGATCGTGACCTCGACGCTCGCCAAAGGCGCGGTCATCCTGTCGCGCAAGAAGGTCATCGTCAAAAGGCTCGACGCCATCCAGAACTTCGGCGCCATGGACGTCTTGTGCACGGACAAGACAGGAACGCTCACCCAGGACAAGATTTTCCTCGAGCGGCATACCGACGCCACCGGCGAGGACTCTTCCTCGGTCCTCGAGTACGCCTATCTGAACAGCTACTATCAGACGGGTTTGAAGAACCTCCTCGATGTCGCCGTCCTTGAGCACGGCGAAATGAATCAGCGTCTTGGGGTGGTCCAGAACTACCGCAAGGTCGACGAGATCCCCTTCGACTTCGTCCGCCGCCGCATGTCGGTGATCGTGAGCGAGCGCGAGGATCATCACGAACTGATCTGCAAGGGCGCCGTCGAGGAGATCCTTTCGGTGTGCACGAACGTCAAACAGGGCGACTCGATCGTACCGCTCACCGATGAACTCTTGGCGGAGATTCGCACCATCACGGGCGATCTGAATCGGGAGGGTCTGCGGGTGGTGGCCGTCGCCGCCAAGGATCTGCCGCCGGTCAAGGAGAATTACTCCGTCGTCGACGAGGCTGGACTCACGCTCGTGGGGCACATCGCCTTTCTCGATCCCCCTAAGGAGTCGACCCGACCGGCCCTAAAGGCGCTGCGCGAGCACGGTGTCGCCGTCAAGATTCTGACGGGCGATAACGAGCTCGTCACGGCCAAGATCTGCAAGGAAGTCGGACTACCGGTCTCCTCGATCATCCTGGGCACGGCCATCGAGCAGATGGACGATGCCCAACTGTCCGAGGCGGCCGAAAGCGGCACCGTGTTTGCCAAGCTCACGCCCGCCCACAAGGAACGCGTGGTCCGGGCGCTGCACGCCCGCGGACATGTGGTGGGCTTCATGGGCGACGGGATCAACGACGCTCCGGCGCTGCGCGCTGCCGATATCGGCATCTCGGTCGACAGCGCCGTGGACATCGCCAAGGAGGCGGCCGACCTGATTCTTCTCGAAAAAAGTCTCATGATCCTCGAGGAGGGCGTGCTCGAGGGACGAAAGACTTTTGCGAACATGCTCAAGTACACCAAGATGACGGCCAGCTCGAACTTCGGCAATGTCTTCTCGGTTCTCATCGCCTCCGCGTTTTTGCCTTTCCTACCGATGCTGCCCATGCAGTTGCTGGTTCAAAACCTGCTTTACGACATCTCCCAAATCGCCATCCCGTTTGACAACGTCGACCCGGAATTCCTCGCCAAACCGCAGAACTGGAAGCCCGACGATATTGGCCGTTTCATGGTCTACTTCGGTCCGATCAGCTCGATTTTCGATGTCGCCACGTTCCTGCTCATGTGGTTCGTCTTCAAAGCCGATGCCGTCGAGCACCAGACGCTGTTCCAGTCCGGCTGGTTCGTCGAGGGCCTGTTATCGCAGACCCTCATCGTTCACATGATCCGCACCCGCAAGATTCCCTTCTTGCAGAGCATCGCGGGCTGGCCGCTTCTGATCATGACCGGGCTCATCATGGTCGTGGGGATCACCATCCCCATGTCACCGCTCGCGGGCTACTTCAAGATGGAAGCGCTGCCCTTGTCCTACTTCCCGTGGCTTGTCGTGATTCTGCTGGCCTATATGGTTCTGACGCAAAGCGTGAAAGGCTTCTATGCGCGGCGCTTTGGCTGGCAATAGCAATCCGAGCCGATGGAGGCCTTCTTCAATTTCGAGCCGACCCTGGCGTTTCACACGCTGGTTCAGCTGGCCGTGGCCTTCACGCTCGGATCGGCGATCGGTCTGGAGCGCCAGTATCGGCAGAGGACAGCGGGATTACGCACCAACGCCCTGGTGGCCGTGGGTGCGGCCGTGTTCGTCGATCTCGGCAATCGACTCCTGGGACACGAGGGAGCAGCGCATGTCGTCGCCTATGTGGTCTCCGGGGTCGGGTTTTTGGGGGCCGGCGCGATCATGCGCGAAGAAGGCAACGTCCGCGGCTTAAATACCGCAGCGACCCTTTGGGGATCGGCCGCGGTGGGCGCGTGCGCGGGCGCAAATTTGATCTTCGAAGCGGTGCTAGCCGCAGTCTTCGTGCTCCTGGCCAATACGCTTTTGCGCCCAGTCGTCAACGCCATGAACCGCAGGCCCTTGGACGACGTCTCGACGGAGGCGACCTACCAGGTGTTCGTCGTCGCCTCGCACGCGCTTCAGGCCGAGGCGCGCGAAGCCTTGAGCGATGTCCTGGAGAAGGCCCAACTGCCGGTGCGCGAGCTCGAGATCGAACCCTTTGGCGCTGACGAGATCGAGATTTGCGCAACGCTTCTGCCGACCTCTTTGGACACGGCCGAACTCGAAAGACGGGTCGCCGAACTTGCGACGCGACCGGAAGTCAGCCAAGCGTATTGGAATTCCACCACGCAGGATTAGGAGCGCTGCGCGCTTGGGACGCCGGTTTTGTCGCTCCAGGTCTTTCGCTTTCGGTGGCGCCAAGTCCTGCTGCGCCGGCACGGCTGCGGTCCCAAGGAGTACACTCGGCTGACCATGACCGACCCAGAACAACTCGAGCACGCTCACGACCATGCGCATGAGCATGAGCACGGTCACGCGCACGGTCACCACCACTTTTCTCCGTCCGACTGGGCCGGACTGCGCCCGGCCTTTGCCATCGGTATTGCACTTAATCTCGCCTTCGTGGGTCTTGAGGTCGCCTTCGGGCTGTCGTCCCACTCGCTCGCCCTGGTGGCCGATGCCGGACACAACTTCGGCGATGTGATTTGTCTCATTCTTGGCGGGGGCGCGGTGATGCTGGCGCAGCGCAGCCCTTCTCCTCAATTCACCTACGGCCTACGCGGCTCAACGATTCTTGCGGCACTGGGCAATTCGGTCATCCTCTTGGTCGTGACGGGCGGCATCATCTGGGCTTCCGTCGACCGCTTGCGCGCTTTGACTCCGGTCGCGGCCGACACCGTGATTGCAGTGGCCGCGCTTGGCGTCGTGATCAACGGTGCCACGGCGTTTTTCTTCGCATCGGCACGACACCAGGATCTGAACGCGCGCGGCGCTTATCTGCACATGGCGGGGGACGCTGCGGTGTCCCTGGGCGTCATCGCCGCAGCGCTCGTCATGCACTACACGGGTTGGATCTGGCTCGATCCTGTGGTGAGCATCGTCATCGCGCTGGTCATCCTCTACAGCACCTGGGATTTGCTTCGGCAATCGCTCAGGCTCGCCGTCCAGGCGGTTCCGGCAAGCATCGACCCTGGAGCGGTACGCCAATTCCTCGAGTCGCAAAAAGGCGTCATACAAACGCATGACCTCCACATCTGGGCCATGAGCACCACCGAGACGGCGATGACGGCTCATATCGTGATGCCCGCCGGGCACCCGGGGGACCACTTCTTAGACGACGTCGCCCGCGAACTGGATCGACGCTTTAAGGTCGGACATGTCACCTTGCAGGTTGAAACCGGTGAAGGCGGACAGGTGTGCTGCGCGCTCGCGTGCGAGGAGATGAGTTCGTCAGCTTCGATGCACTCGATCTAGCGGCGCTCTCGAGGCAGGCTTGAAAAACCCCGCGCGCGTAACGAGAATGATGCCAAGGAAGGCGCACACGAAAGCCACGAGATGGGCGATCCCCAGTCGTTCGTTTAAGAAAAGAACACCGATGGCGGCCGAGGCGATCGGAAGCGCGATCGTAAAGACGCCCGCCCGATTCGCAGGCACCGTCTTTAGGCCGGAAAGCCACAACCAAGGCGAGATCACGCTCGCCGCAAACGCGTAGAGCACCACCAGGCCCCACACCTCGGGCGAGACGTTCGCGAAGGCAAAGGAGCGGGCCTGCGCAAGCCCCAAAGGCAGCATCAGGACAAAGCCCACGAGATTCATCCACGCCGAGATCTGAAACGGTCCGAGGTGAGCCGTAGTCAGGCGCTTGCCCACCACGACAAAAATCGCCTCGCAGGCGATCGCCCCGACCATGAGCAGATTGCCCGCCACCCGCCCGAAGTCCTCGGCAATGCCGGTTTCGTGCACGGTCAAAAAACCGATGCCGATCACGGCCAGAACGATCGCAAGTCCTCCGGCCAGATCCATCCTCTCCCGAAGCAGCACGACCGAAAACAGCGCGACGACCGCAGGCAGCGTGCTTAAGATGAGCCCCGCTGCAGCCGCTGACGTGCGGGCGACTCCGGAGAGCATGCAAATGGAGAAGAGGAAATTGCCAAAGAACGACAGCAGAAAAAGCGTGCTCATCTGACCGCGCAGGAGAGCCCTTCCCCCCTTGGGGAAGGTCCAAGGCAGCATCATGAGGGCGGCCAAGCCAAAGCGTAACGCGGCCAGGACGAATACCGGCACGCTCTCCAAGATGACCTTGGAGAAGGCCACGTAGACACCTACCACCGTCATCGCCAGGTATAACAGCACGTAGGCCTTCAGGCTTGGCGCCGCCCTCACGGCAATTCGACGTCGGGCATCCAGCGCAGGATTGTGTTCGATCGGCGCGCGAGGTAGCTGGAATTGCGGTTGCGATCGAAAACACGCGGGTTCGGAAGCATGACCGCAAGTCGCGCGGCCTGCTCGGAGGACAGCTGCGCAGCGCTGACTCCATAATAGTGTTCAGCCGCAGCTTCCGCGCCGAAGACGCCGTTGCCCCATTCGACCACATTCAAGTAGATCTCCAGGATCCGTTCCTTCGACATCCAGAATTCGAGCATGTAGGCGATGACAAGCTCCTGGGCCTTTCGAAGGTAACTGCGCTCACCAGAGAGAAACAGGTTCTTGGCGAGCTGCTGGGTGATCGTCGAGCCACCTTTGATCTTCTTGCCCCTTTTCTGGTTGTTCTCATAGGCCTTCTCGATCGCGTCCCAGTCCACTCCGTTGTGCTCGGTGAAGCTCGCATCCTCGGAGGTGATGACCGCGCGTTTCAGATTGTCCGAAATCGCGCGGTACGGGACCCAATGGTGGGAGAGCTCGGCGTTGGGCGATTTTTCACGCAACTCCGATAGGGCCTCGCGCATGAAGCTTGTCGTCTCCGGATTGTGGTCCCTCCACCAGCCGATCATCCCGAAAAAATAGATCTGAAGCGCAATGACGAATCCGACCAAAGCGAGGATCAGCCATGCACACCACTTCAGGATGCGCCCCATTACGAGGGGGACAGCGCCTTGCGCAGTTCAAGGAGCACCGGTTGCGATTGCGGCAAGATGCCGCGCCACAGGAAAAACGAGAGCGCCGCCTGCTCGACGAGCATGCCCAAACCATCTGAAGTGAGCGTGGCGCCCTGCGCGCGCGCAGCGCGAAGAAACGGGGTCGAGGACTCTGCGGGACCCTCCCCATAGGCCAGGTCGTAGACCAGGCTCGCTGCCTTCACGAGCGCTCCCGGAAGACCGAGGGTCGCCCCCTGATGGCCAGCCGAGGTCGCGTTGAGGATCACATCGAAGCGTTCGTCTTCGAGGTCGTCCAAGCCCAACGCGCGCAGTTTGCTTGCAGGTCCCAGGTAGACGTGCGCAAGTGCGCGCGCCTTGGCTTGGTCGCGGTTGGCGATGGCGACCAGTGTGGGAGCCGAATCCAAGAGCGGTCCCAACACCCCGCGCGCCGCACCGCCTGCACCCAAGAGGAGCACCCGGGCATCTTGCATCGCGAAGCCATGCAGATGGCCTAGGCGCTCCAGGTCCGCCATGAGGCCCGCGCCGTCGGTGTTGTCCCCCAGAATGACGCCAGCGTCGAACCGAAGCGTGTTCACGGCTCCGGCCACGCGGGCCCTCTCCGTGGTCTGTGTCGCCAGGGCGTGGGCTTCGAGCTTGAAAGGCAGCGTGACGTTTAGACCCTTGCCGCCTTGGGCCATGAAAGCCGCCACGGTCTCGCGAAATCCCGAAAGCGGCGCGAGGACCCGTTCATAGGTCAACCTCTCGTGGGTTTGCTCGGCGAACAGGGCGTGGATCAAGGGGGACTTGCTGTGGGCCACCGGATTTCCGACCACGCCATAGCGATCCGGTGCCGCCGGGTTCACGGAAGCGTTCGCCTAGTGCTTTTCGAAGGCCGCGGCAAACCCGTCGCCCTTGGTATAGGAGAACTTCACGATCAGTTCGTAGACCGTGAAGTCCTTGCGCATGGCCTCGTCAAACGGCGCGAATGGCGCTGCCATCTTGATGGTCGCCTTGGCCGCACGGTCGAGCACCTTAAAGCCCGAACTTTGCATGATGTTGATCTCATCGTTATAGATCGAGCCGTCCTGGTTCAGCGAGACCGAAAGGATCAGGTCGCCGTAGATCTTCCCGCGCGCCTCGGGCGGATAGTTGACGTTGCCATAGCGTTCCACGCGATCGATCCACTGGGTGTAATACATGGCGTAGCTGGCATAGCGCGTACTGGGTCCGATCTGGACGCGGTGCGGGCGCGCGTTGTAGTCGCTGATCTCCTTGCGTACCTCGGCTTCCATGCGCGTGATCTGCGCGCGCGTCTGGCCGGGATCACTCGCGTCGGACGTCTGGCTTAATTCATCGACCTGGCTCGGCTGCGGATTAACCGAGCGCGGCGACTCCTTGAGCTGCGAGAGGAGCTGCTGCTGCTTGGCTTCGAGGGCTGCGACCTGTCCATGCGAAGGATCAACGGTCTCGCCGTCGGAGGCCTGCGGACTGCTCGGCAAGAAAGACGAGGCGCGGCCTTTATCGTGCGTTCCTCCCCCGTTGGAATCGACCTGGGCTAAGGCCGTCGCATTGACCGGGCGTGTGCCTTTCTTGTTGACGATGATGACGTCGAGCTTCTCATCGCTCGACTTGAAGCGGAATGTGTCAGGCGAGGTGAAATGCACCATCAAGATGAGTGCGTGCAGACCGATCGAAAAAGCGATCGCGGCAAAGAGCAGGCGATCGCCTTGCGATGGCACGGGCGGATTGGCGATATTCACGCAACTGCTCTGAACACAGCCACAAGAGGCTTCACAGGATCATGGGTTACCGGGAACACCACGGAATTGTACGCAAATTCTTCGCGGGCGAACCAGCGCTGTGGCGCGTTGGTCACGGCGCCGGGTCGCTCTCGCTTTGCGATCCGTCCTCGAGCGCTTCGGCTAAGGCCGGATCGGCCAGGCTCGGATCGTCGACTTCCTCGATGATCGCCAGAACCCGGCATTCCAGATGCAAATCGACCAGGTCCGTCTTGATCAGTTCGACCTCGATACGCGTTCCGCGGGCCAGCGCGGGCAGCCCCGGAGCCCGGAACTGCAGAGGAATCTCGGCCAGATGAACCCAGTCCTCGCGCACCACGAGCGCTTCCGTAACCCTAAGTTGCTCTTGCTCCACCCAGCGCAGACACCAGTAGCGCTCCATGGTCGCCTGGAACTCCGCGTAGGCGGCGTAGGCCGCATCGAATCCGGAAATGACGGCAAACAGTTCCGCATCTTTTGGCGCGAACGCGGGGGCCTCGTTACGCAAACACGCGATCAGCTGCCATTGGTTTACGAGATCGACGTAGCGCCGCAGGGGCGACGTGCACCAGGCGTATTGGGCCACGCCCAATCCCTGGTGGGGCGCCGCATGCGCCACCATGCGCACGCGGCCGGCCAGACCAAACCCCTGCTGCACGCGATAGATTCCGGGCACGCCGCGATCAGCTAGGAGTTTTCCCCAAGTGCTATTAGTAATTATCATGAGTTCGGCCACGATCTTGTCCAGCGGCGAGCCGCGCCGCCGCGCCTTGATCTCGATGTGTTCGTCCTCGCCGATATAAAAATTGTAGTCGGCGCGATTGGCCCCCTCGGGCTTTAATCCGGCGGCCACCCGGGCGGCCTGACGCTGCGCATGCAGACGTTGCGCGAAGCCCCACAAGACACCGATCTGTTTGTGACACGGATAGTCGCCACCCCCGTGCGCGAGGGCCTCCTCGGTCACGCGGTCTTCCAGTGTATTCAGACGCAGGTTGTGCGCAATCAGGATCCTCTCTAGGCAACTGGAACTGCCAAGGATCGCGAAATCGGCGGCGGCCACCTCGAGGTACAGGGAGACCACCGGACAGATTTCCCCCTCGCGCAACGTGTGCGCCGCAACCACCGTCTCCGGTAGCATCGTGATCTTGTCGCCGGGCATGTACACCGTCGAATAGCGCTGCCTCGCCAATTCGTCGAGGGCGTCGCCGCGCGTGATGCTCAAACCCGGGGCGGCGATGTGCACCCCGATGCGCCAGCCGTTCGCGATTTCCTCCACCGAAAGCGCATCGTCAATCTCTGTAGTGGTGTGATCGTCGATGCTAAAGGCGCTCGTTGCAGCCAGAGGCAGGTCCACCTCGCGATCGGGCAGGACGACAGCGGGAAATCCGGTTCCTTGCGGAAAATGGGTGAACAGGAAGCGGCCGAGGTGCAAATCCCGCGGGGATTTCAGTCCGCCACAGGCCAGCATCAGCCGCGGCGGAGTGGTTCCCAGGGCCGAGCTGGCTTCCTCGAGAGCCTTGAACTCCACGCTATTGCGATCCGGCTTAAAGAGCAGTTCGGCCACGCGCGCCCGCAGCGCTTCGGGAAGCTGGTGGGCTTTGAGTTCTTCGACATAGGTCGCCTGCAGGATCGCGAGCTGCTTTTTCTTTTCGACCGAGGCCAGTGCCGCCTGTAGCGCCAAAGGAGGCGCCGCACGGTAGCGTCCCCGCCCTTTGCGATAAAAGTACATGGGGGCGCCGTGCAAGCGCATGAGCAAAGCCGTGCGCTCCACCGCGCTCGGAGCATGGCCGAAGTATTCGGTTGCGAGACTGGCGAAATCGAATTCCTCCTGCGGGGCGCATTCCCACAGGAAATCGAGGTCCATGCCCTCGGCAAGCGCCTGCGCTTCGCGCAACAGCGGAGCGGGAGCCGGATCTTTGAACTCCACGAGCACGTGCGTGGCCTTGACCTTGGCGCGCTTACCGCTGGCCGATTCGACCTGGAAGGCTCCTCCCTGGTCCGAAAGGACCGTACCGGCCTTAAATCCGCCGTCTTCTTCATATAGAACATTCATAGACGCTGATTATAGGGGGAGCCTTGTTGTCGCTTCGTTTCGTCTCATGCGATTTGCAGCGCCTTGTGCTCGTCACTCTAGACGACATTGGCTACAATTATTTTCCCGACCGTAAAAAGGACTCGTAGTGGACAAAATTGCGTTTCAAATCATGGGCTCAGAGATGCAGTTCATCGAACTCGATCTGGGTCCGGGGCAAGCGGCCGTGGGCGAGGCAGGAAGTCTTTTCTACGTGGACGACGGAATCGTTCTCGATACCGTGTTCGGTGACGGCTCCCAGCAGCAAGCGGGAATCTTCGACAAGCTCATCGGAGCGGGCAAACGCGCTCTCACGGGCGCGTCGCTTTTCACCACCGTGTATACGAATCAGTCCAGTGCGGTTCGGCGCATCGCTTTTAGCGCTCCCTACCCGGGCAAGATCATCGCGGTCGACCTCGCCCAACTCGGAGGCAGCATCATCTGCCAGAAGGACGCGTTCCTGTGTGCGGCGCGCGGCGTGTCGATCGGCGTCGCGTTCCAGCGGCGGCTGGGCGCCGGATTCTTTGGTGGCGACGGATTCATCATGCAAAATCTGGCCGGCGATGGGCTGGCCTTCTTCCATTCCGGCGGCACGATCGTCGAGCGCGATCTGGCTGTCGGGGAAACGCTCAGACTCGAATCCGGCTGTCTTGTCGCCTATCAACCCTCCATCGATTTCGATATCCAGTACGTGGGTCAGATAAAGACGGCTCTTTTTGGAGGCGAAGGTCTCTTTTTCGCAGTGCTGCGCGGACCGGGCAGAGTCTGGATGCAATCGCTTCCATTTTCGAGACTGGCCTCACGCATCTTTGCGGCTGCCCCCCAGGCACAGGAACGCACGGGCTCCGCTGCCGCATCGGTAGTCACCGCGGGCGGCCTCATCGGGGGGGCTAGCATCTTGTCCGACCTGTTTGGGGGCGGAACGAACAACTCCGATAACTAGCGCCTGTGCCATCGTGCGCCGCAGGCACGCTTGCGGCGCACGGACGAAAGAATTCGGCCGGCTGGCCGTTCATCCCAACGGATGACGCAAGCGCGGCCTAGGCGTGCGGTAAATCCGCGATAAAGGTGCGCAGCCCCTTGAGAATCATCTCGACTGCGATCGCGGTCAAAACGAGCCCCATCAGACGTTCGAAGGCGATGAGCGCCCGCTCGCCCAACCACTTCTGAAGACGCTCCGAGAACACGAGGACGGCCGCCGAGATGAGCATTGCCACCGTGAGCGCCGCAACCCACTCGAGAACCCGCGCCGGGTCACGCGAGACCAGAAGCAGGACCGTCCCTAATGCCGAAGGCCCCGCCAGAGCCGGGATCGCCAACGGAACGATGAAGGGCTCGCCACCCGGCGAGGTCCCGAAGATGCCTTCGGGCACGGGAAAGACCATGCGCAGCGCGATCAGAAAAAGGATGACACCACCGCCAATCTGCAGCGACACATCGGTGAGCCCGAGTACTGCGAGAAAGGTATTGCCCATGAACATGAACGCGAGAAGGATGCCAAAAGCGATCAGGCATTCACGCAGAATGACTGCGGGCTTGCGCCTGCGGGGTACGCCGCGCAAGGCAGCCACGAAGATCGGGATGTTTCCCAACGGATCGGCGACCAGCAGCAAGAGCACGACCGCCGATACGAAGGTATAAGTCATCGCGGGTTCCGAAAAAGGCCGAGTTTAACCGGGTGGGCTTCGCGCGCAGGCAGGCTAGCTCTGCTTCACGTCGGCAACACGGGCCTGGGTGATTCGAAAGAGTTCGCTCGGGGTGATGGGAAACACCGCGTGCGGCGAGCCGGCGGCGGCCCAGACTTTCGGAAAGCGCGTCAGGCTCGCGTCGCACAGGACGATCAAGTTCCCGGCATGCCCTATCGGGGCAACTCCGCCGATCGCAAAGCCCGTTGCCGCGCGCACGAACTGCGCGTCAGCCCGCTCGATCTTCTCCCCGAGAAGCGCTCCCACTTTCCTCTCATCGACGCGATGGTCTCCGGCGGCTACGACCAAGACGGCGCGACTCGTCTCGCGGGTCCGAAAGACGAGCGACTTCGCGATCTCGCCAACGTCGACCCCGAGAGCGGCTGCGGCCTCTTGCGCCGTGCGCGCCGAATCGGAAGTCAGCACGATCTCGGGCTTGACCCCCAGCGCAAGCAGCGCAAGGGCGACTTTGCGCACCGATGCGGGATAGTGATCGAAGTCGATCGATTCCGGTGCCCCGCTGCTGTCGGATAATGGATTGTGCACCGGCAGTGAATCGGTCGAAATGCCCGCAAATTCCAGAACACGGTCGATGTACTTGGGAAAATCAGAGATCCCATGATCGCTGCCTTCGATCACGAGTTGTTGGGCTCCCCGATAGCGCTCGACCATCTCGCGCCAATCGAGCACTTCGTCGCCCTTCGCGGCGATGAGGAAGTAGCGTTCGGAACGGGTGAGTCCTTCCTTCCACAGGGCGTCGAATTCCTCGAGAAAGCCGGCTTCGATGTGGACCGTCTCGCCCGAATAGTAGACGGTCTGCGGACCCAGATGCCGGGCCAGGTCGCGCTGCGGATGAACCGCCGGATTCAGGAGCACGGCCCGACAGCCCGACTCCTCGGCAAGCCAGGTCGCATAGTAGCCGCCCAAGGAACTGCCGATCACGGTCAAATCTTCTGGCTGATGCTTCTCTACGAGCGCTGCGATCTCTTGTGCCGCCTTTTTCGGAGAGGCCGGCAATTGAGGGCAGCAGTACGCATCTTCTTTGCCCAGTTCACGAAGGCGCTGCGCAAGGAGCTGCGCCTTAATGGACAAAGGCGAAGAACGAAATCCGTGCAGGTAGAGGATCACGACGCTAGAGCGCTTTGGGTCGCGGGGCCAGAGGCTCGGTGGGCGGTGCTTCCGAGCCGCGAGGCGCGCGAGCGAGTGCCGCTACCTCGGCAGTATCGAGCATTCCGGCCTGCCAGGTCGCCGCCATGTGGAGCCCGACTGCGACCGGATAGTCGCGCGAGAAAGTGATCGTTTCTTTCGAGCCTGCGATGGCGAGAGCCGACTTCGATGCGATCCGGGCGGCCGTCTTGCGCGCGGCCGCAAGGAGCGCCGCGTGGTCCTCGAAGACATGATTCACAAAGCCCAGACGATGCGCCTCCTGGGCATCCAGGCGCTCGCCGGTATAGGCCAGCTCGCGTACCACGGCTTCGGGCAAAAGCTTGGGCAGCCGCTGCAGGGTTCCGAGGTCGGCCATTAAGCCGACGTTAATTTCCTGGATGCAAAAGAAAGCGTCTTTCGTCGCGTACCGCAAATCGCACGCGCACACCATGTCCAGACCGCCGCCCACGCAGCCGCCCTGGATGGCCGCGATGACGGGAAACCGGCTTTTCTCCAGCGAGTTGAACACCGCCTGCAGGTGGAGCGCTTTGCGCTGCAGTTGTTCACGCCCCCGTGCCGTCGTGGTCTCCGAAAAACCGTCGGCCAGCATGGACAGTTCCATGCCGGCGGTGAAATGTTTGCCGGTGCTAGAGAGGATCAGAACGCGCGTCTGGCCTTCGGAGTCCAGGCGTTCGATGACGGCGGGCAGCTCGGCCCAGAATTGCGGCCCGAGGGTGTTGAGCTGTTCTGGCCGAGAGAGCGTCAGCTCGGCGATGCCGCCTTCGCTTTGCAATTTCAATGGACTGTCTTGATTCATGGGTCTCGCCTTACGCGCTCGCCGAGCGCATCAAGAATGCTTTGATGAATGTTTCCGAATCCTCCGTTGCTCATGATGAGCACGTGGTCCCCCGGCTGTGCCGAATCGACGACCGCGGCGCAAAGCTGGTCCAAATCGTCGAAAGCCCTGGCCTTGGCCCCGAGCGGCGCAAGCGCTGCCGCCAGATCCCATCCCAAGGCGTCCTTGCCCTCCTTCGCACCGTACCCGAAAACGAGATCTGCCTGGGCAAGGCTCGTGGGCAGGGCCGCCTTCATGACACCCAGTTTCATGGTATTCGACCGAGGCTCGACCACCGCTAAGATGCGCTCGGGTTGGGCGTGGCGGGACAGCGCCGCGCGCAGGCCCGCCACGGTCGCCGCAAGCGCCGTGGGGTGATGGGCGAAGTCGTCGTAGACCGCGACTCCTGCCACGCTCCCCCGAAGCTCCATGCGGCGGCGCACTCCGGAAAATCCCTCGAGAGCCTCCAGGGCGTGAGTCGCCAAAACGCCGGCGTGCCGCGCCGCGGCGAGCGCGGCCAATGCGTTGGCCTGATTGTGCTCGCCTTGGAGCGTCCATTGCAGGGCACCGATCTCGCTTTCTCCGGCCCAGACGATGGGATGCTCTTCGGTCCCGCGGCAATGCCAGCCTTTGGAATCGCCAAAGGTCTCAACCGGTGTCCAGACCCCGCGCGCGAGCACGCGCGCAAGCGCCGGATCAGGTGCGTGGGCCACGATCTGGCCATCGGAGGGAATGGTGCGCACGAGATGATGAAACTGGGTCTCGATCGCGTCGAGATCGGGAAAGATATCGGCGTGGTCGTACTCGAGGTTGTTCAGAATCGCAGTCCGCGGCCGGTAGTGCACGAACTTCGAGCGTTTATCGAAGAACGCCGTGTCGTATTCGTCGGCCTCGATCACAAAAAAGGGGGATTCCGTGAGGCGGGCCGAGACTCCGAAATTCTGCGGCACACCGCCAATCAGAAAGCTGGGCTCGTATCCGGCGTGCTCCAAGATCCACGTCAGAATCGACGAGGTCGTGGTTTTGCCGTGAGTGCCGGCAACCGCCAGCACCCAGCGGCCCGAGAGGAGGTGTTCGGAGACCCACTGGGGTCCGGACGTATAGGCCAGCCCCTGATTGAGGATCGCCTCCATCAAGGGATTGCCGCGCGAGACGACGTTGCCGATGACCCACAGGTCCGGCTTGAGCGCAAGCTGCTCGACGCCGTAGCCCTCGGTCAGGTCGATGCCCTGCTCGGCTAACTGGGTGCTCATGGGCGGGTAGACCTTAAGGTCGCACCCGGTGACCCGGTGACCTGCTGTGCGCGCCAGAACGGCCAGGCCGCCCATGAAGGTGCCGCAGATACCGAGAACGTGAATATGCATGGCGCGCTAAAGATGGCCCAGGGGAGCAGATCGCGCTGGGATTGTAGCGGATGGGCCGGGCGCGTCCCCCTCAGTTGGGCTACACTGCTTGCGTTGCTGGATTTTCGGAGTCAACTCGTGTCCCGTTTCGCGCCTCGGCATGCAGACCGCTTCCTGGTCGAGTCCCGCCAGGGCGTCCGCCAAGAAATCGCGACCCGCGCGGGCCGGCTGATCGCCGAGGAGGGGTTGGATTACGCCAGCGCAAAGCGCAAGGCGGCGCGCGACATCCTGGGCTCGACCCGCAACGTGGGCGACTGGCTGCCCGACAATGCCGAGGTCGAACAGGAAGTCAGGGCCTATCAGGCGTTGTTCCAGTCCGAGACGCAACCCGCGCGTCTGGATGAGCTAAGGCGCGCTGCCTTGGTGTTGATGGAACTGCTCGCACCCTTTAATCCTCATATCGTGGGAGCCGTGCTGAACGGCACGGCAGGCGAGCATTCGGACATTCACCTGCAGCTGTTTTGCGAGAGCCCGAAAGACGTCCAGATCTTTTTGCTCAACGAGGGCATCGAATTCGAGGTGCACGAAATGCAAGACGGATTGGCTCAGGGGCGCCAGCACACTATCGAGGTCGTTCACTTTCTCTGGCGTCCGGACCGGACTCGAGCTCCCGAGGGCGTACACCTGGAACTCTATGACACCGATGACGTCCGCGGGGCCTTTAACGGCGAGCGCCGGGGCGAACGCGCCGACCGGGCTGCCTTGCAATCCTTAGTCACGGAGAACGCACCATGAATCGTGCCTTCTCGCTCGTGTTGGCACTGGCCGCGTTGTGTGCCGGCATTTACTTTGGGACGCGCCAACTGGACGCCGCCAAGGCCGCCGATGCGCCGGCTGCGACCTTCTTCACGCAGAACTTTCCGGATGCCGCAGGCCAGCCGCACGCCTTTTCTGAGTACAAGGGCAAGATCGTCGTGGTGAATTTCTGGGCCCCGTGGTGCGTTCCCTGCGTGGAAGAGATCCCCGAGTTCTCCAAGGTTTCCGCCGAATACCAGAAGCGCAATGTCGTATTTGTCGGCATCGGCATCGATAGTGCATCCAACATCGCGGAATTTCAGAAAAAGGTCCAGGCCAGCTATCCCTTGGTTGTGGCCGGGGCGACCGGCTCGGAGCTGGTGCGACAATACGGGGACACCGCAGGGGGTCTGCCCTTTACGCTCGTGCTCGACAGCAAAGGCAGCGTTCGCGCCTCCAAGCTCGGTCGCGTCACGGAAGACGAACTACGCGGCTGGCTCAAACCCTTAGCAGGCGGCTAGACTTCTCTGGCGCCTGCGCCCCTAAAACGGGCAGTCGCCAACGCAAGCCCAGGACTCTCCGGAGCCAACTCGCCTCCTACGTGCTGGCTATTGTGTCGATTTTCGGGCAAAATCCGCGCTTTCCCATGTAAGCAATCTCGATGGCGAATTCGCTGCTGGTGCTGCACGGCCCGAACTTGAATCTTTTGGGCCAGCGTGAACCGGAGATCTATGGTCGGCAGACTCTGGCCGACATCGACACGGAACTCGCGCAACTGGCCGCCGAGAAAGACGCCCGACTTGTTTCTTTCCAGAGCAACCATGAAGGCGTTCTTATCGAGCGCGTGCAACAGGCACCTGCCGACGGGTTCGACTTCATCATTCTTAATCCGGCGGCGTTTACGCATACCAGCGTTGCGCTACGCGACGCCTTGGCCGCGGTGAATATTCCCTTTATCGAGGTTCATCTGTCGAACGTGCATCGGCGCGAGGCTTTTCGTCATCACTCGTATTTTTCGGACCTGGCCGTTGGGGTCATCTGTGGATTGGGCAGCCAGGGTTACCGGGCCGCGCTCAGCTTTGCCATAGACTATTCCGTCAAGAGCGCGACTAAGTAGCGCGCTACGTCGGCCAAAAGGCACCAATCCAACCGATTTGGAGGGCAGTAGATCCATGGACCTGCGCAAACTGAAGACCTTGATCGACCTCGTCGCCGAGTCGGGCATCGCCGAACTGGAAGTAACCGAGGGCGATGGCAAGGTGCGGATCGTCAAATCGGCGGCCCAAATCGCGGGTCAGGCCGTGCCGGTCCCGATGCCGATGCCGGCAGCGCCCTTGGCACCTGAGACGCCGGTAGCCGCACCGCAAGCGACGGCGCCTGCGCCCGAGCCCTTGGGTCAGATCGTGAAATCGCCCATGGTCGGCACGTTCTATCGGTCCCCTGCTCCCGGAAAAGCGCCGTTCGTCGAATTGGGACAGGCCGTCAAGGCCGCCGAACCCGTCTGCATCATTGAGGCCATGAAGCTGCTCAATGAAATCGAGGCGGGATTTGATGGGGTCATCAAGGAGATCCTGGCCGAGAACGGTCAGCCCGTGGAATTTGGACAGCCCTTGTTTGTCATCGGATAGGCCGCCTCACCATCGCCATGTTTGGAAAAATACTGATCGCCAATCGCGGCGAAATTGCGTTGCGGGTGCAACGCGCCTGCCGCGAGATGGGTATCCGCACGGTCGTGGTCCACTCGGAAGTGGACCGCGAGGCCAAGTACGTCAAACTCGCCGACGAATCGGTGTGCATCGGACCGGCTCCTTCGGCCCAAAGCTATCTGAACATGCCCGCCATCATCAGTGCGGCCGAGGTGACCGACGCCGAAGCCATCCATCCGGGCTACGGGTTTCTCTCGGAGAATGCCGATTTTGCCGAGCGCGTGGAAAAAAGCGGATTCACCTTTATTGGCCCGTCTCCCGAATCGATCCGGCTCATGGGCGACAAGGTGAGTGCAAAACAGGCCATGCTGGCCGCGGCTGTGCCGTGCGTGCCCGGCTCCGAGGGAGCTCTTCCCGACGATCCGAAGGAAGTCGTTCGAATCGCCCGTCAGGTCGGCTATCCTGTCATCATCAAGGCGGCCGGCGGGGGAGGAGGACGCGGCATGCGCGTGGTCCACACCGAAGCGGCTTTGAACAACGCGGTCACGATGACCCGCTCGGAAGCGGGGGCCGCCTTCGGCAACCCGATGGTCTACATGGAGAAATTCCTCGAGAATCCGCGCCATGTCGAGATACAGATTCTGGCCGACAGCTTTCGCAACGCGATTTGGCTGGGCGAGCGTGATTGCTCGATGCAGCGCCGCCACCAGAAGATCATTGAGGAAGCGCCCGCGCCGGGCATTCCACGGCGGCTCATCGACCGGATTGGCGACCGCTGTGCAGAGGCCTGCCGCAAGATCGGCTACAAAGGCGTGGGCACCTTCGAGTTTCTCTACGAGAATGGCGAGTTCTACTTTATCGAGATGAACACCCGAATCCAGGTGGAGCATCCGGTGACCGAGATGATCACCGGCATCGATCTGGTGCAGGAACAGATCCGCGTGGCCGCCGGAGAGCGACTGCGCCTGCGTCAGAAAGACGTCGTGCTCAAGGGACACGCGATCGAATGCCGCATCAACGCCGAGGATCCTTTCAAATTCACCCCCTCGCCGGGTCGCATCACCGCCTGGCACGCGCCGGGTGGCCCGGGCATTCGGGTCGATTCGCACGCCTATGCGGGCTACTTCGTGCCGCCCAACTATGATTCCTTGATTGGTAAGGTGATCGCCTATGGCAGCGATCGCGACCAGGCGATCGCGCGCATGCGCATCGCGCTCTCGGAGATGGTGGTGGAGGGTATTTTGACCAATATCCCTTTACACCGGGAGCTCATGGCGGACGCCCGTTTCATCGAGTCGGGCACGAACATCCACTTTCTGGAAAATCGGATCGCTGACCGAAAGGCATCTTAATAAGAGATCGCGCGATGTATACCGAGATCGTTTTCGATACCGAGATGCGCTGGGCTGAGGCGCTTTCGGACGCCCTCGTCGATGCCGGTGCCCTCTCGGCTTCGGTCGAAGATGCCGACGCCGGCTGCAGCGAGGAAGAGCCGCTGTTTGGAGAACCCGGGTCGGAACCGATTCAGAAGGCCTGGCGAGTCAGCCGGATCGTCGCGCTATTCGATGCGTCGCTCGAGATCGAGCCTGCGCTTGCGACCGCGCAGCGCATGGCTGGCCTGCCGCAATTGCCGCCGTGGTTTGCCAGATCCGTGGCCGAAGCGGACTGGGTGCGCCTGACACAGTCGCAGTTCGAGCCGATCCCCATCGGGGAGCGGCTGTGGGTCGTGCCTTCCTGGCACGACCGTCCCGCCTTGGCCCAGGAAGGCGCGGTGGTCTTAAAGCTCGATCCCGGCTTGGCCTTCGGCACGGGGGCACATGCGACAACGCGTATGTGCCTACGCTGGCTCGAGGCGCATGTGAAACCCGGGCAGACGGTGGTCGACTATGGATGTGGATCGGGGATTCTCGCCATTGCAGCCCAAAAGCTGGGCGCAGGCCAAGTAACGGGCACCGACATCGATCCGCAGGCGATCCAGGCCTCGATTCTGAATGCGCGCGAAAATGATTGCTTCGCTAAGTTCGTCCCCGCGCAGGAATTCCTTCACGTAAAAGCCGACGTCGTCGTGGCCAACATCCTCGCGAGTCCCTTGCAGGTACTCGCCCCCGCTTTGTCCGACCTTGTGGCGGTCGGGGGAAAACTGGTGCTCTCCGGAATCCTGGCGCGCCAGTCCGAGGCAGTCGCCATTGCCTATCGGCCGTGGGTCAATCTTGAAGTCTGGCAGGAGGACGAGGGCTGGGTTTGTCTCGTGGGTCAACGCCGTGGCGAAGGGATCTCTTGATGCTGGCCACGCGTTGCCCCTGGTGCGAGACGGTGTTCCGGCTGACGAAGGAGCAGGCGGCGATCCGGGCAGGCATGACGCGCTGCGGTGTTTGCAGCCACACCTTTAACGCGCTCGATTATCTGATCAGAACGTCGGAGTTGGGCTCAGGGGTCGAGAGACCCATGCCCAGTGCGCGTCATCTTTTTCGGATGCAGCCCGAAGAGCCCGAGGTGCCGGACCCACTACCGGAGCCTCCTGTTGCGACCGAAGAGGAAGTCCAATCCGACGAGATCTTCGAGACCGATCGCTTTGAGCCCCAATTCTCGCCGAAGCTCGATCATCCCACCGCCATCGAAGACAGCGACCTGACCGAGCCTGGGATCGGGCGGCGCTTTGAGGATCGCATGGGTCTGGGCGAAGGGCATCTTTCGGAGCCCTCTTTTCTGCGTTCCGCCCGCGGGGACGAACCGGCGTCGCGCGAGTCGATTTATGCCTGGAGTCTTCTGAGTCTGGTCGCCTTGCTCGCCCTCGTCGGCCAGGCCGCCTTCGTCTGGCGCTCGGAGATTGTGTTGCGGGTGCCAGAGACGCGTCCGGCGTTCGAACAGGTCTGCGTGCTCTTGCGCTGCCGGATTGAGCCGCCCGCGGACATCTCGATGCTCTCCATCGAATCCTCGGAGCTTGAGGCGGTCCCAGGCCGCAAGGATGCGATGAGCTTTAGCGCTCTGTTGCACAATCGCAGCACCCTGCCGGGACGCTATCCGGCCATCGAGCTCACGCTCACCGATGCCCAGGATCACACCATGATCCGGCGTGTGCTGCAGTCGGGCGAATACCTCTCGAGCGCCGATCGCGCCAAATACGTCGATGGGGTCGCGCCTGAGAGCGAGCTGCCCGTGAAGATCGTCTTTGAAGTCGCCGGAGGCGGCGTTGCCGGTTATCGTGTGGCCTTGTTCTATCCCTAGCTCGAGCCCAAAGCGCATTGCGAACCGATTGAGCCTGCACCCGAATTCGGTCCCGCTTGGGGCCAGCAGGAGTTTCCCTAGTCTTTCAACTCTACCTCTATTCCCATGCCGATTCTGATTTGCGGGTCCCTCGCCTTTGACACCATCATGGTTTTCGAAGGACGCTTTCGTGACCACATCCTTGCCGACCAGCTGCATATCCTCAACGTCGCATTCCTCGTGCCAAGCTTAAGGCGCGAGTTCGGCGGCACTGCGGGCAACATCGCCTACAACCTCAAAATGCTTGAAGGCGAGCCGCTCATCATGGCCACCGTCGGCGACGACGCGGGTCCCTATCTGGAGCGACTCGAACAGCTGGGCTTGGACGCACGCTACGTTTTGGGCGTACCTGGAACCTATACGGCCCAGGCTTTCATCACGACCGATCTCGAGGGCAACCAGATCACGGCATTTCATCCGGGAGCGATGAACGAGGCGCATCAAAACCATGTGTCCGGCGCCCAGGGCGTGAAGCTCGGCATCCTCGCACCCGACGGTCGGCAAGCAATGCATCTGCATGCGCAGGAATTCCAGGCAGCGGGAATTCCCTTCGTCTTCGATCCCGGCCAGGGCCTGCCGATGTTCGACGGCTCTGAGCTTGCCGCCTTTATCGAAGCAGCCCAAGTCATCGCGGTCAATGACTATGAAGCCAAGCTACTTTGTGAGCGCACCGGGCAGAGCCTGGAATCCATCGCAGGCCGCCAGAAGACGCTCGTGGTCACCCTCGGCGCTCAGGGCTCCCACATCTATCAGAAGGGACGCCGACTCGAGATCGCGCCGGTCAAACCGCGCCGGGTTGCCGATCCCACCGGATGCGGTGATGCCTATCGCGCCGGGCTCGTCTATGGCATCAGTCACGACATGGACTGGGAGACGACCGGGCGTCTGGCGAGCACCCTCGGTGCTTTGAAGATCGCCGAAAAAGGACCCCAGAATCACGTCCACTCGCGCGAGGAGATCGCGGAAACCTTTCAGGCGGCCTACGGCTACCGGCCCTGGAGTTAGCCGCTTCGGGAACCGCGCGACTCCGCGCTGCCGCGGGCGCGCTCGAGCGCCGTCTCCCAGCCCTTTGACCACGCCTGGAGGGGTCCTAACACTTCCAAGAGCGAGCTGCCCTGGCGACTTAAGTGGTAGCCGAATTCGCCATGCTCGACGAGGCCCGCACCCCGCAATTCCTTGATGCGCGTGTTCAACTGGGCGGGATTGCCCTCGGATGCATCCAGCAGCGCTCGAAAGGTCAAGGGCTTCTCGCGCAACTCCCAAAGGATGCGCAGGGTCCCGCGCCGGCCCAGCAGATCCAAGAGGGCCATGATGGGCCGGCCCGTCTGTGAGCCCCTGACCTTATGCCCCGGAAGAGGAAGCCGCGTCTTTACTGGCTGGATCGTCCGGACGCCCTTGACCGCCTTGCCGGCTTTACTTTGCATGGCTCTCCCAGTACGATGCTATGAAATTCATAGCATGATCGTATATCGGAGATTCCTGTCATGTCCAGTCGTCCGGCGCCGCGCGTCGCTCCCTTGGAGCCACCCTACCCCATCGCGACCCAGGAAGCGTTCGATGCAATCATGAAGGGGCGAGCGCCGCTCACGCTCTTTAGGACGGTGGCCCGCGATGAGCGCTTGTTGCAGCGCTTTCTGGCGGGCGGCCTACTCGATCGTGGAAACCTCTCCTTGCGCCAGCGCGAAATCGTGATCGGGCGTACGACGGCATTGTGCAAGTCGGAGTACGAGTGGGGCGTGCACATGGCGATCTATGGAGCGCGGGCCGCCTTCACGGAAAGCGAGCGTTACTCGCTCGTCCATGGCATTGCCCAGGACGCCTGCTGGACGAGTCCGGCAGAGCGCGCGCTCATCGACTGCTGTGACGCTCTGACGGCCCACTGCGATATCGAGGATGCCCTGTGGAGCCAGTTGGGGTGCTTCTTTAGCGAGCAAGCGCGTCTGGAAGTGCTGATGCTGGCCGGCCAGTACCGAACCGTGAGCTACCTCACCAACGCGCTCGCGCTGCCTCTGGAGGACTTCGCCATGCGATTTCCAACCAAAATCCCGCTTTGAAATGAGTCCCGTGCGCGACCACCGCGCCACGCTCGCCATGGCCGAACGCGCGATGCACGGACCGCCCCGAGGCGGCCCGTGCACGTCTAGCTTGCAAAAAGCGACGGCGGATGCGGATGCAAACGGGCCATCGAGAGCGCATCGACATACCGGCCCCGCTGCAGCCCATAGGCCCTCATGCGGCCCTCGATCGCGAACCCGTGCTTCTGGTAGAGGCGAATCGCGCGTTCGTTATCGGCCCAGACCGTGAGCTCGACACGCAGGACTCCGCCCCAGTCGTCGGCGTAGTTCAAAAGGCTCTTCATGAGCGCATCCCCGATCCCCTGGCCTTGGCCCATCTTGCCGATGCCAATGCCCAGACCCACCGCGTGGCGCCGCCGCAAGGCCTTGTGTTCGACGTGCAAGCCCGCGCTGCCAACGACCTTGCCGTCGAGTTCCGCGACCAGATGGAGTTCCACACTGCCAGGCTCGGCCACCGACTCGAGGCGCTTGCGCCACTGCGCCTCGCTTGGATAAGGCCCTTGCATCAGCTGCGCGAAGACCTCCTCATCGGCCATGAACTCGGCAAACGCGGCGGCGTCTTCCGGTTTTGCGCGGCGCAATTGGAGCGAACTCATTTGCGACCTCCTTTCATGGGCGCGTTGTGCGCACCCCCAAAAAAACAAGGCCCGCGGGTTGCGGGCCTTGTTCATCCTGTTTCAAACACCTGGGTCAGGTCGGTGGGCTCCCCCGCATGGAGCCACCCCTTGCATCGACGCCGAGGACGATGGTTGCCACCGGATCCAGAACGGCGCAATGCGCGTGGATCGCGTGCAACATGGACTGTGGGTGGGAGCGGTTCATGCAATCAAGCCTACCGGAGTCGGTCTGAACCCGTCAAGCGTTCGGGGGCTGTTTTCCAATCAGCGTTGCGACCGTGCCAACGCCCGTGCAGCTGGCTAGTACACCCCGATCCACCGAACCGCCACCCCTTGCAGGACGATCTGCAGGATCTGGATGATGACAAACAGCACCAGAGGCGAGAGGTCGAAGCGCCCGAAGTTCGGCAGAATCTGCCGGATCGGTTTCAGTAGCGGCGCCGTCAATGCGTCGAATACCGGTAAGACCGGCGAGAAGGGATTGACCCAGCTTAAGACGGCCACGAGCAAAACCACGAGCCATCCGAGATAGAGAGCCCACTTTACGACCCACACCAAAGCGAGTCCCAAGACCAGTTCGGGTGCGGGAAGCCGAATGAAACCGTCGATGGCCGCAAGCAAGAGCAGTGTCGCAATCGAGGCGACAAGACTGATCAAGAAAGCAGCCACGAGGCTCGCCCAGTCGATCCCGCCGGTGCCGGGCACGACGCGCCGCAGGGGCTTGACGATCCAGTCGGTCAGCGACATGACCAAGGACCCCACGGGATTGCGCATCCCCACGCGCCTCAATTGCATCCAGAGACGCAGCAAGCACCCACCTACAAAAAGAATCCCGATCGTATTAGCAACCAAGAACAGAATTTCCTGAACCATCGGCGGACTTTCTTGGGGTACGGGAACAGGGCGCTATTTTAGACCCTGCGCTCGAAGGCGCGCCCAAAAGGAAAAAAAGGTCCCGCAGCCGAGGCTGCGGGACCATCGTTTCACAGCTTGCGCCGTGGACGTTTTTGCTACTTCCGTTTTGCGAAGAACAACCCGCTCTACGGACGACTGCCGGTCGGAAACGGCCAGGCTGCAGCGGGATTGAGCGCAGTTTTTGCGCCCGGCGCTGCCGCCGTCGGTGGCGTCGGAGGCACGGCTGCTATCGGCGCTGCTACAGGCTTCGCAACAGGCTTTTTAGCGGCTGGCTTCTTGGCGGCCGGTTTCTTCGCTGCAGCGGGCTTGGCCGACTTCTTCGCCGCAGGTTTCGCAGGTTTTTTGGCAGCAGCCTTCTTGGCAGGCTTCTTGGCGGCCTTCTTGGCAACCTTTTTCTTGGCGACTTTTTTCGCGACCTTCTTCTTGGCTACTTTCTTCGCAGCCTTCTTCGCGACTTTTTTCGCTGGAGCCTTCTTAGCTACCTTCTTTGCGACCTTCTTGGCCGGGGCCTTCTTCGCTACGGCCTTCTTTGCTACTTTCTTTGCAACCTTCTTGGCCGGCGCCTTCTTGGCGGCCGGTTTCTTTGCTGCGGGCTTCTTGGCAGTTGCCATGAGACTCTCCTTCACGTGAAGTGACTAAGTACCAGGTTTGAAGAAACCCGTCCGCAAGTCAGCGCGCTGATTGCGGCACGGATTATTCATCGGCGCAAACAGCGGTGCGACCCCGAACGCGGTCTCTTGCGAGACAGCGACGGTTTGCGTCCGTAGCCTGGTTACGCTAATGAATTCGGCACTTGGCCCGCTGATTCGACGACTCGGTGTGGAACCAAATCGACGGATCAATCGGCCAAAAAAAATGCCGGCACACATGCCGGCACACATATCGGGGAAGCTCGACTTCTCGACTAAATTCAGAATCTGTTGTTTTTTTGCAGAAGTACTTCGCGCATTATTGGAGAGAAACCGGTCCATCTCCTGCAATGTGCAGGAAGCTGTTTTCGGTTTTCGAAACTTATGTATTGGCATGCGCGCGAACGCTTTCACTCCTTAGACCACTTGACTCTTCACACAGTTTCTACTGGGTAATACCTGCGAGGACGCTTGCTTTTATTCCCAGCTCAATGCACCGCCGGTTTGGTATTCGATCACTCGCGTCTCAAAGAAGTTTCTTTCTTTTTTCAGATCGATCATCTCTGACATCCACGGGAACGGATTGTCCTCCTGACCAAACAAAGGGTCAATACCTATTTGCTGACAACGACGATTTGCGATGAAGCGTAAGTACCCTTTGAACATCGTCGCGTTCAATCCAAGCACACCGCGCGGCATCGTATCTTCGGCATACGCATACTCCAGATCCACGCCTTTCTTGAAAAGCGCACGCAGCTCTTCACGAAATTCCGGCGTCCACAAATGCGGGTTCTCGAGCTTGATGGTGTTGACGAGGTCGATCCCGAAATTGCAGTGCATCGACTCGTCGCGCAGGATGTACTGGTACTGCTCGGCAGCTCCGGTCATCTTGTTCTGACGGCCCAGCGCCAGGATCTGAACGAAGCCCACGTAGAAGAAAAGACCTTCCATGAGGCAGCAAAAGACAATGAGCGACTTCAGAAGCGCCTGGTCGCTTTCGGGGGTGCCCGTCTTGAATCCGGGATTCGTTAGGGTGTCGATGAAGGGAATCAGAAACTCGTCCTTGGCCCGGATCGAGGGCACCTCCCGGTAGGCGTTGAACACCTCGCCCTCGTCGAGCGCGAGCGACTCGACGATGTACTGGTAGGCATGGGTGTGGATGGCTTCCTCGAAGGCCTGGCGCAGCAGATACTGGCGGCACTCAGGCGCCGTAATGTGCCGGTAGGTCCCCAGAACGATGTTGTTAGCCGCGAGCGAGTCGGCCGTCACGAAAAAGCCCAGGTTGCGTTTGACCACCCGGCGTTCGTCCTCGGTCAGTCCGTGGGGGTTCTTCCAGAGCGCGATGTCGCGCGACATGTTGATTTCCTGCGGCATCCAATGGTTCGCGCAGCCCGCCAGGTACTTCTCCCAGGCCCATTTGTACTTGAAGGGGACGAGCTGATTGACATCGGTCTTGCCATTGATGATGCGCTTGTCGGCCGCGTTGACGCGGCGCGCGCCGGGGTCCTCGGTCGACTCCAGGCCCCTCGCTCGCTCTGATCCCAGGGGCGCGTGCAGCACCTGGGGTTCGCGGGCAAAAACCGCCGGTTGAGGTAGCGCGTGTGATTCGTCATCCCAGGAAAGCATAGTTTTGGTTCTCCACCCAAGTTAAGTGCTGATGGCTTGCGTCGTCTCGTTCGCCTGGCCCGTTACTGACAGGCTTCGCATTCATCGAATCCCGCATCGCCTGGTTTGAGCATGCAAACCTGGCCTAGGATCTCGGGCTCAGGTAGGGCCTGGGGTCCGGCCGAGGAGGCGCGGGCGCCCAAGCCGCCATCGACCGGGACCGAATTGAGTTCGCCTCCCCGGCCCGTCGATTTCTCGGCGCTCGAGGCCGACAGCGTGCGCAGGTAGTAGGTCGTCTTCAAGCCGCGCAGCCACGCCAGCTTGTACGTCTCGTCGAGCTTCTTTCCCGACACGCCGGCCATATAGATGTTCAGCGACTGGGCCTGGTCGATCCATTTTTGCCGGCGCGAGGCGGCCTCGACCAGCCACTTGGGTTCGACCTCGAAGGCGGTCGCATAGATCAGGCGCAATTCCTGCGGCACGCGGTCAATCTTGGCGAGGCTGCCGTCAAAGAACTTCAGATCAGCGACCATGACCTCGTCCCACAGACCGAGCTTCTTGAGGTCGCGCGCCAGGTAGTCGTTGACGATCGTGAATTCGCCCGACAGGTTGGATTTGACGTAGAGGTTTTCGAAGGTCGGCTCGATGCACGCCGATACGCCGATGATGTTCGAGATCGTGGCTGTTGGCGCAATCGCGATGCAGTTCGAGTTGCGCATGCCGAATTGGCGGATGCGCTCGCGCAGCGCATCCCAGTCCATGCTCGTGGAGGCATCCACTTCGACGTAGCCGCCACGCTCTTCGGCCAGGAGCTTTATCGTATCCTGCGGCAGGATGTCGCGATCCCACAACGAACCGCGGTAGCTCGAGTAGCGTCCCCGTTCCTCGGCCAGCTCGGTCGATGCCCAGTAGGCGAAATAGCACACGGCTTCCATGGAACGGTCGGCGAATTCGACCGCCCCCTCGGAAGCATAGGGCAGGCGCAACAGGTGCAGGCAGTCCTGGAAGCCCATGATCCCAAGGCCGACCGGTCGATGGCGCAGGTTCGAATCCCGTGCCTTGTTGACCGCGTAGTAATTGATGTCGATGACGTTATCGAGCATGCGCATCGCCGTGCGCACGGTTTTCTGCAGCTTGATGTGGTCGAGCGCAAAGCGGCCATCCGCCTGGCGGGCCATGTGGGCGACCAGATTCACCGAGCCCAGATTGCACACGGCGATCTCGGCTTCGTTGGTGTTCAAGGTGATCTCGGTGCACAGGTTCGACGAATGCACCACCCCCCGGTGCTGCTGCGGGGACCGGATATTGCAGGGGTCCTTGAAGGTGATCCAGGGATGCCCCGTCTCAAAGAGCATGGAGAGCATCTTGCGCCACAGCGCCGTGGCCTGGACCTTCCTGAAGGGCTTCAGTTCGCCCCGCGCCGCCTTTTCCTCATAGCGCAGATACGCTTCCTCGAACGCGCGCCCCACTTTTTCATGGAGATCGGGAACCGACGAAGGCGAAAACAGGGTCCACTCCCCGTTCTCCATGACCCGCTTCATGAACAGGTCCGGAATCCAGTTGGCCGTGTTCATGTCGTGGGTGCGGCGCCGATCGTCGCCGGTGTTCTTGCGCAGCTCGAGAAATTCCTCGACATCGAGGTGCCAGGTCTCCAGATAGCAGCACACCGCGCCCTTGCGCTTGCCGCCCTGGTTCACCGCCACGGCGGTGTCGTTGACGACTTTCAAAAACGGGACCACGCCCTGGGACTCGCCGTTGGTTCCCTTGATGTGCGAGCCCATGGCGCGCACCGGGGTCCAGTCGTTGCCCAGTCCTCCTGCGTATTTGGCCAGGAGGGCGTTTTCCTTGATCGATTCGTAGATTCCGTCGAGGTTGTCGGCGACCGTCGTCAAATAGCACGACGACAGCTGAGAATGGCGGGTCCCGGCGTTAAAGAGGGTTGGCGTCGAGCTCATGAAGTCAAAGCGCGAGAGGATCTCGTAGAACTCCACGGCGCGCGTCTCGCGGTCAATCTCGTTGAGCGCGAGCCCCATGGCCACGCGCATGAAAAAGGCCTGGGGCAGTTCGATACGCCGTCCGTCCTTGCTAAAAGAGTCGGAACGGTCTGTCAGAAAGTACCGGTCGTAGAGCGTCTGCAGTCCGATATAGTCGAACTGCAGGTCACGCCGTGCGTCGAGCGCCTTGGCGAGCTTGGCCAGATCGTACTGGGCCAGACGCTCGTCCAAGAGCTCGACGTCGATCCCGCGCTTGATGAATTTCGGGAAATAGAGCGCGTAGCGGGCCTGCATCCCGGCCTGATCGACCTCTTCGTGAAGGACTTCCTTGCGAACGGTGTGCAGCAGGAGCCGTGCCGTGACCTTGCTGTAGGCAGGATCGTTCTCGAGCTGCGAGCGGGCCGCGAGAATGGCCGACTTGTGGACCTCCTCGATCGGCACCCCGTCGTAGAGGTTCTTGATGGTCTCGGCCACAATCACGGTCGGATCCACAAACTCGGTGAGACCCTCGCAGGCCGCCTCGATGAGCGAGCGAATGCGCGCGGCATCGAAGGGGACGCGCTGTCCGTTTTCGATGACATGCAACTGCGGCGTCTGCGCAGCGTCTCCTTCTTTGCGGTTTTGTGCGCGCTCTTGCGCGCGGCGTTCCCGGTAGAGGACATAGGAGCGCGCCACTTCGTGTTCGCCCGCCCGCATGAGGGCCAGTTCAACCTGGTCCTGGATATCTTCGATATGGACTGTGCCGCCCGAAGGCATACGACGCATGAGCGAGCCCACCACCCCGCCGGTGAGCGCTTCGACGACTTCCCGGATGCGCGCCGAGGCGGCACCGTGACCGCCGTTGACCGCAAGAAAGGCCTTGGTCAAGGCGATCGAAATCTTGGCGGGCTCAAAGCCGACCACCGCGCCATTTCTTCGAATTACCTTGTAGTCCGTGAATTCCGCCCGACCCGCTGCGAGACCGCCCAAGGTGGTTAAGGAACCCGCCGGCGGAAGTGGATTGGATTGACCGGCTGCCGTCTGATTGGACCATTGCATGTGCACCTCCGATTTGTTCGACTAATTGTTTGAACTGACGTCTTTCGCAATGACGGGGGAGGATCCCCGACCGGCTAGATGAGGAGCCGACTGGCGAATTTTGAAAGACGGAGTTGGCCTAGCTTGGCAAGAGGGAGTTCTGTGGCCTGGATGAAGAAGGATCCGACGAGGGTGGTTGGAGATCCTTCAAAGCGGCGGCGATGCGCCATTCCAGTGTCAGCCATTCTTTCGGTCTCACCTAGGAAGATTGGATTGAGCTACTACATCGAGCCAAGACTGCGGGCCACTACCTATAGTAGATCGCCACCCTCTGGATACTAATTCTAGTAGCCAAGTGCCATGGACGCAAGTTCTTTCGTCGACGCGATCGTGCTCCACAGGCTATCCACCTGTTCTGCACAAGTAGTCCACAATGTTGCCCACAGCATGCACTCTGCGCTGCGCAAACGATCAAGGATTTTTGCGCAATCGAGCACCGGGCGGCTGTCTATCCTTGCTGCGCTCAGACGCGCATGCGCCTGAGCGGGACGTGCCCGGATTCGAGAAAACGGGACCACTCGAAAAGCGCTCCGGGATCGCTCTTGCGACCGGGCGCGATCTCGCTGTGCGCGGCTGCGGCCGCGAGCGGATAGGCCTTGGCGAGGCTGCGGGCCACGCGGGCGAGAACCTCATATTGGACGGGCTCGAACCCGAGCGTGTCGATCCCTTCCAATTCAATGCCGATGGAGAAATCGTTGCATCGGTCGCGGCCCTCGAAGTGCGAGACCCCCGCGTGCCAGGCCCTCTTGGTGCAGGCAACGAACTGGATCAGCTGCCCATCGCGACGCACCAAAAAATGTGCGGAAACCTTCAGGCCGCGGATCTGTTCGAAATACGGGTGCGCACCCCAGTCGAGTCGGTTCGTGAACAGATCCAGCACCGACGGTCCGCCGAATTCGCCTGGCGGAAGACTTATGCAATGGATGACGAGCAGTTCGATCGCGACCCCAGAGGGCCTGTCGTCGAAGTTGGGCGAAGGCACGCGGGTGGCTGCGCGGCACCAGCCCTGATCGTCCAGATGCCAGTTGGCCGATCGCGCCACGGCTAGGAGACCGAAGCGTCAGGGCCAGGCACGCTTGGGCCTGCTCTTTGGCCCAAGCGAGTCGCCTCGGTCTGCCTCATTGAATATTGAGTCGCTGCATGCGATAGCGCAGTTGTCGAAACGTGATGCCCAAAAGCTCCGCTGCGGCAGTGCGGTTGTAGCGCGTTTGCGCAAGGGCGCGTTCGATGACTTCCTTTTCAATGCGATCCAGATGCTCGGGAAGCGTCCCGTGAAACCCGAGGACATTGGGCACCGAAGCCGGCGCAGGCGCCTCACTCGGAGCGCTCGCTGTGCCCTCCGGCGCCGGGGCCGCAAAGGGGGGCGCCTCGCTCGGCTGCGCATTGCTCAGATGGGCCAGTTCGAGATCGCTTGCATCGATGACACCGGTCTCGGAGAAGGCGCTTGAGCGCTCGAGAATATTGCCCAATTCGCGCACGTTGCCCGGGAAGGCATAGGCGGCGAGCTTTTCGACGGCGGCGTCGGTGAGCACCATGTTCGGCGCGAGTTGCTTCAGGATGTGGTGCGCAAGCAGCGGAATATCATCACGCCGATCGCGCAGAGGCGGAATCCGGATATCGATGACGTTCAAGCGATAGAACAAATCCTGACGAAAGCGACCTTGACTGACCAGCTGGGCGAGATTTTGATGGGTCGCACTAACCAGCCGCACATCGAGTTGCTCTTCGGTCATGCCGCCCACCCGTCGAACGGAACGCTCCTGGATCGCACGCAAGAGCTTCACTTGCATGGGCAAAGGCAGATCGGCGACTTCGTCCAGAAAGAGCGTACCGGCGCGTGCCGTCTGAAAGTGACCGTCGCGATCGCTGTCGGCCCCGGTGAAAGCGCCCTTGCGATATCCGAAGAACTCCGCCTCCATCAGCTGCTCCGGGATCGCACCGCAATTGACCGCTACAAATGGCCCGTCGCGCCGTCCGCTGCAACTGTGGATGGCCCGGGCCACAAGCTCCTTGCCGCTGCCGGACTCGCCGCTGATGGCAACCGGCGCCTGAGACCGCGCCACGCGCCGGATCAAGGCGCGCACGTCGCGAATCGCCGCAGACTCTCCCAAAAGGCGCGCCAGCACGTCCCCGCTGGCCGCGTCGGCCTTACTGCTGGCCGCATCCTTGGGGGGTGGGCGGACCGCGGGGCGTTCGGCGCTCGCGCGAAACGATTGCACGGCGGCCTGGACGAGATTGCGCAATTGTTCCAGTGAAACCGGCTTCGACAGATAGTCGAACGCGCCGGCCTTTAAGGCCGCCACCGCGTTGTCGGTACTTCCGAAGGCGGTGATGACGGCCACAAGCGTGGCCGGGAATTCGCGCGCAATGGTCTCGACGAGCTCCATCCCCGAGCCATCGGGCAGGCGCATGTCGGTCAGACACAGTGCGTAGGAAGTGCGCGCGAGCGCCTCGCGCGCGGCCTGGGCAGTCGCAGCACTATCGACATCAAGCCCCATGCGCACGAGGGTGATCTCGAGCAGTTCGCGCAGATCAGGCTCGTCATCGACGACGAGCACCCGCGGAAAGGAGCGCGACGCACTGGGGGCCGGGCTAGTCATCGATTGAATGATCCGTTTTTACCGCGCCAGGGCGCGCTTCCTCGAACGACTGGTCGAGCCAGCCGGCGGCATTGATCACGAACCCTCCCTTTTTGGAGAGGTCCGCATTCGGAACATACCCTAGCGTGCCCCCATTCGCCAAGCACAACTCCCGGGCGAGGTAGAGTCCCAAGCCCGTGCCCCGGTGATGCGTGGTAAAGAATGGCTCGAAAAGGTGACGACGGGTTTCGGCATCGATGCCCGTGCCGTCATCCTGCACGATGAGCTCGATGCGTTCCACATCGCGGGGTGGCAAGGCGCTGCGCGACTTCGAACTGCGGGAATCGGTGGGTACAACCGGGACCACGACAACGCTGATGCTGGCCTCGCTGCCGCTGGCGTGGCGTGCCGCGTTTTGCAGCAGATTGATCACCACCTGACGCAGATGGTCGCGGTTAAAGTAGAGAACCGGACGCGCGTAGATCGAGACGTCGACGGCCGAGGCCGCATAGCCGTGATCGCGACAGAACTCTTCGAGTACCTCGGCAAGGAAATCCGGCAGATCGATCTGATCGGCCTGCACCGGACCACGCCTTGAGAGCTGCAAGATGTTCTCGACGATGCGATCCAGGCGGCGCGTATTGTCCTGCACGATCTTCAAAAGCCGCATATCGGGGCCCTGCGTCATTGCCTCGGCGAGCAAGGCACTCGCGTGGCTGATGGCCGCCAAGGGATTCCGGATCTCGTGCGCGATGCTGGCGGTGAGCCTGCCCATCGAAGCCAGTTTGAGCTGCTGCGCCCGCTCGTCGACGCGCTGCAAGTCTTCCAGAAAGAGCACGTGGCCCCCGGCGGCCTGATTTCTCTGGGCCGAGACAAAGCGGGCGCGAAGCCGTTCCACGGCAATGCCGGCTTCCTCGGTCTCATCGGCGCCAATCGTCAATTCAAAGGTCTCGGCTACGGTACCTGGCCACTGGAGCCAAGCGACGAAGTGATCGTGGATG
Organism: Burkholderiaceae bacterium; assembly: GCA_049514215.1. GTDB lineage: Bacteria > Pseudomonadota > Gammaproteobacteria > Burkholderiales > Burkholderiaceae_D > BOG-994. The sequence goes on from JBEKVI010000015.1 coordinate 77,288, forward strand.
CGCCGTCCCACCGGGTCATCGCGCCAGCCCAGTCGCACGAGGTTCTCCGGATTGGCCACGCGCAGCATGCGCGCTGCGGCCGGATTTAGGGCGCTCGGGCTGCCGTCCTCGGCCAGGATCAGAACGCCGTCTTGCATGTCAGCCACGACCAGCCGATTGATCTCGATCTGACGCTCCAGATCCACGCCGCGTCGCTGGGCAATCGCCTGCTGGGCCATGAGCCGAGCGGCCAGACGATTGATGACCAGGGCAATGGCAAAGCAGGCGATGCCGTAGAGGCCGGCTTGCAGGGTGCTGGCCGGATTGCCCTCGCCCGACAGATTGTGGACTGCCGTCTCGCCGAGAATCGAGATCGTTGCCGCCGCGGCAAATCCCGCCGACAAAAGGAGAGGACTCATCACCGAGGCGCCGGCAATGGGTAAAAGATAGAGCACGCCGATGCCCCCGCGCACCCCGCCTGTGGCATGCATCAAAAAGGTGATGGCCACCAGGTCGAGAATGAGCTGGGCGACCAGTTGTAGGTAGAACCTGCGGTGATGGACGCTCGCCAGGTAACTGAACATCGCGCCAAACACCCCGTAGGCGATGAGCGTGCGCTCGAACCAGCCGTTGGCGGTCGAGGCAGTCTCATCGGAGCCGCCGGAAAGCACCATGGTCAGCGCCAGCAGCACCACCACCACAAGACGGGAGAAGCTGAAGTAGCGCAGCGACACCCAAAACGAGATTCCCGGATTGGGTAGGTAGCTGCTATTCGGTATCAGCATGGAGGGCCGATTGTTGGTGCGCGAGACTGCAAAAGTGGCGCCCGTCGCGGGAGTTTAGGGCGTCTTCAACCGGGAAGTGCACCCCGCAGTAGGCGCATTGCAGCATGGGCGCCGCCGAGCGGTCGGCGCGCCGGCCTCGCGTGCGAGGGGTCGTATTCTTGGGACGGCCCTGGCTCCAGAATAACCACCAGCCGCCAATGGCCAGCAACAGAAACAGCACCACGCGGGCCACGCCGCCTCCCTAGATACGGTGCAGCACGACTTCGAGAACGAAGCGGCTGCCGGCGTAGGCCAAGAACATGGCGACAAAGCCCGAGAGCGTCCAGCGCAGCGCGACGCGGCCGCGCCAGCCATAGAGCCTGCGGCCGAACAAGAGCGCTCCGAAGATGAACCACGAAATCAGGGTAAAGACGGTCTTGTGGTCAAAAGTCAGGGGGCTGCCGAAGAGGGCTTCGTGAAACACGATGCCTGTGAGCACCGTCAACGTGAGGAGCGCAAATCCGAGCGCAACTAAGCGGAACAGAAGGCTCTCCATCGTCAGAAGTGGCGGCAACTGGCCCAAAATGGCGCCTTCCAAGTGATCCCACAGGCCCTGCCTGTGTCGGTCGCTCATCTCGGTGCGATGGAGCCAGCGATCCAACGCCGCCATCAAAAGGGCGTGCAGCGCTGCGATGGTCAAAAGACTGTAGGACGCCAGAGCGACGACGATATGGGCGTCAAAGGCCGGGTTGCGCGTGGCATTGGCGGCGGTCAGCGCCGAGGTCCCGGGAAACCACAAGGGCAAGAGCGCGCACAGGCCGGCAATCGGCAGGATTAAAAGGCGCATACTCGAGAGGGCATAGTAAAGACTCTCGACCCAAAATACCGCCACAGCGACCCACATGGTGGCCGACAACGCCGAGGCGAAGCCAAAGCGGATGCCTTCAGGACCGCGAAAGTCCAGGCCCAAAAGCCAAAGATGCAGCACCCAGACCGTGAAAAGACAGAGGCGCTCCAAAAGGCCGAAGGCGCGCGCCGAGGCGGAAATGGGCGCCGGCGCAGCCAGAAGGGCAGTCGATCCGGTTCTAGCGAGCGCACTTTGCCAGGCCCAAACCGCCAATACCAGATAGCCGATGCTGACCACGGCATACAGTAAAATGAGCATCGTTTGAGTTTACACCAGCCCATGCGGCCCATTGTCTAGGCCGATCCAATCCCATGCTCGATACCCTATCCCAGCGCCTTGCGCGCGTCGTCAAGACCATGCGCGGCGAAGCGCGGCTTACCGAAGCCAACACCGCCGAGATGCTGCGCGAAGTGCGCCTCGCGCTGCTGGAGGCCGACGTCGCGCTGCCGGTCGTGCGGGAGTTCATCGCGCGCGTCAAAGAGCGCGCCTTGGGTGCCGAGGTGCAGGCGAGCCTGTCGCCCGGTCAGGCGCTCGTGGGCGTGGTCCAAAGCGAACTGACCTCCATCATCGGTGGCGACCTAGGGCCGGAGGCGTCGAGCCTGCATCTGGCCGTCACGCCTCCCGCGGTGATCCTGATGGCCGGTCTGCAAGGTGCCGGCAAAACTACCACCGTGGGCAAGCTCGCGCGCCTGTTGCGTCAGCAGAAAAAGAAGGTCCTGGTCGTTTCAGCCGACATCTATCGGCCCGCCGCCATCGAGCAATTAAAGACGGTCGCAGCCCAGGTGGACGCCGATTTCTTTCCATCCGATGCGTCGCAAGAACCCGTGGCCATCGCCCTTGCGGCCATCGACTGGGCGAAAAAGCACTACCACGACGTCCTTTTGGTCGACACCGCAGGCCGGCTCGCCATCGATGCTGAAATGATGGCCGAGATCGCCGCCATCCACCGCGCGATCAATCCGGCCGAAACCCTCTTCGTGGTCGACGCCATGGCCGGCCAGGATGCGGTGAACACGGCCAAAGCCTTCGCCGACGCGCTCCCCTTGACCGGCATCGTGCTCACCAAGCTCGACGGGGACTCGCGCGGGGGCGCGGCGCTCTCGGTGCGGTTTGTCACCGGCAAGCCGATCAAGTTCGTGGGAGTAGCCGAAAAGCTCGATGGCCTCGAGACGTTCCATCCGGAGCGCATGGCCAGCCGCATCCTGGGCATGGGCGACATCATGGCGCTCGTCGAGGACGCGCAACGTCATGTGGACACCGAGGAGGCGCAAAAGCTCGCCAAGAAGATGCGCTCGGGGCATCGCTTCGATCTGGAGGACTTCAAGTCGCAGCTGCAGCAGATGAAGAAGATGGGAGGGCTTGGAGGCGTGCTCGACAAGCTCCCGGCGCAGATGCAGGCGGCAGCCGGTCAGGCTGATATGGCGCGCGCCGAGCGCGAGACGCGCCGCATGGAAGGCATCATCAACGCCATGACCCCGCTTGAGCGCTCCAAGCCGGATTTGATCAAGGCCTCGCGCAAGCGCCGCATCGCCGCTGGAGCGGGCGTCCCGGTGCAGGAGGTCAATCGGCTGCTAAAGCAGTTCGACCAGATGCAAGGCATGATGAAGCAGCTGCAAAAAGGCGGGCTCGCCAAACTCATGCGCAGCGTTCGTGGCGGGCTTCCCGGCATGCGCTAAGGCAGATCCGAATCAACACGCTGCCTGCGCAGCGTGCAGGTTCTTCACCTTCTTATTTGACGAGCGTGGCGGCCGCCGGAAGCGCCACGGAAGTGGGTAAGGACGGGGCCAGTTGAGGTTGGTATTCCCAGTTTTTCCAGGCCGCCAGGACCATGTTGGGGTACTGCGCCTGGCCGAGCGATCCGTTATAGCGCCCCAGCGCCCGGAAAAGACTGCCCTGCTCCTCGTCGAGGTAGTGGCGCAGGATGACGCAGCCAAAGCGAATGTTCACGCGCAGGTTAAAGAGCTTGCGCGAGTCGCCATCACCGATGAGGTCGACCCAGAAGGGCATGACCTGCGTGAGCCCGCGTGCCCCGGCCGAACTGACTGCGTACTTCCGGAAATTGGACTCGACCTGGATTAACCCCAGCATGAGCGCGGGCTCCAGCCCGGCCCGTTTGGCCTCGTAGTAGACGGTTTCGAGCAGATCGCGCCGCACGAGAAAGTTCGGCTGCTTCCCCTTCAGGCGGTTGGACATCTCGGCGAGCCATTCGAGATAGGCGAGGTGTTCCTGGACATTTTCGAAGGGCACGCGCGGGGGCTGCGCGTCCGAGATCGAAGCCGAAAGCGCCGTCTTGACCGAAACCGAAAGGGGCTCATACTGCTGGGCACCGCCCAGTGCCAAGCCAGGCCCTAAGGCGAGAGCCGCCAAGAACCAGCCGGCCAGTCGTCCCCAGAGACCTGTTGGCTGTCGGGGGCTCACCGCAGCGGCGAGGCTTCTCGTAGAAGGCCCAGGACGTGTTCGGCCGCACGCTCAGGGGCGACCTGTAGCACGCCCAAGCTCCGATCCGCCGGGGCCGTCGCGCCTTTGGGTGCCGCCACACGCCTCTGGATTTCGAGGTTGCCGTCCTTGAGACCGCGCTCGCCCACCGTCACGCGAACGGGCACGCCGATCAGCTCCCAGTCAGCAAACATAACGCCTGGCCGCTCATCGCGGTCATCGAGGATGACCTCCACGCCGGCATCGAGCAATTGGGCATAGAGCGCTTCGGCCGCCTCGCGCACCGCTTCGCTCTTGCCCAAGCCCACCGGACAGATCACGACTTGGAATGGCGCGATGGCGATCGGCCAGACAATCCCTCGATCATCGAAATTCTGCTCGATGGCAGCGCCTGCGATCCGCGTGATGCCAATCCCGTAGCAACCCATCTGAATGGGTTGGGCCCGACCCGACTCGTCCAGATAAGTGGCGCCAAGCTTGGCTGAATAGGTGGTGCCCAGCTGAAAGATGTGCCCGACTTCGATGCCGCGGCACAGTTCGAGCTTGCCCCGTCCGTCGGGGGAGGGGTCCCCTGCGACCACATTGCGCAGGTCGGCTACGCGAGGTTCGGGCAGATCCCGGCCCCAGTTAATTCCGGTCAAGTGAAAATCGGCTGCATTGGCCCCCGCCACGAAATCGCTCATCACCGCGACGCTGCGATCCACGAGAAGCTCGACCGGACGAAGGGTGGCCACCGGCCCGAGATAGCCGGGAGGCGTGCCGAACCATTCGATGATCTCGGCCTCGGTGGCAAAGCGAAACTGCTCAAGCCCGGC
>JBEKVI010000016.1:0-79833 GCA_049514215.1 Burkholderiaceae bacterium
CATTGTGTTGCGCCCTTTCCTGGTTCACTTTGCCTGCCTGGTCGCAGCAGGAAGTTCGCATCGGCGTGATCTATCCCCTAAGCGGCCCGGCGGCTGCGACCGGTGCCGAGTTAAAGCACGCTCTCGAGCTGGCAGTCGAGGTCATCAACGACGGCGTCAAGGGCATTCCCAACCTGCCCTTTTCCTCGGGCGGCGGCCTGCCCAATCTAAAGGGAGCGAAGATCAAGCTCGTCTTCGCCGACCATCAGAGCAATCCACAAATCGGCAGCACCGAGGCCGAGCGACTCATCAATGAGGAGAAGGTCGTCGCATTGCTGGGCTGCTACAACAGCAATGTCACAGCGACCGCAAGCCAGGTTGCCGAGCGCTACAAGATCCCGTTTCTCAATGCCGAATCCTCGTCGGCCAATTTGACCGCGCGGGGCTACAAATGGTTTTTCAGGACCACCCCGCACGACGATCTGTTCATCAACAACTTCTTCGAATTCCTGAAGGAATTAAAGGCGAAAAAGGGTATCGAGGTCAAACGCCTCGGACTATTCAACGAGAACACGCTCTTTGGTACGGAGACCACCAAACTCGAGAATCGGCTTGCGCAAGAGCAGGGGTACCAGGTCGTCGCTTCGGTGAACTACCCGGCCAACAGCACCCAGCTGACCTCCGAGGTCCAGACCGAAAAAGCGGGCAATCCGCAGGTCATCATGCAGGCCTCCTATCTGGGCGATGCGCTCCTGTCGATGCGCACCTACAAGGACCTGGGCGTGACACCCGACATGATTTTGGCCAACGACGCGGGCTTTTCCGATACGGAATTCATCCGCACCCTGGGCAAGGACGCGGAGTACGTGATCAGCCGTGAGGTCTGGGCGTTGGACCTGGCTTCGCACAACCCCCTGATCAAGCAGGTCAACGACCTTTATTTCAGTCGCTACAAGGCCAATTTCACCGGCAACTCGGCGCGCACGTTCACAGGACTCATCGTGCTCGCTGACGCCATCAACCGGGCTGGTTCGACCGATCCGGAGGCGATCCGCAAGGCCTTAAGCGAGACGAATCTTCCGGCGGACAAGCTCATCATGCCCTGGAAGGGTGTGAAGTTCGATGGCACCGGGCAAAATACCTTGGGCTCGGGGATTCTGGTCCAGATCATCGACGGCAAGTACACGACCGTGTGGCCCTTCGAGCTGGCCGCGCACGATCTTGTCTGGCCGATGCCCAAATGGGATCAGAGGAAATGAGAAGCGCCCGCTCCCAAGAACAGGCTCGCAACGCGGCGCCGTTTCGGTTTGCTGGGCGCCGGGACGAAGCCCAGCCCCTCTTGGCAAGATAGGCGTTTTCGTGAACGCCGAGATCGTTCTTCAGGCCCTCGCCTCGGGCGTGCTCATCGGTCTGGTCTACGCCCTCGTGGCGGTCGGTCTGACCATCATCTTCGGTGTCATGGATGTCGTCAATTTCGCCCACGGCGAATTCTTGATGTTCGGCATGTACGCGAGCTTCTGGTTGTTTGCACTGTTCGCCCTCGATCCGATCTGGACGCTGCCCGTCACAACCCTCGTGCTCTTCGCCCTCGGGGTTCTGGTCTACAAGATCGTCATTCAACGCATCTTGAATGCACCGATGCTCTCGCAGATCTTCACCACCTTTGGGCTCATGATTCTCTTTCGGGGCCTCGCCCAATTTTTTTGGAAGCCCGATTTCCGCATGATCCCCAAGTCCGTCGTATCCGGGACAGTTGCCCTCGGGGGCATTCAGCTCGGATTGCCCCAACTGGCGGCGGGGTTGGGCGCCGTCGTGGTGACGCTGCTTGTGTACGTGTTCCTGACCCGCACGCGTACTGGCGTGGCTCTCGAGGCGACCGCAGCCGATCGCGAGGCCGCGAAATTGATGGGCATCGACTCGGATCGCATGTTCATGCTGGCCTGGGGACTGGGCGCCGCCTGCGCCGGCGTTGCAGGCGCGCTGCTTTCCACCTTCTTTCCGATCTTTCCTGAGGTCGGGGCCAATTTCATCCTGATCGCCTTCGTCGTCGTCAACCTGGGGGGCTTTGGGAGCGTAACCGGAGCCCTTTGGGCCGGAATTCTCGTGGGGGTCGTCGAAGTGATGGGAGGGCTTCTCGTGGGCCCCCAGTACAAGATGGCCGTCGTTTTGGGTCTGTTCCTCTTGGTTCTCATGATTCGGCCTCAAGGGCTTCTGGGCAAATCATGAGTGAACCCAAGGTCCTGCCTTCTCTTTCCGAAGCCAACGGCTCCAAAACGGCGCGACGCTATCTCGGGATTGCACTGGCTCCGTGCATGCTCGTGGGGTTACTTCTGGCGCTTCCCTGGATCTGGAGCAATCCAAGCCAGCAGAACCTCTTCATCCTCGCGCTCATGGCCGCCCAGCTGGGCGTGGCCTGGAACATCGTTGGCGGCTACGCTGGGCAGGTATCCCTGGGGCATGCCGCCTTCTATGGCGTTGGCGCCTACAGTTCGACCCTGCTCTACCTGCGCTATGGCGTGAACCCCTGGTTGGGCATGCTCTTGGCGGGCGCCATCGCGGCCCTCGTGAGTCTGCCGATCGGATGGTCCTGCTTTCGCCTTCGAGGACACTATTTCGCCATGGCCACGATTGCCGTCGCCGAGATCATGCAGATCCTCTTTACCAACTGGGACTTCGCAGGAGGGGCCGTCGGCCTGACCCTTCCCATGGATCGGGAAGGGATCGCGACCATGGTCTTCTCCGGCAAACTTCCCTATTACTATCTCGCGCTCGCACTACTTGCCCTAACGATCGGGGTGAACTGGGGGATCGAGCGCAGTTTCATCGGATATTATTTTCGGGCCATCAAAGACGATCCGGACGCCGCCCGCAGCGTCGGAGTTCCCGTCGCTCGCTACAAGCAACTCGCACTCGTCGTCAGTAGCTTTCTGACGGGAATGGGTGGCAGCCTCTACGCGCAGAAGGAACTCTACATCGACCCTGCTTCGGTGCTCTCGACCGGGCTGTCGATCAAGATGGCGCTGTGCGCAATCCTGGGCGGTGTCGGCACCCTTTTTGGCCCCGTCGTTGGGGCCGCAATCCTGACTTTCATCGAACATACGACGCGCAGCGTCTTCGGGGGCACGGGCCGCGGCGGCGACCTCGTGATCTACGCCCTCCTCATTGTCTTCATTGCCGTCTACTATCCGCAGGGTGTCTTGGGCTGGGTCTCGGCGTGGCGCGCCAGACGTACTCGCCCACGCATGGGGACGGCGCGCCAATGAGTCTGTTACGCGTTGAGCATGTCACGAAGCGCTTCGGCGGCCTCATTGCCAACGAAGACATCTCCTTTGACGTGGAACCCGGCCAGGTGGTTGGGCTGATCGGCCCAAACGGCGCGGGCAAGACCACCTTGTTTAATTGCATCGCAGGCTACGCGGTCCCCACCAGCGGATCCATCTGGCTGGGCGCGAAAAGGCTCTCCGGTAGCTCTCCCGAGGCCTGCGCACGCCTGGGCGTGGGCCGCACATTTCAGATCGCACGCACCTTTGGCAGCATGACGGCGGTCGAAAACGTCATGGTGGCTGCGATCCTAAAGAACCACGGACTCGCTGGCGCGCGCGCCCGGTCCCGCCAATGCCTGGACTTCGTGGGTCTCGCCCGCCTTGCCGACATCCCGGCCGCGAGCTTGACTATCAGCGAACAGCGCCGGCTCGCCGTCGCGCGCGCTTTGGCGATCGAGCCTGCTGTCTTGCTCCTTGACGAGGTGATGGCCGGGTTAAATCCGTCGGAGGTCAAGGAGGCCGTGGATGTGGTCTTGAAGATCCGCGATCGCGGCGTGGCCTGTCTCGTCGTTGAACATGTGCTTGAAGGCATCATGCCCATCGCCGATCGTATCGTGGTACTTGACTATGGGCGCAAACTCGCCGAAGGCCCGCCTGGAGAGGTGGCGAATAATCCGCTCGTGGTCGCGGCGTATCTTGGAGCCTGATGTGCTAGAAGTCCGCAATGTGGGAGTCAGCTACGGCAAGGTGCCCGCCATCACGCAGGTGAGCCTGAACGTCGCAGACGGCCAGATCGTTGCCCTCATCGGCGGCAACGGCAACGGCAAATCCACGACGCTTCGCGCGATCGCGGGCCTAAACGCGCTCGACGGGGGCGAGATCCGCCTCGCCGGACAGCCGATTGCGGGCATTGCAGCACACGATCGCGTGGCGCTCGGCCTGTCGCTCGTTCCCGAAGGGCGCCGCCTGTTTGGCCGACTGAGCGTCGAGCGCAATCTCGAGCTTGGAGCCTACCGCCGCAGGGACAAAGCGGAAATCGGCGCGAGTCTTGAGCAGGTCTTCGACTGGTTTCCGATTCTGAAGGAACGTCGCTCCCAGTTGGCGGGCACGATGAGCGGCGGTGAGCAGCAGATGCTGGCCATCGGGAGGGGCCTCATGGCGCGCCCGAAGCTGCTCATGCTCGATGAGCCCTCCTGGGGCATCGCTCCGCGCTTTGTGACCAAGGTGCTCGAGACCATCCAGGAAGTGAACCGGCGCGGCGTGTCGATCCTGCTCGTCGAGCAAAACCTGCACAAGGCGCTCGCCATCGCGAACTACGCCTATGTAATCCAGACCGGCCGCATCGTGCTCGAGGGGACAGGTCCGGATCTGCTCGTCAACGACAAGGTGAAGAAGGCCTATTTGGGAGTCTAGGTCATGCAGATCGATGCACATTCCCCCCATTTTCTGACGCCTGCCCAGCTGCGCGCACTTTGCCGAAGCGGTGAGTGGCAGGCGCCCACCGCTGGCGTTGCCGCGGGGTTTGTGCAAGCGAATCTCGTCATCCTGCCCCGCGAGTTCGCCTTTGATTTCCTTTTGTTTTGCCAGCGCAATCCCAAACCCTGCCCGTTGATCGAGGTCCTCGAGCCCGGGGTGGTCTTGCCGCCGAGCAGCCCAGGTGCCGACATTCGATTTGATTTGCCCGCATACCGGGTCTATCAAGACGGTGAGCTCGTAGCCGAACCCACCGCCATCGACGATCTCTGGCGCGATGATCTCGTAAGCTTTCTGATCGGCTGCAGCTTCTCGTTTGAGGCCGCGCTCATGGCTGAAGGCTTACGCCTGCGGCATGTCGAAGAAGGCCTGAACGTCGCCATGTACCGCACCAACCGCCCGTGCGCTGCGGCAGGGCGGCTGTTCGGAAATCTCGTGGTCAGCATGCGTCCCCTCGCGAGCGCCGACGTCACTCGGGCGGTCGAGATCTCGGCGCGCTTTCCAAAAGTGCATGGCGCGCCGGTGCACATCGGCCATCCGGAAGCCTTGGGCATCTTCGATCTCGCGCACCCGGACTATGGCGATCCCGTCGCAATCCTACCCGGTGAGCTCCCGGTCTTTTGGGCCTGCGGCGTGACGCCGCAGGCGGTAATCCAAGCCAGTCGGCTGCCGTTTTGCATCACTCATGCGCCCGGGAAGATGTTCGTGACGGACTTGCGCAACGAAGCACTCAAAAGCGCTTAGAGCGAGGCAGCCGCCCGTGCGGCCTGATCGTAGTTTCCCGAGAGCCGGCGTAAAAGTCGTGCGAGTTCGCCGATGTCGGTATTTAAGCCCGCATCCGGGACAAGACCGTCGATGAGACAGCGCTCACGGATCTCTCGATAGCGCGCGACCACCGCGCGCCCGTCGGCCGTGACCGAGTAGAGCACCTCCTTGCCGAGGCGCTCGCTCTCGACTACGCCAAGGTGCATGAGCTTTTTGAGCGAATAGCTAATCACGTGGGTGTCCTCGACATTCTGGATGAGGCATAGATCTGCCAGTTTCTTCTTGCGACCCCGGTGATTGACGTGATGCAGGACGTTCACGTCGGTAATGGTCAGATCCGCCAGTCCCGCCGCGGCCATGCAGCGTACCGCCCAGCGGCTGTACGCGTTCCAGCAGATGATGATGCCGAACTCGAGTTCAGAGAGCTCGGGCGTTCTCTCCGAGACGAGATGAGCCGAAGAGACGATCCCACGTGCAACGGGCGCCGTTCCAAGCGCACTCGCGGCCGGGGCGCGCTCGCCTGCACCAATTCCTTTTCGGGCCATCGGATACTCCTGTTTACGTTCGCATTGAGGTCGCCAAATCCGATTCGCGACGGTTTTGCGCGCATTTATGCGCATATCTTATCGATAATTTACTTGTGTTGGCTGCCTTCGACAAGTCGTCCTCAGGCGGGCTCATAATGCGAACACTGTAGTTTGGCGCCTCCTGCGCACGGAATGCCTTTGCGATGCACGTCATTATTGTCGGGGCGGGGATCATCGGAGTCACTACCGCCCATTACCTGAACGCTGCCGGTTGTGAAGTCACCGTTCTCGAACGCAACTCCGGGGTCGCCCAGGAGGCGAGTTTTGGCAACGCGGGCGTCATCGCGCCGGGGTCGGTCACCCCCTGGGCCGCTCCGGGTATGCCGCGCAAGGTCCTGTCTTACCTCCTTAAAAGCGATGCTCCCGTGGTGATGCGAGCCAGCCTGGACCCGGCGCTCTGGGGGTGGGTGGGACGCTGGCTGCGCGAGTGTGACCTCGCGCGCTATCGGCGTAATCGCGAACGCATGCAGCGTCTTGCGTTCTACAGTCGCGTCCAGTTGCACGTCCTGCGCGAGGCGCTGGAACTCCGTTATGAGCAATCTCAAGGCTACATGCAGCTTTTTCGCGCGCCGCGCGATTGGACGATGGCGCAAACGGGTATCGACATACTCAAGGCGGGCGGTGTCGCCCACGAGATTCTCGATGCGGGCCAATGCCGCGCCCGCGAACCCGGGCTCAGCGATTGCGAAATCACCGCGGGGTTATACCTGCCCGATGACGAGAGCGGCAATTGCCCGCTGTTTGCCAAGCAACTCAAAGACATCGGGGTCAAAGCCGGAGTTCGCTACCGGTTTGGCGTCGAGGTCGCGAGCGTAGAGAGTACTTCGGCGGGTGCGATCGCCCACACGGCGACGGAGCACCTTCCTGGCGACGCCCTGGTGCTGGCCGCAGGCGTCGAATCCCGAAGCCTTTTGCGCAAGCTCGGCGTGCGCGTGCCTCTTTATCCGGTTCGCGGATATTCAGCGACGGTGCCGGTGAAGGAGCCGACGTTTGCGCCGCAGCGCGCGATCATGGACGAAGCGTACAAGGTCGCGATCACGCGCATGGGCAATCGCATCCGAATTGCGGGAACGGCCGAACTCGGCCGCCCGGAGGGCGCCATGAATCAGGCGGCTTTGGCCACGCTCATCAAGGTCGCCCGTGACTGGTTTCCGGGGGCGGCAAACTATCAGCAGGCCACCTATTGGAGCGGTCTGCGGCCGATGTTGCCCGACGGGCCGCCGCTTTTGGGCGCCATGCGCAAGCCGCACCTGTGGCTTAACCTTGGGCACGGCTCGACGGGCTGGGCCATGGCCTGCGGGTCGGCACGGGTGCTTTGCGACCTGATTACGGGACGAACTCCCGAAATCGACCTCGAGGGACTGACCCTGGCGCGCTACCACCTTGCCTAAGGCATCGATCGCGCTGTCTCGGTTTGCGCTACCCTGTCTCGTATCGACGCAGTACCCAAAGGCAGGAAACCCATGTCCTTTCCGCTTTATCTGACCGCAGAATTACGCGTGCTCGAGGCCACTGCCCAAGCCGGCCTGGCGCCGGGAGCCTTGATGGACCTCGCGGGCGCAAGCATTGCCGCCCGCGCCCTGGAGAAGGCGTCCGATCGGGGAGGGTCGCTCCTGATTCTCGCCGGCCCCGGAAACAACGGGGGTGATGCCCTGACCGCAGCGACGCTGCTGCGCCAGCGGGGGGTGTCCGTGCGGGTGGCCCTCTTGGACGCGGCAAGCGTCTATCACGGGGACGCGGCACGCGCGTGGCAGCACTACCTGGAAAGCGGGGGCGAGGCGGTCCAGACCCTCGAATTCGCAGGCGCTAGCATCGTCATTGATGGCCTCTTTGGCATCGGCCTTAACAAGCCCGTCGCGGAGCACGCCGCCCACTGGATCGCTCGCGTCAACGAATGGCAGCAGAAGACGCGGCGCCCGGTGCTTGCGATCGATATTCCAAGTGGCCTTGCCGCCGATACCGGCGCGATACTGGGCGCATCCATCCGTGCCACGCACACGGTGAGCTTTCTGGGAGCCAAACCCGGTCTTTATACCAATGACGGGCCCGATTGCTCTGGCGAGATCACCATTGACCTGCTTGGCACCAAGCCATTGGGCCATGTCGGATTTCTCACCGGTCCCGCGGACTTCGCTGCGGCGCTTAAAGCGCGCGCGCGCAACAGCAACAAAGGTCAGTTCGGCAACCTGGGTATCTTTGCGGGCTCGCGCGGGATGGTGGGCGCAGCCCTCCTGTGTTCACGGATGGCACTTTATGGCGGCGCAGGTCGCGTCTACGTCGCGCCTCCCGGGCACGATCCTGGGTTCGTGGACTGGCTCCACCCCGAACTCATGGTCCGGTCCGACTTTGCCGGTCTCAAGCTTGCAGCGGGCGTGGCCGGCCCAGGACTGGGCGAACCGCTCCCCGACCCGGCGACGTTGGACAGCCTTATTGAAGACCCCATCCCGTTGGTACTGGATGCCGATGCGCTTAACGCCGTGGCCAAAAACACAAGCTTGCGCGCGTCGGTCCGCGCGCGTGGTGCAGCCACCGTCCTCACTCCTCACCCGCTTGAAGCGGCGCGTCTGCTCGGTTCCGACGTAGCGAACGTCCAGCGTGACCGTATTGCTGCAGCGTTGCGGCTCGCACGCGAGTTCCAGGCCCACGTGGTGCTCAAGGGCGCGGGAACCGTCGTTGCATCGCCCGAGCAGAGCTGGGCCATCAATCCGACGGGAAACCCAGGACTCGCGGCACCGGGCACGGGTGATGTGCTCGCCGGTCTTTTGGGCGCGCTGCTCGCGCAAGGCTGGGGTGCATGGCACGCGGCCTTAGGAGCGGTGTACCTGCACGGGGCAGCCGCTGACCAGCTGGTCGCGGGCGGCCGTGGCCCCGTGGGCCTCAGCGCTTCCGAGTTGATCGAGACGATCCGTGCGCAGTTAAATACGCACATCGCGGCGCACGAGGCTCAAGTGCCCCAGGACGCGCGCGGGGGCTAACCCGTCTTTGGAGAGCGGGCTACGGGTCGAGCGCCGCGATGCGCCCGGCTGCGAGCGTGATGCGACGCGCACAGCGCGCTGCGATGGCGAGGTCGTGCGTGACCAACACCAGTGTCGAGCCACGGTCCCGGTTCAGTTCGAACATCAGGTCCATGACGCCCGCTCCTGTGACCGCATCGAGACTTCCGGTGGGTTCATCGGCGAGGAGAATCTGCGGCTCCGTTACGAATGCGCGCGCCAGGGCGACGCGCTGCTGCTCCCCGCCCGAGAGCGTCTTCGGATAGTGCCGAACCCGCTCGCTAAGCCCGACCCTCTGCAGAATCGCCAGGCTGCGCTCCCTGGCATTGTGAGCCCCCTGAAGTTCCAAGGGCAGCATGACGTTTTCGAGGGCGTTCAGATGCGGCAGGAGCTGAAACGACTGGAATACAAATCCCACCTTGCGCGCGCGCAGCAATGCCCGACCATCCTCGTTGAGCGCCTGCACGTCCGCTCCCGCCAGATGAACCGATCCCCGCGAAGGCTGGTCCAAACCCGCAATGAGGCCCAGCAGGGTCGATTTCCCCGAACCCGATGCCCCGACGATGGCCACCGTCTGACCCGCTGCGACAACAAAGCTAATATTGTCGAGTATCGTCAGGGTGCCGATGGCATCCGTGACCTCTTTGCCAAGGCCCTCAACGGCGATCACTATTTCACTCATGATAAGAAGTCAATGCAGGTGCCGCATCCTCGTCTGGCTCGGGATCATTGCGCCGCTCGTGTGGGGAATCGCGACAACTTCAGCCGCTCAGACCGTTCGCCCCATTGCTGCAAGAACCATTCTCGTGGTGGGCGACAGCATCTCGGCGGAATATGGACTGCCTCGCGATACGGGGTGGGTTAAATTGCTACGCGACCGCCTGCAGGAACAACACAAGGATTATAGCGTGGTCAACGCGAGCATCAGCGGCGACACCAGCGCAGGCGGCGCTGAACGCCTGCCCGAACTGCTCAGGAAGTTCTCGCCTAACGTGGTCATCATCGAGCTTGGGGGCAATGATGGCCTACGAGGTTTGCAACTGAGCACTTTCGAGGCCAACCTCAGAAGCCTGATCCAGATGAGCCAGGCGGCACACGCCCAGGTCCTGCTCGTGGGAATGCAGCTGCCTCCCAACTACGGGCGCGACTTCACGACACGATTCGCCGATCTTTACCCGGCGCTGGCTAAGCAATACCACACGGCGCTGGTGCCGTTTTTCTTTGCCGGCTTCGCAGACCAGCTCGATCTGTTTCAGGCCGACCGGATTCATCCCACCCAGGCTGCCCAGCCTCGTCTGTTGGCCAACGTCTGGCCCTACCTCGCGCCGCTTGTCCCGTAAAGCCGGCCGGCATCGGGAACAATGGACGGGCTCACACGCTGTCCTCGATGGGAAAAATCTTCGCTTGCGCGAGGAGGTCGCGCTGCAGCACCGCGTTAAACACGATCGCATCGGCCTGATCGCGGTCGCAGATGAGTCCACGCAACAGTTCCAATCCAGCCTGTGTGCCCCAACGGGCCTTCAATTGGCGTCCGATCTCCGGAACCTCGGACAAGCCGACTTGAGGCGTCTTCTGTTCGAGCGGCTCGTCCCAGCCCGCCATGGAGCGCTTGTAGCGGCGGCTGAAGTGATCAGCGAGCGCTTCATACACCGGCCGCTTGTTGACTTCCCGATAGAGCGCGAAAAGCATGAGCCACATGAGGGTCGGGATGCTCTCGTCGCGCAAGACGTACTGACGCAAGACCGCGATCGCCTTGGTCGGCTCGTGCCCCGCGTGCAATTCGCTCGCCTGTTCGATCGCCGCGGCAAACTGCAGCAGCCGAAACTGCAGCGAAGCCTGCTCGCCTGAGCCAACGGGTGTGCCCGAGGTCCCCGAGGAGGCCTCGTCCAGTCGCAGGATCGTGTCCGGTCCCATACTTTTGGGCTCGACCGGACGCGGTGCATTCGGAGACGGAAGTTCGAACTCGAGCGGCTGCAGTTTCGGGATTGGCGCGGGTGTGGCGGACGGCGGGCCTCCGGCCGAAGGCGCTGGTGCGGGAGCGCCCGATGCAGGATTGGTGACTTCGGGCAGATCGAGGTTGAAGTCGATGGCCGAACGCGTGAGTTCGGTGTTCTCGACGCGCTCATTAAGCGAGGCGAGCGGATTCGAGACGATGCCAAAAGGCGCCGCCGTCCCGGATTTGGTCGGGTTGGTCGGCGGGGTCGACGCTGCCGGTGCAGCCGGGCGCGCCGGGGAAGTTCCAGGAGTCGGCCTTGGGGCTGCGCTGGGAGGAGCGCCGGAAGGCGCAGGCCGCGGCGCAGGCGGAACCGGCGCTCGTGGGGCCGTGCCCAGCGGGCTTGGCGCGCTCCGGGCGGGTGGTGCAACGCTGGGCAGACCCGCAGGTCTGACGCGAGAAGGAGGCGCGGTCGCAGGACGCGCCGCAGGCGGTCGCATCGCGCTGGCCGCAGCCAGTCCCGGGGTGGTGTTGTCCTCCTCGGCGATGGGAGCACCCAGAGCAATGGAACTCGGTGGCCTTGCCGCGGCCCTGCCCGCCTGCGCGAGTTGCGACTGTTCCCACCAAGGACTGAGGGTGTTTTCTGCCTGAACAGTCCGATAGCGCCAAATGAACCACGCTGCGATGGCAAGCCCCAACAGGGCGCAGGCGGCCAGCAGCCAGATCAGCCATTCGGATATGTGGCTCTGTTCCAGGCTTTGGCTTCGGTCCTGGGCTTCCTTGACCTGTTGACGCAGTACCGCAACGTCGGTCGCGAGCTCCTTGGCGCGCTTCTGCAAGTCCTGTTCTCGGGGCGAGACGGCGCTCTCGGGTTCCTGGCCATTCAAGAGCGCCATGAGGCGCGCCTGGAGCGCACGCAACTCCGCCAGGCGTGCGGCATCGGGCGGCCCGCCCTCGTCGGACAGTCCGAGATCCAAGGCCATCCGAAGGTCGGGACTGTCGGCCGGACGCGACAAATGCAGCCGGTCGCCCCGACCCGCATCCGGTACCGGAGCCAGCGCAACGTCCACCGGCTCAGACGGAGCGATCCGATTTACCGGCGCGGGGTTGGTAGGCGCGAGTGCCGCGGGTGCCCCGCGTCGTGCTGTGGAGTCGGCTTTCGAAGGACGCACAGGACCAGCCGCTGCGGCAGACGCGGTCTGGTCCTCCACCGGATGCGAAGAGCTCGCAGCGGCACGCCGGCTACCGGCTAAGGCATTGGCTCCCGAGCGTAGCGGTCGGGGTGCCTGGGTCGGCGCAACGTTCGTGACGGCAGGCGCTGGAGACAGGTCGGTCGCAGGCGCGCTCGCTAGAGCCGCGGGAGCAGCGAGCGCTGCCGGATTGACCAGCAGCACATATTCCCGGGTAACCGGCGAGCCGCATCCGGCCGAGAGCACCAGTGCCACCGCCGGGTCATCGACCGCGTGGCCGCTTGTAACGTGGATATAGGTGCCATGCTCATCGGTGACGAGTTCGGCATGTAGGCCAACCGGCGGAGGCAGATCCTCGCGGCCGCGCACCTGAACGCAGCCCACGTCTTCTCCGTTGGCAGCGTTCACGGCGACCTTCACGTCTAGACTTTGGCCGAGGCCTGAATTGAGCTGCGCGGCGCCTAAGCCCATCGCCCCCGCAGGAGAGCAGGCCATTGCGGCAAGCAGCGCCAGGCCATATTGGACGAGGCTACGCATGGGAGCAAATCGACAGAAAACGGGCTTCGGCAACAATAATGGATTGCAAAGGAAACGATCAGACATGCGCTAGGACACTAGTCCGTTCGCTGCTATCCCGGATATCTGCGCGCGTACCCCCAAAAATGGTCGGCCTCGTTAGGGTCATCATATTGTGTACCAGCCGGGATTGTGCCCGAATCCTGGCCCCTTGGACAGATTAGGTGCCCCTAGTGTCCGATGCGCGCCACCTTCTAGACATGAATCAATTCGCCGGATCGCGCCAGGCCCCGACCGATAATGATCTGCTGGATCTGGCTGGTTCCTTCGAAGATCCGAAACAGGCGCACATCCCGGTAGAAGCGCTCGATCGCATAGTCGCTGATGTATCCGGCGCCGCCATGGGCCTGCACACAACGGTCGGCGACACGACCGCACATCTCCGAGGCGAACAGCTTGCAGCAGGAGGCATGCAGGGAAACATCCTCCCCCGCGTCGCGCCGGCGTGCCGCGTCGCTGACCATGGTGCGAGCTGCGTAGAGTTCCGCCTGCGAGTCCGCCAGTAAGGCCGCCACCAGCTGAAAGTCGATGATCGCCTGCCCAAACTGCTTGCGTTCGCGGGTATAGCGCACCGTATCGGCGAGCATACGGGTTGCACTGCCGACGCACGCTGCGGCAATCGTCAAGCGCCCCTTGTCGAGCACTTTCATCGCGGTCTTGAATCCCTGCCCCTCCTTGCCGCCGATCAGGTTGGCCGCCGGGACACGACAGTTCTCGAAAATGACGTCGGCCGTGTGAGCCCCCTTTTGCCCCATTTTCTTGTCCGGCTTGCCCACCGAGAGTCCTGGGGTATCGCGCTCGACGACAAAGGCGGACACGCCTGCCGCACCGGGGCCGCCGGTGCGAGCCATGAGGGTGAACAGACCCGCCTCGGGCGCGTTGGTGATGTAACGCTTGGTACCGTTGACGATGTAGTCATCCCCGTCTTTGACGGCGCTCGTGGTCAGCGCGGCTGCGTCAGAGCCCGCCCCAGGCTCGGTGAGAGCAAAGGAGCCAATCAGCTCGCCCGAGGCCAGGCGTGGAAGATATTTTGTGCGTTGCTCGGGCGTGCCGTCGATGACGATGCCCTGCGAGCCGATCCCATTGTTGGTCCCCATGATCGAACGAAATGCGGGGGAGGCCTGTGTGAGCTCGAAGGTGACTTCGACCTCCTCTTCCATGCTCAGACCGTAGCCCCCGAATTCCTCCGGTACGGTCAGGCCGAACAGCCCCAGTTCCCGCATCTGCGCTAGGATCGCGGCTGGGATCGAATCCGTCTCGGCGACTTCGTTTTCGATGGGAATGAGCCGTTCGCGAACGAAGCGGGCAATGCTGTCGAGCAAGATGCGCTGGGTTTCCGAATCACGGATCATGATCCCTCCTTGTGATTCATGGTGCATCCGCTAAAATCGGGTGTCAAATTCTCCGCCTCTTCCCCTCCTTAGGACGCTACCGGCCCAGACCTCTATGACTTTTGATCCGCGCTCACACGAACTTCAGATGGGAATCGTCGGATCGGGTGCCATGGGACGCGGCATCGCCCAGATTGCGGCGCAGGCCGGCATTACGGTCCTGCTGTTTGACACCAATGCGGACGCCGTGGCGCTGGCCCGGCGCAGCATCGGCGAAGCTCTCGAGAAACTGGTAGGCAAAGGCAAGCTGGAAGCCAGCGCGGCCACAGCCGCGCTCGAACGCCTAAAGCCTGTGGCGGCTTTGTCCGAACTTTCGGCAGCGCAGGTCATCGTCGAGGCAATCGTGGAGAAACTCGAGAGCAAGCGCGAACTGTTCGCCGCGCTCGAGGCCTGCGTTGCCGCCGAGGTCGTGCTTGCGTCGAACACCTCGTCGCTCTCCATCACGGCCATAGCGAGCGTGGCCGAGCATCCCGAACGCATCGTGGGTTGGCATTTCTTCAATCCGGTTCCCCTCATGAAGGTCGTCGAGGTGGTCGACGGCCTTTCCTCGTCGCCGCAAGTCGGCGATGCGATGATGGAGCTCTCAAGACGCGTGGGCCACACGCCGGTGCGCGCCAAGGACACTCCGGGATTCATCGTCAACCATGCAGGACGCGGCTTCGGCACCGAGGCCTTGCGCATCGTGGGCGAAGGCGTGTGCGAGTTCGTCGACGTTGATCGGGTGATGCGGGAAGGATGCGGATTTCGCCTCGGACCCTTCGAACTGATGGACCTGACGTCGCTCGATGTGTCGCACCCCGTCATGGAGTCCATCTACCATCAATTCTACGAGGAACCGCGCTTTCGCCCTTCGGTGATCACGGCGCAGCGCTATGCGGGACGTGTCTGGGGACGCAAGACCCAGCGCGGCTTCTACGACTATTCCCCGTCGGCAGCTGCGGTCCCGGAAGCACCGCAGCCCGGGGCTCTGCCCAAGTCCGTGTGGATCAGTGCCGCCGATCCGGGCCGGCGCGAGCGCGTTCTCGCGGCGCTGGGCAGTTCCGCGCCGGTCACCGCACGTGCCGCAGAGGCGGCCGTGTGCGTGGTTCTGCCGCTGGGCGAGGACACCACCACCAGTGCCCTTGCAGAGGGGCTCGATCCACAGCGAACCGTGGCCCTGGATACGCTCGCCCCGCTCGGCAAACGCCTGACCCTCATGACCAACCCGAAGACCGCAACCGAGGTGCGCGACCAGGCGCATGCGCTCTTTGCGCAGAGCGGGGCCAACGTGACTGTGATCCGGGATTCGCCCGGCTTCATTGCGCAGCGCATCCTCGCGACCATCGTGAACATCGCAAGCGACATCGCGCAACAGCAGATTGCGACCCCCTCGGACATCGACCTCGCCGTGCGGCTCGGCCTGAATTATCCCAACGGCCCGCTCGCGATGGGCGATGCCTTAGGCCCGGAGCGCGTGCTGACGATCTTGCGCAACCTCCAACAGTTCTATGGGGACCCGCGCTACCGCCCCTCGCCGTGGTTGATTCGCAGGGCGGCCCTGGGTATGTCGCTCACCGAGACGGGGACCTAGCATGGGCGCCGAAGTCCGCGTGGCGTACGAAGCAGGTGCCCTGGTCCTGACCTTGTCGAATCCGGGACTGCGCAATGCGCTCGCGCCTGAGATGTACGAGGCCCTCTTGCCTGCTTTCGAGCGCGCCGCCGCCGATCCTGGGGTTCACTGCGTCATCGTGACTGGCGCCGACGGATTCTTTTGCGCGGGCGGCAATCTGAATCGGCTTTTGGCCAATCGCAGTCAACCCAGGCAAGTGCAACAGGACTCGATCGCGAAGCTGCATTCCATGGTCAGAGCACTTGCCGCCTGTCCGAAGCCGGTCATCGCCGCTGTTGAAGGGGCTGCCGCGGGTGCCGGGCTTTCGCTCGCCCTGGGGTGCGATATGATCGTCGCGAGCACGTCGGCCAAGTTCGTGATGTCGTATGTGCAAGTGGGCCTCTCGCCTGACGGCGGCGGCTCCTGGCTTGCGAGTCACGCCCTGCCACGGCAAATTGCAAGCCAGATGCTGCTCATGGGCGAGCCCTTTACGTCCGCACGCCTCTACGATCTTGGGCTCGTCAATGAAGTGGTTTCCGATGGACTGGCCTTGTCCAGCGCCTTAAATCTTGCCTCCCGCCTCGAGAAGCTTTCGTCTCACGCGATTGCCCGCATCAAGGGCTTGATGGTCAAGGCCGCGTCCTCAAGCTTCGATGCGCACCTGGACGCCGAGCGGGATGCCTTCGTTGATTGCTTGCATCATCCCGACGCCGGCGTGGCGATCGAGGCGTTTCTTTCAAAGCGCTCCAAGCGCAACTGACATCGGTCATGAGTCCGCGCGAGATCAGTCCACCGCGTCGCCGCATCTACCTGATGCGCCACGGCAGCGTGAGCTACTACGAGCAAGGCAAGCCCCGCATCGAAAGCACCGCGGCCGTGCTAAACGACGCCGGTCGCTTTCAGGCGACCTCTGCCGGGATCGCCTTCGCCCACGCCGGAGTCCACTTCGATCGCGTGATCGTGAGCGGCTTGCCGCGCACAGTCGAAACAGCCCAACGGCTCCTTTTTGAGACGCGACAGAAGATCGCACTCGAAAGCTGGCCGGAACTGGCTGAACTGCGCTCGGGTCCGCTAGACCCGATCCCGCTCGAGGACCTCCGCGATGCCGTCGTGGGAGCCTTCGAAGGTGTCGTGCCGCCCGAGAAACGATTTGCCGGCGGGGAATCGATCGGCGAGTTGCTCGATCGGGTCCATCCCGCGATCGACCGGCTGCGGGCCGATCCGCACTGGCAGATCGCGCTCTTAGTCCTGCACGGGGGAGTCAACCGCGCCATTCTTTCTTTGGCCCTCACCGGCCAGCGCATGTTCCTCGGTAACATCTCGCAGGCCCCGGCCTGCATCAACGCCCTCGATGTGGGTGGCGCGGCCAACGATTGGGTGATCCGCTACATGGGCGTTGCACCCACCGACCTCCTCCAGGCCGAGGCGCGCCAAACCACGATCGAGGCCCTGCTCATGGATTATTTGAAGACGCGGCCGCCAGCCTCGCCCGGAACCGACTGAAAGCCACTATGTACGAAGAATTTGTGGGAACCATGCCGATCGCTGATCGGCAGAAGTTCGACGAGGCAGCGCTGGAGAACTATCTTCGGGAGCACGTCGAAGGATTTGCAGGCCCCATGCGCATCGAGCAGTTCAAAGGCGGGCAATCCAACCCCACCTTTAAGATCGTGACCCCCGCTTGCGCCTACGTCATGCGGGCCAAGCCCGGGCCCATGAGCAAACTGCTTCCCTCGGCGCACGCCATTGAACGTGAATTCCGCGTCATGCGCGCCTTGGCCGCAAGTGGCGTTCCGGTCGCGAAAATGTTCGCCCTGTGCGAGGATGAATCGATCATCGGACGGGCCTTCTATATCATGGAGTTCGTTTCGGGGCGCGTTCTTTGGGAGCAGTCGCTGCCCGGACTGGAGCCCGCAGAGCGCCGCGCGATCTACCTGGAGATGAACCGGGTCATCAGCGGCCTGCACAAGGTCGACTACGGCGCACTCGGGCTGTCTGATTTTGGCAAGCCCGGCAATTACTTCGCCCGCCAGATCAATCGCTGGACCAAGCAGTACCAGGCTTCCGAGACCGAAAAGATCGAAGCGATGGACCAGTTGATTGCGTGGCTTCCGCAGAATATTCCTGTCGACGATGGATCCACGTCGATCGTTCATGGCGACTTCCGTCTGGACAATCTGATCTTCCATCCGACCGAGCCCAGGATTCTTGCGATACTCGACTGGGAGCTTTCAACGATCGGGCACCCGCTCGCGGATTTCTCCTATCACCTCATGAGCTGGCATATTCCGCCTCACAACTTTCGAGGCATCGCAGGACTCGATCTTGCCGCCCTGGGAATCCCGTCCGAGCGGGAATATGTTGAGCTTTATTGTCGCGCCACGGGACGACAGGGCATCCCCGATCTGGATTTCTATCTTGCGTACAACATGTTTCGCATCGCTGGAATCGTCCAGGGAATCATGAAACGGGTGGTCGACGGGACTGCGGCCAGCGCGCAGGCGGTCGATGCGGGTAAGCGGGCCCGGCCGATGGCCGAACTCGGCTGGCAATACGCGCAACGCGTTCAGCGGCATAGCGCCTAATCAGAGGGTCCGTGCGCCACGCCGCGAAACCTTGGCGGTCCGTGGCCTCGCGCGCCGGCCCGACGGTGGGCTCGTCGGTACTGAGGGATAATCCAGGCTTAGAGCGGGCCGCGCCCGCATCCCCACGACTCCGGAGAACTGCATGATCGACCTTTATAGCTGGGCCACCCCCAATGGGCACAAGATCCATATCATGCTCGAGGAGTGCGGGCTGCCGTATCGGGTCCACGCCATCGACATCGGCGCCGGCGCCCAGTTCGAGCCGGAGTTTCTGAAAATCAGCCCCAACAACAAGATTCCCGCCATCACGGATTCCGAGGGTCCCGACGGCGCGCCGATCTCGCTGTTCGAGTCCGGTGCCATCCTCATCTACCTCGCAGGCAAGACCGGCCGCTTCCTACCCGAGGATACGCGTGGCAAATATCGGGCGCTGGAGTGGCTCATGTTTCAGATGGGCAGCATCGGACCCATGCTCGGTCAAGCCCACCATTTCCGCATGTACGCGCCCGAGAAGCTCGAGTACGCCATCAACCGCTATAGCAACGAGGCCAAACGTCTGTACAACGTGCTCGATCGAAGGCTGTCGGAATCGGCCTATTTGGCCGGCGATGCCTACTCGGTGGCCGATATGGCGAGCTGGCCCTGGACGCGCTCGGCCAAGAACCAGGGAATCGACGTCGAAGAGTACCCTCACTTCAAGCGCTGGTTTGACGCGATCGACGAGCGCCCCGCCGTGCGACGGGCCGTGACCGTGTTGGCGGATGCCCGCAAACCGATCACCGATGAGAAGGCGCGGGAGAATCTGTTTGGCGCTACGCAGTACGCGCGTCGCTAAGGGGTCAGAACGGTCACCATGTCCTTCGAATCCACAGTCCGCGTCGCGGACCACCCTTTGATCCTCCACAAGCTCACGCTCCTGCGTAGCGTCGAGACGACCACCGATAATTTTCGTCGCCTCTTGCGGGAGGTCAGCACGCTTTTGGCCTATGAGGTCACGCGCGATCTGCCGGTGGTGCCGATGCGCATCCGCACGCCCGTGGCCGAATGCGAGGCCCCAACCCTGGCAGGCAAGAAGCTGTGTCTAGCTGCGATCCTGCGCGCTGGCACCGGGATGCTCGACGGCATGCTCGACGTCCTGCCCAATGCGCGCGTGGGTCACATCGGCCTGTACCGGGACCCGGCGACCTTAAGGCCCGTCGAATATTATTTCAAGATGCCCGACGATCTCTCCGAGCGGGCGGTGATCGTGGTCGACCCGATGCTTGCGACCGGGTACTCCGCGGTTGCCGCAATCAGCCGGATCAAGGCAGCAGGTGCGATTGCCCCCAAAATGGTGTGTCTGTTGGCCGCGCCCGAGGGCCTGGCCACGCTCAGCGCCGAACACCCGGATGTCGAAATCCTGACTGCGGCTGTCGATGAGCGCTTAAACGATCACGGTTATATCGTTCCTGGGCTAGGCGATGCCGGAGACCGGCTGTTTGGCACGCGTTGATCCCAAGGCCCCCGGGCCGACTTTCACGTTCCCCCATGAATGCTTCCTTCCCGTCTGCCCAATCCGTTGCAAAGCCGAGCGCGAGTGCGCCGCATGTGCCCGTTTTAAGCGAGGTCGCCTGGCGCTACGACCATGCCTGGCGCATCCTGAATCTGAACCAGGAACTCATTCGATCGACCGATCAGAAGACCTACATGCTCATTGTCATGTCGACTCTTCTGGTGAGCTTTGCGGCGAGCAATCTCGATCGCTTGAGTCATCGAGACTGGGTGAACAATGCAGCGCTGCCCCTTCTGGCGCTGGCAACCGTCGCCTTTTTCGTTTTCGCGCTGGCGACGCTTCTGGCGCGCCACAAGGCGGTCGCCGGTGAGTCCGAAAGCGCCTCCAGTCTCGTTTTCTTCGGCGACATTGCAAGGCGCGAGAGTGTGAGTAGCTATCTGGACGACTTCCACGCCACGCTGCAGCCGGCCGCCGTCGACGACCTGCTCACTCAAACCGCGATCGTCGCTGCGATCCTAAGAACCAAGCTCGCGAACTACCAGCGCGCCTGGTGGGTTCTCGCGACCCAGGTCGTCATCTTCGTGGCCATCAACGTTCTGGGTCACATGGGCTAGGCCGCGCCAGGGCTCGACCAGGCGATCTAGCCGTAGCGGCGCGAGACGCTTTCGGCCACGCAGACGGGCTTGTCACCGCCCTCGCGCTCGATGGTCACCTCCCAGACGAACTGGGCCCCAGCGATTCCAGAAAGCGGCTCCAACGCGTCAATTTGCAGGAGCTTAAAGCGGCCGCGCAACCGACTGCCCACCGGGACCGGCGCAGGAAAGCGCACCTTGTTAAGACCATAGTTCACGCCCATCTTGGTACTGTGAACCACCATGGCGCTTTGCGTGAGCAAGGGAAGCAGCGACAGGGTGAGAAAGCCATGGGCCACCGTCGCGCCAAAGGGCCCGTGTTTGGCCTTGTCCGGGTCGACGTGAATCCACTGATGATCACCCGTGGCCTCGGCAAACCGGTTGATGCGTTCCTGATCGACTGTAATCCAGTCGCTTGTCGCGACTTCCTGGCCGATCAGGGGGTGAAGTTCATCGATCGAATTGAATTCGCGCATGGTTCCTATCGGTTCTCGCTGATAAAACGGGACAGGCCCGGGCGTTCGATCATGGCGCGGGGGCGCTCGGACGAAGCAGGAACAGGCCCATGCCGCGCATGGTGAGGACCAGTTCGTCGCGCTGATTGTAGATCCGCCACTGGCTGGTCACCAGGCCACGATCGGGCCTGCTCTTGGAAACCCGCGCCTCGAGCGTGGTGCGCTCGCCTCTGAGCGTATCTCCGCCGCGCACCGGTTTCAGCCAGCGGACCTCATCGACCCCGGGCGAACCCAGACTCGCGGCTTCGAGCAGATAGGTATCGCACATCATGCGCATGGCCAAAGCGCAGGTGTGCCAGCCGCTCGCAATAATTCCGCCGTAGAACGAGTCGGCCGCAGCCTGTCGATCGACATGAAAAGGCTGGGGATCGAACTGGCTTGCGAACGCGATAATCTCTTCTTCGGTGATGTGGCGCTCGGCCAGGGGCGCCGTTTCGCCGACTCTGAAATCCTCGAAATAATACTTCGGCATTTTTCTATCCAACGTCACGCCGCGTGGCGCAGTTCGGCGCGCGCCTCGGCCGCGGACCCCTGCTCGACGAAGCGCGCGAGGTGATGGTCGGTATCGCCCAGCGTGGTTTCGATCATGGTCAATCGTTTGAAGTAGTGGGCCGCAGGCAGCTCATTGGTCACCCCCATGCCACCGTGCAGCTGAACGGCCTGCTGGCCAATATAGCGGCCCGCCTGCCCAACTCTCACCTTGGCGGCCGAGACGCAGCGGCGTCGCTCGGCGGCATCGCCCGACGATGCCTTCACCGCGGCCAGGTACGCCATCGAGCGGGCCTGCTCCAGATGCATGAACATCTCCACCATGCGGTGCTGGAGCACCTGGAAGCGGGCGATCGGCTGGCCAAACTGCTTTCGGGTCTTTGTATATTCGAGCGTGTGTGCATTGAGCGTCTCCATGACGCCAATCGCTTCCGCACACAAAAGGGCCACGCCATAATCGCTGACCGCGTCGATGACGCTCCAGGCCTCGCCGCCGGCACCCAGGAGCGCGTCACGACCCAGCGGCACGGCGTCAAAGCGGATGTCCGCGGCCCTGAGGCCATCGATGGTGCGGTACTCCTTGCGTGTGACGCCCGCAGCGCCCGCATCGACCCAGAACAAGCCCAGCCCGGAGCGTTCGCGCGCGCCACCGGAAAGCCGCGCTGACACGATCAGTCCTTCGGCCTGTCCTCCGTGAACCACCACGGTTTTGGTGCCGTCAAGGAGATAGCCTTCGCCACTGGCGCGCACCGTCGTCTCTACGTTAAACAGTTCGTGCCGAGACTGGCGCTCGTGCAACGCGCAGGCGAGCTTCAGGGAACCGTCGGCCACGTGCGCGAGTCGCCCGCGCTGCTCCTCGTTGCCGGCGCGTTTGAGAAATTCGGCGCCCAGCAGGGTGCTAAAGACCGGCTCGACCACTAGACCGCGACCCAGTTCCCGCATCACGACCAGCAGGTCGACGGCCGATCCGCCGAATCCTCCGTATTGCTCGTCGACGGGAAGGGCGAAGACGCCCAGATCGGCCAGTTGTTGCCAGACCGCCTGACTCATCCCGGTCTCGGAATAGACAATCTTCTTGCGCGCTTCGAACCCGTATTCATTGGCGACGTAGCGTTGAATCGCGTCGCCTAGTTGGGTCTGTTCAGAGGTGAATGAAAAATCCATGACGCGCTCCTCAAAGTCCCAGAATCATCTGGGAAATAATGTTCTTCTGAATTTCGTTGGAACCGCCGTAGATGGATGTCTTGCGGAAATTGAAGTAGTAGGCCGCCAGGGGCGCCGCGTCGTCATCCAGCGCGTGGTCGGCGCGCCCTTCGAGATACTCGCGCTCAAAAGGCATGCCATAGGGTCCGATCGCCTCGAGCATGAGTTCCGTTAACCCCTGCTGGATTTCGGTTCCCTTGATCTTGAGCAGCGACGCTTCGGGCCCTGGCCCTTTGTGCGCACCTTCGGCAGAGACCACGCGAAGAACCGTCATCTCCAAAGCCATCAGCTCGATCTCCAAGTTCGCGACCTTGGAGGCAAACAGGGGATCTTCGAGGAGTGCTCGTCCGTTTTTCTTCTGATCGGATGCGATTCGCTTCAAGAATGCGAGCTCGCGTTTGGAGCGTCCCACCGCGGCAATGCCGGTCCGTTCGTGGCCGAGGAGATATTTCGCGTAGGTCCAGCCCTTTCCTTCTTCACCGACCCGGTTGCCCACGGGAACCCGCACGTTGTCGAAGAAAACCTCATTGACCTCGTGATCCTCATCGAGGGTGAGGATCGGACGAACCGTGATCCCCGGCGTTTTCATGTCAATCAGGAGGAACGTAATGCCCTCTTGACGGCGCTCGGTCGTCTCGGTGCGAACCAGGCAAAACATCATGTCGGCGAACTGCGCCAAGGTCGTCCAGGTTTTTTGTCCATTGACCACGTAGTGGTCGCCCTGGGGCTCGGCCCGGGTTTTCAGGGAGGCCAGATCCGATCCTGAACCGGGTTCCGAGTATCCCTGGCACCACCAGTCGGTGCAGTCGTAGATGCGCGGCAGGTAGTACTGCTTCTGCGCCTCGCTACCGAATTTCATCAGCACGGGAGCCACCATGGCCACACCGAACGCCATGATCATGGGCGTTCCCGCCGCGCCGCACTCTTCCTCGAAAATATGACGCTGCGTGGCATTCCAGCCCGTGCCGCCCCACTGCACCGGCCAGGATGGCGCAACCCACCCTTTTTTGGCCAGTATCTTGTGCCAGCGGGCGTACTCCTCCTTGTTGAGGCGCAGATGATTCAAGACCTTGTGCTGAAGATCGCGCGGCAGGTTTTCCTTTAGCCAGTTGCGCACTTCAAGGCGGAACGCGTTGTCCTGTTCCGAATAGTTCAAATCCATGGTAACCCCTCCGTACATCGCGAGCGTCCCGGCACAAGCACGGTCACTGCAATGGTTCCTTAACGATCGCAGGCAAGGGCAAGGCAACCACCTCGATGCCCTCTTCCTGCAGCTCCTGGCGCTCGTGCTCCGTCGCCACTCCCCGAATGGCCCGTTCCGGCACCTCGTTATAGTGAATGCGCCTCGCCTCTTCGGCAAAGCGCTCGCCCACATCCTCCGTCTTTTGGATCAACTCGCGAAGCGCCTTGATCCAGGCGGTATGTGCGAGCGTCGATACCACCTCGGTCGACGCCGAAGCGGTCCGTTTCAGACGCGGAGCCGAGGGCGAGCGAGTCACTTCCGTGCTGTCGCACACCGGACAGCGCGTCAGCTTATTGGCCAGTTGGCGCTCCGACTCTTCGGCTGAGGGAAACCATCCTTCGAATTGATGGTTGGCGCTGCAGCGCAAATTGAATACTTTCATGAAACGTGGTGCCCGCGCAGAGGATCCGAAGCCCCCGCGTGGGTTCTGAAAGCCCCGACGCCGGCGACGGTTGCGCCCGGGTGAGGCCTCGTACTAGCGTGCATTGACATCCAAAGGTTTCCTCGAAATTGACCTGGCGCGCTTTGCGTCGCCCCCGGGTGCTGTCCCCACCGCAGCCATCGGTCGCAGGCCCCGGGGATGGCCAGAAATTCGAACGACCGTTCATTTTAACGCGAAATCGATCCGCTGGAGCGCAAGACCGCGCACGCCACAGCCCCGAGCCCACCGATTCCCGAAGGTGTCGGCCGCGCCGTAAACCGGTCTAGACCAGGCACAGATCCCGCGGTTTGGCACCCGGGAATACGTGAGCAAGGCGCTGCGGATCAAGCTCGAACAGGCGCGCAAATAGTCCCCCCAGTACCGCGCGGTATTCATTGAGGACGGGATAATCGCGGTTTTGAAAGAGCGCACGCTCCTCGATGCGGACCTGGCTTCCCGGGACCGTTCCTCCCTGGATGCTGCCGCCTAACACCCAGTAGACGCAGCCATGGCCGTGGTCGGTTCCGCGATCTCCGTTTTCCCGGAAGGTTCGGCCAAATTCGCTCACCACGACCACGACCGTGTCCTTCCACCGGTCCCCCATGGCTTGTGCGTAGGCGCTAAGCCCGCGTCCGAACTCGCCCAGTCGTCCGGCGAGATAGCCCGTAGCACCACCCTCGCCCACATGCGTGTCCCAACCGCCCACGTCCAGAAACCCGATGTTGAACTCGTCACGCATGAGACGCGCGATGCGCCGCGCCTCCGCTTCGAAGCCTTTTGCCGTTATCGCATTGCGGCTGGCCTGATCCATCTCCTCTTGCATTGACTTCTGGACTTCGGTGCGCACATCGAAGCCTTCATGAACCGAGGTTGCAAGCCCGGTGCCGCGATACATGGCCGAGATGATCTGACCCTGACGATCGCTCACCCCCGACGGTCCGATCGCCCGAAGCGCCATGTTCGGGATCCCTTGCGATCCCTCAAAGACGATCGGCACGCGGTCGGTGAAGGCCATCGGTTTGGCGGGCGCGCCCGAAGCGTGAAGGACTTCGACCAGGCGGTTCAAGAACCCTGAACGATAATCGTGCGAACCCGAAAGAGCCTGGCCCAGTTCGATTGAATCCTGGGTCTCGAAGTGACTTCGACTCAGGTCCTCGGTTCCGGCGAAGGGGATGAAGGCGACCTGCTTTTTCTGGAATAGGGGGTAGATCGAGTCGCCCAGAGCGGGGTGCAATCCCCAATCGCTGTCGATGGGCAGTGCGGCGTGCGGATTTCCCGCATCGGGGCGCGCCACGGCAATATTGGGACGGGACTCGTAGTAGAACGAACTCGAATGCGGCACGAGCACGTTGGCGCAGTCGTAGCCCCCGCGCAAGAAAACCAGAAGAAATCGGTTGGCCACGGCCGGTGCAGCCCAAAGGCGCGTGGATCCCGCCCCGAGCGGAGCGGCCAGCAAGGCCTGAAGCAGGGTACGACGTCGCATTTTTGGACCTTTCCACCAAACCGAGGCTTAGCGATTCATGAATTCGGGTGACGACAGAAAAAAAGCGTTCCACTCCTGTGGCGAGTTGGCCTGCTCCAGCGCTTGCCGGGTCGAGGCGTGCAGGGTCTTCTCGATCGCAGCGTAATACAGTGCGTTCGACAAGAGCGGAAAGCCCGGATCTTCCACCGCAGGCGGGCCGTCGATCTTGAACAGTCCCGCACTATTGGCTCCAATCGCCTTGGCCACCTCAAAGCGGCTGGCCATCTGGCCCGATCCTGCCCAGGCAGTTTCGACCATGGAATAGCCGTCAGGGGTCTCGTGCGCAAACAACGGTTCATTCATGCGGCTGACCCAATTGACGATTGGGTTCGCATTGCGAATTGCTTTGGTATCGTAGGCCAAGCGCACAGCCGAAACCACATAATGCAGCGGATCCTTGAACTTGGCACCAAGGGAAGCCGTGAATTCGGGCGAGTCGAAAAGCGTCCTTAAGACCTGGGCAATGTCACCGTCGGTCTTTGAGAATGTCTGGGCCATGCGCAGAACGAGGGCTGGCGGCGGGTCGTCCGACACCAGGTAGACGGCCAGCTCCTGGCTGATATAGCGGGCCGTGGCGGGCTCGCGGCTCAAAAGCGTCACCACCTCTTCCACCTCCGGCCATCCCCTGCCCTTGATCTGCTTGCCAAGTACGATCTTGTCGCCAAAATCATGGCGCGCCGGATTGAATTCAAAAAGCCCCTGGTGCACGTAGAGCGGCTCGAGCTTCGGTGGCAGCTTGGGCTCGTTCGGGCCGAAATTCACACCCACGCCGGTGAGTACCCTGGCGAGTTCCTGCACGTCGCGCTGGCTGTACCCGCCGGTCACGCCCATGGTGTGCAACTCCATGATTTCGCGCGCATAGTTTTCGTTCAGATGACCAACTGCATTCTGATCGTTGTCCAGATAGCGCAGCATTGCCGGATGCTTGAGCGTCGCAAGCAATAGGTCGCGAAAGTGCCCCAGGGCATGCTCGCGAATCGCGTGCTCCTCGTAGTCGCCCACGAGCACACGGATATTGCTCTTGTACATGTGAACATTGAAGTGGTTCATCCAAAACCAGGTCATCTGCTCTTGCAACTGGTTTGAAGAATAGAGATCCAGAAGGATCGAGCGGACCTGAGCCTCGTGACCGAGGGTGTTCATTTCCTGTTGCAGCGCCTGTTGAGCCGTCTTCTTCTGTTCGGGATCCTGGATGGCGTCGGCGTTCTTGCGTTCTTCCTCGAGGCTCAGGACCAAAGCCGACAGGGGTGTTCGCGAAATCGAGAGCGCATCGATCTGCTGGGCGACTGCCACCGGCAGCGTCGCGCGCGCGGGATGGAGCTGGTGCTCCAGGAAAGTGGAAGTCCCCTCGCTGGCAACGCTTACGGCCAGCGAGGGCGATGCTCCCCACGTCACACGGTTGACAAATTTTTCCTGCAGGACGGCGCGTTCCTGGGCCTCGGACCGCTCTGCAGCCGACAGCTTGCCCGGGTCGCTCGCGCAGCCCGCGAGGACCACCAGGGCCATGCCAAAACAGGCCGACTGGAAGGAGGGCCGGATCTGGAAGTACACCATCTCGGAGCGCACGAAGAGTCCTTCAAGAAAATAGACAAGAGGAAGCGGGCTCGAGTCCGTCACGAGGCACAAGGCTGATCGCGGAATGTCAGACGAGGTCGGCCCGGCCGATGCGCACTGCGATCGCATCCCCTCCTATAACGGCTCAGCATGCGCTGGGCATACCTCTGGGATCGTCCGGTGCCGGCTTTTGGTGTAAAAAGATGTTACCGCTCGCACGCGGCCGCGACGGTATTCGCGGCGCACAGGTTTACATGCCCGCGCAAGGATGGATCTACGGTGCGTCGGGGATGAGGCGGCGGCCAAGACAGACCACCTGATCCTCGATGTATCCCAATTTCCGATAGAAGGCGATGACGTCGGTGTTGGTTGTACGAATCATGAGATTGAGTTTCGGACAACCGCGCGCGGTGAGCAGCGCCTCGGCCTTTTCGACCAGTTGCCGTCCCACTGCCTGGTGACGCGCCGCGGGAGCCACGGCCAGGTAGTAGAGCCAGCCCCGATGGCCATCGTAGCCCACCATGGCCGAAGCCACGAGCTGCTGCTTTAGCACCCCCACAAGAAACAATTCAGGTTGTTCGCCGAGTTTGCGTTCGATGTCGCGATAAGGATCGTTCCAGGGTCGAACCAG
Source organism: Burkholderiaceae bacterium (assembly GCA_049514215.1). Taxonomy (GTDB): domain Bacteria; phylum Pseudomonadota; class Gammaproteobacteria; order Burkholderiales; family Burkholderiaceae_D; genus BOG-994. Next base: position 28,026 of record JBEKVI010000016.1, read on the forward strand.
ACCGCACTCGATCCAAAGCGCCACTACCGACTCGGTATCGGACTTCGTGAACGGCCGAATTTGCATCCTTATCCCTCCGACGGCGCATGCGAACGGGGGTCCGCGTCACCCAGGCCGAGAGGCCGAGGAGATTGCAACCTGGTGTGCCCGACCGGAATCGAACCGGTACGGCCTTTCGGCCGAGGGATTTTCTTACCACCACGGCTTTCGCCGCCAGCAAGGCTGTTCGTGGTCTGGACTTTGCCTTGACCCGGACCAAGTAGTCTGAGGGTCCCCGCCGTCAAGTCTCTGCACGTTTCCCGATAACATGGGACTTCGCTCAGCGTTGCCGCGTCCCGAGACAGGGGTTTCGCTGAATTTGACGGGATTCACTCCGGCGCTTTCGCTTCCGGGTGCTCAAATGCATTAAGTCCCTTGCGTCTACCTGTTCCGCCACGGGCACCCGGGCGGTATTCTCGCATGGCCCAACGAAGGGCGCCACATCAGTGCTCGCGTGCATCGAACCCGGCAAAAGGAGATGCTAAGCTCGAACGAGGTTGTTCCCCTCTCGTTTTTTGGCGGAGAAAATCATGAGTGACGCACCGTTGACCTTCTTGGGAATCTCGGGAAGCCTGCGCACGGGATCGTACAACACCGCGACCCTTCGGGCCCTTCCGGAACTGGCGCCCGAGGGTGTCTCGATCGAATCGGCGGAAATTGGCGATATTCCGCTCTATAACGAAGATGCGCGTCAAAGTGGCTATCCGAGCGCAGTGGTCCGCCTGCGGGAGCAGGTTCGCAAGGCTGACGCTGTCATTTTTGTTACACCCGAATACAACTACTCGATCCCTGGCGTCCTAAAGAATGCGATCGACTGGGTGTCCCGTCCGCCCGATCAGCCCTTCGCGGGTAAGCCGGCCTCGATCATGGGCGCGAGCCCCGGTGGTGTCGGAACCGCCCGGGCCCAATACCACCTCCGTCAAGTGGGCGTCTATCTCGACCTCACAATTCTCAATCTTCCTGAGGTGATGATCGCGCAGGCGCCGCAGCGCTTCGACGAGCAGGGCCGACTCGTACACGAGCCCACGCGCGAGTTCATCCGCAAACACCTTCTTGCGCTCCAGCACTGGACGCGCGTCATTCAGGCCGATCCGGCACGCTAGTCCCGGGACGGACTTCAACCTCGGTCGTCGTCGCGCCGTCGCGGCAGCGCAGGACCAACTCCGGAGGTCCGGCCGGACTCATGCATCCCGACGTCGGATACAAGCCGATTTCCAGGTAGCGGGGATCCCAGGAGCCGCATTCCAGACAGTGCAACAGCGCCAAATCGGCCCGGCCCAGGCGCGCGGCGCGCAAGGCCCGATGGTAGGCGCTCCGCGCTAGGTCCACGCGAAATCCGGGGAAGTCCTTCAGGGGCGTCGCGCCGATTTGTCCCGGGTCGATCTCCACTGCCCCCACAAACCGGTAACCTATGCGCTGCACGGTTCGGATGAAGTGGACACCCGTCTGACCGTCGCCGATGCCGCGCCGGACTTTCATGATCATCTGGGCCAAAGCGCTCTCCGAAACGCACACGGTGTGCCAGATCTGTTCGAGCAACTCGTCTTTGGGGACCACGCGATCCCGCTGTGCGATCAGGTAGAGCAACAAATTGAACGCCTTGGGCTCAAGGTGGACCGCTCTGGAGTCGACCCAGATTTCGCGGGTTGCGGCGCTAAGCCTGCAACGGCCGAAACGGATCCCACTGGTGCGCTCGATCGGGGCGCCGAAGTCATCTGGCATAAACCCTGCTGCAAGAGAAAAATGCGAAGCCTCCACAATACGGCCAAGCCGGTCCACGCTCGCGCGCTTTCGCGCAACCGTTTGCGCCGCGCGGTCGAGCCCCTCGCGAAGCGCTGCGTTCATGTCATCTGCGAAGCAGGTTCAGGCCCCGGGGGCACCTCCTTTGGCCGACCCCCTCGGCCCAGCGCATCACCATTTAGACGCTCCCCCTGGCGTAGAATGGGCTCGGCTTGCAGCATGGCGAACTATCGGATGCGAGGCCCGTCCAATCCTCGAGTTTGCGGATCTCACCCCGTCATTTCGCAGCGCGCATTGCAGGCCCGGCACGCGTCTCGGTTGCCGAAGCGGCGCGCACCGCCCACGCCACGCTTGGATCTTGCAAATACAGCGTACCTCGATGCAACGAATCCGTAACAAGGGAAAAACACATGCAGATCGGGATGATTGGCCTTGGAAGAATGGGAGCCAACATGGTGCGACGGCTCCTGCGCGCCGGACACAGTTGCGTCGTATTCGACCCGAACGCGAAGGCGCGAGATGAACTGGGGAAGGAAGGTGCGATCGCCTGTTCTAACCTTGCTGAGCTCGTGCAAAAGCTCGAGGCGCCCCGTGCCGTGTGGCTGATGCTCCCCGCGGCCATCGTCGACAACGAGCTTGCGCAGTTGACCGAGCTGCTCAAGGAAGGCGACACCGTCATCGACGGCGGAAACTCCTACTATCGCGATGACATCCGGCGCGCAGACCAACTCAAACAGAAGGGGCTGCACTACCTGGATGTCGGAACAAGTGGCGGAGTCTACGGCGAAAAGCGCGGCTACTGCCTCATGATCGGCGGCGAAGCGCAGATCGTGGAACGTCTCGACCCGCTCTTTCGCGCCCTCGCGCCAGGCGCAGGCTCGGTGGACCCCACGCCCGGGCGCAAGCCGGGCGCGCACAAGCACACGGCCGAGGAAGGCTATCTGCATTGCGGACCCTCGGGTGCGGGCCACTTCGTCAAGATGGTACATAACGGCATCGAATACGGTCTGATGGCCGCCTACGCCGAGGGGCTTAATATTCTGCACGGCGCCAACATTGGCAGTCAGGATCAAAAAGCCGATGCCGAGACCACGCCTTTGCGCGACCCCGAGTTTTATCGCTACGCATTCGATCTGCCCGAAATTGCCGAGGTCTGGCGACGGGGAAGCGTCATCGGCTCATGGCTTCTCGATCTGACCGCTCAGGCGTTGGCCGAAAGTCCCACCCTCGAGAACTACGCCGGACGTGTGTCCGATTCCGGCGAAGGGCGCTGGACGGTGCTCGCGGCCGTTGACGAGGGCGTACCCGCCCCGGTTCTGAGCGCAGCTCTCTACGCCCGATTCGAGTCGCGCGGCAACGCCGAGTTTGCAAGCAAGGTGCTCTCGGCCATGCGACACGCCTTCGGTGGGCATGTTGAAAAGCCTGCCTCATGAGGACCGCCTGAACATGAGCGGTCCGAATGCCAATCGCTTCGTCTTTTTTGGTGCAACCGGAGACCTTGCTGCCAAGCAGATCTTCCCGGCCTTGCAGGCTTTAACCCGCCGCGGCTATCTCGATATGCCCGTCATCGGTCTGGCGCGCTCGGATTGGACTGACGATACCTTGCGCCAGCGCGCCAGAGAAAGCATCGAGCAGCACGACCACCTCGATCCAGAGACCTTCGCCAAACTCGCAGGCAACCTGCACTATCTGAGGGGGGACTACGGCGACGATGCGACATTCGAACGCCTGCGCCAAGCCCTCGGCAGCGACGCGCGGCCTCTTTTCTATCTGGCGATTCCGCCCGACAACTTCGAAAACGTCGTCACCCGCCTCGCGCGCTCGGGGGCCGCTCGCGACGCCCGATTGGTCTTGGAGAAACCGTTCGGTCGGGATCTCGCCTCGGCCCAGGAACTCGAAGGGGTGCTCGAGAAGGTGTTTCCGGAGAACGCGATTTTTCGCATCGACCACTTTCTGGGCAAAGAGCCGGTCCAGAACCTGCGTTACTTCCGCTTCGCCAACGCGTTCGTCGAGGCGCTCTGGAATCGCCATCACATCGATAGCATCCAGATCACGATGGCCGAGAAGTTTGGCGTCCAGGGACGGGGCGCATTCTACGATGGCGTAGGCGCCATTCGCGACGTCGTACAGAATCATCTACTGCAGGTGCTCGCGTTGCTCACCGTCGAACCTCCCGAGCCAGGCCCGAATGCCAAGATGGATCACGGCAAGGTCGAGCTGTTGGCCGCCATGCGGCCCTTGACGCCCCAAGACGTCGTTCGCGGGCAGTTTCGTGGCTATCTCCAGGAACCGGGCGTTGCCCCCGATTCCAACGTCGAGACCTTCGCCGCGCTGCGCATCGCCATCGATAACGAGCGCTGGTCGGGAGTGCCTTTTTTTATCCGTGCCGGCAAGTGTCTGCCGGTGACGGCAACCGAGGTCGTGGCCCGGCTGAAGGCACCGGCTAAAGCGGTCTTCGAGCATGACCCTCCTCACGAGCCGAATTACTTCCGCTTCCGTCTCGGGCCCGACGTGTCGATCTCTCTGGGCGGGCTGGTGAAGGTCCCCGGAGAAATCATGAAGGGTCAGCACGTCGAGCTCATCGAGCATGATTGCGCCCTCAATGACGAAATGCGTCCCTATGACCGCCTGCTTGGCGATGCGATCCGAGGCGAGACCACGCTCTTTGCGGAATACGAGGCGATCGAGGCCACGTGGCGCGTGGTCGACCCGGCGCTCAACTCCCCTCCGGCGGTGGAGCTCTACGAACCCGGCACGTGGGGACCGGACAGTGCCCGCGCGCTCATGAGCGAGTTTGGCGGCTGGCACGATCCCGAAGGCGAAGAGCATGGCCCCGAAGCCTGAGTGCGTCTACTTCCTGGACGTGGACAACACGCTTCTGGACAACGACGCCCTGACCCAAGAGCTCATGCAGCACTTGGCCGATGAGTTCGGGCCCGCGCACAGGGATCGTTACCGGGCCATCTTCGAGGAACTGCGAACCGAACTCGGCTATGCCGACTATCTGGGCGCGCTGCAACGCTACCGTCTGAGCGAGCCAAGCAACACGCGGCTGCTTCTGATCGGCTCGTTTCTGATCGACTATCCCTTTCGAAGCCGCCTCTATCCGGATGCGCTCGCGGTGCTGCGACATCTGCGTCGATTCGGGCCCTGCGTTTTGCTCTCCGACGGGGATGTGGTGTTTCAACCGCGCAAAATCCAGCGTTCCGGACTGTGGGAAGCGGTTGATGGGCACGTTCTGATCTACATCCACAAGGAGCAGATGCTCGACGAGGCCCTCGCACTCTATCCGGCATCACACTACGTCATGGTCGACGACAAGTTGCGCATTCTCACGGCCATGAAATCGCACATGGGAGAAAGATTGACGACCGTTTTCCCGCAACAGGGTCACTATGCCAACGATCCGGTCGAGCTCGCGAAGTATCCTGCAGCCGACCTCTCGATCCCGCATATTGGCGTCCTCCTCAATACTGATATGGGCTCGCTCGTTGTCCCACAAGGAAACGACAGTCCTGTGGACTCCTCATGAACGACACAACGCACAACACCGCATGGCATCTGCAAGAGATCGGTCAGCGTCTCTGGCTTGACAATATCACTCGCGCCTTGGTTCGCGGCGGCGGGTTAAGCCGTTACATCCGGGACTTCGCCGTGACCGGATTGACGTCGAATCCCACGATTTTCGATGAAGCCATCAAGACGGGACACGACTACGACGAATCCATCCGCGCCTATTCCCAAGAGGGCCTTGCAGTCGAGCAGATTTTTTTCCGGCTCGCGCTGGAGGATCTGCGCGCGGCCGCTGACCTGTTCGCGCCGCTGCATGCCCAAAGCGGTGGCTTAGACGGCTGGGTTTCCCTTGAAGTCTCGCCCGAACTCGCCAATGATGCCTCCGCTACACAGAAGGAAGCGCGGCGTCTTTTTGACGAGGCGCAGCGGCGCAATCTGTTCATCAAGATTCCCGGCACGTCCTCGGGCTTGCGCGCGATCGAGTCTTCCATCGCGGGGGGCATTCCGATCAACGTGACGCTGCTTTTTTCGCGGGAGCAGTACACCGATGCCGCGCAGGCGTATGTACGGGGGATTGAGCGGCGCCTTCAGGCGGGACTTGATCCCAAGGTCGCATCCGTCGCATCGATCTTCGTGAGTCGTTGGGACACGGCGGTGGCGAAGACTTATCCGAATGCCCCCAGAAACAAGCTCGGGGTCGCGGTCGGCCACCAGATCTACGATGCCTACTGCAGGTTGCTCGATTCGTCGCGCTGGCGGGCGCTCGAGGAACAAGGAGCGCTGCCACAGCGCCTCCTGTGGGCCAGTACCGGCGCGAAGGACCCGAACCTTGCGGCAAGCTATTACGTCGAGGCACTCGCGGCCCCGCGGACGATCAACACGATGCCCGAAAAGACCTTACGTTCACTGGGCGGCATTCCGCCATTGGACATCAAGCCCTTGGGACCCGTCGATGATTCCTCGGCGATCTTGGGAAGCTACGCGCAAGCGGGGCTGGATCTGACCGCGTTGGCCCAAAGACTGCAGGAAGAAGGGGCCCAGGCGTTTCGGAACTCCTGGCGCGATCTGTTGAACGTGATCGACTCCAAGAGCCGAGAGCTGCACTCCTCCTAGCCCCGAATGCGAGCGCGCCCATGACCCCATCTGCCACCCTGCCCGTCCTCACCCGTCTTCCCACCTGGAAGACGCTGGCGGGGCACTTCGAAACGCTTTCCAAGAAATCGCTGCGCGAGCTGTTCTCCTCCGATCCGGAGCGCGGCACGCGCTTCGCGCTCGAGGCCGCGGGGCTCTACCTGGACTTCTCCAAGCAGCGCATCGATCGGGATACCTTGCCGCTTCTCATCAATCTGGCCCATGATTGCCGCCTCTCGCAGCGCATCGAGGCCATGTTCACGGGCGAGAAAATCAATTCAACCGAGGATCGCGCCGTGCTTCATACGGCATTGCGGGCGCCGCGCGAGAGCGATATCAGGGTCGACGGCGTTAATGTCGTGCCCGAGGTACACGCGGTGTTGGATCGCATGGGGGTCTTCGCCGAAGCCGTCCGCAGTGGCGAGTGGCTCGGACATACCGGCGCGAGGATTCGCAATGTCGTCAATATCGGCATTGGAGGCTCGGATCTGGGGCCCGCCATGGCGGCCGAGGCACTGGCCCACTTCATCCCGCCAGGTCTGACGTTGCGCTTCATCTCCAATGTGGACCGGACCGATTTCGTTCGCGCCACCCATGATCTGAACCCTGCCGAGACCCTTTTCATCGTCGCGTCGAAAACATTCACGACGCTCGAGACCATGGAAAACGCGCACCGGGCGCGCGACTGGGCGCTTGCCGTGCTGGGTGAAGAAATCGGCATTGCGCGTCACTTTGTGGCGGTCTCGACGAACGCACAAGCGGTCTCGGACTTTGGCATCGATACCGAGAACATGTTCGGGTTCTGGGATTGGGTCGGGGGACGCTACTCGATGGATTCGGCCATCGGTTTGTCCACCATGATCGGGATCGGCGCGGATGGATTCGCTCAGATGCTCGCCGGCTTTCGGGAAATGGACGAACACTTTCGCAGCGCCCCGTTAGAGCGCAATGCACCGGTCCTCATGGGGCTTCTGGGCATCTGGAATTGCAATTTTCTGGGCGCGACCACGGTGGCCGTTCTCCCGTACAGTCAATATCTGCGGCGCTTTCCTGCCTACCTGCAGCAGCTCACGATGGAAAGCAATGGCAAGCACGTAACCCGCGGTGGCTTGCGCGTGGACTACGCGACAGGTCCAATCTATTGGGGCGAGCCCGGTACCAACGGACAGCATTCCTTCTATCAATTACTCCACCAGGGCACCCATCTCGTTCCGGCGGACTTCATCGGATTCTGCCGCAATCCGGACGCGAGCGCGTCCGATCAGGATCTGCTCATGGCCAATCTGTTCGCACAGACCCAAGCACTGGCGTTTGGCAAGAGCGACGAAGAGCTGGCAGCCGAGGGCGCCGATCCCTACCTCATCCCGCACCGTGTCTCTGAAGGCAATCGGCCCTCCACGACGATCCTGGCCCAGGAACTCTCGCCCAAGGTCCTGGGACGTCTGGTCGCCCTCTACGAACATGCGGTCTTCACGCAGGGCGTGATTTGGGACATCAATTCCTTTGATCAATGGGGCGTCGAACTTGGAAAGGTCCTGGCTCGGCATGTGTTGTCTGAGCTGGGATCGGCATCGGCCGGCGGTGCGCCGAAAAAAGCCGCCCAATCGGAGAGCGCCGACAGTTCGACGAACGCACTCATCAAGCGTTACCGCACCCTACGCGAGGCCTGACATGAAACTCGGGTACACCCGTCCGCTGTATATCCTGCCCTTCGATCACCGAGAGTCGTACATGAGCGGCCTGTTCCACTACGAAAGACCGCTGAGCGCCGAGCAGCAGGAGCGCGTTGCCGACAGCAAGCGCGTCATCTACGAAGGATTTTTGGCGGCCTTGCATCAGGGTGTATCCAAGTCCAAGGCGGGCATCCTGGTGGATGAGGAATTCGGTGCGGAAATCCTCAAGGCCGCGCGACAGGACGATGAGCTCGTCGCGCTTTCCGTGGAGCAAAGCGGTCAGGAGCTTTTTCACTTCGCCTATGGTGATGCCTTCGCCGCACACATTGAAGCCTTTCGTCCCACCTTCGCAAAGGTACTGGTCCGCTACAACCCGGCGACCGACGGGTCCGGCAATGAGGAGCAGGCGGCCCGGCTCAAGATGCTCTCCGAGTACTGCCGAGAGCACGGTCCGGCTTTCATGTTCGAGCTGCTCGTGCCGGCTACCCAGCAGCAGATGGCCGACTGCGGCGGCGACAAGCGCAGGTACGACGCTTCTGTTCGACCCGAACTGATGTTGCGTGCCATCGCAGAGCTGCAGGATTTCGGGGTCGAGCCGGATATCTGGAAAATTGAGGGACTCGACACCCGGGCCCATTACGAGGCCCTGGTCGCGCAAGCCCGACGCGCGGGCCGTGATGACGTCGGGTGCATCGTGCTCGGGCGCGGCGCCGAGGAGGACGTGGTCGAGCACTGGCTCGCCACGGCGGTGGACGTCCCCGGAATGATTGGTTTTGCCGTGGGCCGCACGGTGTTTTGGGATCCGATTGTCCAGTACGAGGCAGGCCAATGGGATCGCAAGCGCGCAGCAGCCGAGATTGCCACGCGCTACCGCCGCTGGGTCGACCTCTTCGAAAACCCCCCTAGGCCAGCCTAAAGCGGCCTGTCATCGAAGCCGCAATCGCAAAGGACCGAGGTCATGCTCTGCGAACACCGTTTTGACTCCGCGACGACGATGGTGCGCTCGCTTTGCGACTATGTTGTTCGCGAATTGGGCCAAGGTCTTGCCGAGCGCGGACGCGCGAGTCTCGTCGTCTCGGGAGGACGAACGCCAGCGGCGCTCTTTGATGCTCTAAGCGAGGCGACACTGGCCTGGGAGAAGGTCTGGATTACCTTAGCCGATGAGCGTTGGGTCGATCCGAGCGATGCCCAGAGCAATGAGCACCTCGTGCGCGAGCACCTGCTTCGCGCTCGGGCGGCCTCCGCCCATTTCGTGGGTTTGAAGAACGATGCGGCGAGTCCCGAAGAAGGCGCGCCTGCGGCCGAAGTGGCGTTTCGCGCCCTGCCCCAACCCTTTGAATTGGTGCTCCTGGGCTTAGGCGAAGACGGTCACACCGCATCTTTGTTCCCGGGAGCATCCGAACTGGGACGGGGACTGGCCCTCGATGCCCCGTTCTGTTTGGCGGTCCACCCTCCCGCCGCCCCCTATGCGCGCATGAGTCTGAGCGCGCGGAGCCTATTGCACAGCCGGGCCATCGTCTTTTTGATCGAGGGCGCGGAGAAATGGGCCGCCTACCAGAGGGCTCGCGAGGCAGGACCCGTGGAGATCTATCCGTCGCGCGCTTTTTTCCACCAGAGCGAGGTTCCCGTCCATGTCTACTGGTCACGCTAAGCCGCTCAGGCTGGTCGCCGACATCGGAGGAACCCACGCGCGCTTCGCGCTGGCTCATCCTGGCTCGCACGAACTCCTGCACGAACACGAACTGGCGACCTCGGACTACCCGGACATAGAAAGCGCCATCGAACGCTATTACTCTATGGCTGGCGCAGGCCGGGCGGTGGAAGCGGCGCTCGCGATCGCAAACCCGGTGACGGGTGACGCGGTCAAGATGACGAACAACACCTGGGCGTTCTCGATTGCAAAGCTGCAATCGCGCCTCGGTTTGGAGAGACTCCTCGTTCTGAATGATTTTGAGGCACTGGCCTTGTCGGTACCCGCACTGCCTGCCCGCTCGTTTCGCAAGATCGGCCCGGGCGAGCCGGTGCGCAACGCGCCGATGGCCCTCATCGGTCCGGGGACGGGACTTGGGATGGCAGGCCTCATCCATATCGATGGCGACTGGCACCCACTGGTGTCCGAGGGGGGCCACGCTACCGCCCCGGTGTCGCGCCCCCGGGAGATGGCCGTCGTGGCTCAACTGGCCCAGCAGTTCGATCACGTTTCAGCCGAACGGCTGGTCTCTGGACCGGGCCTCGTGCATCTCTATGGAGCGCTCGCGGCCATCGATGGCCAGACCGTACCCCCATTGACGGCCGAGGAGATCTCGGCGAAGGGACAGACCGAGGACGACGCCTACTGCCATGAAGCACTCGAGATGTTCTGCGGCCTGCTCGGAACACTGGCCGGCGATCTGGCCTTGGTCCTCGCAGCGCGCGGGGGTGTCTACCTCGGAGGGGGGATTGTGCCCAGACTGGGTGAGTTTTTCGTGCGCTCGAGCTTTCGTGAGCGCTTCGAGGCCAAGGGCAGAATGAGGGCGCTTCTCTCCGGGATTCCGACCTTCGTCATCGAAGCACCGCGCGCGGCCATGCTTGGGGATCTCGTCGCGCTTGACCGCTCGGGTACCGCGTCGCACTAGTCCCAAGCCGCGTTAGCCTAAAGACAGTCGCGCGTACGAGTCAAGCACCGACGACTTATACACCACCCCGACGAGTCGACTGGATCCGGGGCCATCTAGCACAGGCACCCGTTCTAGGGGATGGGCGACAAACTGGGACAGGGCCGACTCCAGCGACGTGTCCAGCGCGAGCGTCGGAAACGCTTCGGCCAGATAGTCGCGCGCGCGGCGATCGGCAAGGTCGGCATGTTCGAGCATGGCAGTAGCGACGCTGCCGAGGCCCACGGCCCCCAGAAAGCCACCTTGCGAATCCACGAGGTAGACGTACTTTACGGGAAAGCGCGCCATCAGGCGCGCGGCATCGGCGAGGGTCGCATCCGCCGGCAAAATCGTTTGCACCGGCTGCAGCAGGTCGCGCATCGTTTGTCCGCGTAACCGGTCGCGTTCGCGCAAAGCGGCCTCTCGCCGCGCGGTGACCGCGTACATCGGAGTCGAGCGGGTGGCGTTGGCAACGAAGTAGGCCAGCGTCGACGCGAGGCTTAGTGGCAGCATCACGGGATAGCTGAGGGTCATCTCGAACACCATCAGAATCGCCATGAGAGGTGCGGCCGTCGCGGCCGCGAGAAACGCCCCCATCCCGACCATGGCGTAGGCAAACGGCGGCGCGTTCAAGCCGGGCCAGAGCACGTGCACTCCCGAGCCAAAAAGGTAACCACTCGCAGCACCGACGAAGAGTGTTGGGGTAAACACGCCGCCAATCCCCCCGGATCCGGTGGTCGCGGCGGTTGCGAGAATCTTGCAGATTAAGAACGTCAGTACCGTGCTCCAGGCCAGAGGCTCGTGCAGGATGCGATTGACCACGCTGTATCCGTTTCCCCAGACCTCGGGCACGCCTATGGAGATGAAACCCACCAGCAAACCACCAGCGCCCAGACGGACGGGCAAAGGCCATTGGAGTGCGTTCATCTTCTCGCGGGAGAAGGCCAGAAGGCGCAGGAACTGGGGGGCAAAGCCGCCGGCCAACACACCGAGCAGGACAAACAAGGGCATTTGCGCTGCGCCAATGACCGGGAACTGCGGCATCTGGTAGGGCGCTCCATAGCCGGCGAATTCGCGCATCGTGATATTGGCGGCGACGGCTGCGACAATGAGCGGACCGAAGCTTTGCATGGAGACGGCCCCAAGCACGATCTCGCTGACGAAAAACGCGCCGGCAATGGGCGCGCTGTAGGCCGCAGTGATCCCGGCGGCCGCGCCACAGGCCACGAGCAAGCGCAGGCGCGCCGGATCGAAGTGGCGCACCCTTCCGAGCAACGAAGCGACCGTCGCCGCCAGTTGTACCATGGAACCCTCGCGTCCGATCGAGCCCCCGGAGGCGATCGTAATGAGTGATGACGTGCTGCGGGCCAGGCTCGAACGGATGTCAATTCGGCCATCCCCGATCGCGATCGCCTCCATATAATCCTGCGCCGCGTTCCTAGGCGAGCCCGCAAAAAGGAGGCACACACCTGCGAGCACTCCTCCGATCGCCGGAGCGATGAGGCGCACGGGCCAGGGAAGGGATTCGGCGAGCGCGACCAAACCGTGACCGTTGCCACTCCAACCCACTTCGACGATGCCAATGCCCGAGCGGAAAACCACGGTCGCAAGCGCCCCACAGACGCCAATTGCAGCCGCCCAGAAAAGCATCCAGTGCGCATCCGAGAAGTGCGTCCCACGCTGAATCCAGAAGCGCACGCGCAAAGCGGTCTCGAGTAGGCTCGTCTTTTTGCCCCCCGTCTGATTTTCCTCGGGGTCGATCGGCACTTAAGTGTCGCCTTGCGGGCCGATGCGCGAGCAAGGATTCCCGTGCAGGCGCGAACCGGTCTGGTTACCCATCAAAGTAGACCCGCTGTGTCGAAGGTCGAGCGCGACCCCACCGAGCGACCCTGCCCGCTGAGCCACTGCCGCCCCGCCTTGACACCTGCCTCGAACAGCGCGGTGATGAGGGTTGGATGCGTACTGGCCCGGGAAAGATTGTCGAATTGGCCCAGAACGTCGGGCGCCTCGATGCTGTGGAGCCGGACCCGTCCCATGCGTCGATCAAGGCGGCCCAGACCCCAGAAGCTGCGCCGGGCCTCCTGTTGAATCAGGGCGAGCGCACGCAGTTCTGCCCAAAGCGACGAGCCAAACGAGATCTCCGACAGACGATGGGCGATGTCGTCGGCCTTCACGAGCGTTTTGGCATTGTCTGCGCCCTGGAGTAGCACCAGCACCAGATCATCCGCGTCCGAAGTGTGCAGCAGCGGAAAGACGGGCGGGTTGGCCGTGAGCCCGCCATCCCAGTAAGCCTTTCCCTCGATCTCCACGCTGTGATGAATGGTTGGCAGGCACGCCGATGCGAGCAGGACCTCGAGGCGCATTTCGGCCGTCGTAAAAATGCGCAGTCGCCCGCTTCGCACCTCGGTTGCGCCGATAAAAAGGTCGATGGGACAGGCGCTACGCAAGCGCTCGAAGTCGATGCATTCGGCCACGATATCGCGAAGAGGATTGATATCGAAGGGATTGAACTCGTAGGGTGAGAAGTAGTGGGCAAGGTGCATAAAACCGCGCAGCGCCTGCAAATCGGGCGTCTCCGCGCCCGATGCCAGCGGCATTCCCCATGCGGCCGCGGCGGCGGCCATGGCGCCGAAGGGGGCACTGCTGGCGACCCTCTCCCAGAACCCTCGCAGCGATTCGCGTGCTCCCGCCGCTTTTCCGGTGGTCCAGCCGTGCGCGAGCAAAACGGCATTCATCGCGCCCGCGCTCGACCCGCTTAACGCCGCGATCTCGAAGCGGTCTTCGGCAAGGAGCGCATCCAGGACGCCCCAGGTGAAGGCGCCGTGCGATCCTCCGCCCTGTAGTCCAAGGCAGACGCGCCTTTTATTCACCGCTAACCTGTCGGATGGTTGGGATCGCATCGATGAGCCCAGGCGGTGCGTAGTCACTTCGTCGCGCGACAGGTTTCCTCGCGACGCCACGCAACCCGGGCCCCAATCGCCACGAGACCGACCTAGCGGCCGGGTTCACCGAACTCAAGGGGCACATCCGTTTTAGGGGAAGTATTCGGTACCACACGGTCTTCGTTCGAGAAAGGATCCGCTTCACTGAGCGTTTCGGGCTTGAGCACCAGCGCCGGCCCCAGCCAGATCGCGCGCTGCATATGGTCTGCCCGCGGCTCTCCGGTATTGGGGTGGACCAGAATCGACAGACCGTACCGATGAGTCATCAGCCACGGAACCAGGCGCGAGAATTCTTCCGTGCCGAAGGCGATCTGATACATGCCTACCGTATGCGGTCCGACGGGACCTTCGTGCCAGCGACCCAACTGCACGGAAAAGCTTTTGCCCACGCTCTCACGTAGGCGCTCCGCCCACCCTCGCTCTTGCGCGTCGTGGAAATAGACGTGCGCGTGGTAGTTCCAGATCCGCAGAACGTTCTGCTGCGCGCTGTACTCGCCAGTCATTCCCGCTCACCTTGTGTTAGTGCATATTGAAAGGCAGTTTGAGCCATTGGCGCCCAGAACACCGTGCTCCTGCAAACGCGCAAATCGCCTCGGCCACGCCACGGCGGCGAACGGCTCAAGTGTCGAACGCCGATTCCAACCACCGTCGAAGAAATCGACGCACAGCTGACGCACCCCTGCGCGAACACTCCCCTCAGTCGACCAGCGCCTTGCGGATTTCCAGAAGCTCTTTCCTACGTGCTGGATCGGTCGGTGGGAACTCCAGTTTAAGTCTTTTTAAGGTGTCCAATATCGCGCGCGAAACAATCAGACGCGAGTTGGCCTTGTCGTCGGCGGGCACAATGTACCAAGGCGCGAGATCAGTACTGGTCGCGCTAATGCAGCTTTCGTAGGCACGCACGTAGTCGTCCCAGTACTTGCGTTCTTGCACGTCGTTCATGCTGAACTTCCAGTTCTTGTCTGGCTGGTCGATTCGTTCCAGAAAACGCTTGCGCTGCTCTTCCTTGGACAGATGGAGAAAAAACTTGATGATGACCGTGCCGTTGCGATACAGGTGGCTTTCGGAATCATTGATCGAGCGAAACCGGTCCTTCCACACGCGATCACCGCGCGCCTCTTCGTCATCCAGTCCCTCGCCCTGAAGAATTTCAGGGTGGACACGCACGATCAATACCTCTTCGTAATACGAACGGTTGAAAATCCCGATGCGACCGCGTGCCGGTAAATCGAGGTTGGTCCGCCAGAGAAAATCGTGCTGCAACTCGTTCGGACTGGGGTGCTTGTAGCTGTGGACCTCGCAGCCTTGTGGATTGACTCCGGACATCACGTGCTTGATGGCGCCGTCCTTACCCGCAGCATCCATCGCCTGAAAGATGATCAAAAGCGCATACCGGTTCGCGGCGTAGAGCCGCTCCTGCAAGTCACTCATGGCAGCAACATGCTTCGCGAGGATCTTGGCATACTCGGCCTTGTCGTTGTAGACCGGCTTGGTGCGCGTGGGCCACTTGCTGAGGTTAACCTTGGTGCCCTGCTTGACACGAAACTGGCTGAGATCCATCTTCATTGTTTTCCTTCTCCAAGGGGCAAAGATCAAGCGCCGTGCAGTCGTCTTTTCGTGCGAAAGATCGATCTGTACGCACGGAATATACCCGCGTCCGGCATGGCGAATGTCGCAGGCCAGCCTCAAAGAACAAGAGATCGCAACTGCGCCCCTCTCGGGCGGCAGATGTAATCCGATGCTGACTCGCGGAAGGGGGCAGAGGGCGTTAATCACCCCTCGGTGCGCTTGTCGAATCATAGCCCTTAATAGGGTGCGGCTCGCCCCGTGCCCGATCCGAGCCGTAAGAGCGGATGGCGTTCACTCCCTTGAGCGGATTCGGGGATTTCCGGCCTAGCAGTAGAATGGACTTGTCCGGTGTCCTTTGCCGCGTTCTTTGAACCACGCCGTATGAAAAACATTCTTTGGTGGATCATTCCCGCGGTGCTAACCGTCGGTGCCCTCTATTGGGTCTACGAGTACGAGCGTCGTCCGTTGCCCGAAGTCACGGCTCCACAGGCGACCGCCGTGCCGCCAGCCCCCTCGGCTCCCGTGACACCTCCGCCTCCGAGCCATTATCCCGTTCCTGAGGTTGCCCCGGCCACGGGTACCGACGCCTTAAAGGATGTGCCCACCCTGGAACAAAGCGACACGTCGATGCGTCAGGCCTTGGTCGGTCTCGTCGGCCAGGGCCCCTTTGACGGGCTCTTCTGGCCCAAAGACATCGTCCGGCACCTCGTGGCGACCGTCGACAATCTCCCCCGTGCCCGGGTCTCTCAATTGGTCATGCCCGTGAAGAAAGCGGGAGGACACTTCCAGGTCAAAAACGAAGGCGGAACGATCTCGATCGATCCCACCAACAGCGCGCGCTATCGTCCCTATGTCGATATGCTCGAGAACATCGACAGTCATCGGCTCGTCGCGCTCTACGTGCACTTCTATCCCCTGTTTCAACAGGCCTACAAGGACCTGGGATATCCGACCGGTTACTTCAATGATCGCCTGGTCGTCGTCATCGATGATCTTCTCGCCGCGCCCGAACCGACCCAGCCCCCCAAACTGCTGGAGCCGCATCTCATGTACCAGTACGCCGATCCCGACATCGAGGCCCTATCCGGCGGCCAGAAAATGATGATCCGCATGGGCCCTCAGAACGAAGCCAAGGTCAAAAAGAAACTCCAGGACATCCGAGCTCAATTGACCAACCCCGCTACGCAACCGAAGCCCTAGCAAATGTTGCGCGGCCTAGCGGCGGCGCGAACCCCCGGGCCAGCTGCCGCCGAACTGGTAGGCGATCCAGCCGCCCAGAAGACCTCCCAGGTGGGCAAAATGAGCCACCCCCTGCTCGCTGCCCGTGACGCCCAGACCCAGTTCAATGAGCGCATAGATGAGCACGAACACGCGCGAAGGGATGGGGACCGGAAAGAAGATCAGCATGATCCTGCGATCCGGAAATAGCAGCGCATAGGCAAGTAGCACACCAAAGACGCCAGCCGATGCGCCAATCGTAGGGCCACCTGAGGCGCCAAACAGGGCGCCCACAAGGAGCTGGGTGACACCTCCGAGCACGACGCCGGCGAAGTAAGCCAAAGCGAAGCGGCGCGGGCCCCAGACCCGCTCAACGTCGCTACCAAACATCCAAAGCGCGAACATGTTAAATGCGAGGTGGGTCAGTCCTGCATGCAAGAAGCTGTAGGTCACCAGTTGCCATGGTGCGAGCCATGGCAAGCCGGCGAAGTCGGACTGCGGCCACAAAGCGAACCACTCCAGCATCGGGGAGCCCAGGACGTTTTCCAGCAAAAAGCCGATGACGTTGGCGATGATGAGAGCTTGTGTTAGCGCTGGCATGCGATTTCCCGTAGATGTGACCGTGATTCTGCTTCTTTTTTTGCCCCGAGACCTCGCCATGGGTGGACAAAATCCCCCTATTCGGCGCACGCGCGGCCTTGTCTTGCGCCGGCCCTGAGATCGAACCAGGGCTCTGGCCGGCACGGCCAAGCCGCCACTGAGCGGATCTTCGGTGGTCCGCAGCCATTTGCACGCCGGGCCAAGTGGGCTTAAAGTGGGGCCGGTCTTGCCTTCCACAACCCACGGCCAAGCCGTATTTGGAACGCCATGAATCTGCGACTTCTAGCCATCCTTCCTTTCCTTGGCATTCTCGTCGGTGTGGCCTTCGTGAACCAGGCTAAGCCGTTGGTTTTCGGAATGCCCCTGGTCCTTGCCTGGATCGTCGGCTGGATCGTCTTAAGCTCGCTCATCATGGCCATTGTCTACGCGAGCGACCCCAGCAATCGGCAGAGCGAGTCGGACGAAGGCGACCTGAAGCACTAGTCACCGCTGCGCCTGCCTCGTACTCCCTCTTAGAACCGATCAATCGCAACAGGATGGACGTGCCCGTATGAACAGCGCTCTTGTGATCATTTTCATCGTCGCGGCCTTCGCACTCTTTCTAGGATTGCGCGCCCGTCGCGGTCACGACATGGATCTGGAGCAGTGGACCGTGGGAGGGCGAAGCTTCGGGACCATCTTTGTCTTCCTCCTCATGGCGGGCGAAATCTATACAACTTTCACCTTCCTGGGCGGTAGCGGCTTTGCCTATGGAAAAGGAGCGCCCGCGTACTACATTCTGGCCTACGGAACGCTAGCCTACATTATCTCGTACTGGCTTTTGCCCCCCATCTGGCGCTATGCGCGCGACCATCACCTCGTCTCGCAGCCCCACTTTTTCACCAAGAAATACGATAGTGCGGCCCTCGGTCTGCTCGTTGCGATCGTGGGCGTGATCGCGCTGGTGCCCTACCTGGTACTCCAGTTCAAAGGACTTGGTCTGATCGTGTCCGTTGCGTCCTATGGTTCCATCTCCTCTAGCGTCGCGGTATGGATCGGAGCGATCGTCGTGACCATTTATGTCATGGTCTCCGGCGTGCGCGGGGCCGCCTGGAATGCGGTAGTCAAGGATTTCGTCATCCTCGCGATTGTGATCTTCCTCGGGATTTACCTTCCACTGCACTACTACGGCGGCTACGAGGCAATGTTCAATGCGATCGAGACTGCCAAGCCCGGCTTCCTCGCGTTTCCTGCCAAGGGATCGAGCGTCACATGGTTCCAGTCCACGGTTTTGCTGACCGCGCTGGGATTTTTTATGTGGCCACACTCCTTCGGTTCGGTCTTTACCGCCCGAGACGAGCGCATCTTCCGTCGCAATGCGATCGTTCTACCCCT
Organism: Burkholderiaceae bacterium; assembly: GCA_049514215.1. Classification (GTDB taxonomy): domain Bacteria; phylum Pseudomonadota; class Gammaproteobacteria; order Burkholderiales; family Burkholderiaceae_D; genus BOG-994. The sequence goes on from JBEKVI010000016.1 coordinate 46,458, forward strand.
CTACCAGCTTATCCTGCTGTTTGTCTTTTTCGTCGGATTTGCCGCAACACTTCAGGTTCCCGGACTGCAAGGTCCGGACATCGACCTGTCGCTGCTGAAGTTGTCGATCCAGACGTTTGATCCCTGGTTCGTGGGCGTCATCGGCGCCGCAGGGGTGCTCACCGCTCTGGTGCCGGGCTCCATGATCCTGACCTCGGCGGCCACGCTCCTCGCCAACGATGTCTATCGCAGCAATGCCAATAAAGGCGCGTCCGATGCGGACGTGACACGCTTGGCACAGCGCCTGGTTCCGGTCATCGCTCTCGTGGCAGTCCTCTTTACGCTCTACGGCGGCACGACCATCGTCGCGCTATTGCTCATGGGCTACAACTTTGTCACGCAGCTCTTCCCCGCGGTGGTCATGAGTCTTCTGAAGCGCAACCCGGTCACCAAGCAAGGGGCGTTTTGCGGGATCTTGGCCGGAGCCATCGCGGTCGCCGCGATCACCTTGTCCAAGAGCACGCTGGGTGGCCTGTTTCCTTTTCTTCCCGACACCCTTCAAGACTTAAACGTTGGAATGGTCGCGCTCCTGGTCAACATCGCAATTACCGCGGTGGTGAGCGCCGTGACGCAACCCCATCTCGCGGGTGCTTCTTCGCGGGCCTAAAAGTGCGCGGGCTGCTTGGTCAGTCCATCCAAAGAGAAGTGACGATGACGGGTTGGCGCACTCAGGTTTGGTCCCCGCCTAGATGGCGTGGGGTGCGCCGTTTGCGGACTTTCGCATCAGGGTGCTTTTCCCGAACAGCGATTCGATGAGTTCAAGGGCGACTGCAGCCGTCCTGTTGCGCACATCCAATGCCGGATTTAGCTCCATCACATCGAGCGATGCGAGCTGTCCGGTATCGGCAATCATCTCCATGCAAAGCTGTGCCTCGCGATACGTCGGGCCACCTGGTACGGTCGTACCAACACCAGGGGCAATTTCAGGATCTAGGAAATCCACGTCGAAGCTCACGTGCAAGTGAGTCTGCTCATCGACATCAGCCAACGCCTGCGTCATCGCCTGGGGCATGCCGAATTCATCGACGTAACGCATATCGAAAACCTCGAGTCCGACCTCGTGGACGAAGCGTTTCTCACCAGCGTCCACGCTTCGGATGCCGATTTGTCGGATCATGCCCGGATGCACTGCCGGGACGTGGCCGCCGATCTCGATGAGCTCGCGCGGTCCATAACCACAGAGACAAGCCACTGGCATTCCATGAATGTTGCCACTGGGGGTGAGGACACTGGTGTTGAAATCAGCGTGCGCATCCAACCAGAGCACACGGAGCTTCTTGCCGACCTCGCGGCAGTGGCGCGCTACGGCGCTAATGGAACCGATCGCTAGGCAATGGTCGCCACCCATGAGAATGGGAAATCGCTCGGATCGTAACTGCGCGTAGACCGCTTCGTGGGTGACTCGATTCCACTCGGCGACTCCCGCCAGATGACGATACCCTTCCACCGGCGGTAGCCACGGGTTGGCCGGCCCAAGGAGGTTTCCGGTGTCCTCTACCTCCAATCCGTGGCTTTGGAGGATCGGCACAATATTCGCGACGCGCAGCGCTTCTGGGCCCATGCCGGCCCCCCTGCTTCCGGCACCGATATCCGTTGGTGCTCCGATCAGACTGACCTTCCGATTCATTGACGCGTCTCCGATCAAAACCGTTCGCCCTGGCGGCAGCCGCTACGGCCCGCTCGTGTAGATTACCGCGAATCAACGTCGCCTCGCATGCGGATCTCAGCGCGAGCGCTCGGAACGGAACTTCACATCTCGAAGGCGAGGCCGGAAGCGACCGGCGCTGACCAGTCGCGTGCTCGCCAAGAAAGCCTCACCTAACGCCGCCAGCATGTTGATGCGAAACCCGGAGGGATTGCTTCGGTGTCGACTGTCCGACGAACACTGCGGCACGACCTTGCCCGATGCCATTTTTCTTGCGCGAAGTTGGCAATGACGGCCGATCGCCGCTGTAGACATGCAGCGTTAGCGCGAACACCTCGCCGGTGGAAGAAGGATTAAAAAGCAATGCGTTAGATGCGTAAAGCTCTTGCTGTTTCGAGGCTACCAGGTCGATCCGTCAGCGGGATTGCACGCGCGCGCGGCTCGTGTTTGTTATACTCGGACTCAATGCTTCTCGTATCGAATCCGTTCATCCGTTGCGCTTCAAAACCGCACGCGGCAGTAATCTCCCCGGAATTCCTCAGCAAGTGATAGCGACCTTTAGATCAGGTTCGTCGACGTATGTAGTGGCGGTGAGTTCGGTGTGCGATCCAGCAAATTCCTATAGGAACGAACATGTCACGTATATATGATGATGCAGACGAAGAGGCGCGCCATCAGAGCGCCATCCATGCCTTAGCGACCGAGATGCACGCAAGCGTTGCTGAAGTGCAAGGCCTCTACGAAAGTGAGTTGACCCGATTGAAGTCGGGTGCTCGCATCAAAGACTTTCTCCCGGTTTTTATTTCGCGCAAAGTGCGACGCGATCTGAAATCGAACCGGCGCCCCGCCAGTTAGCGCGCCTTACAGGAGCGCAAGCTGCGCCCCTCCATCGACCCCGAGCGGTTTCTGGCCTGGTTCTCATCGAATCGGTGAGGCCTCGAGCCAGATGACTACCTGCGTCGATCCCCCAAGCGCTTTGGCACTCTTAAGGCGTGCACGCCGATCGTAGCGGTCTTAATCACTGCACGGCCATGCGACGATCCGCGTTCCTCGTCTCTTGCAAGAGCGGCGCGCATGGCTTCCGTTTCCGGTGTGGAACGCCTACTATCCAACGTGACAATCACGTTTTCCCTGCACGACAAAACCAGCCAAAAGGAGACAGCGATGGCCACAAAGCATTCAAAATCCGGGGTCTACCGAGTCACGGAACTCATTGGGACAAGCCCCAACTCATGGGAAGAGGCGGCCAAGAACGCCGTCGAAACCGCGGCGAAATCGTTGCGTGGACTACGCATCGCCGAAATCACCAAGCTCGACATGAAAGTCGAGGATGGCAAAGTGGTCTCCTATCGTGCGCGACTGGCTCTAAGCTTCAAATACGACGCCTAGGTCGAGCGAGCAGACGAGGAAGACTGCGGGCACCACCAGAGTCGTCTCTATCAGTCTTCCTCACTTTTAGATCGGTCCTTGCGACGCGTGGCCATCAAGCGCCGTCGACACATCGCCGACGTCAAGGCGTTGTCCCGCGATCCCTCTTGAAGATACCGACGCCGATACGCGGCGCGCTACGGATGCGAAGATCCGAATCGGGAAGGCGCATTGGGCCGATTCTAGAGATAGACCGGCGGGTCAGCGGTCAGATCACGCTTGATCTGTTGCGCGCGTTCGCCGGCTAGAACCTCGCTTGCGCCCGCCTCAAGTGCGTCGAAGGCGCTATCGACCACACTGCGCGGAGAAAGCTTCGCGACATCGAACGCCTTGGTCATGTCGGTATCCACCCACCCCACATGCAGTCCGAGAACCTGGGTATTCTGCTTACGCAGTTCATTGCGCAAGCCATTGGTGAGGCTCCAGGCCGCGGACTTGGAAATGCCGTACGCGGTCAGGTTGCCCGTATTGATCCAGCTGGCCACCGATAACACATTGAGAAATGCGCCACCCCCATTCTGAGCGAGGATCGGGCTAAAACTGAGCATCATCGACAAGACGCCGAACAAGTTGGTCTCAAGATGTTCGCGCGTACTTTCGGTCGCCCCGCCCCCGAGTAGACCGCCTGGCCGCGCAATCCCCGCATTGTTCACGACCAGCGTCACGTCCTGACACGCAGCGGCCGCGTCTGAAACGTCTTTGGCAGACGTGACGTCGAGCTTGATGGGCTCCGCTCCCGCAATCGAGATCGAGGAGGGATCTCGTGCCCCCGCATACACGCGCCGCGCACCGCGCGCTACCGCCGCTTCCGCAAATGCACGTCCTATGCCCCGGTTCGCGCCCGTGATCAGTACGACCGCATCGTGCAGTTTCATAGAAGAGGGTCCTTAGGGGCGCGCATTGGAGAGAGACGACATTCCTGCCGGAACGAAATGACACGACGTCAGTTGCGCGTATGGTATCGCAAGTGGACATCAGGCTTTATCGGGGGGCTTTAAAGTCAAGTTCACCGTTGAGCGCATGCGATGTGAGAGTTGAGGTTCAAGGGCGCAGCACTGCTGCTGCGCCCTCGTAAAGCGAAGGCCTTCTCCGCATTGCCGCGGCGAGCAAAAATCGCAGCTCCGGCACTGGAGCCACATTTCCGGGCTGCTCCTTGCACAAGATCAGGAGGTCCACACCCTAATGCCCCACGCGATCGCCGACCAAAGAGGCAAAAGCGCGAGGGCAAGCACAAGCACCCCCCCCAAAAAGGAGTCCAATGGCGTATCGCTACGGTCGTATCGGGTGTTCATGATGGACTCCTCAAAGAGAATCAATGACTGGAAGAAGGGGCTTGGCCGCCGGCCTCGAAACGGGCTGGCGTTGGATGTCTTGCCCCTGTGCTTGTAAGGATAAGCGACCAGTGCTAGAGTGTGTAGCGATTGATTTGATCATATCTGGTTAGATAAACTGTCCAGTGAGACGCCTTCCCCTGCAATTTCTACCGACATTTCGGATTGCGGCCGAAACGCAGAATCTGCGCGCCACGGCCGAAGCCTTGCACCTCACGCACAGCGCGGTCAGCCAGCAGATCCGGCTCTTGGAAGAGCAACTCGGCTTTGAGATGTTCGAACGCAGTGGACGCAAGATCCGCCTCAACGCAGCAGGTGAGATCTTTCTTCGCAGTGTCACGGCGGGCTTGCGGGAGATTCATGCAGGTGCGCAAGCAGCCCAGGCGTCGGCGACCGGTCAGGATCAGCAGTTCAGGCTCACCGTGCTTCCCTCCTTCGCGCAACGGTGGCTGCTGCCTCGCATGGGTCGATGGCACTCGCGCTATCCGCGGGTGCGCCTCGATATCGAGGCCTCCGTCCAGGTCGTCGATCTCCAGGAGGAAGGCTTCCACGCAGGAATTCGCACAGGCGTGGGCCCCTGGGCGGGCCTCGTTTGCGAGCCCCTGTTCGACTGGCCCATGGAATTGATCGTCGTCGGGTGTCCGGCAGCCGCTCGGCGTCTGGCAGGTAAACCTGCGCAAGCGTTCGTCACGGAGGCTCTCCTGGGTGATGTCGGCACGTGGAAGGCCTGGTTCGAAGCGGCGGGAGTCAATGCCGGACCGTTTCGGCCGGTCGCATCGTTCAACGATTACGGCTTGATGCTCCAAGCGGCCGAACAGAATCTCGGACTGACCATCACGCGTGAGCTCCTCGCGACTGACGCGCTCGCTGACGGCCGCCTCGTTCGGCTTTCCCCGGTGTCGATCGTGTCAGAGGATTCTCAGCCTTATTTCTTCGTCTTTCCCGAGCTCCTGCGCACGTGGGAGCCGCTACTGATGGTCAGAAAATGGCTGTCCGAGGAGGCTCGGCTTTCCCACGATATCTTGCGCGCCCACAAAGGCTAGGTCAGACCGATCAGTTCCGGCAACACTTCCTCGGCGCGGCCCAGGATCTGCTCGCTAAACGCGGGATTCGGTCGCGACAAGGGCTCGAGATTGATAAAGATCGTCCTCGCGCCGGCATAGTGCGCGCTTCGAACGTAGTCGGCCGCCGGCGTCACGAGTCCTGACGTACCGATCGACATAAACAGGTCGCACTCCCGCAGGGCTCGCTTCACTGACCACGTCGCATCCAGTTTGGGCAGCTCTCCAAAGAGCACTACATCGGGCCGTAACGGACTTCCACACTTCGGGCAGGTCGGGACCTTGATCGTGTGCGCCGCCTCGTCTCGATGCGGGGTGAAGTCACAGGTGTCATTGCTGCATCGCGTAAAGAGGAGATTTCCATGAATTTCGGCCACATCCTGGCTTCCCGCTCGCTGGTGGAGCCCGTCGACGTTTTGCGTCACAAGCAGAAAGCGCTGATCGGGACGCAGGCTCGCCTGCAGCTGCGCGAGGGCGAAGTGTGCGGGATTGGGCTTGGCGTGAAGGACTGGCCCTCGCATGCCACCAAAGAGCATCCAGGTCTTTTCAGGGGCTCTTTTCACGCACTCTGCGTGTCCATATTCCTCGACCTGGTGCTCTTCCCACACACCGTCGGGACCCCGATAGGGCCGCAAGCCAGAGGCCACTGACACACCGGCGCCGGTCAGGATAACGATGTTCTTGTACTGCTCAAAGCTGATCCGCATGGCTCTCGATCCCGGCTTCCAAATCCCCTACAAACTATCATTGCTCACATGCAGTGAAAACAGAAAATCAGTATTTCCCGTCTCAGTACAACGCAAGCCGGCGACGCCTGTGCGATAGCCATGTGGCCCGGGTCGTATTCTTCCCCCCGTCAGTGAAAGACCGCCTCTGACCAATCTGAACCGGATCCGAGCTCGGTATACAACTTTCTTTGACGAAGCCGCCCTAACCGGATATTTTAATTTTCGCCCGCTGACTGCAAGCTCTTCCATTAACCCAGCGGGGTTGCTTGAGCCTACCCAGACGAATGTCCACTGCGCGAGAAAGCATGCCGTGAATGGGATTTTCTTGCGAGGCTTGCCGGACATACAGGCATCAAGGAAACTTCTCATCGGGCCGTTCTCGCTGGATCGCGAAGGCCTGATTCAGGTGCCGATTCATAGGGGACCCGGAGCAGTTACGTTCGAAGCAGGCGAATACGAGAGATCGGTAGGGGTCTACAGCCCCTGGTTGAACGACCAAATGACTTGCGAAGGAGTCAGGGTCCCGGTTGATAAAGCGAGATTCAGCGAGCGCATTTCACGTGCATGATTGAGTCAGGCGAGCGAGTGCCGTTAGCTTTCATCGAGGTCGTCGGAAGAAAACTTGTGCTCGCCCGATGCGCGGGGTTAGTCCTCGCGCTGAAAGGCTATCATCCCCAATACGTTCCGGTCGCTGTCTCTGGTGCCGCGCTTTTACGCCTTAACGCGATGACGCAGTACTGCCATTCTTAGCCCGCAGATTACGGCCCGCTTCGTCGGTCGACGACAGGGGCGATTCAGCTGGAAACGAGGCCTCGTTCCGCTTGGCCGGGCTCTGGACGGGTTCGGGCTTTTCGCGGCATCGCACACCGGTCAAGGGCGGCAACTGACGAATCTGGGTGAACGTATGATTGGAGGCGGGGACGGGAATCGAACCCATTTAGACGGCTTTGCAGGCCGCTGCATAACCACTCTGCCACCCCGCCCGATGGGGACAAGAATCAGGTCGTATTGTAGCGACGCGCCCGAAAGCGTGCCTACAACTTAAGTGTCAAACGTTTCAAAACGCCGACAAACAAAAGGGGAAGCCACACGTTCGTCCGGCTTCCCCAAGGACCTGGAGCGGGAAACGAGTCTCGAACTCGCGACCTCAACCTTGGCAAGGTTGCGCTCTACCAACTGAGCTATTCCCGCATCTTAAACAGAGGGGCAATTATATCGTCGGGCAAAAACCTGTCAAGGCGGCCCGCGCGAGTGATTTTGTGCGCGTGTGATGCGATCGATGATGAGCACGCCGGGATCGCGAACCATGGCAAGAAGGGGAATCGCCGAGGGCACTTCGATACAGGCGCTTGGGTGAAGACCAGGACAAGAGGATCGATGAACCGCAGCACATCATAGGCACTTTCGATGCCCGACTTAGCCTCACCGGAGGGCTGCCGACGTGAACCGGTTAAAATGGGCCCACAAGAATCCCGCATGCCTGCCCTCCTCCCACGATCTACTCAGCGCATCCACTGGCCGACCCCCGCCGGCTCAGGGGATGCATGGATGCTTGCCAACGCCGCCCAGGAACTTCATTCGACGCGGCGACTGCTGACGGTGCTTTGCGCGCAGGCACTGGATGCGCAGCGCCTGCGTGACGAGATCCCCTTTTTTGCGCCGGAACTACGCGTCCACCTTTTGCCAGACTGGGAGACACTCCCCTACGATCAGTTCTCGCCCCACCAGGACCTGGTTTCAGAACGACTGGCGACGTTGCACTACGTTCGATCCGGGCAATGCGATGTACTTATCGTCCCCGTCACGACCGCCCTCTACCGTCTTGCCCCCCCCTCTCATCTTGCGGGCTATACGTTTTTCTTTCATCAGGGCCAGCGCCTTGACGAAGGCAAGCTTCGAGAGCAGCTAACGCTTGCCGGATACCAACACGTCGCCCAGGTTCTCTCGCCCGGGGAGTACAGCGTGCGTGGAGGCCTCATTGATCTGTTTCCGATGGGCTCGGTGCTGCCCTATCGACTGGACCTGCTGAGCGACGAGATCGAATCGATCCGGACGTTCGACGTCAACACCCAGCGAAGTCTTTATCCGGTCCGCGACGTCCGGTTATTACCGGGCCGCGAATTTCCCATGGATGAGGCCGCAAGAACGGCGTTTCGCGGCCGGTGGCGCGAGCGCTTTGAGGGCGACCCGAGTCGGTCCCCCATCTACCGGGACATCGGCAACGGGATTCCGTCGGCAGGCATCGAATACTATCTGCCGCTTTTTTTCGAAGAGACCGCGACCCTTGCTCAATTCCTTCCAGAGGACAGCGTCGTCGCGATCGCCGGAGATGCGGAGCCGGCCATTCGCCGCTTTCTCGACGATGCCCAGCAGCGTTTCAAGTTTCTGTCCGCCAATCGCGAGCGGCCCCTGCTTCGGCCCGATGAAATTTTCCTGAATGACGAGGCCTTCTTCGTCTCACTTCAGGATTATGGCCGCATCGTTATCAGCGGCACGCCCTCAGAGAAAGGCCCGACCTACGGCACGCCTATGGTCGCTGTGGACCGGCGCGCCGACGATCCTCTGGCCCGATTCCGTGCGCATCTGGCGAGCACATCGCGACGCACATTGGTCGTTGCCGAATCAGCGGGACGCCGTGAGACGATGCTGCAGTACTTTCACGAATATCACCTCGCGCCCTCGCCATTCGACTCGTTCGCCGCTTTCCTTGCTGCCGATGCGCCATTTGGTCTGTGTGTCGCTTCCCTGTCCAGTGGCTTCGCCCTAAACGAACCCTCAGTCACCGTCATCACGGAGACGGAGCTCTACGCAGAGGGTGGCAAGCGACGTATCGGCAAGCGGCAGCAAGAGCGCGTGAGCAACGTCGAGATGATGGTCCGGGATCTCTCGGAGCTGCGGGAAGGCGATCCGGTGGTTCATGCCCAGCACGGTATTGGACGCTACCGCGGTCTCCTGAACATGGATGTGGGCGAGGGAGAAACAGAGTTCCTCGACCTCGAGTACGCCAACGAGACCAAGCTATACGTTCCCGTTTCGCAGTTGCATACGATTTCCCGCTATTCGGGGGCTGACCCCGACGAAGCGCCGCTGCACGCCCTGGGCTCGGGACAATGGGAGAAAGCCAAGAGAAAGGCAGCGCAACAGATCCGCGACACCGCCGCCGAGTTGTTGAATATCTACGCGCGCCGCGCAGCTCGACAGGGCCACGCGTTCCACTACTCGCTGCACGACTACGAAGCGTTCGCGGCGACTTTTGGGTTCGAGGAAACGGCAGATCAAGCAGCTGCAATCGTTGCCGTCATCGAAGACATGGCGTCGGGACGACCCATGGATCGACTGGTCTGCGGTGATGTCGGCTTCGGCAAGACCGAGGTTGCTCTGCGCGCCGCGTTCGTGGCCGTCATGGGCGGCAAACAGGTGGCCCTGTTGGCGCCGACCACCCTCCTGGCTGAACAGCATTTCCAGACCTTCTCCGATCGATTCTCGGACTGGCCCGTGCGTGTGGCCGAACTCTCCCGGTTCAAGTCGGGAAAGGAGGTCTCGGCGGCGATCGAGGGGATCAACGCCGGAACCGTCGACATTGTGATCGGCACGCACAAGCTCTTGTCTCCGCAGGTTCGTTTTTCCCGGCTCGGATTGGTGATCATCGACGAAGAACATCGATTCGGTGTACGTCAGAAGGAACGCATGAAGGAGTTGCGGGCTGAAGTCGACGTGCTGACTCTGACGGCCACCCCGATACCGCGAACCCTCGGCATGAGCCTTGAGGGGATCCGTGATTTCTCCGTTATCGCTACGGCCCCGCAGAAGCGTCTGGCGATCAAGACCTTCGTGCGTCGCGAAACCGATGGCACCATGCGCGAGGCGATCTTGCGCGAGCTTAAACGGGGCGGCCAGGTCTATTTCCTTCACAACGAGGTGGCGACGATCGAAAATCGGCGGGCAGCTCTTCAGGAGCTCGTTCCCGAGGCACGGGTCGCCGTCGCGCACGGGCAAATGGACGAGCGCGACCTGGAAAAGGTGATGCGGGAGTTCTACCAGCAGCGCCACAATCTGCTCCTGTGCACCACCATCATTGAAACCGGCATCGACGTCCCCACGGCAAATACCATCGTCATCCATCGGGCCGATCGATTCGGCCTGGCCCAACTGCATCAGTTGCGTGGACGCGTGGGGCGGTCGCATCACCAGGCCTATGCGTACCTCATGATCCACGACGAAGGGGCCTTGACACGCCAGGCCCAACTGCGTCTGGACGCAATCCAGCAGATGGAAGAGCTCGGTAGCGGCTTCTATCTTGCGATGCACGATCTTGAAATCCGCGGTGCGGGTGAGGTGCTCGGGGAGAACCAGTCCGGCAACATGCAGGAGATCGGATTTCAGCTCTACAGCGAGATGCTCAACGACGCGGTGCGTGCGCTCAAGCATGGGCGCGAGCCGGACCTGATGCAGCCATTGGGCGTGACCACCGAAATCAACCTGCACTCGCCGGCTCTTTTGCCTCAGACCTATTGTGGGGACGTTCATGAGCGCTTATCGATCTACAAGCGGCTCGCCAGTTGCGCGAGCATCGACGATCTCAGTGAGCTTCAGGAAGAACTGATCGATCGGTTCGGAAAACTCCCCGAACCCGCCCATGCATTGATCGAGACCCATCGCCTGCGCATCCTGGCCAGGCCCCTGGGTATCGCCAAGATCGACGCCAACGCCGAATCGGTGACCTTCCAGTTCATACCGCAGCCACCCATCGATTCGATGAAGATCATCGCGCTCGTGCAGTCGAACCGAAGCATGAAGCTTTCAGGCCAGGACCGGCTGCGGCTGGCCTTGGATGCGCCCGAACTCGGCGCCCGCATCGCGGCCGTTCGCAGTACCTTGCATGCCCTGACGCACTAGCGCATGGATCTGATCCTGACTGGCCCGCGCACGCGCCGCAACGCGGTGCTCGCTCGCGTGGGCAGCGCGTTTGCGATGGATTCGACCGTAGCGGAGACGTCCAGCGGAAAGAGTCTTCGGTGCGCGGGCGTGCTGGATTGCGAATCATTTCGCAAGACTATTGAAGCCGAATGTGCGCGCTCCCGTGTGGACTTCGCGTTCGTGGCACCCGGTGTGCGGTTCTCCGAATTCGGCCTGCTGGCCATGGACATGGACTCGACGCTCATTACGATCGAGTGCATCGATGAAATGGCCGATCTTTGGGGCGTGAAGTCGAAAGTCGCTGCCATTACCGAGGCCTCGATGCGCGGCGAGCTAGCCGACTTTCAGACCAGCCTGGCGCGCCGCCTTGCGCTATTGGCCGGAGCTCCCGAAAGCATTTTGAATCGGGTATACAGCGAACGGCTGAAATTGTCTCCCGGGGCTCTTCGTCTTTTGAAAGCGGCGCAGGTTCGCGGCCTCCGCACGCTGCTCGTCTCGGGCGGGTTCACTTTCTTTGTGGAACGTCTGAAAAAGCGACTGAAGCTGGACTTCACGCTCGCCAACAAACTGGAGATCGAGGCAGGCCAACTCACCGGGCGAATCGTCGGAGCCGTCGTCGATGCGCACGCCAAACGGCACATGCTCGAAGTCACGAGCGAGAAACTCGGCCTCCCGTCATCGCGGGTTCTAGCCATTGGCGACGGCGCGAATGATCTGAAGATGCTCGCGTGGGCCGGAACGAGCGTCGCCTATCACGCCAAACCCGTGGTCGCTAGCGAGGCGATGCACTCGATTCGCTTCGGAGGTCTGGACGTGGTGCTCGAGTGGTTCGAGGATTCGCGGTAGGCAACGCGCGACGCGGACGGAACGGCCGTTCACGATGGACGGTTGCGCATCCAGTCGGCCGTGGCGGAGAATTGATTGAATAATTGGGCGCAAAGACCGGGCTCCAGGCCGACGCCGTCCATCGCGGCGCGCATGCAAGCCAGCCACTGGTCTCGCTCGCCCGTGCCGATGGCAAAGGGCAGGTGACGCGCCCTGAGCATCGGATGGCCGAAGCGATTCACATAATGATTGGGTCCACCCAGGAGCCCGCAAAGAAACCAGAAGAGCTTGTCGCGGGAGCCGGCCAGTGAAGGTGGGTGCAGTGCCCGTAGCCCAGCGAAGGCGGGATCAAGATCCATGAGATCGTAGAAGCGGTCAACCAATTCCCTAAGCTTCAGTTCGCCGCCGATGGCATCGAAAGGCGGCGACGCGGCTGCTTCTCCGATCTGCATTTAGGCGTCCCGTAACGTGGCCAGGGGAGGTTGAAGCAACACCGGACGCAGCCCAAGCCATCCACCCAGGGCGGCGACAACGATCCCACCAAGGCCCCCCGTCCACCATGGCGTGAAATCAAAAATATAAGGAAAATGAAACACGTAGGTCGCAAGAGCCCAGCCGATTCCGACTGCGCCCGCGGCAGCCAGGAGCCCAGCCAGGAGTCCAAGCGCTGCAAACTCGGCGAACTGCGCCCCGGACAGTTGGGCACGAGAGGCTCCCAGCGCGCGCAACAGGGCGGCCTCCCGCGTGCGTTCATCCCGGGACGACAAAAGTGCGGCATAGAGAACGAGGATTCCAGCGGCCAGGGTGAACACGAACAGGAATTCCACGGCCGTGACCACCTGGTCGAGGATGCTCTGGATCTGTTGCAGGACAGCTCCCATGTCGATGACCGTGACGTTGGGAAATTGTCCGACGAGGCGATTGCCGACGTCGGTTTGTGAGGCGGAAAGATGGAAGGCGGAGATCCAGGTCTGCGGAAAATCCTTTAGTGCAGCCGGCGGAAAAATGACGAAGAAATTGACGTGCATCGAGTCCCATTCGAGCTTTCTGAAACTCGTGATCCGGCCTTCAACCTGTTGGCCGGCGACATCGAATCGCAGCCGATCACCGAGCTTGAGCTTGAGGGTCTCCGCGATGCCGGCCTCGATCGACAGTTCATCGCTCCGGCCACCGAACCATTGGCCGGCCGAGACCCGATTATGCACGGGAAGCGTACTCGAATAGGAGAGGTTGAACTCGCGATCGACAAGACGCTTGGCCTGTTCATCCGCATACGAGCCCGAACTCGTCTGCCGTCCATTAATGGCGATGAGGCGGCCGCGGATCATCGGAGCCAGATCGAACTCGTTCAGTCCTTCGCTCTTCATGAAATTGGTGAATCGATCTCGCTCATCCGGCTGCAGATTGATGACGAAACGATTCGGTGCATTGGGCGGCGCGGCGTTGCGCCAAGCTGTCACCAGATCGGAGCGAGTAAGCGACAAGAGCAAGAGTGCTGTGAGTCCGAGCGCGAGCGAGACGGTCTGCACGATCGTTGCGACCGGACGCCGCTGTATCGACGCGAGCGCGAATCGCATGCCCGCTGACAGCCGCACGGCGTGGCGCAGGGGCCCACCGAGGAGCACCGCGCCCCAGGCGATCAGGGAGAAGACAAGAAAGGCGCCGGCAAACCCTCCCGAGGTCAAAAGCCCCACCTTCACATTGTGTGCAGTCCAAAGAAGAAGCGCGACAAAAAGCACGGCCCCGGCCAGAAACCCGAAGGCCATCGTGGGCCGCGGCCCGCCCAGATCCCGGCGCAAGACGCGCAGCGGCGCGACATGACGCAACTGGAGAACAGGGGGTAAGGCAAAACCGATCAAAAGGACGAATCCCACCAAAAATCCCTGTACCGCCGAGGTGATGCGTGCCGGAGGCAGATTCGTCTGGATGAGCGAGCCCAAGACCAGGATGAACATGTAGTGGGCGAAAAAGCCAAGCAAGACCCCGGCTAAGGCGCCCAAGGCACCGACCGCCAGAAATTCGAACAGGTAGAGAATCAAAACGTCGCTCTGGCTCGATCCCAGGCAGCGCATGACGGCGCACGAGTCTAGATGGCGCTGAGTGAAGCGGCGCGCCGCGAGCGCGACTGCGACGGCGGCCAGCATGGCCGTCAGAAGCGCCACCAGCGAAAGAAATTGTTGAGCGCGATCGAGCGTAGCCCGGACTTCGGGTCGACCGCTTTCCAAGGATTCGAGGTGCTGCCCGCGCACGAGTCGGGGCGTAATCCAGGTACGAAACGAATTGACCGCCTCCAGGGGACCCGCAACCAATAGGCGCCGTGTCTCGCGACTGCCCGCTTGAATCAGATGCGTCGCATCGAGGTCCTCCAGGCGCATGAGAACGCGTGGGGCGATATTGACAAACGACAGGCCACGATCGGGTTCGACAGTAATGATGCGCGTGATACGAAAGGAACTGTCACCCAAGTGAAGCGAGTCTCCCATCTTGAGATTCAAATCCGAAAGCAGAGCTGCGTCCACCCAGATTTCGCCTGCGCCCGGACGCTCGGTGGTCGCGGCGTCGGCCGCTGCGGGCTCGGATGCCACGCGTAGCGCTCCCCGCAGTGGATAACCGGCGGAGACGGCTTTGACCGAGGCCAGACGAGCCTGCTCGTGGGCCAGCGCCATGCTCGGAAAAGTGACGGTCTGAGCCAGCGAGAGGTGGCGTGCCAGGGCCTCCTTTAAGAGGTCATCGGCGATGGTTTGATCGGCCGAGACAACGAGATCGGCGCCAAGCAACTGGGCGGCGTCGCGTTCCAGACCCAGGCGCAATCGATCCGCGAAAAAACCCACGCTCGTCATGGCCGCAACCGCGAGGACCAGGGACAAAACGAGCAGTCGCAACTCGCCCGAACGCCAATCGCGACCTAGAAAAGCCAGGCCTAGGCCTGCGCTACGCCGCCATGCGGTCATCGACTAGGGAAGGGTTTGGTCGCGATCGCGACGGCGCGTGCCGGGCCGCGTCTGCGGAATCGAGGGCAACCGTGCGACGAACAGTAAGACACCAAGGACGATCACGCCCACAGGCCAAAGAACCTGATCGGGAACCAAGGCCTGATCATGGATAAGCCAAGCTGCGCCCACGTAGATGAGAAACGGGCCAGTGACCACCGTAGAGCGGTTAATGCCCTCGCCAAGAAGGATGGCGATGCCCAACACGATAAGACCCACGGCAAGCACGAGATGGATCTGGTGAAACCATCCCAACTCGCGGGCGAGCCAGGCTGCGCCGAAGAGGATCAGGATGACGGGGAATACAGCATTTTTCATGGCGGTCTGAAAAAAACTCCACAGAAAAAACGGCCCAAAAGGATTTGACGTCAGAAAGGGAGTCGGTTAAGGTTAAGGGAACATTTGTTCACTATTCCTGTAATCTGCCTTTTTGTCCGATTCACCCACCTTCTACCCGACACTCAAATGGGTCGCCATCGTGCCACTGCCCATGCGCTCAACCGGAATTAAGTCGAAGGTACACTTTTTTTGGCAAGCATGCCCTTCCTGCCCCTCCTGTCGACGAAGCTTCCCCCTCTGGACGCGCATCTGCGTGATCGACTCTGGCGCGGCAATACGCTTTTGGCATCGAATCACAGTATTGCAAGTGGCTTTGCCAGTCTGGATGCGCAATTGCCCGGAGGCGGTTGGCCAACCCGTTGTCTGAACGAATTGCTCATACCTGCTTTGGGTATCGGCGAGATACGTCTTCTCGCCCCATGCCTGGCCACATTGGTTCAAGCCCGGCGTCAAATCATCGTGCTGGCCTCCTCGACATCCGAGCATGGACTGCTCTATCCGGATGGATGGGCTCAATTGGGGATCGATCCGAAGGCCGTCTTGCTCGTGCAAAGCGAACGGCCGGCAGACCATCTCTGGGCTATCGAACAAAGTCTTAAAAGCGCCGCCTTTGGTGCACTTTTGACCTGGCTGCCTGAAGCAAAACCCGATGCCTTGCGACGCTTGCAACTGGCCGCGGCGGGTGCAGATGGCCTGAGTTTCTTTTTACGTCCGGCCAAAGTCCAAGATCAATCTTCTCCAGCACCGTTGCGTTTACTGCTCGGGCGCCCCCCTTCGTCTGGCACCGCGGATCGCCTTTTATCGGTCCGCCTGATCAAGCGCCGTGGGCCGCTGCTGGAGCAGCCCATTTTGTTGAGGCTGCCGGATCCGCGCCCTCTGCGCCATCGCACCCCAAAGGGTATCCCGACACGTTCCGGCAACGGAGCTTCTACTGCTTTGCCTACTGTATTGCGCCATGCTTTGGGTCGCCCTCTATTGTCCGACGCTGCCTCTCGATCGCATCCAACGCCGGCTACCTGACGCCTTGGTACCCGCGATTGCCATTGCCGAAGCCGTGGGCAATCGACGCTGGATCAGCATGGCCAATCCGGCTGCCCGCAGCCGTGGGATTATCGTAAGACAACCGATCGCAACGGCGCTTGCCCTATGTCCGGAGTTGGTGCTAATCGAGCGTGATGAAGCCGATGAAGAACAGGCTTTGCGTGCGGCCGCCTTGGCAACGCTCCGCTTTACTCCCAGTGTGAGCTTGCAACCGGATGGGCTCTTGATGGAAGTCGCAGCCAGCGTGCGTCTGTTTGGCGGTAAACAAGCCTTGCTAGAGCAGATCCAATGCGCATTGGATGTCTTCGGGCTGCAAACGTGCATGGGCGTTGCGCCCAGCGCGCGGGGCGCCCATCTTTTGGCCCGGGCTGCTTTGCCCAATCAGGCTCTTTGGGCCAAGGTCACTGATCTTGAGATGAAACTCGATGTCCTGCCTGTGCGTTTGCTCGCAAGCGCCCAGGATCATCTGTCCACCCTAGCCGGCATCGGCTGCACCTGTCTTGCGCAGTTGCGCCAGCTGCCCCGTGGCGGCCTGGCCAAGCGTTTTGGTCCCCGCTTGCTCGATGAACTCGATCAAGCCTATGGCCTAAGGGCGGAACCTCAAACCTGGTTTGTTGCGCCAGAACGTTTTGAAGCTCGACTCGAACTCATCGCGCGCGTGGAAAATGCAGAGTCGCTGTTGTTTGCCATCCGTCGCTTGATCACGCAGTTGGCAGGCTGGCTTATCGCCCGTCATGCCGCAGTCAACACGCTCACCCTGACCTTGCATCATGCTGTCTGGCGACGTTCCAATCCCAGTAGCACGCCAGTCCACCTGCATTTGTCCCAGCCCTGCCGCGACCCACAGCATCTGATGGGCCTGCTGCGCGAACGTCTGAACTCGCTGGTTCTTCAAGCCCCGGTCGAAGAAATCACCCTGACTGCAGAGGATATCGGCCTTGCATCGATCCCCAATCAGGAGCTATTTCCGACCCCGCAAAGCCATGCAGTCACCCTGAATCGACTCATCGAGAAGCTGCGCGCCCGTCTGGGCCATGGCGCCGTGCGGCAGATCCATTGCCTCGCCGATCACCGGCCTGAAAAGGCGGTGCTGCATAGTGTTGCCGAACAACGTCCCACTGCCCCGCTGCCCACCACCCAGGCTCCGCGTCCGACCTGGCTCCTCAAGGAGCCTCGGCCCCTGACCGTACGGGACCATCGTCCCTTTCACGGGAGCCCCTTGGCTCTTTTGGCCGGACCCGAACGGATTGAAGCAGGTTGGTGGGATGATGCCCTGGTGGCGCGGGATTATTACATTGCCGAGAACCAGCTAGGCCAGCTGCTGTGGATCTACCGTGAACGCAAGGCGCAGGATCAGGCCGAAGCGTGGTATCTGCATGGCCTGTTTGCCTAGATGGATCGACCTTCATGAAATCTTTTGGCCCACTGGCTTTTGTCGACCTGGAAACCACCGGTACGACAGCCAGCCGAGACCGTATTACCGAAATCGGTATCGTGGAAGTCGGAGCCCATGGCGTGACCGAATGGTCGAGTCTGGTCAATCCCGAAATGCAGATCCCGGAATTGATCACTGCACTCACCGGTATCACCGACACCATGGTCGCTCAGGCACCCGCCTTTGGGGCCCTCGCCGCCGATCTGAAAGAGCGGCTCGAAGGGCGTCTTTTCATTGCTCACAACGCCCGTTTCGATCATGGCTTCCTGAAAAACGAGTTTCGCCGCATTGGCATCGATTTTCGTCCAACGGTGCTGTGCACGGTCAAGTTGTCCCGACGACTGTTTCCTGGTTTCGGCCACCACAATCTCGACGCACTGATCGAAAGGCACCGCCTTCACGTCTCTGAAAGACATCGAGCACTCGGAGATGCGCGTCTGATCTGGCAGTTCTGGCAGACCCTGCATGAAACGCTCGAACCCGAACGCATCGAAGCGGTGGTCAAGGAGCTGACCGCGCGGCCGAGTCTGCCCCAGCATCTGGATCCCCATCTGGTCGATGATCTGCCCAGCCGTCACGGCGTGTATTTTTTCTATGGTGAAAATGGGCTGCCTTTATACATCGGCAAGGCCAATGACCTGCGCCGCCGCGTGCTGGCCCACTTCAGTAACGACCATCGGTCCGACCAGGAAATGGATCTCGTGCAGCAGGTCAGACGCATCGACTGGATCGAAACCGCAGGCGAAATCGGCGCGCTTTTGAAGGAGTCGCAGTGCATCAAGCGCTTGACACCCCTTTTCAATCAACAGCTGCGACGCAGCCAGGCTCTGTGCGCCTGGCGACTTCTGAAGCGCAATGCCACCTGGACCTTAAGCCTTGCGCAGGGAGACGACCTGTTTTTCGATCAGGACGAAAATCTCTATGGGCTCTATGCCAATGCCAAGCAAGCGCAGGCGGCTTTGCTGCATATCGCCGATGAGAACGGCCTTTGTCCGGTGGTTCTGGGACTGGAAAAGGGGCGGCCCGGCAAGCCTTGTTTTGCCCATCAGGTCAAACGCTGTCAGGGCGCCTGTTGCGAAAAGGAATCGCTGGCCGCGCATCAGGAGCGCCTGCGTGCTGCGCTCTGGCCGCACCGGCTCCAGTGCTGGCCCTATCCCGGTGCGATTGGCATCCGCGAAGGCGAGGAGCTTCATGTCGTTCACGGCTGGTCCTATCTGGGCACGGCCCGGCATGAACATGAAGTTTTCGACTTGGTTTCCCATGGCAAGGCCTACTTCGATCGGGATGTCTACCGGATCTTGCAGCCCCGCTTAGCACGACTCGGTTCGCGCATCGTGGCGCTCGGGCCTTCGGGCTAGACAGGGTTTGGATCATGTTCTCCTCATTGCCTGCCTATGCAGAACTGCACTGCTGTTCCAATTTCAGTTTTCTGCGCGGCGCCTCCCATGCAGAAGAACTGGTGGAACGGGCTGTCGCGCTGCATTATTCGGCGCTGGCGATTACGGATGAATGTTCGCTAGCCGGTGTGGTGCGGGCTCATGTCCAAGCCAAGGAAGCGGGCCTAAAGCTGCTCATCGGCAGCGAATTCACGACGGCCGAGGGTCTAAAGCTGGTCCTTTTGGCGATGAATCGTGAGGGGTATGGCAATCTGTCTGAGCTCATCACCCTGGCCCGCCGCCGCGCCGAAAAGGGCCACTACAAGCTCTTGCTTGGCGATCTCTGCGAAGGTCTGGAGGCGCCACATCTGGCTCACATGCCCGATTGCCTCGCGCTTTATCTACCGTGCCCCGAAGCCTCTTTGGACACGCTCACGACTCACGCGCAGTGGTTCGCGGCCACCTTTCCGGGCCGTGCCTGGATTGCGGTCGAACTGCTGCACCGGATGAACGATGATCTGCTGCTCGATCGTCTGCGTAAGGCCGCACAGGCAAGCCATCTGGATCTCGTGGCCGCAGGCGATGTCCACATGCATGTCCGCTCGCGCAAGCCTTTGCAGGACACGCTCACGGCGATCCGGCTGGCTCAGCCGATTGCCGAGTGCGGCATGCACTTGCAACCCAATGCCGAGCGGCATCTGCGCTCCCGCTTGCGGCTGGCCCGGCTCTATCCCGTCGAACTCCTTCAGGCAACCTGTGATGTCGCCCTGCGCTGCACTTTTTCCCTGGATGAGTTGCGTTACGAATATCCCGAGGAAGTGGTCCCGCCCGGCGAGACCCATACCGACTATTTGCGGCGTATGGTCATCCAAGGTTTGGCGGAACGCTATCCACAGGGGCCCGCAGCAGAGGTCGTGCAGCAGATCGAGCATGAGTTGGCCCTCATTGCCGAGCTGCAGTACGAATCGTATTTCCTGACAGTCTTCGATATCGTGCGCTATGCGCGCTCCCAGAAAATTCTCTGTCAGGGCCGAGGCTCGGCGGCCAATTCGGCCGTGTGCTATTGCCTGGGCATCACGGAAGTGGATCCCACACGCGGCAATCTCCTGTTTGAACGGTTCATCTCCCGCGAGCGCGGCGAGCCTCCGGATATCGACGTCGATTTCGAGCACGAGCGCCGCGAAGAGGTCATCCAGTACATCTATGCACGCTATGGCCGTCACAGGGCCGCCTTGGCAGCCACCGTCATCACCTATCGGCCCCGTTCGGCGATCCGCGATGTCGGGCGTGTCCTAGGCATCGATTTGCAGCGTCTGAACCAGTTATCCAGTTCTCACGCCTGGTGGGACGGAAAAGGCGTCCATTCCGAACGTCTCGTGGAAAACGGCTTTGATCCGGATAGCCCGGTCATCCAGAAGCTGTCCGAACTGGTCGACACGCTGTTGCGATTCCCGCGCCACTTGTCACAGCACGTGGGCGGCTTTGTCATCAGCCGAGACAAACTGTCGCGTTTAGTGCCCATCGAAAACGCCGCCATGCCGGATCGTTCGGTGATCCAGTGGGACAAGGACGATCTTGAGGCGCTCGGACTGCTCAAGGTCGACGTCCTCGCGCTTGGAATGCTCTCGGCCGTCAGACGCGCTCTCGATCTGATTGGTACCCGTCGTCAGAGGCCGTTTCGGATGCAGGATATCCCCGCCGAGGATGAGGCGACCTACGACATGATTTGTAAAGCCGACACCGTAGGCGTCTTTCAGATCGAGTCCCGGGCCCAGATGAGCATGCTGCCCCGCTTGCGTCCGCGCACGTTCTACGATCTGGTCATCGAAGTGGCCATCGTCCGCCCGGGACCGATCCAGGGTGGAATGGTGCACCCCTATTTACGCAGGCGCCAGAGCAAGGAAGCCGTTACCTACCCCAGTCCGGATGTCAAGGTAGCGCTGGAGCGGACCCTTGGAGTGCCCATCTTCCAGGAGCAGGTGATGCAACTGGCCGTGCTCGCCGCCGGATTTTCTCCAGGAGAAGCGGATCGGCTGCGCCGTTCCATGACCGCTTGGAAACGTCGCGGAGGATTGGGCCCTTTTCACGCGCAGATCATCGGAGGCATGACCGAACGCGGCTACAGCCTGGAATTCGCCGAGCAGATTTTTCGACAGATTCAAGGATTTGGCGAGTATGGATTTCCAGAATCCCATTCCGCCAGTTTCGCTTTGCTCGTCTACGTCTCGTGCTGGATCAAGCACCATGAACCTGCCGCCTTCTTGTGTGCCATGCTCAATAGCCAGCCTCTGGGATTCTATGCCCCTTCCCAGTTGATCCAGGATGCCCAGCGCCATGATATCGTCGTGCGCCCCATCGATGTTCTGTCCTCCCATTGGGAATGCACCTTGGAAGAATTTCCAGAAGGGGTAGAACGCCAGCCCGCCGTGCGCCTGGGCTTGAATTGCGTCAAGGGGTTAAGCCAGCAGGCCGCGTGCCGCATTGTTGCAGTGCGGACCGTTGACACGCTCGTGGACGCACAAGATCTGGCGCAGCGCGCAGACCTGAATGCGCACGATCTGCAGTGTCTTGCAGCCGCCGATGCCCTGGAGCCTCTCGTCGGCCATCGCCGGCGGGCGCGCTGGGCGGTGGCCGGGCTGGGCCGCGATCACAGCATGCTGCGCGCAGCGCCAATCCAGGAGACCCTCCCCGAACTGGTGCCCGCTCCGGAGGGTCAGGCGATCGTTGACGACTACGCCAGCATGGGGCTGACTTTAAGACGCCATCCCCTGGCCTTGCTGCGTCCCCGCCTGACCGCCATGCGCCTGTCCACTGCAGTCGAATTGCGTGAATTGCCCAATGGCCGCCTGGCACGCACGACCGGCATCGTCACCGTCCGCCAGCGACCCGGGACAGCCAAAGGCGTCGTCTTTGTGACGATCGAAGATGAGACGGGAACGACCAATGTCATCGTCTGGCATGACCTCGGTCGCAGGCAACGTCGCGAGCTTTTAGGATCGATGCTTTTGACCGTCTATGGAGTCTGGCAGCGGGAGGGCGAGGTCTGTCATATCGTGGCCAAACGTTTGGTCGACCACTCGAGCCTTCTTGGACAACTGACCGTTTCGAGTCGCGACTTCCACTGAGCCCGACCACTACCGGTTCACGGGCTCGACGAAAAACGCGTCGTTGTCGGGATGCGCGCCGATGAGCGACTGTGCGAGCGGGCCGCCCTCAAGCCAGGCCTGGTAGTCACGCTCGAGTAAAACCAGGGGCGCCCGATCGTGCGCCGTCCCCAGAATTTCATTGGGGGGAACCGTCACGACCGTAAAGGTCGCCACCGGATCTCCCGTGTCGGGATGCTTTGAGGTCTCGAAAAGACCCGCAACTCCGAACATCTTTCGAGCCTTAAGTCCGATGCGAACGCGCGTTTTCTTGCCATCGATGAGGGGCCACTCATACCAGGCCGACATGGGAACCAGGCAATGGGACTTCCCAAAGGCGGCCTTAAACGAGCGCTTTGAGCCCAGTTCCTCGCCCACGGCGTTAAAGAGCTGCTTTTTGACCCACTTGCCGCTGGGCCCGGGCCAGGTTCGAAGAAAGCCCCAGCGCCGCATCTCGCCCAACCAGCGACCCTCGTCATCGAGCCTGACGATGGGGACCGATTCGGTCGGCCGGACATCATCGCTGGGTGCAAACTCCTCGGGGATCTTGAACTCGGGAAAATCCGACCAATCGTCTTCCAACTGATAGCGTCCGCACATGCTCTCGACCTTGGGGGCTTGCGAATCGCGCTGATTCGCAAAGGCGCTAGTTTCCCACTGAGTACCTTCCACAAACAAGAACCCGGGGGCTTAAGACCACGCCGAATCGACCGATACAGAAAATAACCAGGAGGATTCCCATGAACCGTATCGGCTTTGACTACCCACGTTCCCGGCTTGGCGTGCCCGTGCCGATGGATGCCTACGTCGACCGCCAGGGCGTGCGTTTTCCTGTGGAACTGGGCGCTGACACCTTTGACTGTCTGGTCGCCGGCAGCACCCTACAAGCCTTGGATGTCTATGGCGTGCTGCATGACGGGATGCTTTCGGTTTACCGTAAGCATCAGAACCGCATTCACGCGAAGGCGAACCGTCTGGTCGAGATGGGACTGCGCGGATCACGTCTTGTCCTCTACCCGCACCATTTCATGGACGCCTGATCTCACCGGATCTTCGGATCCGCGCCCCACTGACTCTTGAGCAATCCGTAGAAGCCGGTGTCGGACGCCTCGCCGTTCACAAACCAGCGCTCCCGCATCAAGCCTTCGCACACAAATCCCAGGCGCAGCAGGCTTTTTTCCGAGGCCGCGTTGCGCGGATCAATATCGGCTTCGAGACGCCGAAGCCCCAGATTGAAAAAGGCGTAATCCACCAGGACGACGAGCGCCTCGTGCATGAGACCCTGCCCCCAGTAGGCGCGCCCGAGCGCGTACCCTAATTCGGCGCGCAGGTTCGATCCATCGATGTGAAACAGCGTACAGGTACCGATGAGTGCACGATCGAGATTGCGTTGCACCCCCAGTTGCAGAAAACTGCCCTCGCGATAGCCTGACTGGATCAGCTCGATCAGTTCCAGCGCCTGCTTTGGATCGGTGAGCGCTGGACGGCTCCAGTAGCGCACCACTTCCGGGTCGGAAAAGATCGCAAACACCGCGGGTGCGTCTTCAAGCCGCAGCATGCGCAATGTGACACGCTCGGCCGCGAGCGCCACATCCGTAAAGGGGGATCCGAGCTCATACGCGGCCGTCATAGGGCCGATTCAGAAAGCGCGGGTACCCCGCGACTCTCGCACCGGGTAATGCCGCTCACTTCGCAAAAAGCCGCGCAGGATCCGCAAACGCCTTGAACTCCAGAGCATTGCCCGATGGGTCCTTGAAAAACATCGTCGCCTGTTCCCCGACTTCGCCCTTAAAACGGATGTGGGGCTCGATCACGAAACGCACGTTTTGGTCCTTCAGGCGCTCGGCGAGCGCCTTCCATTCGACCATCGACAGGACGACTCCAAAATGGCGCACCGGGACGTCGTCTCCGTCGACGTGACTGGTGCCCGCAGCCGCTGTCTCCGAGGGCGCCAAGTGCGCAACGATCTGATGACCATACAGATCAAAATCGACCCAATCGGGGGCCGAGCGGCCTTCGGGGCAACGCAACAAGCCTCCGTAGAAGGCTCGGGCGGCCGACAAATCATGGACGGGAAACGCCAGATGAAAGGGCTGCGATACGGCGTACTGGGAAGCATCATCCATGACGGACTCCTGACCGACGGTGCAAGCCCAAGAGGGGCATTGTGCTTATTGTATTGCGATCCTTTCCGCCTTGCCCGCTTAGAGCCCGACGTCCGCGCAGCGATCGGGACGGTTAAAGCCTTTAACCGGGACTGGACAACCCGTTTGCGCTTGGTGCAAGAACCGGTTAGTGACTTTTACGGAGGGCGCGCACGGGCTTTTTGGCGCTATTGGCGTTAGATTTGCTCCCACAGTCTGCGAAGGAATTTAGAGCACGGTTAAGGCAAAAAAAGCGACCAAGCTTGGCTCAGTCTGACAATTTTGGGTCAATCGGTGTCGTAAGGGAGAAGTGGCAGGGCGGCGGACAAGCCAGGCGGGTGGGGACTGCAACGCAATGGGTTCCCTCCCCCTGGTCCCGCGGTGGACGAGTCAAGTGCGGAAAGGGCGATCATGAGGCCACTATTTATTTGCTTAGTTGCATGGCAGGAATCCAGCGAGCCGTCTCGCGAAACGCGCGCTCCAACAGTGAGCGACTTCGAGCGTCGCCAGCTGCGCGCAAGGCAGCTTAGGGCAGCGCGCGGCAACCTCATCGAGTCTCTGGCGACGGTCATGCGCTCGGTGTTTGTCCGGTCTTCTCGGCGCATAGGCCGTTGACCTTCGCTGGTTCGCGGACAGCTAGCCAAATCACTCGGACTTCCTAGCGCGCGCGCCCTTTTCCTACGCTCGCCGGGCCCGCATCGCATTCTCCCGTTCTCATCTACTTCGAAACCGGCTCCCGGATCGCATCCATCGTGGTATCAACCGTCAAGACGCGGTCGATCCCTTTGGCGGTCTTGGCGCGCCATACGATGAGCCCAATCGCGTACGTGGCGTAGTACCCCGCCAGCGTTGCGAACAAGGCCAGCGTCAAGGGACTTTGAAGCAGCGGCGTATAACCTTGACCCAGTGATTGCCCGGCCGAGATCAGAATCACGATCCGATAGAGGATCCGCACCACCAGCAAGAGTGACAAGGCGATGCCCAGGTGAAGGTTAGGCGTGTAGAAAAGCCCATCTGGGGTGCGTTCGAATTTGGAAAGCTTCAGGCCGAGCAGTCCGAGCGCAGCGCCAATCGCCGCTCCCGCACCCACGGCTAAAAGCACCCCCGGCTGGGCGCGATTACCCAAGGCGAAGAGTGCCAAAAGAAGAGGAAACAGAATGGCACGCGCCCACGGGCGCACGGCGGTCAGGCGCTGGCGGCCCACATTGCGCCGGACCCGACGGTAGATCCGCCAAGCGATGAGCGGCACAATTACCAGCCAGATCAGTGTGGGTGCACCACCCGAGTGCAAATTCATCTCGCGACTCCGAAAAGGGACTATCCCCGAATTTCCATTGATAAGCGTAGCCGGGCGACCAGGCCCATCCAAAGAAAAGACGCGCAAGAAAGCGCGCCTTCCTCCCGTGACGCCGCCACAGAAGCACCCGAGCGGGCGCGTCGGGGACGCGTTCGGTCGCTCGCTGACCCCGGCGACGGCGCTCCTTAACTGACTCTTTTTGCGCCGGACTGTCAATTCCCTGGAAGTTTATCCTGAGCGGACGGGCTCCCGCAGTAGATCGCAGCCGTCCAAAATGTCAAAATACGTTTTAGCATCCCAATTTCTGCCGAACCACACCCGAGATTGGAATCGGAAGGCGAGGAGAGCCTTGCCGGACGGTGTGGCGCCGAATCGGACAGCGCTCTCGCTGGGTTGGGCTGTGCGCGCGCCGGGCTTGTCCGGGTGTGGCGTACCTTGGCATTTCCAGAGGAACCATGAAGCACTCTACGCGGGAACAGATCGACAAGATCTTCGAGCTTAACGCCGAAAAAAAGCGTCAGGATCAGAAGGCCAAGGCCGAGAAGGAGCTGCGCGAGGCCGCCTTCTTGTTGGAGTTCATCGAATGCGGCGAATTCATCATCAAGCCGGCCATGGAGGCCATCGGTGAATATGCCCGCGCGAAGGGTCTTGAATCGCGTATCGAAAGCACGGAGATGGGCAACGGGACCTCGTGGAACGCGGTCTCTCCCGAATATTCCATTCGCTTCATCCTCGGAGAAAATCAGTTCGGGCCCGAATATCAGCAGCCCTATGTGCGGATCGTCTGCGATCTGCACTCCCAGAAGGCCAATTTCCACGAAAGCACCATCGGACCAGGGCGCGGAGGGCACTCCGGACAGACCGGCAGTGTTCCGCTCGATGAAGTGACCGAAGATCTGGTGCACTCGCGCATCCTGCGCGTGCTTGCGGAAATTCTGCAGTAGCGCTGCGGGCCGCTTCGAGCGTTCGAGCCGGCCTGAATGCTTTCGCACATTCATGTGGGGACCAACGCATTTTCCCGGGCGTTTGACTTCTATAGCGCCGTACTTGGGACATTGGGTTGGCAGCTCCGCTTTTCCGAACCGGAAAAGGGTTGGGCCGGATGGCAGTTCGGAAATGCCGAACGGCCACTTTTTTTGGTGGGCATCCCCTACGATCAAGGCCTAGCTTCAAGTGGCAACGGCCAGATGGTGGGCCTGCTTGCGCCCAACCGTGGCGCCGTCGATGCCTGCTATGCCCAGGCACTCGTGGCCGGAGGGACCAACGAAGGGCCGCCGGGCTTAAGACCGCAATACCACGCTTACTTCTACGGCGCCTACTTCCGGGATCCCGACGGCAACAAACTGTGCGTCTGCTGCCACGATCCCGTGTCCGAAGGAGTTGTGTAAACCCGGTGCAAGCAGGGCAATGCGAGAGGCGCTAGTCTGATACGACATTGACGTCGCCGGCATTCACGGAGACAACCCCACCGATATTGGCCAGCTTTCCGGCCAATTTCGTGATCGATCCGGTCCCCTGAAGTTCCAAAACGATGGTCGCGATGCGATCGCTCGATTCACTCGCCCCATCGCTGACCCGCGGTGCGTCTTCTGCGGCGATGTCGTGCAGCAGTACGTCCTGCTCGGCCGGCTCGCCTGCCGCAACCTGGCCTTTGGATGCCTTTGCACGCTCGACGTGCAAGCGGCTAACGGAGAAATCGGCGCGCGTACAGGCCACGAGGACGTCTCGCAAAACCTCCTTGCCATCTTGGTAAGAGATGTGAATCAGAGAGGGGGTCCAGCGGGACTTCGGCAGGTGCGATGCAATGTAAGGAAACCCGAATACCACGACGAAATTCGCCGCAACGACGACCGAGGCGAGCACCGGAAGCCCGGCACCGCAAGCCATCCCCACTGCAGCCGTGAGCCATACGCTCGCCGCTGTGGTCAGCCCGCGGACGCTCTCACGCCGCACGAAAATGAGTCCGCCACCAATGAAACCAATCCCGCTGACGATCTGGGCCGCGATTCGGGAAGGATCAAGGACGACCCGATCGTTCACGAGGATGCTCATGAAACCGTACTTTGATATGAGCATGAGTAGCGCCGCGGCCAAACCGACGAGCGTATACGTGCGCAGGCCCGCGCTCTTTTGGCGGATTTCGCGTTCGAGACCGATGAGCGCGGAAAAAAGAAAGGCCATTCCGAGTTCACTGATCTGTAACCAACCCTGACCCGGATAGTCCAGAATCGACATGACTGATCTCACCTCGCTCTGCGCGATCTTCGAAGAGGAAAGGAATCGCCGCCTGCCCGGCAAGGGGCAGGCCGGGCGACAACGCTGAAGAAGCGCTGCCAAGCCTCCGGTAATGCCGAGCTTGCCGAGCGGCGCTACACCTTGCGAAACGGCTCGGTCGCCCGCCCTGGCCACACGCCGGAGATACGGGCCGTCCAGAGCCCGAACAGACTGGGCAGCGACGTGGCCTGGGGGATCGTTACGCCGCCCACGCTTGCTTCGGCCCAGCAGCGACGACACCAAGGGTCATCCGGCATCAACGCTGCACCACATGCGAGACAGAAGTTGTTTCCCATCGACGCTCCCTTCAATGCCATGCGCAACCGGGGCCTCTCGGAGTCTGCGCATCCATTCTAGGCAGGCGGTTGGTGCTTGTCGATCGGCGTTGCAGCATGCCGCTAAATTCTCGAAAGGGGCGGCCACCGCGACCAAGGCAATAAGCGTTCCAACCCGTGCACTCATCGTGACGATCCGATCGCCGAGATGCCCAGGACCGAGGCGCCAGCCTGGATGCACGCAAGGGCAACACCGATGGTGCTAGGGCGCCGCAGCGAAGCGACGGGAAAGCCAGGGAGCCAACCCATTGAGAACCAGGGCCCATAACGAGTACTTGGGACTAACGAAGCTCAACGCGATACACAAGAGGGCTGAGATCAACAACACTGCCAGGCCGAAAGCGCGCTGGCGCCGATGAGTCTCGCTTTCCAGTTCGGGCGTGAGGGTCAAAAGGCGCCACGCGAAAAGCGCGATCAACGCGGTGTTCCCGGCGTAGAGCCAGATGGCCGGCGCATAGCTTGCGTACTGGCCGACGACGGTCGTGCTAAACGGGATGGCCGTGATGAACATCAGATAGCAGAGCCACCATCGGATGTAGGCGTGACTGTAGTATTCCACGCGTGTGCGGATCTGTATCGAAGCTAACCAGCGTACGCCGAGCACGTAAAAACTCACGAGGTAGGGCATGACCTTGCTCCAGAGCCCCAGTAGAGCGTCGAGCAATTGCGCATCGTCGGACGGAGCAAAATTTGCGGGAAGCCGGATATCCAATACGAGCAGGGTCATCGAGACGGCAAAAATGCCGTCGAAAAGAGCATCCACGCGAACCCGCGGATAGCGACGGTCCAGGCCGTGTTCCGCGCCCTCTTCGGACATCATGGAGCACACTCACCTGTCAGACTGCGCTCCGCGCGGAGCGCATGCCTCGAAATCACGCAATCCATTGGTCCTCACTCGGGAAAGGGCCCACCCCCTCCCCTAGGGTGAAGGAGCGTGCGTCTGCCATTGTCGCTCAGCATCCGTTCATCGGCAGCTCAGCTGAGCCAAAAAGGATTCCACTCTCATCGGTGCGGATAGTGGATCTCCATGCAGGTAGGTGTCGCACCGGCCATGCGCGAGCGGGCGACCGCGGGCAGCAACATGTAATCTTGGCGCCGGTCGTGCAGCTAGTCCTCATATCGATTCGTGGCGTCACGATCGCGCTCGTATCGTCTTGAAAGTGGGAACGGCGGCAACCACGACTCGCGACGCACGATCCAGCTTTCGTAGGTGGGTATCAGCTGGTCAGGCGCATCCAGGGACCCTAGGTTCACTTCGATTTCGTCGTCGCTTCTTGCGAAAACCGACGAGCCGCAGCGGGGACAGAAAAACCGGCCCGCGTAGTTGCTTGGGTCGCCCTCGATCGTCACCGCATCCTTGGGAAACACCGCAGAAGCGTGAAAAAGGGCCCCGTGATGCTTGCGGCAGTCGAGACAGTGGCAAAGGCCGACCCGGTATGGGAGGCCCGTCGCCACAATGCGGATGTTGCCGCACAGGCAACCGCCCGTAGTTTGGTCCATCGTGCGTCTCCTCAAAATCAAGCGGCCACGAAGCTCGATGCAGACATCGCGCTGGCACCGATCGGGCGCCCAAAGTGATCAATGGGCTGATTTGAGGTTCTGGCGGCCCGAGAACAAGATTGGACGACCTGTGCCCTAGCTTGATCGAGCCCGCTGCAGCGCCCCCGCGGCTTATGGGGGAGGCCGATGAACCTCGCGAGCCAGAGTGTAGACGGCCACGGCGGCGGCCGCAAAGCCCGCTGCGGCGCCGACTCCAAGTGCCCAGCGCGGGCCGAAGGTATCCGCCACCCAGCCGACGATCGGTGCGCCGATCGGCGTGCCACCGAGCGCGACGCTGACGCGTAGAGCCATCACCCGTCCGCGCATCGCCGATTCGGTCGACAGTTGCATGAGGCTGTTGGTCGTGTTGGTAAAAGTGAGGGCCGCCACGCCGATGATGACGAGTGCAGCGCCAAAGAGCCCATAGCTTGGAGCAAGGCCCGCCAATGCGCAGCCGACCCCGAAGACCGCAGCTCCCACCAACAAGGAGCCGAACTGCGGCCTGCTCCGGCTCGCACCAATCAAGGCCCCGCAAACGGTGCCGATGGCCATGATCGACGATAACGCGCCATATCCCCGAGCGTCGGCATGAAAAACGCTCACCGCCATCGTTGAAATGAAGATCGGGAAGTTCAAGCCGAAAGTACCGATCAGAAACAGCATGACCAGGATCGCCTTGAGGTCCGGCCGCTTCCAGACATAGCGGAACCCCTCGGTGAAACTGCCCTTCGCGCGATGGGCCCTAGCGTGCACGTGCAGCGTGCCCGACCTCAGAAGCGAGAGCGAGAGAAGCACGGCAACGAAAGAGACTCCGTTGAGAAGGAAGGCCCACCCGGTACCGACCGAAGCGATGACCAGGCCGGCGATCGCGGGGCCGACCATGCGGCCGGCATTGAACGAGGTCGAGTTCAGTGCCACCGCATTCGATAGGTCGGCGTCGCCAACGAGCTCCGCAACGAACGTCTGGCGTACGGGTGCATCGAACGCCGCAGCAGACCCGAACAGGAAGGCGAACACGTAGACGTGCCAAAGCTTTACGATACCTTCGACCGTGAGAATCCCCAGGATCAGAGCGAGTCCGCCCATGGCCCCCTGGGTGACGATCAGAAGCTTGCGCCGATTGAAATGATCGGCTGCGAATCCCGTCAGGGGCAGCAGAAGAAATTGTGGCGCGAACTGAAGCGCCATCACCAGACCAACAGCAGAGGCATCGTGACGGGTGAGCTCGGTAAACACAAGCCAGTCCTGCGCCGTGCGCTGCATCCACGTCCCCACGTTGGACACGAACGCGCCCGCTGTCCAGATCCGAAAATTGAAGCTGCGCAGCGACCGGAAAAGACCAACACCGAGGAACGTCATGAATGCCGGGCCGGGTTTCCACCGTTAAAGCGGCCGAAGTGCCGTGCCGAAAGCAAGCTCATTGGCGAATCCAGATCCGGTTGCTTCCAAGTGTCTGGCCGATTCGCGGGCTGAAGAGATTCATGTCGGTCGACTCGCTTTAGCCGCGCTTTGCTGTGGCATGATTCGGCGACACATTTCGCAAGGGCATCTCCAAGGCCACGCAGCTTTGCGACGAGGTGCTCAAGTTCATCAATCATGCGCTCGAGCGAATCGAGACAGGGCAGAACTCAACGCTCGAAACGGATACGCGACAGTGAAGGGCTACTTAGTACGCCATGCCCCAGGTCCGTGGACAGTTGGCGGAGGCGTGTCCGCCGGTCAATCCAAATATCGTTGTATATTCATATATTTATGATGCATCAGGAAAATCGCACCCACATAAGACCCCTCATTTTACGTGAGCTGTCCTGACGTCTACGGACTGCTCCTGATTTCCCGCTCTTCGCCAGAGCACTAGGATCCATACGGGTTTCCATCCATTTCCAATCTGTACCCATCATTCCAGAAACGCGCCTCCGATGAACCCGTAATGTCGCTCGTGGCTATTCTCCGCGAGTAACTAAGCAGCCTCTTTGATCTCGTCCCTAAGAGTCGCTCTGTTCTGGGAAGACATCTCGTCGGACCACCCGCCACAAGCGTGCAATGATCGAGCGAAGTACTCGCACAGGCCGAGGAGCGCCTCGCCTCTCATGGATAGTAGCCCTCGGTAGATATGATTGTGGCCCGACGCAAGCTCCAGCCGGCAGAGGTTCGCCATCAGCGCTTTCGCCATGAACTGAGTTGTCGTGCCATCGGTCCCCATGCGGGCTATCATGGCAGAGGCTTGCTTTACAGCCGCGTCGCGCGCTCGCTTTCGAAACTCGTCGACCTCTGCCCCGTACCCAGCCCGCGTTGCGCCATCAGCCTCTGACTGTGCCCCTCTGGAATGTCGCATGTCCCCAACCCGAATACTCGAGAAGCTCTGGGAATTCAGTAGGCCCGGTCGACAGCCATTTCTTAACGTGGGGATTGAACGCTGCCAGGCTACCGGATCTCGTTTGGACAGTCTGCGTTGGTGTCCCCCATTCGCGCGGTGTGATACGCAATCGTCACGGCTGCGCTCCTGCGACCGACCGAGCGGCATCGTCACGGGTGGAGGGCAGGATGGGGCAATGCCAGTAGCAGGGCTCTCGGCCGAATGCTCGCGTAGCTGTTCGAGATCAGCCTCGTGCTGTCGATCGCAAGGACTGGAACGCGACTGCTTGGAGAGCGCGTGCATGAGCTCCATCGCGGCATTAGAATAACTCGACAGGGGTGTATTGGCCTGACGGTAGATTCAACCCGCACGGTACTCCGCCGTGGCAATTCAGCCACCTTGATCGCCCGTGAACCGGGCTATGGCACAGTCTGCATCTCTCTAGGCCTACAGACCTGTTGGCGAACCGATACGCTCCCTAGCCCCCATCCAAGACTCTGGTGCGGGGCTAGACAGAATTCTCGACCATTTCGATAGTCGATTTCAAATGCAACGTTATCCGATTCGCCAACGCGCTAGGGATTGTGTGCTAATAAGCATCCTGGCCAGCCTCGGTCGAATTTATCCGCGACCAAGCTTCATCCTTTGGGATAGATGGTCTTTTCGAACGCTCCCATGCGCTGCATTCTGTCGACGCATTTAAGCTAGCCCTTTCCTCACGTCGGGGTATGGAGATTGTCGCACTCAATCCGTCTCCCGATTCCGGCACGAAATCATTGGCTAGAGAGGCGAGGCGCCCTGCTTCGGATATTGAACCGAACAAGACTCTGCGGCTCGCCAACGGCACGAAGGATTGAGGATCGTTCTAAATTCGCCCGTCTGGTCCAATTCGAGTGTCCTCTTCTGCGGCTACCGCCCGCCATCCTAGGCTCGCTCCTAGGTGGAAATACTCACAGGTTTGATCCCTTCTTGTCTCGTTGTGCGGTAGCGCACAGACGCATTGCCTGTGGCGGATTTAGCCTGGTTTCGCGCCAGGTAGAACCGGTCCGAAGCCTTTCGTCCAAGGCAGGCTGGAGTATCGTGAAATTCCCCAAGCCTCGCTGCAATCCCCGCCACCAGCCCGAAGGATTCGG
>JBEKVI010000017.1:0-30747 GCA_049514215.1 Burkholderiaceae bacterium
AGTCTTCATTGGCCAACATCGACAGTGTCATGATCGCCGGCGAATGGCGCAAGCGAGGCGGCCGCCTGACGGGCGTGGATCTTGCACCACTCCAAGAGCGGTTGATTCAGTCGGGCTCGAAGATCACGCGCGCGCTCGGATTCTAGCTCGCCCGGCTCGCGCTGCGGCAAAACCGGTGGCTGCGGACCTTCGCCTTAACCGCCCGCCCGAGCTTTGCCATCGTGGGGTCCGATCGGCCTTTTGGGCCATTCGACCCAGCGGTCGTTTCGGGTGGCTTCATGAGCCTCGTTCAACGGATAGCGAATCAGGTTCTCCTTTTTGGCCGTTTCTCCCACCACCAGAAGTCTGACTTCGTTGTCGGTGTTGTTAAGGAAGGTGTGGCAAATGCCTGTGCCCGCAGGAAAGGCGACCGCGTCCCCGGGCACTAGGCGATGCAACTCGCCGTCGATCCAGACGTCGGGGGTACCCTCGAGCACGTAGACAAACTCCTCCTCCGCACTTTCGGCATGCGGATAGGACGTGCGCCGCCCCGGTGCGAGGCGATTGTGGTGGATTCCGATGCGAGTGAGCCCAAGCGCCCGTCCCAAAGGGGCGCCCACGGCCATCAATTCACTATCCCCCGGGTAGTGGCTGTCGTCGTCGGTCTCAAGCTCGGTCCAATGCCGAACAAATTCGGGACGCGTCATGGTGAACCTCCTGCCGTGGATTGCTCTGAAAGGGCTCCCGAGACGGACGCTGCAAAACATCCCACAAGAAAGCGCTCGCGACATTATAGGCTGCGATGCGCGCTCTAGAGGTCGAGCACGAGGCGCTCGCCTCGACAGCCCGAGCAGCAGATCATCATGCTGCGGTTGCTGTCGCGTTCTTCCTGAGTCAAAACGACATCGCGATGCTCCGGTACTCCCTCTACGACACGGGTTTCGCAGGCTCCACAGATCCCTTCCATGCAGGAGTAAGAAGCGTCGACGCCCGCATCGAGGACGGTCTGCAGGATGGTCTGACCGGCGTCGACGTAAAGCTCCTGCTGACTCTTCAGCAGCATGACGTAAAAGCCGCCCTCGCGTGCAGGGGACTCGCGCGCAGTGAAGTACTCGACATGCACGTGACTGCTTGGCCTTTGCGCGGCCGCAGCCAAGAACGCATCGAGCATGGGAGTGGGTCCACAACAATAGACGTGCGCATCGGCCGGCGCGTCTTGGAGCGCGCTGGCGACGTCAAAGACGGCGCCCATCTCATCGTCCAGGTGCACACGAAGCCTGTCCGAGGCTGCATACCGGTGCTCGAGTTGGCCCAAGAACGCCGCGCAGCGCCGGCTTCGGGCGCAGTAGAACAACTCCCAGCTGCGATCGAGCGATTCGAGGCGGGCGATCATGCCCAATAGGGGTGTGATGCCAATCCCTCCGCTTACGAGGACCGTATGGCGTGCATCTTCGGCCAATACGAAATTATTGCGCGGCGCGCTAATGCGCACTTCTTGTCCGACACGCAGTTGATCGTGGATAAAGCGCGAGCCGCCCCGGCTCTTGGGATCCCGGCTGATCGCAATGACATAGCGGTGCCGCTCGTTTTGGCTGTTGAGCAGGGAATAACTTCTCTGCAAGCCGTTGGCAAGACGCAGCTCGATGTGGGCCCCAGCGGTAAAAGGGGGGAGTGGCGAAGCATCCAGCGCTTGCAACTCGAACGAGTGGATACCCTCGGCCTCAAAGCGGATGGACATCACCCTGACGTCCATGAAATCAGGTTCGGAGCTCATATCAGACAGCGTCGGCAGTGCGACCTGTGCGTTCTCCAGTTCGGCATCAAGAACGATCGCCCTGCGCCCGGGCGGCTCTGGCGGGTCGCTCCTTGCCGCCTAGGATCTCGCTCCAATAGATCGTCGCGCGGTGGATGTGGGCTTCCATGAGACTCGTTGCCTTTATCACATCCCTAGTCTTCACCGCTTCGTAGAGCTTTTCGTGCTGCCGCGCCGATTCGGCTCCTCGCTTGGGATCGGCAAACAGCGCGAGGCGGCGACTCTCCGATAGGCGATAGAACGAATTTAGCACGCGAACCAGGACATCGTTGTGCGATCCCTTGACCAAAGCGATGTGAAAAGCGGTGTCCTGTGCATGAATATTGCCTTTGTTTGCAAGGATGGCCTCGGTCGTCGTGATGACGGACCACATGTTCTCGAGATCCGTTTCGGTGCGGCGCTCGCACGCCAGCTGGACTGCGCACAGTTCGAGCGGCCGGCGGACCTCCAGGGTGTCTTCTAGCTCCTGCTGACTCGGTGGCTCGCCCATCTCAACCAGAAGAACCATGGTCTCAAAGCTGCTGTCGGTGGACATGCGACGCAGATAGATTCCCGAGTTCGGGCGCGACTCGATGACGCGCAGTGCGCTCAAAGTCGAGAGGGCCTCCCTCAGCGCGTTACGGCCCACACCGAAACGCTCGGCGAGTGCACGCTCCGAGGGAAGTCGTTCGCCCGTCTCGTAACCGCGCTCCCTAAAGAAGGTCAGCATGCGTCCGACCAGGTCGGAGCGGGCGGTGGCGTCGTGCAGGTTGGGGTGCGATTGATCCATGACGTGGTGCCGATCTCAGGTTTTCGAGGCGGAGGATATGCTTGCAGCTGCCCAGCCTGCCGTGATCTCGCTGATGTCCGATGCAGTCCGGGGCGCTTTCGTTCGGACGGCGGACGGCGTGCGCGAGAAGCGTGGCGCTGGAGCGGGCTGGCGGACGCCCTCGATATCCACGAAGGCTTGACGCGATCGCTGGTGAGTGTGCTGCATCGCTTCGCTTAAGGACAGAACGGGCGCAAAACAGCAGTCGGTGCCTTCGAGGAGCTCGCACCATGCGCTCTGCGTCCTTGACGCAAAGATCCGCGTGAACTCGTCTACGAGATCGCGCCAGCGCCCTCGATCCTGCTGCGCCGCGCGCAGATCCTCACGCACCTCGATCTTGGCGCACAATTCCGCGAAGAATTTGGGCTCCAGAGCGGCGATCGAAATCCATCGCGCATCCGCTGTTCGGTAGACGGCGTAGTAGGGCGCGCCCCCGTCGAGTAGATTGCTCGCCCGCGTTTCGCTGGCATCACCGCGCAGAATCATCGACTGATATGCGGTCATCAGCGACACGACGCCGTCGCTAATGGCGGCATCGATCACCTGGCCTCGACCGGATTGCTGCCTCTCGTAGAGCGCCGCTAGAATGCCACTGATGAGATAAAGGCTTCCTCCGGCATAGTCCCCGACCAGGTTGAGAGGAGGCACCGGGGATGACGCGGGGCCGATGGCATGGAGCGCTCCCGTAATGGCAATGTAGTTCAAATCGTGGCCAGCCGCCTTCGACAGGGGTCCGTCTTGGCCCCAACCCGTCATTCGGGCATAAATCAGCCGCGCGTTGAGTTTCTCGAGCGCCTCGGGCCCGAGGCCCAGGCGTTCCATGACGCCCGGCCGAAATCCCTCCACGAGCACGTCGGCCCGCGCGATCAGATCCAAAAGCGGCTGACGGGCCGATTCCTCCTTCAGGTCGCACACCACCACGCGGCGCCCGCGCCCCACCAGGGCCGAAGCTTCACCCAGGCGTATCCCAGGGCGCTCGATCGTGACCACATCTGCTCCCATGTCGGAGAGCAGCATGCAGGCAAAGGGAGCCGGTCCGAGGCCAGCGAATTCAACGATGCGTAAGCTGGCCAGGGGGCCTCCGACGGGGGTCAGGTCTGACATTGCCATTGCAGTAGCGAATAGGGCGGATCGGCGTCCAGGTGGTGTTCGAAAATACCCCTCACTTGAGCGCCGATCAAGGGTTCCTGTGTGGGGTCGCCAAGCAGGTTTCCGAGCAGGCGCACGCCTTTGGCATGCGCGAGTTCGACGAGGACAACCAGATAGGGCAGACGCTCCTTTAGGCTGGCGTGCGAGGGATTCCAGACCCGCTCCCAGCTAAAGATGGTGCCGTGCGGCGCGACCTCCTCCCAGGCCAGTTCGAATCGAAGACAGTGGTGACAAATCCACTCGGGGCCGAATTGCCAGGTCCCGCATTGCGCACAGTGCTGTACGAGAAGCCGAGAGGCGGTCAGGCCCGCCCAATACGGGGCGGACAGACCGTCGCTTTCGGTCACGGGTGCGGGAAGGCCCCGGGGAAGATAGGAGGCGTCGGATTTCATGCTAGAGCGTGGCCGATGAACCCAACACGAGGCTGCTTGCCGGTGTCACCATGGGACCCCCGATGACAAGGGCAACGTCATGCACCGGCACCTGATTCGAAGAGGT
Organism: Burkholderiaceae bacterium; assembly: GCA_049514215.1. Lineage (GTDB taxonomy): Bacteria > Pseudomonadota > Gammaproteobacteria > Burkholderiales > Burkholderiaceae_D > BOG-994. The sequence continues at coordinate 4,248 of JBEKVI010000017.1, forward strand.
GCCGCGCACCTGGCGCGCAGCTTCCAGGATTAAAGAGAGCCCCTGCAGATAGCATTCGCCCAAGTGGCCCCCACTGGTGTTAAGGGGAAGTCGTCCATCGGGTGCGATCAAATTTTCAACCCTGAGAAAGTCGTTCGCCTCCTCGGGCGCAAAGAAGTCGTGCTCGGCGAGTGCCATCACCACGCCCCCCGTAAAATTCTCATAGCACTGGACCACGTTCACATCCTTGGCAGCGATCTTTGCGACCCCATAGAGGCGCTGGGCTATGCCTTCATAATTTGCACTGGCATAGTTCGGGGCGTTGTGCGCCGAGGCGCCGGCGCGTACATCCGATCCGGTGACGGCACCCAGCACATAGACTGGCGCGCACGGAAAGTCGGAGACGCGACTGGCGTCGACGAGCAGGAGCGCGGCTGCGCCGTCGTTTTCCATGCAGCAGTCAAACAGATGAAACGGTTCGGTGATCCAGCGGGACGCATCATAGCGTTCGGCTGTCAGGGGCTTTCCGAACATGACGGCGCGCGGATTGTTTTGGGCATGGTGATAGGACGCCAAGGCGATCGCGCGCAGGGCATCTTGATGCACCTGATGCTCGTGCATGAAGCGCCGCACGCGCAAGGCGAATTTCTGGGGAGGAGCCAGAACGCCGTAGGGCATCTGATACGCCATATCGCCCGAAACGGTGGCACTGCCAGCAGCTTGTCCGAACCGCCCGTGTTGACCCTGGGCGAGCGCACGATAGACGAGCACGCAATGCGCCAACCCCGCGAGGATGGCGGAAGCGCCGTTGGCCACCGCGCCGGCGCAGCCTCCGCCGCCGCCGCCCCACTGCATTGCTGCAAAACGCAAATCCTTTGTACCCAGAGCGGCCGCAATGCGGGCCGGTTCATTGCGATCGTTGGCAAAGGAAGAAAAGCCGTCGATGTCGCGCGGATCGACATGAGCCTCGGCACAGGCCGCGAGAATGGCCTTGAGCAGTAGTTTGAATTCCGCGTCGGGAGACTGTCCAGCCTTGTAGTAGACGCTCTCGCCTAGACCGACGATGGCGACTTGGCCGCGCAGACTGCGGGTATCCATGTCCTTGGCCCGGCTCAGTTCGGAGAGATCTTGGTCATGGCCCGGCTGTAGACCGCGCCCGACGCGACCAATGCCGAGGCTTCCGACTCGCTATATCCGAGCGTCTGGATGAGAATTTCGCGACTGTGCTCGCCAACCAGCGGTGCGGGCACGGGATCGGCAACCGGGGTTTCCGAAAATCGCAGCGGCAGGCGGATGTTTGGCAGCCATCCTAACTCGGGGTGTGCGACTCGGCTCACCAGTTCACGCTCGCGTCCTTCGGGCGAGCGCAGGGCCTCGCCCACACTGCGGACCTCTCCGCAGGGGATTGAGGCTTCGCGCATTCGGGCCTGCCAATGGCTCCACGGCTGCTGGATGAATGCCTCCTCGAGAATCTGAAACAGCTCCGCGCGTCGCGCAATGCGCCCGTCGCGGTCCGCAAGAACCGGGTCTTTGGCCAGCTCGGGCATTTCCAGAACTTGTTCGGCCAAGCGGTGAAAAATCTTGTTGTTGCCGCAGTTGATGTAGAAGGGTGTGTCGGCCGCCTGGAACACGCCCGAAGGGCAGGTATCCGGACTCGTATTGCCATGGCGCTGGGGCTCGTCTCCCGTGAACAAATGCTGGAGGGTGGCATAGCCGGTCATGAGAACCGCGTTGTCGAACAGCGTCACTTCGACGAACTGGCCCTTGCCGGTCCGCTCCCTCGCGAAGAGGGCACTTAGCATGGCGTTGGAGGCCATCATTCCGGTACTGATGTCCATGACCGGCGAAAGAGCCCGCACCCCCTGCCGATCGGGGTAGCCGTTCATGGAAACGAAGCCGCTTTCAGCTTGCGCGATGGGGTCAAACCCCAGACGATCCGCAAACCGGCCTTCTCGTCCGTACGCCGATACCGCACAGTAGATCACTTTCGGATTGAGCTTGCGGCAGTCTTCGTAGCCCAGGCCCAGACGATCCATCACTCCCGTGGAAAAGTTCTCGGCTACGACGTCGGCCTTGGCGATCAACTCGAGCGCAATTTTGCGACCTTCGTCGGATTTCAGATCGAGCGCGATACTGCGCTTGTTTCGATTCGCCCAGAGAAAGGGAGCTCCTAGCGTCGGCTCGTCCGGGTGGGCCGGAGGATAGTAGCGAAATTCGTCACCCCGGTTGGGGGCCTCGACCTTGATGACCTCGGCTCCCAAATCCGCGAGCATCATGGTGCCAAAAGGACCGGCAATAAAGTGGGTGAAGTCGATGATGCGAATTCCCTCGAGCGCCTTAGGCAAAACGGCCGGGCGGGGTGCATGCTCGGGAAAGTCGCGCTCGAGATCAGGCAGCATAGGAGGGGCCTCGTCGACAGGGTGTGCTGGCAGCCGCATGCCTTTGGCTTACGTTTCGTCCGTGATTCATGGACTAGAGCGCATAGCCAAAATCGGCACCGAGTCGCGCAGTCATGTGTTCACGGCCGTTGTCCTGCCACGGGACCCCCGAAGGCAGGGTCAGGGAGACGGCGCGCACCATCCAAAGGTCAGGTTGCTCCGGCAAGCCTGCTCTGGGTTCGTTGGCCAAGAACTTGCGGACCGTCTCAAGCAGAAGCCGCCGGGTCATTGCGATGCCGGTATCGCTTAAGCCCAGATGCTCCTTGCTTCGATCAAAAATCGGGGCGGCGCCCGACTGGCAGGCTGCGTCTTGCACCCAAAGCCCGGGCAGACCGGAAAACCAGGTCTTCGTCTGCGCGTCGTAATTGAAATGAAAGGCGGTGGCCAAAGTGAATTTGGTCCAGTACTTCGCAAATGGAAAGCTGACGGGTCGGGGCGCAAAAGCCGCCGCACTGGGATGGCCGGTCTCGCGCCCGGCATGCCCGGATTCGAAGAGCTTGCGGGACTTCTCGTAGAGCGGCTTGGACGGATGATAGGAAAACATGATGCACAAGGTGTTTTCGTCATCCATGGGGACCCACGCGTGGCCGCTCAGTTCGGGATATTGGGCCTGGGGCGGAACGAGCGTGTAGAAGGGCAAGAGAAACTGGTTGACGCGCCAGTAATTGGTCCCCTCGTCCAACACGCGTTTGGAGGCGATGCTAATACCGAATTCTTGCCTCTGGCACTCGAACACCGGTCGCAGATCTTTTTTAGCCACCCATTCGCTGATCGCGCCTTGCGCGTCGATGCGGCCGTGCAGAATGGGGGCGTGCGCCGAGTCGATCTCCCCTTCGACGGCCTGGAGCCAATTGCACTCCTGAACGCGGAAACTTACGTGCAGATTCTCGGCAGGCACGAGATTCCATTCGAGATTCGGTAGCGGCGGAGGCTCGGAGCCCTCACCCATGAACGTCCACACGATGCCATTGCGCTCGCGGCACGGGTAGCTCTTGATGCGGACTTTCTCCTTGAGCCGGCTTTCGGCGGGCTCGGCCGGCGTCTCCAGGACCTTTCCATCGACGTCGAACTTCCAGCCATGGTAGACGCAGCGCAACCCGCAATCCTCGTTGCGCGCGAATACCAAAGGCGCGCCACGGTGGGGACAGACGTGATCGACCAGACCGATGTCGCCTTGGCTGTCGCGAAAGGCGAGGAGATCTTCTCCGAGCAGTCGCACGCGCTGCGGCTGGCCGTCGATGGTCAAGTCGTTCGACGGCAAAAAGGGAATCCAGTACTGGCGCATGAGTCGCCCCATCGGCGCTGTTGCGCCCACCCGCACGAGGGTTTCGTTGTCTTCCCGAGAGAGCATGTTACGACTCCTAAGGATCAAACTGGTAGATCCAAACTGGTACTACCAATTCTATCAGATCCTACAATTTCTTCAAACGGCTGCAGCGAGCTTTCGCAGACGCGCGCCGGCCGCAAGAAGGCCTGCGGCACACACTAAGAAGACCACGGCCACGACCGCCAGACCGGGCGCGAGACTGTGCGTGGCCGCCTGGACTTTTCCGATGGCAAGCGGTGTGAGCCAGCCTCCGACGAGTGCGCCGACGGAGCTGATGACCGCGATCGCCGCGGGTTTGGTCGCCACAGGCAAAAAGGTCTGCGGAATCGCCCAGAAGATTGCGAGCGAAGAATAGACGCCGACATTGGCCAGCATGAAGCCGAAGACCGCCATTGCCGCGCTCTCGGAGAGGGCCACAGTAGCAAATCCCCCGGCAGCCAGCAGCATGCAAGCCAGACAATGGTAGAGGCGCTCGGCCCGGCGATCCGATCGTCGACAAAGGAGGATCATTCCGATCACACCCGAGAGCGGCGGTATCGCTGCGACCAGTCCGATTTGTCCCACCGGCACGCCGTGACTGCGCATGATCTGGGGCAGCCACGGGGCAAGGCACGCGTTGCCGCAGAAAACGCCGATATAGGCAAAGCAAAGCCAAAGCATGATGGGGTCGCGAAGCAGCTCGCGCATGGTGCCAAGGCCGTGGTGGACCTCCACCTGGCGCTCGCGACTGATTTGGTCGTCGAGCCACTTGCGTTCCGACTCGCTGAGCCACCGGGCTTCACTGGGCCGATTGGTGAGATAGAAAATGCCGAAAATACCCATTGCGACAGCCGGTATCCCTTCGAGCATGAAAAGCCACTTCCAACCGGGAATGCCGAAAGTCCCGTCCAGCTGGAGAATCGATCCGGAAATCAGGGAAGCACAAACGTAGGCAATCGGGATGGCATAGGAGAACGACGCGTTATAGCGTGCCCGATAGGCCGAAGGGATCCAGAAACTCAGGTAGAGGAAGACCCCGGGAGTGAGCCCTGCTTCCGCGGCTCCCAATAGGCCGCGCATGGAATAAAAGCCCATGGGTCCTGTGACGAATGCCATCGACATGGTGACCACGCCGAAGAACAAGGCAATGCGTGTGAGCGTCACGCGTGCCCCAAATCGCGCGAGGATCAGATTGCTCGGGACCTCGAAGATCGCGTAGCCCAGAAACAAAACGCCCAGTCCCACGCTGTACATCTCCGCGCTCAGATGCAAGTCGCGGTTCATGGTCAATGCTGCGAAGCCGAGGTTGCCGCGGTCCAGCACGGAAATCAGGTAGAGGCCTGCGAGATACCACATAAGTCGGCGTCCGACCTTGCGCACGATCTGGCGGCCCCGGTCGTCATCCAGACCGGACTCTGGGGGAGCCTGCGAGGGGGCCAAGATCGCTTTGGAAATGCTGCTGGACATGAGGTCTCCGCTCGTGGTGCCATCCACGTGTCTTATGAAAGTCCGGCCAATGACGCCTTTTGGGCGGTGATTAGACCATGCTGTTGGGTCCAATCTGGTCCCACCAATTTCGTTATATCATATATTCGAATCTAGAAAATCAGGGCAATGTCGGGACTCCCGGGCGGGTTTGGATCGCGATGCCGACGGGCACCGCGCGCACGCCCGAGGCGATCGACGGGATTGTTCTGGCGACTCGCCGCGGGCCAATAACGGCGTCGGATCAAAAGGAGGCAGGAAATGTTCTTGAAAAACACCTGGTACGTCGCGGCCTGGGACTCCGAAGTGGCAGGGGAGCAGCTATTGGCGCGTCGGCTTCTGGGTCAGCCCATCGTTTTTTTTCGAGGGACGGATGGGACCGTGGCGGCGCTTGAAGACCGCTGCTGCCATCGTCTTGCGCCCCTGTCCCACGGTCAACTCGAGGGCAACTGCCTGCGATGCATGTACCACGGTCTGGTCTTCGACCGAGCAGGGCGCTGTGTTGAAGTCCCGGGTCAGGACCGGATCAGCGAGAAGCTCCGGGTCCGCAGCTATCCGGTCATCGAGCGGGATCACCTGGTCTGGATCTGGATGGGGGATCCTGCCCGCGCAGACGTGAGCCAGGTCTACGATTCGCACTGGCACGATACCCAAGGTTGGCAGGCCGAGCGTGGCGGCTACATCCACTATGACGCCAACGCCGAGCTCATCGTCGACAACCTCTTGGATTTCTCACATCTTGCATTCGTTCACAACAAGACCATTGGAACCCGAAAGCAAGGCGGCGTGAAGCCTGAAGTGGATGCTCTGGAGCAAGGGGTCCGCGTGCGGTTCACTACCCTCAAGGGTGCGGCACCGCCTTTCGCACGCCAGTTGAGCCGTCTCCCAGAGACGGTGGATCGCTTTAACTACTACACCTGGAGCATACCTGGGAACTACTTTGCCCAGGATTCCGTGATCGCCCCTGAAGGGGACGGCTATGAAAGCCAAAGCCCCCGCACCATGAAGCTGCATACGTTCATTGCCCTGACCCCGGAGACGCAGACGTCGACGCATTACTTTTGGTCGACCGCGCACAACGAATTCGAAAGCGACGCTCCAGACGTGACCCGAAAGCTCACCCTGCAGGTCGCGGCCGCATTCGACGAGGATCGCATCATCATCGAAGCCCAGCAGCGCTCGATCCTGGAGGCCGACGGACAGCCCATGATCGCGATCCCGGCTGACGCCACGTTGCTGCGCGTGCGCCGCCGACTGGCCGACATGCTCGCTGAGGAGCAGCGATCGCAGTCTCAAACGACCACCGCGGTTCACGAGAATCTGGCGTGAAAAGCTACGACATCGTCGAGTGGGGCAAGCCACTTCAGCTCGTCATCCGTGAAACGCCGACACCTCGCGGCCAAGAGGTTCGCGTTCGAATCACCGCCTGCGGGGTGTGTCACAGCGACCTGCATATTCGAGAGGGTGCGCTTGATCTGGGGAATGGACGCCGGGTCTCCTTCGAGAGCATCGGAGTCAGGCTTCCTTTTACGCTCGGGCACGAAATCGTCGGTGTTGTCGACGCGGCGGGCCCCGCATCGGCCGCCCGGGTCGGAACAGCCTGCGTCGTCTATCCCTGGCACGGCTGCGGTGAATGCGAGCGCTGCGCGCGCGGCGACGAGCTGTCTTGTGAAGCCGGTCGCGCACTCGGTACGCGGCGACCCGGTGGCTACTCTGACTATGTCATGGTGCCTCACGAGCGTTACCTGCTGGACTATGGCCGCCTTGAGCCCAGGCTCGCCGCGACGTGCGCATGCTCGGGACTGACGGCCTATAGCGCATGGCGGAAAATGCCCGCCCTCGATTCCACCGACACGGTCCTTTTGATCGGTGCGGGGGGACTGGGCCTATCGGCGCTCAGTCTCGCTAGAGAGCTTAGCCAAGCACGTGTGATCATGGCAGACGTGGACGCGAGTAAGCTTGAAAACGCGCGAAAATTGGGCGCCCAAGTGCTCGATCTCTCCCGGAACACGAGCGCCGAAGAACTGCGAACCCGGCTCGGGCAGGGGGTGCGCGGCGTGATTGACTTCGTCGGGACACCTGCCACGCTGGAATTTTCAATGAAAGTCATCGGGCGCGGCGGCACGGTGATCGTGGTGGGGCTTTTCGGAGGAGCAGTTACGCTTTCAACCGCGCTTTTGCCGATGCGCAATCTCACGCTGCGGGGATCTTACGTCGGCACGCTCGAGGAGATGAGAGAGCTTCTTTCACTGATGCAGAACAAGGGAACGCTTAACGTGCCGCTCGATAGTCACCCCATGTCGGAAATCAACGACGTTCTCGCCGATCTTGCCCAAGGACGTGTGACCGGTCGAGCGATCGTCATCCCGGCCCCAGGCTGATCTCCGACCATGCCGCAAATGCGTCAAAATAGTGAGACCAGACTCCCGGGGATGAGATGCGTTCGACCAGCTGCGGCAGTGCTTGGCACCGCGCCGAAGTTCTCGGGCAGTTGCCAAATGGACGCTGGCCGTCGTGGGACACTAAGCCCGGCGAACAGGAAGCAGCAACAAGCCCCGTCGCAGGCGGCAATTTAATGATGCGTCGTTCAGCCGTCCCTGGCGGAACCCGCCCGGGAGCAGGACTGCGCGACGCGCTCGCTCAAAAAGGGAATCCCCATGGCTCAGCCACAAACTCGCTACGCTGGAGGCTGCCTTTGCGGTGCGTTGCGTTATGAAGCCTTCGCCGAACCCCTCTTCATGGGGCATTGTTACTGTACGGATTGCCAGAAGGCCTCTGGATCCGGATTCATGCCCTTCATGGGCTTTGCGCGCGGCGCCTTGCGATTTACCGGCGAGGTGCGTGGACATGTATCGAAGGCGGCCAACGGCGGACAGGCGAGACGAAACTTCTGCCCCAGTTGTGGCAGCCTGGTTTTTGGCGGCGAACCGGAGAGCTCTCAGGCGTTAAATATCTATGCAGGCTCGCTCGATGACTCCACGTCTTTTCAACCCAGCATCGCCATTTTCGCGAGCTCTCGTCCGCATTGGGCGTTGATCCCCCCTGGGCTGACGACATTCGAACGCATGCCCGAAGATTCGCGATAGAAGACTAAGCCTTCACCCAGGGCATCCTGGACAAGGATGCGCCGCATCCAGAAAGCCTAAGCCAGTACGCGCTGCGAGCCCCTCCAGAGGGCACGGGATTTGCTCAGTTCTGCTTATGGGCTTGATTGGAACGCTCTTTGCGACTCTCATGCACAGCTAAAGCGTCTACCACGGCTGGTCGACAGAAAAAGCAGACCGCGCCCTGGGACGCTCGGATGGCTCGTGCGCCGAAGAAACCTCTCCCGGGACTCGGGAGGCTGGTTCACTTCGGCGCGGGCTAGAATGAAACCGTAGCTTCCCCCGCGGTGCCACTATCCAAGACCGCCGAGAAGGTCAAGCGCTTATCTTGAGCGAACCAAAAAACCACGGACTCGCCTTTCTAATCGGGGGCGGTCAGCTCGGCAGACTGATCGCCGAACACGATTGGAGCCGAACTCACCTCGGGTCCATTGAGAAGTGGGCGCCGCACGTCAAGGTGGCCACTGCCATCATGCTGCGCTCACGCGTTCCCATCGTCATGCTCTGGGGCGAACCCGGGGTCATGATCTACAACGATGCCTACTCGGTCTTTGCAGGCGCACGGCACCCACAACTTCTGGGTGCCGATGTGCGCGAAGGCTGGCATGAGGTCGCCGATTTCAACGATAACGTCATGAAGGTTGGATTGACCGGGCACACCCTCAGTTACCAAGATCAGGAACTCACCCTGCGACGCAACGGGCGGGACGAACAGGTCTGGATGAATCTGGATTACTCCCCGCTTTTAGACGAACAAGGGGAACCGGCCGGGGTCATGGCGATCGTTGTGGAAACCAGCGCCAAAGTTCTGGCCGAGCGGAGGCTTAGCGGAGAGCGGGAAAGACTTTCCAAGCTGTTCGAACAAGGACCAAGCTTCATGGCCATGCTTCACGGCCCCGAGCACAGGTTCGAGCTTGCCAACCGCAGCTATAAGCGGCTGGTCGGGGATCGCGCGCTCATCGGCCGGACCGTCGCAGAAGCGCTACCCGAGGCGGCGGCCCAAGGCTATGTCGCGTTGCTCGATCAGGTCTTTCGCAGCGGAGAGACGTTTAGCGCCCACGGTGCGAAATATGCCGTCCAGCTCGATCAGGAAGGACCGGTCAGCATGCGCTACGTTGACTTCGTCTATCAACCCATCCGGGGAGAATCCGGGCAGGTCACCGATATCTTCGTGGAGGGAGTCGAGGTTACCGCCCGGATCGAGGCCGAAGCACGGCGCGAGGCCCTAGTCCAGCTGACCGACCGCTTGCGAGAGGCGCAGGGACCCGAGGCGGCCGGTTTTGCGGCGGCGCAGCTTTTGGGCGAGATTCTCAATGCCAGCCGGGTAGGGTATGCCACGATCGACCCAGACTCCGAAACATTGCATGTCGACCGGGATTGGAATGCGCCCGGCGTCGAGACCCTTGCCGGCAATCTTCGGCTTCGGGACTACGGTTCCTTCATCGATAGCCTAAAGCGCAACGAATTCATCAGTATTACAGACGTCAGGACCGATCCTAGGACCGCTCAGGCGGCCCACATGCTCGAACGCCGCAGTGCCCGGGCGTTCGTCAATGTACCCGTCGTCGAGCAGGGTCGACTGGTCGCAGTGCTCTATGTCAATCATGCGTCTCCCCGGGAGTGGTCGAAAGAAGATCTCGCTTTCGTGCGAGAGGTCGCAAATCGAACCCGGATGGCTGTCGAAAGGGTCAAGGGCGAAGCGGCACAGCGCGCGGCGGAGCGGGCGAGGGAAGATGCCGTGGCTGCCGCCAACTCGATCGACCGCCAGTTTCGCGCGCTGGTTACGGCGAGTTCCGACGTCGTCTATCGGATGAACGCCGACTGGAGCGAAATGGATTATCTCCAGGGTCGCGATTTTGTAAGCGACACGCAGGCGCCCTCCGTGTCCTGGCTTGGCAACTCCATTCCCGAAATTGAGCACGGGCGGGTGATGGCGGCGGTTTCGGAGGCGATTCGAACCCGAAGTGTGTTCGAACTCGAGCACCAAATCATTCGCGCGGATGGGACGATTGGTTGGACGTTCTCTCGCGCCATTCCCATCTTCGATGCGCACGGCGAGATCGTCGAATGGTTCGGAGCGGCGAGCGACGTGACCCGACGCAAAGTGGCCGAGCAGGAGCTCCAGCAAAGCGAAGAGCGTTTGCGGGAGGCTGATCGCAGAAAGGACGAGTTCCTCGCGATCCTTGCCCACGAATTGCGAAACCCTCTCGCACCGATCCGTAACGCGGTCAGTTTGCTCGCCACTTTGGACAAGCGCGAACAGCTCGATAAGCTCAGCAATATGCTGGATCGGCAAGTCAGCCATATGGTGCGTCTGGTCGATGACCTGCTCGAGGTCTCGCGGATCAGCCGCGGTCAGATTGCCCTGCGCGAAGAGATCGTGAACATTCGGAGCGTGCTCGACGCCGCCGTGGAGAGCAGTCGCCCGCTCATCGAACAAGCTCGACACCGACTGACCGTCGAAGAACCGCAGGGGTCGCTCTGGGTACGTGGCGATGCCGTGCGCCTAAGCCAGGTATTCGTAAACCTCCTCAACAACGCAGCCCGGTATACCGACCCTGGGGGTGAGATCGCACTGTCTTTTGCCGAGGAAGAAGGCGAAGTGGTGATCCAGGTCGAGGATACGGGTACGGGTATTTCCGAAGAACAGCTGCCTCGGATCTTCGAGATGTTTGCTCAAGCGGATGGGGGCCACGCCCGCGCCCATGGGGGGCTGGGCATTGGCCTGGGTCTATCGAAGCGCTTAGTCGAGATGCACGGCGGCACCATCTCTGCGGCCAGCGCTGGTCGAGGTCACGGCAGTCGCTTTACTGTCAGATTGCCGGTCATCGCTACCGCACCGGATGAGGCGATCTCCGTCGCCGCTAAATCCTCGCGAATGTCCGAAAATAGGATCCTCGTCGTCGACGACAACGAGGACGCAGCCGATTCGACCGCAATGCTGCTGTCCATGCTCGGGGCTCAGGTGAGGGTAGCCTATGACGGCGCCACCGCGATGAATCACGTTCACGGGTGGGCGCCCACCGTGGTCCTGTTGGATCTTGGTATGCCGAACATGGATGGCTACGAACTGGCGCGCCGGATCCGCGCCGCGAGTGCCTCGCCGGTTCCCTTGATGGCGGCGCTCACGGGATGGGGACAGGAACAGGATCGCGCGCGCAGCCAGGCCTCCGGCTTCGACCTGCATCTCGTCAAACCAATGAGAATCGATGACCTCGAACGCTTACTTTCCGCCGCAAAAAATAGATTATTATAATAATATCAATACTTTGAGCGTTCTATCTCATGTTCTTTGTTAGGATCGGGTCGCCCGGAAATCTGCCGGCTGCCTAGCCCCCCAGCAGGACTCGGGGGCGATAAACCGGGGTCGCCAAGGGGTGGCTTACGGCTGGGAGAGTCCGAGGCTGTGTCAGGGGAGCAGGGGGCGCAGCGGTCCGACGGCTACAGCGCAGTTTTTCCGCCATTGACACCCACGATTTGGCCGGTGAGAAATTCAGCTTTGCCGGACGCCAAGAATACAATGGTCTGGGCGATTTCCTCGGGTGTTCCCACGCGCTTGGCGGGCACACCGGCGATGAGACCGGCCTTACGTTCAGCACTACCGGTGAAGCGATCGAGCATCTCGGTTTCGATGGGGCCTGGGGCCACCGCGTTCACACGAACGCCCAGCGCTGCGCCCTCGAGCGCAGCCGACTTGGTCAGCCCCTCGACCGCGTGCTTGCTCGCCACGTACATGGAGGCACCCGCCGCACCTCGACTGCCCATCGTGGACGAGAGATTGACGATGCTGCCTTTGCCCTGGGTCAGCATCACTCGCATCTCGTGTTTTAGGCTCAAGATGGTGCCAAGCACGTTCGTATCAAATGTTTCCGCATAGGATTCTGCCGTTTGGTCCGTGAGCGGGCCGGGCCGACCCTCGGTTCCGGCGTTATTCACCGCAACGTCCAGTCGACCAAAGCGGGCAACGGCCGCGTCGACGAGGCCGCGGACGTCCTCTTCGCGTCGGACGTCGGCACGGATGAATTCGGCCTCGGCGCCGAGGCCGCGGATTTCAGCGGCCAGCGCCTGACCGGGTTGTTCGCGCCGGCCCGATACGACCAGGCGCGCGCCTTCACGAGCGAACGCCAAGGCCGTGGCGCGGCCGATACCAGTGATGGCGCCAGTGATGAGGACAACGGGTTTAGACATTGGAAACTCCTGGTTGAGGCTTTCTAGAAAGGCAGACCGAGTTTAAAGCTTTGAGCCTCCGTCGACTCGCACGGTGTCGCCGGTAATCCAGCGAGCCTTGTCCGAGGCGAGGAACACGACAGCCGGCGCGATGTCCCCGGGCTGGGCGACGCGCTTGAAAGCCTGCATCCCAAGCGTGAAATCACGCCCCTGTTCGGTCCGGGCGAAACTGGACATGTCGGTTTCGACCACACCCGGGGCGACCGCATTCACCCGGATCTCGCGTTCACCCAAAGCAGAGGCGAAGTGTTTGACCAGAGTGTCGATGGCGCCCTTGGTGGCGGCGTACGCGGAGAGCGCTCCCACAGAGGCGTGGGCTGCGAGCGACGAGATGAAAACGATGCTGCTGCCTTGGCCCAGGATCGGCAGCAGCTGCTGAACCAGGAAAAAAGGCGCGCGGACGTTCACCGCGAACTGGTAGTCGAAGTCTCCAACTGAGGTCTCCTCGATACTCGCCGACTTGGCGACTCCGGCGTTGGCAACGAGAATGTCCAGTCGATCCCCGACGATGCTGCGGGCCTGCTTGGCGAGCTGATGTGGACCGTTTGCAGCGCCCAGATCGGCCGCTAAAGCCTCCGCACGCCCACCGGCTTTGCGAATTTCGGCGACGACCGCTTCCGCTTCGCCACCGGAGCTTGAGAAATGCACCAGAACTTGCGCCCCTTCTTCGGCCAACGCCAAAGCGATGGCGCGGCCGATGCCGCGAGAAGCGCCCGTAACGAGAGCGGTCTTGCCTGCGAGGTCTTTCATGGTGATTCCTTTCATTCAAAAAGTGGCTTCGATGGGATGAAATGTAGGTCGCACTTGCCAGCAGGACAAAGACTTTGTAGGCTGGGGGATATACCTTTTAGGCATGAGACCGAATGGAACTGCGGCACCTTCGATACTTTGTTGCGGTCGCCGAAGAAGGCAGTTTCACGGTCGCTGCGGAAAAACGACTTCACACGGCGCAGCCTTCCCTCAGTCGTCAGATCCGCGATCTGGAATACGAGGTTCGGGCCCAATTGCTGTCTCGAACGCCCCGCGGAGTCGAGCTCACCGCGGCGGGGCGTGCGTTTCTCGACCATGCCCGGCTGGCATTGGCCCAAGCCGATGCGGCGACTGAGGCGGCGCGCCGAGCCGTGCACCCCTCCAAGCCGGAATTCGGCTTGGGCTTTTTGACGGGCCAGGAGATGGACTGGCTTCCCGAGGCCATGCGCATTCTTCGGGACGAGTTGCCCAACATCGAAGTCACGGTTTCGAGTCAGTACTCTCCCAACTTGGCTGAAGCACTCTCCAGGGGAAGACTGGATTTGGCTTTCTTGCGGCCCGAACAACATGCGACCGATCTGGAGTTCAGGTTGGTCACGAAGGAACCCTTGGTCGTCGTGTTGCCAAGCGACCACCCGTTGGCGTCCCAATCAGAGGTCGCACCGCACGAACTTGTGGATGAAACCTTTATCGGGGTGTCGGACACTGCTCCCGCCCTGCGCCAGGTGATCGAGGACTATTTGAAACGGTGTGGGCTGCCCGCGAGCCCCCGTCACGAGGCAGACAACCTTTCGATGGCGATCTCTCTGGTCGCCTCGACCCGAGGCGTGGCGTTGCTGCCGATTTACGCTGAGAATTTCCTTCCCTGGTCTGTCGTCAGTCGTCGCATCAGCGGAGAGGTGCCAACCATCGATCTGGTCGTTGGCTATCGTCGCGCAAATAATTCCCCGATCCTGGCGCTCTTTCTCTCCCGCATCGACGAGCTGATCGCGCGCGTTGCCAAAAAGTCCCGCCCGAGCTAGTCAAACGGCCACGGCATGGTCTGAGGAAGTGTCAGCGCAGACTCGGCTGGCGGTGGTGCGAGCCCGGATATTTTCGCATCGACGCCCCTCCACCAAGGTGTGAGCTCGTGCGGCAGATCCGGCTCGACCGGTTCGCCGAGTCGCGGCATGAGGAGTTGCACACCGTTTTCCGGACCGAGCGCGAGCAGCACTTCGGGCGGCTGGTCCCACGCATGCATGGCCAATGCGAAAGTACCCCAGTGGATGGGAAGAAACGCGCCTCCCCCGAGGAGTGCGAGTGCCTTTAGGGCATTTTCGGGGCCGAGGTGAATGTCGCCCCATGCGGGATGGAACGCGCCCACTTCGAGCAGAACGAGGTCGAAAGGACCGAGGCGCTCTCGGATCGAGGCATATTCTGTTGTCAGGCCCGTGTCACCACTGAAAAAGACCGAATGCCGTTCGGAACGAATCACCATTGAAGACCAGAGGGTGGCGTTGCGATCTTTGAGTCCTCGTCCGGAGAAGTGTTGGGACGGTGCGGCCGTCACGGAGATCTCTGCGCCGGGTAGCTTGTGCGATTCCCACCAATCGAGTTCGACAATGCGATCCGGACTCACCCCCCATGCCTCCAGGTGGGCTCCGACCCCGAGCGACGTCACAAAGGGTACGTTGATCTTGGCCAGCTCGCGAATGGTCGGGTAGTCCAGATGATCGTAATGGTCATGAGAGACAACTATCAGATCCAGGGGGGGTAGCGAGCGCAATGACACCGGCACGGGCTGGAATCGCTTTGGGCCCACCAGGCGTGAGGGGGACGCTCGCGGACCCCAGACGGGGTCGGTCAGGATACGAACGCCATCGATCTCGATGAGGACCGTCGAGTGCCCAAGCCATGTTGTGCGAAGCCCGGTGTTGGAGGGCTGCATCCAGCGGTCGCGGGGGTCGAGCGAGGGCAGTTCTCCGCTCGGCACTCGCCGTTCGCCGCCACACAGAAAATCAGTGACCGACGGAAAGGGCACGTTGGGATCGCGCAATCCCGGTGGGATGGGATGCACATTCTGAAATCCGTCTCCCTTCCACTGCGACGAAGATTGCATGCGCTCAAGGCGCGCGCCGCTTGCTCTCTTACCCAATGATTTCATGAAGATGTCGCCATTTGATCTGGACCTCATTCGCTAATCGCGGGAGCGGTTTGTCAACTAGAGTGGGGATCGATGAGGGCGGGCCCAATATGACGATCGATTGGCTTCACTTTACCCCGTGGACGGCAGTTTGCGGCGGCGTACTGATCGGCTTACCCAGCGCCGGATGGATTTTGTTCTGGGACTGAACCGTGGGCATTCACGGTATTCTTTCGGACGCGCCCACCGACTCAGCTGCCGACCGGTCGTGGCGCCCGCTGTTTATCGCTAGATTGCTGGTTGGGATTGGCTCACGCCTGGGATCGGGTTGCACGAGCGTACACGGAGTCTGCGGGATTTCACGAATGTCGCGTCGCTCGTTTGCGGCGACGGCCACATTTATGCATATCGCCTCGGTACCCGTATTCATCGTACGCCACTCCTAGAAGAAATCATGCAAGCCGCGCTTTCGAGACAGTCTCTCGATGGCCCCTTGTTCGTCGGGAGTACGATCTTTGGGATCGGATGGGGTCTGGCCGGCATCTGCCCGGGCCCAACGCTTGTCCAGCTGCGTCGCGGCTATCGCGAGGCTGCGGTCCTGGTAGCCAGCATGATCCCGGGGGATGGTGAAAGGAGAGGTCCCAAAGAGGGCTCCCTTGTCGAGTCATGCGATGTCGTAGTGCAGGAGCACCGCCGCGTCAGCGATGGCGTACCGAGAGTCTTCGGCCGGACCTTGCGCGCTTGTCCGGGCTTGATAGCCCCAGTCCCATTTGAACGCCGCTTCTACTTCGGTGCGGTGTTTGGTCCCGGGCACAAGATCTGCTCCAAATGAATGTAGGAGGCACGACGGTTTGTGCACCGATTTGCGCAAGTCGTCTGTTTTGACTACACGCCCTGCGAGGGCACTTTCAACGGAGAACACATTGGACAACGACAAGACGATTTCGACCCTCAATTCCCTAATCGAGATCACGAATGATGGACACAAGGGATTTTCGAATGCGGCAGAGCATGCGAAGAGTCCGGATCTGAAAGCAATGTTTGCAAGCTACGCGACTTCCTGTCGCAGCGGCGCCCGCGAACTCGAAAGTCTGGTCGTTGGGCTCGGCGGCAAGCCCAAGGATGGCGGGACTTTCGGAGGCACCTTCCGACGTGGCCTAACCGACGTCAAGGCCGCGACGTCAAGCCATACGGACCATGCAATTCTCGAAGAAGTCGAGAAGGGCGAAGACGTTGCGAAGAAGGCCTATGCGGATGCCCTGAAAGAGGATCTTCCGGCGAACGTGCGAATGGTGATCACCAAGCAGAATGCCGAGGTGATTGCGCACCATGACAAGGTGCGCGACTTGCGAGATGCCCTCGTCTAGTCGACTCACCTAGATGCAGAGCAGGGGCCCGAGGGCCCCTGTTTGTATTGGTGAAATCAGACTTTGCTCCAACGAGCGGCTCCATGGTCAAGATCCGATCAGATCTTCTTCGATTTCCTGAATAATCTTTGCTGTCTGGCCCGTGGCCTTGAGTGAGAACAGCACCAAGGAGCGGCCGGTGATCGTGTATTCACCGCCCGATTCGAAGGTACTGATCTCGTCGCGCTCCGGTGCGTTTGTGTCGATCAAACAGCTCCACTGGGTCGCGCCGGACAGGGTCGGTAGCGTCACTTTTACTACGTCGTGGTAAGAGTTGAACGCAATCAAAAGCGTTGCATCGGATGCCGGCCTCTTAATCCCGGTCGCTTGTGCGCGGCCATCGATGACAACGCCAAAGCAGTGCATGGACGGATCGCTCCATTGCGCGTCCGTCAGTTCAAGGCCACTCGGAGCCAGCCACTTCACGTCCTTGACGTCGGCTTCGGCGTTGTACTCACCGACCAAGAATCGGGAACGGCGCAGCACGGGCAGGGCGGCTCGTAGAGAAATGAGAGTTTTGGTGAAGGTCAGCAGGGCGCGGCCGCGCTCATCGAGGTGCCAGTTGACCCAGCCGATGGGTGTGTCCTGACAGTAGGCGTTATTGTTTCCTTCTTGGGTTCTGCCGAACTCGTCTCCGGCCAGGAGCATCGGGGTGCCTTGGGACAGAAAAAGGGTCGACAGGAAATTGCGCTTTTGGCGTTCCCTGAGCTCGTTGATCAACGGGTCGTTGGTTGGCCCTTCCGCGCCGCAGTTCCAAGACTCGTTATTACTATTGCCGTCCTTGTTGCCCTCGCCGTTGGCTTCATTGTGCTTCTCGTTATAACTGACGAGGTCGTTCAGCGTGAAACCGTCATGGGCCGTCAGGAAGTTGACGCTCGCCCATGGCTTTCTGCCGCGCTTGTTGAACTTGTCTGCGGATCCCGTGAAGCGAGTCGCAAATTCCGCCGTGCTTGCTTCATTTCCCTTCCAGAAGCTTCGCACATTGTCGCGAAAGCGGTCGTTCCATTCCGCCCACCCGGGCGGAAATCCGCCGACCTGGTATCCACCGGGGCCCAAATCCCAAGGCTCCGCGATCAATTTGACGCTCGAGAGCACCGGATCCTGGCGACAACTGTCGAGGAATCCTCCCTGCTCGTCGAATCCGTATTCTTCGCGTGCGAGGATCGTGGCGAGATCGAAACGAAATCCATCGACCCGCATTTCGGTCACCCAGTAGCGAAGGCTATCGCACACCATCTGCAGCACTCGAGGATGCGGCAGGTTTAGTGTATTTCCCGTCCCCGTGTCGTTGATGTAGTGTCGCGGACTCTCCTTCACGAGGCGATAATAGGAAGCATTGTCGATCCCCTTGAATGAGAGGGTTGGACCAAGCTCATTTCCCTCGGCGGTATGGTTGTAGACCACGTCCAAAATGACTTCCAACGATGCCCCGTGGAGCGCATCGACCATGGCTTTGAGTTCGGCAACATCGCCATGTTGGGAGAAGTACCGTGGATCAGCGGCAAAAAAGCCAATCGTGTTGTATCCCCAGTAATTTGTAAGACCTTTGTCCAGGAGGTTCTTGTCATTAATGAACGAATGGATGGGAAGAAGCTCGATTGATGTCACTCCCAAGTCCTTGATGTAGGCCACTACACTTGGCGTGGTCAGGCCTGCGAAGGTTCCGCGCACCGCCTCTTGCACATCAGGGTGCAGTTTCGTATAGCCTCTGATGTGCATTTCATAGAGGACAGTCCGGTCCCATGCGACCAGAGGCTTGCTCGGTTGAGTCCAAGAATAGGTGCCGTCGACGACCACGCACTTTGGGACAAAGGGTGCGCTATCGCGCTCGTCGAACGTTAAGTCGTCTCCGGACTCCATGTGATAACCAAAGAGCTCTGGCGCCCATTGGAGTACACCAAGGTGAGCACGCGCATAGGGGTCGAGCAGAAGCTTGTTTGGGTTGAAACGATGTCCCGCGAGCGGTTCGTAGGGTCCGTGGACGCGGTAGCCGTATACGGCGCCGGGCTTCAAACCAGGAACGTATCCGTGCCAGACCTCGTCGGTAAATTCGGGGAGCTCAATGCGCTCGAGTTCGGTCTTGCCTGTTGGATCAAATAGGCACAGCTCCACTTTGGTCGCGTGGCCGGAGAAAACGGCAAAGTTGACGCCTTTGCCATCCCACGTGGCGCCCAGGGGATGAGGAAGACCCTCGGATAAGTTTGGGGCATAGGTCATGAGAAGGCCTTTGGGAGATGTGTGCCGGACGGGCTCGCGAGCTCTGTCATGGCAAAACGCATACCTGAGCCGCATTGCGTGCGCAGGTGGTAACGCAGTCATGGCCGTTCTTTGTTCCAAGCCGAGCCGCTTTATTTACCGTATGCGGGGGCGGGGATGCGGTCCGGCGCGAGCTGCTCATTGCGGATCGCTCACAACTTCGGGCCTTGCCGCGCGCTCAGAAACTGGCGGTTGCCGGAGACGGCACCGGGAAGACGATTCAAATAACTTATGAACCGCCAGCGGTATTCAACCCGAAAGCAATCCAGGATTGAGGACAATCTTGCCGATATTGTGTCGACCCTCGAGATAGGCATGCGCTTTGGCCGCATCCTCGAGCGCGAACACCTTGTCGACATACGGACAAACCCATCCATGCTCGACGCCATCGAGAATCTGCTCCATCCATTCCCGTAATTTGCCTGTCTCATGCCAGAGATGACCCAGATTGACGCCGTAGACAGCGCGGTTGTTGTTCATGAGTTGCAGGGGATTGAACCAGGGCAAAGTCAGTCCGACTTTCAGCAGGCGCAGCGGACCCGATAGTCGGGATTCGGTCACTGTCGAGATTCCGAACATCCCGAGTCGGCCCGTGTGACGCAGTGCCGCGTAGCTGCGCTTCCAGTGGCCGCCGCCGAGGGGATCCAAAATCACCTCGACACCACGACCGTCGGTGATTCGATCGACTTCTGAACGCCAGTCCCCTAGGGTGTAATCGAATACGTGGTCTAGACCACGCTCGGCGAGAAATGGGTGCTTACGCGTGCTTGCAGTGCCAATCGTTCGGGCTCCGATGTGGCGGGCGATCTCAAGGGCGGCAAGGCCCACGCCGCCTCCAACATTGTGAATCAGGACTGTCTCACCGGACTTTAGACCTCCCATGACGACGAGAAGCTGCCAAGCCGTCAGATAGTTCACTGGAAGAGCGGCGGCCTGATCATGGGAGAGGGACGTGGGCTTTGCGAACACCTGACTCCTGGGTATCACCACCGTATCTGCATACCCCTTAAAGCGGGTCAGGCCGAACACCTCGGTACCGATCAGGTCGTCGCCCGCCATCGGACCGGCGCAGTCGACGACTCCGGAGACCTCGTAGCCGACAACGCAGGGAAGGGCCGGTGCATCGGGATAGAGCCCCTTGGTGACGAGCGTGTCGGCGAAATTCACGCCACTCGAACGCACCCGAATGCGGACCTCGTGTTCGCCGGGTGATGGATCAGGCAACTCGCGAAGCGCGAAAGTGTTCGCGCCGCCACGACCCGTGATCTCGATCTGTCGCATGGATTGCTCCTGTAATGAGGGAGGGCGACGCTGGGTTAGGATCGACTGCAAAGGTACCCGGATCGCTGCACCCTCGGCGGACTAGTGTAGGCCCTGGTCTCCTCGCGAACCCGAGCCCACCGGGGTTCTCGACTCAATGAGGCAGCCGCCATACCTGGTTCTCCCCGGTGTTGCAGCTCCAAGCAACCAGCTTGGTACCGTTGACAGCAGAGGCGCCGGGCACATCCAGACAACGCCCGCTTTCGATGGACTTGACGACGTAGCCACCGCGTTCACTCGTTAGCGACCACAATTGCTCGGATGCACCGTTGCCGCAAGCAGATTGCAGCACGGGCGCTGAGATTCCCGATTCAGTACGGTCGATGCTGATACATTTGCCGCTCAGTTGACTAACGATCCGATACCCGGCGCCCCCGGCAGACTTAATCGACCACTGTTGATTTGGACCCGCGTGACAGGCGTACTGGATCACCACTGCGCCGTCAGCAGTCGATCCACCTTCGAGGTCGATGCATTTCCCCGAGGCTAGCGATTGGACGGTGCCGGGTCCGGCAGCTAGCGATTGCGTGGATCCCGATGCGCCCAGTAACGCCAAAACGAGTGCAGCGGCTGCAAAAGTAGATCGTTCCATGGCGCGCTCCGCAACTGACGAATCTTCGTGAAACCTTCCGGATTCAAGTCAGCGCGACTCGAACCCGGATCCAATCCCGTTTTGAATCCACGCTGCCTGTCGTGGACAACCTCAGGCCCCAATATCATAGTACTGGGCACTTCGAGCTTCCGATCCAGCAGTATGAGATGGGAAGCGCGTGGCCTTTGATATGGCGCAACGATACGCCCGTCTCGATTCCGGGGCCACCCTTGACTCGGACAAGAGCCTGAGCCCTGCGCCAATCACCAAAGTTGCTAGAGCCGAGGAAACTGGCCAGAGATGCGGACGATCTGCGCATCCTTCGATTGATCACGGTCAATTGGAATGGCAGCTCACGGGGTTATGTTCAACTTACCCGACCGCTTGGCCCGCTTTGCTTCGCAAGTGGTTGGCAAGGGTCCGGCTCCCGAATCCACAATGTCCTCCAAGTGTAATAGTGGCGGCTTTCGTCACTTTCGGGACTTGTCCACGTCGAGACACGGTAGTTTCTCCACCGTCTGAGGAGCGTGTCCATGAACGGATTGTTTCGGATCGTCCGGTTGTTTTTCGTTTTGGTCATGAGCTTGCCCGCATGGAGTGATGCACAGCAGACGCAATTGCCTCTAACCCAGGTGCCGGACCCTATCCCTTTCGTGAGTGGTGGGGTGGGCGACGACGAATTTCAGGCCCTGCGGCTGGTTCGCGACCAATATGACTTGCAAATCGTCTTAGCGACGGTAAAAACCGGGGCCTATCTGGCCGATGTTTCCGTGCAAATCACAGATCAGAAGGGCGACGTCATTCTTTCCACCATATCGGATGGCCCGATTTTCCTGGCTCAGCTTCCGGCGGGCCGCTACAAGGTGACCTTGTCGAGCGCCGGAATCGTTCAGGTCAAGTCTGTTCAGATGACTGGTCACAACCGCGCACAACTGGTCGTGTACTGGTAGACCTTCGCGTCAGGTAGACGCGCTGCTCCTCGGATGATTGCATCGACGGTACTTATCGTTCCTGCCGGCAGATGACAAGCACGCCGTCGTGCGCTCGTGGGGATCCCACCGTTGAAACCGCTAAAGTTCGCCACCCATGCGAACTCGGTCAGCTTGACCCAAGTCAAGGTGCGCGCTTCCATCCGCGGCTACATTGGAATCGAATGGCGGCGAACATGCGGTGCAATGAGCTAGCAGACTCGAGCACGGATGTTGGCGAGCTGTGGTTATTGTCGAAAGGACGAAAAATGACAGATCCAGTCACGCTTTGGCATGCCGAGCATCTCAACTTCGTCCGCTTACTGAACCTTCTGGACAGGGAAGTGGCAGGGTTTCATGGGGGTGGGCGACCAAACTATGCGCTCATGGGCGACATCATTTACTATCTGACGAGCTACTCCGACCATTTTCACCATCCTCGAGAAGACATCGCCTTCGCTCTTCTCATCAAGCACGATGACTCGGCGCAGAAAGTGGTCAACAGCCTGATGCAGGAACACCGCGTTATTGCCTTGGTCGGGGCCGAGCTTGCACAGCGAATCGTTGAGGCTGAGAACGACGTAATGTCTTCTCGCGAACGTCTGGAGGCCGCCGCTGCGACTTACCTCCTTTATTATCGACACCATATCGCTAAGGAGGAAAAAGAGATCCTGCCGCGCGCAGCCAAGGCTCTGACGCAGGAGGAGTGGGCCGTTGTCGCGGCGGCGTTCGCTCATGGAGACGATCCGCTATTTGACGTATCCGTTGATGCGCGGTTGCGCGCGCTGCGTCATGAGATTTCTGTCGAGGCGCAGATCCCTTCGGACGCCTGAACCGGGACCCGGCCCGTGCCGCAGAAGAGGCGAGCTCCATCTTCCCTTCCCGAACTCGATCGTGTCGCGTGAGCGACGGAGCCATGAAGGCGCGTGCCATACCGAGGGGTTTTTGAGGATTCCTTGTCTCGACCTGGCCGGGCAGGGCCCCCTAAGCAGCTGTCGCGTCTGTTTGCTCCGTCCCCGAACGGGGTTCGCGCACCACCGTCACCGAGCATGGCGCCTCAGCCACCACCTGCGCTGAGACACTCCCCAGGTAGCGTCGCATCGCGGAGCTGCCGCGCGCGCCCAGCACGACATGATCGACACGATTGACGGACGCATAATCGACGATCGCACTAGCAATCTCGGGCCCCTCGAGGACGTGATACGTTATACGTCCGGGGGCGATGGTTAACGGACGCGCCCAGTCGCGCAGCTCGACCAGTCCCTTGACGTGAAGATTTCGGCCTTCTTTGTCGAGATTCAGATCCATACCGATGCGCGGCGTCTTCCGTACGGTCAGACAGGCGAGTCGTGCCCCAGGCTCGAATTCCAGGATGCGTGTGACGGTGCGGCGAATGGCCTCGTGCAGTCCTTGAGTCGATTGCTCTAGATCCACGGCCACCGCGAGTATCGGCGCGTGGGCCAATTGCTCGCGCGCATTCTGACGCGCCGATGCTTCCATGCCAGCGACACGAAGGCGTCGGGCCAGCACGTGGAAGAAGGAGTCAGTCCCCTCACGCCGGCCACGCTCGGTGATCGCAATCTGGTCGGGGTGATGCAAGAGGAGGGCGACCTGCGCAGCACTGCTATACCGTTGGCGCGGATCGACCGACAGGCAGCAGAGAATCACCTCCTGCAACCAGTCCGGGCACCGCCGATTGAGGACTTTGGGTGGCAAAGGGTCACGGTAGAGTCGACGCCGTAGTCCGGCCACTCTCGCTGGATTGCCATACGGCCGTCGCCCGGTCACGAGGTAATACAGGATGACGCCCAAGGCGAACAGATCGCTGCGCGGATCATTACGGATGCCCAGAATCTGCTCGGGGGATATGTACGGACCGGTACCGATGGGCAAACGAAACTCCTCAGCCAGGAGATCCGGCAGGTCGTCATGGCGCGAAAGGCCAAAGTCAATGAGCACAGCATTGCCGTCGGGCCGAAACATGACATTGCTCGGCTTGAGGTCCAGGTGGATGACCTGCTGTATATGGACCGCGTGAAGTGCCACTGCCACGCGCGCACCGATATCGGCCACTTCTTCGACGGCAAGCGGCGTGTCTGCAATACGCGTTAGCAGCGTTTTTCCGCTAATTGCCTCCATTACGATGTACGGTTGCGTCGCGAAATCACCCGCACCGATGAAATGTGGCACGTGAACGCCGCTCAGGCGAGGTAGGACCATGCACTCCACTTCGAACCCGACGATCGCCGCGGGATCGTCGCCCCCGCGCAAACTCGGGATCTTCATGAGCGCAGGCCCGGTCAGGTCGCTGCGTGCCACCTTCCAGATGCTTGCCATGTTGCCCTGGTACATGTTTTCCTCGAGCAGGTAGCCGTCGACAAAGGCGCCCGCCACGAGACTATTCATGTCTTAGCTCCCTTCGACGAGACGCTCGACGAGGGCCCGGGGCATCCCTTCGGCATTCAGTTTGCTGGCGACGAGCTCATAGTCATAAGGCACGCGATAGAAGCAGATCTGCCGGCGAGATGCGTCATACATCGTGTAACACGCCGCCGGGTTCAGATCGCGCGGCTGTCCAACTGAACCACACACCACCAGCCATTGTCGCGCCGTGCTTAGCGGAATCTGAACTCCGGATACCGGAGTGAACAGCTGCGCCGACGAACCAGGCCGCGCGTGGTAAAGCGCCGGAGTGTGCGTATGTCCGCAGAACGTCACGCTGCATTGCGTAGCCGACAGGCTGCGGGTCGCTTCGGCAGGCCCGTGGATATATGCCCACGCCCCCGGATCCCACGCGTTGGCATGGACGAAAAGAACCCCATCGACTTCAATGGACAGCGGTAGGTTCTCAAGGAATTCAATCTGATCGGCGTCGAGGCGTCGTCGCGTCCAATTCACTACGAAATTGGCTTCCCTGCGCATCGTACTGTGTCGGCCGTCCGCCACAGCGGCGTCATGGTTGCCGCGGACCGCTATCGCGCCATTTGCTACCGATCCACGCACCTCGTTCACCACCCAGCTTGGATCGACGCCGTAGCCGACCAGATCGCCGAGGAAGGCGTAGCGCAGGGCGCCGTGTTCGCGCGCATGCCTCAGGCAAGCCTCGGTGGCTTCTCGGTTCGCGTGTAGGTCAGTGAATACAGCGAGCATCTAAAACGGCTGATGGAACAACATCGATGTATCGTACTCCACTCCAGCTCCCGCTTGGTCACCGCGTCGAGGCGCGCGCAGGCCTGAGGCGGGTCGATACGGCCCGCAACGAATCTTGACTGGTCCGAACGTTCTGATTGCGCTCATGCAGCCAAGGCACAGAAGCGCCTCCTCCCGGGAACCCCTCCGAATCGCATGACGGTACTCTTTCGGGACAGTTTTTCTTGGAATCGATGCGTCAGCCGCTTCGTTCGCGCGACGAGGCGGTCAATTGTAAGGGGTCGCGCCTTTGACGTTGCCACGGACCTCGCACGACTCAACGGGTTAGAAAGCCTCCATCCACAACCAGGACGTGCCCGCAAATAAAGCTGGCACCCGGGCTGCACAGCCAAATAACCGCCGCGGCTATTTCTTCCGGTCGGCCAAAGCGACCGATGGGTGCAAGCGACGTCATCCGCCCGACGATCTCCGGATCATAGTCGTGCGTCACGCGACTCATCATTGGCGTGTCGACCATCCCGGGACACACCGCGTTGATCAAAATTCCCTTGCTCACGTACTCGTTGGCGGCACTCATGGTGAGCCCAATAATGCCGTGCTTGCTGGCGGAATAAGCCGTCCGCCCGGGACTTCCCACGATACCGCCGATCGAAGAACAATTGACGATGGCGCCGCTGCCTTGAGCCAACATCGGCGGTAGCTCGGCTTTCATGCAATTCCAGACGCCACGAAGGTTGGTGTTCATTAGTCTTTCGAAGAGTTCGTCGTCGGTCTCGGCCATCGGCGTTGCGTCGCAGTTCAGCCCCGCGTTGTTGAAAGCCGCATCGAGTCTTCCGTAGGCCCTCAACGCTGCTTCGAGCATCGCCTTGACCTGAGTCGTGTCCGACACGTCGCAGGATATCGACAAGACCTCCATGCCTTCGTTTCTCAATTGAAGGTCCGCGCTGGCCAGGAGTTCCTCGTCACGATCTGCGATGACCACGGCGGCGCCGGCGCGACCGAATTCGCGCGCACTCGCGAGTCCGATGCCCCCGGCACCTCCCGTCACAAGTGCTACTTTTCCAGCAAACTTCCCCGTCATTGTTCCCCGATCATCGGAATTCATAACTACCTCCCAGAATCGTCTTTCAGTGCATGGTGAACCCACCGTCCACAGCGATCGCCTGACCGGTGACGAAACTAGAAAAGCTGCTGCATAGCCAAAGAACTACATCCGCGATTTCGTCCGGCCGCCCCTGTCGGGCCATTGGCACCAGTTTCAATAAACCTTCAATTGCTTCGCCTTGGCCTTCAGCCACCATGCGCTCGGACATGGGGGTCCAGATCAAGCCGGGACAAACAGCATTGACGCGAATACTTCTGGTTGCGTATTCAAGTGCAGTGCTCTTGGTGAGACC
>JBEKVI010000017.1:30756-105661 GCA_049514215.1 Burkholderiaceae bacterium
CTGCGTGATAGCTGGCGCGCTTGTTTCCGCCCACCAGACCCCCGAGCGACGAGCAGTTCACAATCGCTCCGCCACCATGCTCGCGCATATATTGCAGCTCGAACTTCATACAGCTCCAGACGCCGCGAAGGTTGACCGACAGGACGCGGTCATAGTCCGCCCTCGGGTAGTCCGCGGTCTCAGCCAACACATTTTGGATTCCCGCATTGTTGTACGCGGCATCCAGCCGGCCAAACGCTTTCACCGTTTGCTTCACCATTGCTTCGACCTGAGCGTCATCGGAGACGTCACATTTGACGGCCAGAGCCTGATAACCTTTGCTCGTCAGGTCAACGACTGCAGAATCCAGTGCTTCCTCGTTGATGTCGGCGAGGGTGACCGACGCACCTGATTCTGCGAACGCCTTGGCGGTCGCGAGTCCCAGCCCGGAAGCCGCTCCTGTGACGAGTGCGACTCTTCCTTCGAATGAAATGTTCATAGGTCTTCCTTGTATCGATCTGTTACTTCGCTACGTGTTTGCTCTTGTGAGCGGCGGGGCAGCGGAACTGCCGTGAACTTTGGCTCATGCCAGTCGCTCATTTGGCAGACGCGTATTGCTCATCGCTCACTTTTTCCAACCATTCCACGGCTTTGCCATTGAGTGCTTCCTGAATTGCGATATGCGTCAAAGCAGAATTAGGGGCAGCGCCATGCCAATGCTTCTCCCCAGGCGGCGTCCATATGACATCACCAGCCTTGAGTTCGCGTATTGGTCCGCCCCACGACTGCACGAAGCCTCGACCTTCGGTCACAATTAGAGTCTGTCCAAGAGGATGTGTATGCCAGGCGCTCCGAGCGCTCGGATCAAACGTGACGCAACCGCAGGTCATGCGCGCGGGCGCCCCGGCCTCAAAGAGTTGAGCCACGCGTACCGTTCCGGTGAAGTAATCCTCGGGACCCGGTACCGTCGCCGCGCCATGGATTGATTTCAGTTCCATACTTTCTCCTTCTATTGAAGTTACTTCGGCCGCTTTTCGAACACCTCTTTCGCGACGGGGAGCGCCGAGAAGACATTCGGCCACCCCGCGTAGAAAGCGAGTTGCGTAAATGCTTCAGACGCCTGTTCCTTGGTGAGGCCGTTGTCCATCGCGCGATTCAAGTGATAAGGGATCTGGGCGACCTGACCCGATGCGATGAGGGCGCTT
The DNA here is from genome assembly GCA_049514215.1 of Burkholderiaceae bacterium. GTDB lineage: Bacteria > Pseudomonadota > Gammaproteobacteria > Burkholderiales > Burkholderiaceae_D > BOG-994. Next base: position 31,941 of record JBEKVI010000017.1, read on the forward strand.
ACGGTCACAAGGCTTCGGTCTCTTGGCGCGAGACCCGGGCGTAACCAGAGATCCCTGAAGAGGACGTCGGTGGTGTACTGGACGACGCCGGGCGCTGTCTCACCGAACTGTTCCTGGACGCGCGACGCCCGCTCAGTCTCAGCGGCCTCGGCTAGTGGTAGGGCGGCCGGTGACTGAAGCGGTAGTTCGTCATTCGCAATTTTTCGCTGCGCAAACACGCTAGAGGCAACGTTGACCGCCGAACTTGCGTTGCCCCACCCCGAGTAGAAGGCGAGGTGGGTGATGATTTCAGAGATCTCAGAGGGCTTGACGCCGTTGTCCAATGCCTTCACCAGTTGCGCTCTTAGCTCGTCAGGCTGATTGCGCGCAATTAGAGCTGCAACCGTCACAATGCTGCGATCCCTTGGTGAAAGACCTGGGCGTTTCCATAACTCGACGATCACGCCGTCTTGATATTTCGCCAGACCCGGTGTCACTGCTGCGAGATTTGCTGAGGTCACAACTTCTCCTTGCGTCCATTTGGGGTCGTCGTCACGGCTTACGTGACTCGAAGGGGGGGCGATGTTAGCGGGATCGATTGCGGCTGAAGAGCCGGCGAGTCCGACGCTAACCAGACAGCAGCCAAGCATCCCGACAATGATTGATCTTGGTTTCATCTCTTTGCTCACCAATTCCCCAAGTATCGGGGCGTCCTGGGCGCAGAATCGGATGCGCCACGATCCACACTCTAGTGAGAAGATTGAAGCCCGGTTAGCCCTTTGCCTCGTTTGGGGTTATGAGTGCGACTCATACCGCAAGAGTGTGTGGCGGAAAGATCGGCAGATCGAGTCCAAGCGCGCCTTTCGTTCGCCTGTGGGATGACGATCAATCGCGGTGGCGCAATGTCTCGAGCAGAAGCGAAAAGGCGGGCGAGGATTGACGTCGACTGGGGAAGTACAAGTGGTACCCGGGGTAGGTCGGGCAGTAATCTTCGAGCATGAGGAGAAGATGACCTGCTGCTACATCTTCCAACACTAGGTCTTGCGGAACGTAGGCCAATCCGCAGCCTTCCTGCGCGGCCTGGATCATCTGAGGGGTAGTGTTGAAAATCCATTGTCCGCGGACCTGGACCTGAATCACTTGACCTCGGTCTTCGAACTCCCAGGCGTACAGGCCACCCCGGGTGGGAAGTCGCAAATTGACGCAACTATGGTCGGCGAGATCCTTGGGGGTCTGTGGGGCTGATTTTCTAGCCAGGTAGTCGGGTGAGCCGACCACCGCCATCCGATAGGGCGGTCCGATTCGAACGGCAACCATGTCCTGCGCAATCTGCTCGCCACTGCGAACGCCGGCATCGAATCGTTCCGCCACGATATCGATCAGCTGGTAATTGATGTCGATTTCAACATTGATGTCCGGGTAGTCGGGGATGAACTTGGAGAGCTTGGGCCAAAGAACGGTGGTCACTGCGTGATCGCCCGAGGTGATTCGGATCGTGCCCGCTGGCCTATCCCTCAGTTCACTCAGGTTGGTCAAACCCGACTCGATCCCATCATAGTGCGGACCAATCGAGGCCCACAACCGTTCACCCGCCTCGGTGGGCGACACGCCGCGAGTCGTCCTCGTCAGCAATCGAATTCCAAGCTTGGCCTCCAAGCCCCGCATGGAATGGCTCAAGGCGGACTGCGAGATACCCAATTGGGCGGCAGCACGCGTGAAACTACGTTCTCGCGCAACCACGACAAAAGCTCGCAGCACATTCAGGTCGATTGGGGCCATTCATGAGTCTCGTTCATAACGGTATGCCAAGGCTACCACCTAGCCGCAACTTGGCCCACTCACTACAGTGTGCCCATTGGAAGACGCTACCTGAGGAGCTTGGACGCGATATGGACGCTGGACGAATTTCTTTCCTTGCCGTTGCCCTTGGAATCTGCCTTGCCGCTGCCACGCTGGCGAACGCCGCTGACCCAAGTCCGGGGCAAACTTTGACGCAAAGTGGCTCTCTCCCCACCTTTCCTGGCCCCAAGGATTACTTCACCGGGACCGTTCACGTGCAGCAGCTCTTTACAGGCGACCCGGCGCTTGCCGCCACAGGAGGTCGCGTAACGTTCGAACCGGGTGCCAGATCTGCATGGCATTCACATCCTGCCGGTCAATACCTGATCATTTTGGACGGCGTGGGATGGGTCCAGCAATGGGGCGGACCGGTCCTTGAAGTCCATGCGGGTGACGTAGTGTGGTGTCCGCCGGGCGTTAAGCACTGGCATGGCGCTTCCTCGACGAAATCGATGACGCAGATTTCGATCACTGGCGTTCGGGGTGACACCAACGTCCAGTGGCTGGAAAAGGTCAGCGACGAGCAATACCAGAAAAATCCTCCGAGGTGACGGGAAGGGCCCTGCCGTTCGCAAGAAGGGGGGCACATGAGCTTGGAGTACCGTATGAAGACGTCTGCGAGCGGCAATTTAAGATCGCACGCCTCTCCAGGATTCGTTCCGCTCGTTCCAAAGCATTCCTAGGATTTCGGTATCACGCTAGGCAACTTAAACCCAGCACCTCTCAAAACCAGGCAGCCTGATCACCACCAAAAATGTGCGAAACGTGCGTTGCGCTACCTCCCTATTGTCGCTTAGCCGTTCCAGCGATGTTGAACGAAGGTCTCTTCCAGCGGAGGCTGTCCCACGGTGCTGCTGTAATTGGTCATTGCCGACGCGGCGACGATGGCGATAACTTCCAGCACGTGTTCATCCGCGAAACCGCCATCCTTAAAGGTCTTCAACACATCTTCTGGCACATGCCCCTTCTTCTCAATTAAGTTACGAGCCAGATTCGAAAGTGCAGCGAGCTTCGCGTCCATTGGCAGACTCCCCGCGCGAATCGCATCGACTTCGCTCTTCGGGACTCCAGCCTCTAACGCCAGATAAGTGTGGAACGTGGCGGGCCAGACGCTCTTATTGGTCACCGCATTCGTCAACAACACGGTCTGGATCTGTGGCTCAGTGAAGGTGCCGCCGTGCACATGCTGGAACAGGGGCATAAATCCACCGATCAGCGTTGGCGAACCCGACATGACACCTGCAACGTTGGGAACAAATCCAAACGTTTCTTTGATGGTGCCAAGTACAGGCTTCGACTTTTCGGGTGCTGAGTCAATCGAATACACTTTAAGGGAGGACATTTTTGATCCTTTAGTTTGGTCGGGTTCGCGAATCCGTTCGTTCTCGCGTGATTCAAATATAGGAGTCGGCTGACATCGCATCAATTACGTGGAAGGTAATCGGAACGACGCGAGGTTGAATTTTTTCCACCTCGAACTGCTCCAATAAATTTAAGGTGATTCTTTTCCGACTCTTTATCGACCGGAAACATGCATTCGAGTCTCATCTCCTGTGCTGTGACGGTTTGCGGGGTGCCAACCGTGGTAACCAGAGAGAAATATCTCAGAAGGATTCCGTCCTTCTTGAGACTCAACGGAATGACTGGAAGCGTTGCCCCATACTGAGCAGCACCTTCTCCGCCGAGCCAATCAAGTTCGACGCCTGGATAAGCTAAAAGCTTTTCGAGAAGCGCCTCGGTTTCACCATCGATGACTTGTCCGACCGCCTCACGATGTACGCGCTGCAACAGGCTTTTCGCGGCAGTCTCCCAATCGACGACGAACGGACGTAGGCCGTTTGGATCGAACAATAGCTCGAGCAAGTTGCGCGGAGACCCGCGGGAATCCAAATCAACAAAATTGCCGAACAGGCGAGGCGCATAGTCGTTTGCCATGAGCACGTTCCAGTGACGGTCCATGACAACCGCTGGGAATGGCTCGTGCTGCTTGAGCATCCTTCGCAAGGCCGCAGCAACGCTCTCCATTTCCACGGCATCCCATCCGGCTTCGGAATAGATGGGCGCATAACCTGAAGCAAGCAGCAACGCATTGCGGTCACGCAGCGGAACGTCCAGGGACTGAGCGATATAGGTCAGCACTTCGCGACTCGGCACACTGCGACCGCTCTCGATGAAGCTGATATGGCGTTGAGATATCCCACTGATCAAAGAAAGGTCGAATTGACTCTTGCCTCGTACATCTCGCCAGTGACGCAGCAGTTCTCCTACTTTGGACGCTCCGGCTTTCGGCTGAGCAATCTTAGATGTCGTTTTCTCTGATGTTTGCATCGCATTCCCTTAGCCGACCACGAGGCTACCAACGCAGCCTCCGCGGACGTTATTGCAGGTATCATAAAAGGTTGCGTAGGGCGCTCAATTACCTTCGACGTAATTGTCCGCGTCGCAGCCACTCACGCTTGGCGGGCCTTGGCGCCAATTGATGGGGTTGGCCTCGCTCGCGACCACGGCAGCCGAGCTGGTCGAATCCGATGCGCACGAAACGCTGACTTACTTCGCGTTCCCAGGCACCACTGGCGCCAACTGCGAACCAACAACCTTATCGAATGCATCATCCGCGAGATCCGACGACGCACGTGTGGCGGGATGGTTCCCGGATGGCTCTTCGATATCGTGGGTGTAAACGCAGGGGTCGAGTGGGTCAGGCGGTCCGTTTTGGACTTTACTGAAGAACAGTTCGAACTATTCGAAATCGACACCAAAGGCGCATTCTTTACGGTGCAGAGAGTCGCCCGCTATGTGGTCGATGGTGGCGGGATCATGTGCATCGGTTCGAGCACCATGGGAGATCCGTGGCCGGACTAGGCGCTCCACGGTGGGAGCAAGATGGTACCCGGGGCGGGATACGAGCTATTTAACATAATACAAATTATACGCAAACCGGCCGCGCCGACAAGGCGAGTCTCAGACCCTCCGCAGCCTCGGTCGCTCTGCCTGGCCAAGCCGTGATGCGGTGTGCTCCCATCAGAAGAGCCCGCGTCACGCCGGCTCGGCCTTTCCGCGCGGAAAGCCATCAAGAGCGATTCACTTATCCAACGAACACTGAACGACCGGGACCTAGGTGTCCGGTACGAACATTCGGACCGAAGCGGCGGCCATCACGAGGGTCGCAATCCAGCCGAGCAGCGCAATCGGCCAGCGCACCGTGAACTTCCCCATTACCGACCTTTTCGAAACGAGCAAGATGATCACTACCATCAACGGTACAGCGACGATGCCGTTGATGACCGCGCTCCAGAAAAGCGCCTTCATTGGACTGATCGGAGAGTACTGGATTCCCAGTCCGGCAAGCACGCTAATTGCGATGACCGCATAGAAGCCGCGCGCCCCAGTCGCCTTCCGTTCTAAGCCCCACTCCCAATCCATCACCTCTGCAAGTGCATACGCCCCGGAGCCGGCGAGTACCGGGACTCCGATCATGCCGACACCTAGGATACCCAGAGCAAACACGATGTACGCAAAATTGCCCGCGAGGGGCCGAAGGGCGCTCGCCGCTTCGGCTGCAGTATTGATGTCCGTGATTCCCGCCACGTGGAGCGTGACCGCAGTGGCGAGGATGATGAAGTAGGCCGTGATGTCGGAATAGAACATTCCACTCCAGGTATCCCAACTGATGCGGCGCAATTCCTGAGCCGCCACCGTGCCCGATTCGATCAGTAGTCCTGGTGCCTGCTTCGCTCGCATGTCCTCCACTTCCTCTGAGGCCTGCCAGAAGAACAGGTACGGGCTGATTGTCGTACCAAAGACGGCCACGATCACCGCCGCGCTGTCGGCACCGATGGGCAACGCCGGAAAGAATGTTCGCAGCGCCACTTGTCCCCAGGGAACGTGGACGGTGAAAAGTACTGCCGCATACGCGAAAAGGGAGAGGGTCAGCCACTTAAGAAAGACGACGTAGCGATGATAGGGAATGAAAATCTGAAGGAGCAGCGTCAGGACCACAAAGAACGCAGTCATCAGATGCCGATTCACGCCGCTGACCAGTTCGGCAACCTCCCCCATCGCGGCGACGTCCGCGGCGATGTTCAAAACGTTTGCCACAAGCAGAAGGCCGACCGCGCCGCGCACGACACTGGGGGGAAAGGCCGACTTGAGATTGGCAGCCAATCCTTTGCCGGTGACGCGACCGATGCGCGCACACATCAATTGAATGGCGGCCATGAGTGGAAGCGCCAGCGGCATCGTCCAGAGCAGATTCAGTCCGAACTGCGCACCGGCCTGCGAATACGTGGCAATCCCGCTCGGGTCGTCATCGGCTACGCCCGTAATCAGTCCCGGGCCGAGTCTGGATAGCGGATGTTCCTTGACGCGGGTCCAGAGACGATGCAGCGCAGTGCTACTCATAGACGACGCAGTTCTGCAGGCGTTGCGTGAGAAGGGCGATACTCTGGAGTCGGATCATCAGCGCACCTCGGTCACCATAACCAGGACACAAACTGGCGCGCGATTTCTGCCGTCGCCAACGAGCAGCTCTCGCGCTCAAGTGAATTAAGAGGCGCAGATCAGAGGTCAGGTCTGCTCACTGCTCACAGCCCCCTCCGAGAGCGTCCCCGCCTCAAAATCACGACGGGTTTCCCCAAGAAGGTTGTGGTCGTGTCCTTCTCAAATCCGAATTTTGCCGCCAATTTGAGCGAAGGCTGATTCTCCGGACTGACAATGCAGCTGTACTCCATTCTCGGATGGGCCAGTCCCGCCCATTCGAGAGCGGCTCGGACGACTTCGGTTGCCATCCCCTGCCCTTGGTATTCGGGCAGGATCCCCCAACCCGTCTCCAGCGTTCCCTCGATCGAGGGCTCGATTACCCTGCGCATCTCCTGGAAGCCGACTTCCCCGATCAGCAATCGGGTCGCCTTGTGTTCAATGGCGAAAAATCCGAATCCGAGAAACTGCCAGTGGCCGGCCGTTCGCAATAGACGCGTCCATGACGCATCTCTGGGGATCGGTGCTCCGGAGATGTAGCGAACAACCTCAGGATTCTGCCAGAAAGAGACATAAGCTTCGAAGTCGCTGAGCACGAGGGGCCGCAGAATGAGCCGCTCGGTTTCCAGCGTAGGGGTGTGGGACATGTCCTTGTCTCCGAATACTGAGTGATTCGCGCAAAAGACCCGTGGCGCGTTCGGGTGCGCCGGCGCCTCCCTTACGGCCGCGCGAGCCCGTCCAAGCTCTCCCGCAGTGCCCTCTCCAGAATCTCGATACCGCGATCGAGCTCGACGTGCGAGATTGTCAGCGGCGGTGCGATGCGCCAAACGGAACCTCTTTCCGGGCGGCGGCGAATGTTCATGCTAAGACCCAGCTCGAAACACCGTGCAGTGGTCAACGCACCCAACTGGTGATAAGGCTCTCGGGTTTCTCGGTCCTTGACCAGCTCGACTCCCAGGAGCATCCCCTCCCCGCGCACGTCGCCGATGACCTCGTAGCGATTCTTGAGGTCCAGAAGTCGCTCTCGCAGATAAGCGCCGGTGGTCCTGGCCCGTTCCACGAGCCCCTCGTCTCGGATCGTATCGAGTACGGCCAGGCCGACCCGCGCGGGCAAAGGGTCCGAGACGTGGCTTGTGTAGAAATTGAAGTGTTTCTCGTGGACGTCTTGCTCGATCTTATCCGTCGTGATGGCCGCAGCCAGGGGCAACCCGCCGCCGAGCGTTTTGGAGACCGTCAGGATATCGGGGACCACCCCGAAGTAGTCCGTGGCCGTGCGATAACCGATTCGTCCAAACGCGGTCTGGGCTTCGTCGAAGATCAGGAGCATGTCTCGCTCATCAGCCGCCTTGCGCAGCGCCTGCATATAGGACTTGGGTGGCACGAGAACCCCACCGGCGCTAATGATCGGCTCGATGAGTATGGCCGCGCGCCGACCGGATGAGGCCATATCAAACATCTTCAATCCGATCTCAAGGCAGGCGAGAGCTGAATCCTCGCCCGACATTCCTTTGATGTAGGGCCGATATTCGTTGGGCTCGGGCACGACGAAAACGCCCGCCGGCGGCACACCGTAGCCCTTGCGATCGCTGGCGAAGGAAACCGCGCTCGTTCCACCGGTCACGCCATGCCACGATCCGCCCACGGCCAAGACCTCGAATCCGCCGGTATACATCTTCGCCATGCGCAGGGCGACTTCATTGCTTTCGGATCCGGTATTGACAAAAATTGACCGTTTTAGGGGCGCGACGAGCCACTCCTTGGCCAGGCGTTCTGCGAGCTCCGCAACGACCTCGGGAATCATTCCGCTAAAGAGGTGAAATGCCTCCTCGCCCGCCCGGTTGACCGCGGCCACGATGGCCGGATGGTTGTGACCGATGGTCGAGCACATCTGCCCCGATGTGAAATCCAGTATTTCGCGACCGGTGTCATCGATGACGATGGACCCCTTGGCAGAGCGAAATAGATTGGGGAAGGTATCGCCGCCGTAGCGTATCAAATAGTCCTTGGCAGCCTGGCGAAGATCGCTGTTCATTGCGGGTTTCTCTCTTTCCTTCGGTTCGCAGGCCATTCTACCTTCGCTTCTTGCAAGTCGGACATCATTGCGTGCGGTCCGGACTGCAGATCGGCCATCTCGTAGAATTCCTGCTATCGTGCCATGGAATGCACGCGATGAAAGGAGGCGCGCACATGAAGCATTACCACCGGGGCAGACTCATCGACCATCTCCACCTTCGGGTCGCCGACCTTGATGCGAGCCGGCGATTCTACGGCGCGGTGTTCGAAGCGCTTGGCAAGGGCGACGTCATGAAAAGTGGCGAGGGCTTTTTCTATGCGGACGAACTCTGGGTTGACTTGGCCGAAGGCGCCGTATCTCGCGTACATCTTGCGTTTCAGGCGCAGAGTGAGGCGCAGGTGAAAGTGTTCCACCAGGCGGCGCTGAATGCAGGCGGACGAGACAACGGCGTTCCCGGTGAGCGAAGCTACCACCCGGGCTACTACGCCGCCTTCGTGCTTGATCCTGACGGCAACAATATTGAGGCCGTCTTCCATGGCGCGGCAGAGTCGTAGGCCTCGCGCGTCTACTGGAGTCATTTCCCGCGCCGTTTCGCAGTCCAATTGGTCGCTCGCTCATCGCCATGCCACAAAGCCAATCTCCACTCGCGGTCTACTTGTCGTACCTAAGGCAGGGGCAGCTGGCCTACCAGTACAGCCCCCAGGCGCAGCGGCCGGTCTTTTTTCCGAGGGTCATTTGCCCTTTTACCGGAAGCGACCAGCTCGAATGGCGGGTCAGTGCGGGATTGGGAACCGTCTACAGTGTGACGGTTGTCTTTCCGAAGGAAGGCCCGGAGTACAACGTCGCACTGATTGACTGCGACGAGGGCTTTAGGCTGATGAGCCGGATCCACGGAGTGAACAATTCAGAGATCCAAATCGGCATGCGCGTTAGCTTCACGGCTTTTCAGTCAGCCGATGACGAAGATCCCTATCCCGTTTTTGTTCCCCTCGACAAGCCGGCTGCTGCGCCATGACACGAGCCGGTATCGCCATCGTCGGTGCTGCCGAATCCGATCTGGGGGTGGTCGATCCCGGTTTTTCGCCGGTCGACCTCATGGCCCAGGCAGTCCAGCGCGCCCTCGCCGACTGCGGGCTTGAGTTACATGACGTCGACGGACTCTTTTGCGCATCGGCGCAATCCCGAATGCCCGTGCTCGCCTTGGCGGAGTATCTGAAACTGCCGGGCGCTTACCTCGACTCGACAACCACCGGCGGATCGTCCTTCATGGTGCTCCTCGCCCACGCGCAAAGCGCCATCGAGACGGGTCTGTGCAATGTGGCGGTGATTGCGTACGGCAGCACGCAGCGTTCTGTAGGACGCCGGCAGATCAGCTCGCCCGAGCGCAATCCCTACGAGTCGCCCTTTAAGCCATTTCTTCCGGCGAGTGCTTACGCGCTTGCCGCCGCGCGGCATATGTACGAATTCGGGACGACGCGGGAACAGCTTGCCGAAGTCGCCGTAGCGGCGCGGAAATGGGCGCTCTTGAATCCGGTCGCCTGGGAGAAGAAACCGCTCACGATCGGGGAAGTTCTGACCTCGAAGATGATCAGCTTCCCACTGACGGTACGCGACTGCTGCTTGGTCACCGATGGCGGCGGCGCGATCGTGGTGACTTCGCCCGAGCGTGCCCGCAGCCTCAGAAAAGCGCCGGTTTATGTCCTGGGCAGCGCGCACCACACGACCCACGCGAGCATCTCTGCAATGCCGGATCTGGTTCAGACAGCCGCAAAGTATTCGGGAGAGAAAGCGTTCGCCATGGCGGGACTGCGGCCCGAGGACATGGACGTCGTCGAGATTTATGACGCGTTTACGATCAATACGATCCTCTTTCTTGAGGATCTCGGATTTTGCAAAAAAGGAGAGGGTGGGGACTTTGTGAGCGGCGGCCGGATCGCACCTGGCGGGAGCTTGCCCGTGAACACCAACGGCGGAGGGCTCTCGTATTGCCACCCGGGCATGTATGGCTTGTTCCTGCTCATCGAAGCAGTCCGGCAGTTGCGGGGGGAATGCGCAGACCGTCAGGTAGCGGGGGCAAGCACCGCAGTCGCCCACGGCAATGGTGGTGTCCTGTCGTCGCAAAGTACCGTCATTCTGGGCACCGCTGGCGCCGTCTAGGGGCGATGATCCGCGAGGCGGATCAGTCCTGAATCCGGCGCCGCATGTCCGGCCGAAGTTGGCGTATCCGTGCGCTCCCCTCTCCTCTTCGATGTGCGCCCAGAGCGCCGAGCAAACGGTTCCAAAGCTAAGGCTCGATCAATCCTCCGGCGGCGGCCTTCACCGCAGCCTGGATGCGCGAGGACACATTGAGCTTGACCCGCGCATTGTCAATATGAAAATCGACCGTGCGCTTGCTAAGACCCAGGATCGAGGCGATCTCATCGGAGGTCTTGCCGCGCGCCGACCACGTTAACGCCTCGATCTCGCGCTGCGTGAGGTCCACTCGATGCGTCCAGACGTCGATGCGCGCAACCCGAGCAAGTCGCGCATTGATGATGCTCTCGAGCAGATCGAAATCGATCGGCTTTGTCACGTAGTCATCGGCGCCCAGGCGCCGTCCCTGTAGCTCGGTGTCACGATCGGTCAGGGCGGTGAGGAACACAAAAGGCATGTTCGCGAAACTCGGGGCAATGGCCGAGAGCGCCTCGAGCACTTGAAAGCCCGACATTCCGGGCATGTTGATGTCGCACAAGACCAGATCGGGATGAACTCTCAAGATCGCCGCCAAGCCATCCGTGCCATTTTCGGCGACTTCGACCTCGAATCCCCTCTCCACGAGATCCTCCGCCACCAGCACCCCAGTCTCGTGACTGTCTTCAATGTAGAGGATCTTCTTGCGCTGTTGGGCCATAGCTTTGTCTCGAGCAATGGGGAGAATCGCAGGCTGCAGATGTAACCGGTCCGAAGGTTCTATTTTGCCAGAGCTCGCTGCGCCCGGCTTGGCTCTTCGGCACGCAGAGGGCCAGAAACTCGGTAGTATTCTGCGATCCAGCCTGTTCAAGCGGTCACCATGAAACAGCGCCACTCCATTCGCGTCCGACTCTCCCTTGCGTTCATGCTGCTGGGAATGCTCGTGGTGATCCTGGGGCTTTTCAGCGTTTGGTGGCTAAGTGACGTGAACGCGGCATCGGTGGAGATTCGTGACCGCTGGCTACAGAGCTCACGGCTTCTTGGGGATCTGAATAACTATACGTCCGACTACCGGGCTGGGGAAGCCAGTCATCTCCTTGCGACCCAGCCCACCGACATCGACGCGAGCGACATCGAACTATTCACGCTCCTGCGATCGATCAATCTGGCTTGGCAAAGTTACGAGGAACTGCCGCACGATGCCGAAGAAGAACGCCTCTGGAAGCGCTTTGCAAGCCAGTGGCAAGGCTATCTCGCCGTAGCCAAACGCGTCATCGACCTCTCCGGTCGGGGCCACAAGACCGAAGGTACGGCTCTCTATCAGCACGAATCACGCATCGCCTACGACGCCGCCAGCGACACCCTGGGCCAGCTAACCGATCTCACGACGGATCGCGCGGGCGCAGCGAGTAACCGTGCCGCGACCACTTTTCGCCTCGCAGAAATCCTGATCTTCGGCGCCATCGCCGTCGCGGTCGTTTCGGTGCTTAGCGTGATGATCCACATCACGCGATCGGTCTCTGAGCCGATCTTGGAACTCACCGACCGAATGCACAAACTCGCGGCCAATCACACCAACATCGAAATTTCCGATACCGACCGCAGCGATGAGATTGGCGAGATGGCGAGGGCGGTCGTGGTTTTTAGAAACAATGCGATCGAGCTTGCGCACAGCCAGCGCGGCCTGGAACAGCAGGCCTCCATGCTCGCCGAAAAGCTCGAGCACGAACGCCAGCTCACGAACCTGCAGCGTAATTTCGTTTCAATGGCGTCGCACGAATTCCGCACGCCGTTGACTATCATCGACGGCCAGGCTCAACGCATGATCAAAATCGGTGATCGCCTGCGGCCCGAGGAGCTCTCCGATCGCGCCGGGAAAATTCGCGCCGCGGTGCGGCGCATGACCGATCTATTGGAGTCCCTCATCAACTCGTCGCGTCTGCTGGATGCAGGCGAAGGACTGTATTTTCATCCCTCGGAGTTTAGCCTCGCGTCGCTCTTAAGAGAGGTCTGCCAGATGCACCGCGAGATGTCCGCGGATGCGTGGATCGTAGAGCACATCGGAAATCTCCCGACGATTAGCGTCGGAGACACGAAACTTCTGTATCAGGCATTTAGCAACCTCGTCTCGAACGCCATCAAGTACTCCCCAAACGGGCGACCGGTGCAGGTGTTTGCTGCCGAAGACGAAGAACGCGTGGTCATCACGGTGAGTGACGAGGGTCTGGGGATTCCCATGAGTGACCTGCCGCACGTGTTCCAGAGGTACTACCGGGGCAGCAACGTTCAGGGTTTCGGCGGCACCGGGATCGGCCTTTATCTGGTGCAGACGGTGGCCACGTTGCACGGCGGAAACGTCTCAGTCGAAAGCCGGGAAGGACGCGGCTCGCGGTTTATTTTCTCGCTTCCACTTAAAGCAGAATTGGTGGCGGCCACGGCGCTTTGAGTCCGCGCGCGTTCTGAGTACCACAGCGAGGTTGATTTATTTGCTTTAGGCAACTATATTGTTGCCTCAGGCAACGATATCCCGATATTCGCGGATGATGACTCAAGGGATCGAGGAACGGGCCAAGGCCGTTCGGCACTTCAATCGCTTTTATACCCGTCAGGTTGGACTGCTCCAGGAGCACCTCCTCGATAGTGAATTTTCATTGACCGAGGCACGCATTCTCTATGAGCTCGCCCACCGTCAAAGCGCAAAGGCGTCTGACCTGGTCGAGCTCCTGGGACTGAATCCCGGGTATCTTAGCCGGGTCATTTCCGGATTCGAGAAAAGCGGGTTTCTCCAGAAGACGAGATCGACCGCCGACGCGCGGGTTCTCGAACTCCAACTCACCGCCAAGGGTCTGGCCTGCTTTGAACGCCTGGACATGGCTTCGCAAATCGAGGTTCGAGGCATGCTTGAGAAGCTAGACCCGGCTCAGCAGCAGGAACTGCTCGATGCCATGCAAAGGGTCGAAGCGCTCCTGCGCCACGAGCATCCGCCGTGCGTTCTTCGCGCGCCGATCCCGGGCGACATGGGGTGGATCATCCACCGTCACGGCTCGCTCTACTTCCAGGAATATGGCTGGAATGCCGAGTTCGAGGCGCTTGTGGCCGAGATCGTGGTCAAGTTCGTTCGCGAATTCGATCCTGCTCGAGAACGCTGCTGGGTGGCCGATCAAGCCGGGAACATCGTCGGGTCCGTGTTCCTGGTCCGACACGACCAAACCACGGCCAAACTTCGCCTTCTCTACGTGGAGCCGCGCGCCCGCGGCTTGGGGATCGGCCGGCAGCTGGTCGAGGAGTGCCTGCGTTTTGCCCGCGAAGCTGGCTACAAACGAATGATCCTGTGGACCAATTCGATCCTCAGCTCCGCGCGCCACATCTATGTGAAAGCGAACTTCCAGAAAATTGCCGAGGAGCCTCACCACAGCTTCGGCAAGGATTTGGTGGGAGAGACCTGGACGCGGGATCTGTAGGAATTGCTGAACACCGCGTCCGGTGTGCCGTGGCATCCGGATGATCGCAGCAAGCCACGAATGCGTGGCCCCGTTCCTGCCTGTCCCGGATCAGTCCAGAGCACGGCCTCCCCTCTGAAGGATTTCCGCGAAGCTTCGCGCGTTTCGCTGGCCCTGGTCCTCGTAGTTGTTGTTAAAGACGACGTGCGTTTGATCGGACGCAGCCGCCAGTGCCCTGACCTGTGCGGCAAGCCCTTCGAGCTCCTGATCGGAGTAGTTGTAGTTAAAGCGCCCCGTCGAGGATTCCGAGCCCGAGAGATTCCAGGTGTCGGCGTTACGTCCGTGCAGTCGAACGATCGACAGACGCGGGTGCGTGGTCGCCCACACCGCCCGCACGGTGTTCTCAAACCCCTGCGGCTCGTCGACCACCGTGTTCACGAGCCCGGCCTGTCGGAGAAAACTCAAGGTGGATTCGGTGTGGGCCTCGGTAAACCAGGATTGGTGGCGAAATTCCACCGATACCAGGACCTCCGACAGGCGGGTCCGACATTGCTCAAGGTGGGCACGCACCGCGTCTGAATAGCGGCACCAGGGGGCGAACTGAAAATGCACGGCTCCGAGTTTGCCTGCCGCACGCAGTGGCTCAATGCCTTCCCGAAAATAGCGCCAGAGATCGTCCTGCATCGACTCGGGGACGTCCTTGTAATAGACATTCTTGCGCACACGCCCGGCCAGGACGGCGCGCATGGGACCGGGAAAGGCCTCGAGCGGCGTTTGATGACCGGTAAAGAGACGGAAGGCCTTGATGTTGAATTTGAAACGTTCAGGACTGCGCTTGACCCAGAGCTCCGAGTTGCGCTGACTCGGCAGTCCGTAATAGCTGGAGTTGACTTCGACGAGCGGGAACACCGAGGCATAAAAGGCGAGCCGTGCTTCAGCGCTGGTGCATCCCTTGGGATAGAACCGTCCACACTGGACGAGCGTGGGATCCGTCCAGGAAGCGGTCCCCACGAGGATACGATCGGAATCGAAACGTGAAGTGCGCCCTGCGTTGGGCGTGAAAAGATCCATAAACGGGCGATTCTAAGGCACAGACCGCATCGGCCCGCGCGCTCGGCGGCCCGTGTCGCCAGCATTCCGGCCATGCGAAGACGACGGCCCCCTCCTTAACCGGATGTCGGGCGAGTCGGCCGGAGAGTCCGGTCGAAGAGCGCAAAAAGACGCTCCCAGTGCCGCTCGGCCGCATCCTTGTTGTACGCGGCGCGCCCGGGAAATGCGAAGCCGTGTTCTACCCCACGGTAAAGCTCGACTTCGGCGACGATCCCGTCCTTCTCGAGAGCAGCACGGAGCGGCTCGATCAGCTCGCTCGGAGCATAATGATCAAACTCAGCCCACGCAAAGTAGAGTTCGGCGTGCGCGCGCTCGACAACGAGGTGAGGACTGTCGTTTTTCTCGGTCACCAGACGCGTGCCATAGACGGATGCCGCCGCCGCGATTCGATCGGGATGCCGAGCAGCCGCATGAACTGCGAATTGTCCACTCATGCAATAGCCGACACAACCGTAGGGCCCCTCGGATGCCGCCCGATCCGACCGCACGTGCTCGATCAAGGAATCAAGATCATCCATGACCATGGATATGGACAGCTTCTCCATGAGTCCCATCATTTTCTGACGTACGGGAGCGTTTGCTTCCCCAGCGAATGGACCGAGCTCCTTGACGTTCCATCGATAGTAGAGGTTCGGCAGGCAGACGTAGTAGCCCACCGAAGCGAGCCGACGCACCATGTCCCGCAGTTCCTCCCGGATGCCGGGTGCGTCCATGAAAAAAAAGACAACCGGATAGGGACCCCCGCGCTCGGGGCAACAGACGAAGGTCTCAACGCGCCCCGCGGCGGTCGCGACCTCGATTTCGTGTTCAATCATGCTGGGTTGCTCCTGTGATTCGCAAGACCTGAACGCCGTCTCAAGTGTACCTTGGACATCGGGCCGCCGAGTCAAGCCTTGCGAGCCTTGAACGGGCAGATGTGACGAGCGATCACACGGGAGGGCCCTCAACCTCGCTTAGCTCCTTGTAGAAATAAGTGGTGTCGCACGGTGCACCAGTGGGCCACAAGGCGTAGCCGGGAATAACGCCAACCCGCCTCCATCCAAGCCGCGTGTAGAGCCGCTCGGCGGTGCCGCCGGTGACCGTATCGAGTACCAGCAGGGTTCGGCCGGTCTTGCGAGCGGCGTCTTCGGCTGCGAGCATCAGGGCCGCGGCAATTCCGCGGCGCCGGGCGCGTCGGTGGACCAACATCTTTGCCACATCGGCACGGTGCGGCTGATTCTCCGGCAAGTCCGTTATGACCTGGACCGTGCCCAGCACCTGACCGCTTGAGTCTTCGGCGACCAGAAGATGGCGTTCGCCCCGGCCGACCGACGCGATGACGCGCTCCCAGAATCCGATCGCTTTCTCACGCGGCAGCGGCCACATGAAGCTGACTGAAGCCCCTCCTTCGACGCAGTCGATAAGAACCTCGGCCAGCCCGGCAACCAGGCCGGGCTCTACCCCGGCGGCGCGAATGCGAACGTCGCTCTGATTCATGGTGTACGCCTCGATGGGAGAACTTCGGCACTGATGACAACGACATAACGCGCGGTTTCAGACGTCGGGTTCCAGTAGACGATGGGCTGCTCGAGAAGCATCGCGAGGCAGTCGCCCGTCCGCAGCCGATAATCCGCATCACCTAAGGTCAGATGAATCTGACCCGCGAGGACCCAGACCTGCTGATGCACGTGCGGCTCGCGCGACCCGGTTTCATACGCGACCCGGGCACCCGGCGGAAACTCGACCTCGACGATCTGGATCGGCGAGGGCCAGCCGGCGGGTGACACGTTGCGGCGCACATAACCCGAACCCGGATCACGCCATTGGGGTTGCTCCTCGAGGCGAGCCAGAGGACCGGGACAATCTCGATCCGCCGCGGGAACATCGAAAAGACGTGCCAGCGGAACACCCAGTCCGAAAGCCAGGCGTTCCAGCACAACCGCGGTCGGACTGGCCTGGCCGCGCTCGATGAGCGAAATCATGGAACGGCTTACGCCGCTTTTCGTGGCGAGCGCGTCCAGGGACAGGTTTTGATCGGCCCGAAGGTTGTGTGCCGTCTCGCCAATGCGCCGGTTGATGCTTGAAGTTCCGTTATCCATTATCATGGACATGATGTCCAGGTTAATGGATGCTTGTCAAGCCTTCGCCCGTTCTTTCAGATCTTATGGGGACGATCCGGAAACGCTTCGTCTCGCGTGCTCAGACAAGGCACGCCTTTATGGGGGCTAGAGCAGAGCGTAAGCGCGGCTAACGTCGAGCGGATGGTCGATCAGCTTTTGGACTTTCTCAAGAAAAAGGCGGGTGTGCGGCTGTTCTGCGTGCCGATTGAACGCGGCCTCGTCGACCCAGCGCGAATAGACAAAGAACTGTCTGGAATCCTTGGTCGAACGCAAAACGTCCTGCTCGATGCAGCCCGGTTCCGCGCGTGTAGGGATCCGGACCTCCCGCAGGGCTAAAGCGACGCCCTCCTCCTCCCCTTCCTTTGCATGGAAGCGTCCAAAGACAACCAAAACCATATTTGTCGTTCTCCCTAATGAGGCTTCCCGTGAAAAAACGGATACGGCGATGAGAGAGATTTTCGTGAGAAGGCGCGCGGAGATCAAGCGCCCGCCACGCGTGGGCGTAGGCAAAGCGGGCCTCGCCCGCGGGGAGGAGCCGGGTTGATGCATTGGGACTAACCGTCAGCCGCCGAATACCCAGAAGACGGACTAGCGCCGCTTGCGAAATCGGCTTATAAAGAGGCAGGTCCATGCGGGCAAAAAGAACACCGCGCTCGGACACTGCGCCCCACTTTTCATCGAGGATTTGCGTAGTGCCGCGGGTAAGACCTTCGCAAGATTCGAGCGTCCTGAAACAGGGGCGCACCTCCTATCCAACCGTCCGCCCGACACAATCGGGAACGGGAACCAAGCGGAGCCCACAACCCATGCTTCGAACTATTTCTAGAGCCCTTCGCCGACGCGGTCCCCCGTCCGGGCAGAACCCGCTCGATCGCTGCGAATCGGTGGATGACAGCGTGGCTGCACTGATTGAAGAGTATCTCTACGGAAATTCCTGCCTAACCGAAGCATCCGAGTCGTACAAGGTGGAGTTGATCAGCCAGGTCGAAGGCGATGTCAGCGAAGTGCGCAGCGCGAGCCGGCCCTTGGTGGTCTTGCGAAAGAAAATGGCGCAATGGATGGGAAGCTACGCTGATTTTCACGTTCTCTGCCTCACCGAGGATGAAAAGGCGCGCAGTTTCTATCGAGGCTGCCCGTATGTCTCCGGCAGTCTCTTCGAGGAGATCCGCACGCTGGCACCGCAAAACGCCGACCTCGATGCACTAATGCATGAGAGGGGCGCAATGACCGACGACGCGCTATTGGAGATCTGCTCAAGCAAGAGCACTTCGGCTCTGCTCCATGTGAATTCGCTGAATTATTTGCGCCAGGAATTCGACGACGTGCCGCTCGGGCGGGACTGGTATTTCGCCTTCATGGAGGCGATGCTGATTTGGCGCGAGGATACCTATCGCCGTGACGCTGGCTTTGAGACCTACTTTGACGGAATCCGCGCGATGGAATTCGGCACCTACCAAACGATGGTCGCAAATGCTCAAATCGAGAATCCACGACAGCGTTGGGAGGAGGCATTTGTCGCGTCCCGACAGGAGCGCCCGTATGTGCCGGGCGTTGCCGGCGATCGCGTGCCGCGGTCGTAAAGGCGGGGCGCGGGAGGTGACTTGCGCCCCCTAGGATGCCTGGAAAAACGACGAATCGGATTCACGCCGATCCCGCTCGACGAGCGAGAAGTATTCCTCAAGAGGCGCCGTCCCGAGAGGCTTGACCATCACCCTGACGGTGTTGGTTCGAGTGCCCATGACCCTATCGCGGCGCTTTCGCAACTCGACGAATCCTGCGCGCTCCCAGAAGCGCTCCGCACGTGCATTTCCTTCGACGACACCGAGTCTTAGCCAGCCACCTCCCGCGTGCCGGACCCAATTTTCCAGATGCTGATAAAGCGATCGTGCCGCGCCACTTCCGTGCAAGTTCGTCGCGATGACGAACAAGCCGATATGCCACACGCCACTGGCCAACAGATCCGAGATCACGACGGCCATCCCAACGAGCGTCGCTGTCTCGTCGACGAATCCGACCATCCATTTCTTGGTATAGGGCCAGTCTCCTGGCGGTAGGGCTTGAAATTCTTCCTCGGCCTCTGACGCCGACGGAGGCTGGCCCGTGACGGCCAAGAAATATTCCGGGTTTTTCTCAAAGAAGGTCTGCAGACGATCCAGGTCTTCAGAACCGAGTTCCACGGCCAACAGTGAACCCGCACGGAACAGTTCAGCGTCTCGGGACGGATTCATCAAGAGCCCCTTCTCCATAGCGCCAACCACCCGGGAATGCCCACGGGCCGCTTTCAGCCGTCGCCACCGGCGTATGCGCCTCGACTTTCGGATAAACCCGCAAGAGGCAACGACCTGCCCCCACTTCGCTGCCACAGACAATAGCAAGGAGTCGCGACTATTCCGCGAAGTTCCGCGTCGGAATTTCGGATCCGCCCGGACCGAGAGGGCTTTCCCGCTGCAAACGGCCGGCCGCTTCGCTGGCGCAATTTCTCCAAACTTGCGGGCATGGTATTGATGGTATGGGGCTTGCGGTAATCCTTATGGGCGACCCGTAGGACTGACACGGTGAAGGCTGCCTCGCTGCAGGCGTCGAAGCACGAAATCGGTGCTTGTCTCTCAAGGCGGTGGCACTTTAGTCGATGAACAGATCGGGTACTAGCCCATTATTGGGGAGCAACATTACTTAGAGCCGAGCCTTGGGCTCTGGCTCATCGAAACCTACACTAGCGCTTGCAGTGTGGCACTTCAGCGCCATGTGAGAAGCAGACGGGTGCAGGTCTTGAACAGATTGGGCGGGTGTAGCCATGATGGAAACGAAAGCAGTACCGCAGCACGTAGTCGGTCAGAAGACGCGAGCCGAGCCGCATCCCGTGGGAGCGATCCTGCGCTACGGCCCTGGCCCGACGGCGCTTTTTCAAGTCTCGCACGTGACCGTGTCGGAGCAAGGCGAGATCAAGTATTTCGGCGAGCATTGCATGGGGGGCCTTTACTGCGCCAATCACCGCGAAACGCGACTGGCGAGTGCGCGCGATCTTCAAACCTGGGCACAGCAGGCGTGCTGGCGAAGCACAGCTGCAAGCGATAGCGATGAACTCTTCGAGGAAACCTTTCTTGGACAATAACTGGCCCAAGCCACTGCACGGGGAAAGCCGTGCTGCGGATCGTGCGAGCCCGACTCGGGAGGACTGGGGCAGGTCGGTGCGCTCGTTGAGAATGACGTCCGCACTGAAGGCTCAATCCTCCGCGACGGCCGAGTTCTTTCTCGCCCAAATCGCTCGGGGTGCCGCTGCAAATCAGCCCTTGGCGGGCTTTTCGCGACGAGATCAAAAGAAAGAATTGACATTAATTAAGGACTGTAAGATCCTGTTTTAATTATATTAATTACTTGGTCTCCTCTTTTATGAAGCTAGAGGCCTTGGGCTGATGCCTTGTCGCGGCCCTGCAAGATCCTCATCGGTGATTGGAGCCAAGCCAGCCTCGCGTACCCCTTGTCGCTCTAGGCAACTTAGAACGCCGGCCAGCTTTTGTGTATCGCAATGAATCTGCAGCGAACGCACCCGGCCCCAGCGCAGCTGGATCACATGCACGCCTTGGTTGCCAGCACAGGCTCCGTCGCGCAGCGTAAAGTGATCCCGCCACGTGACCACGGCCGTTGTATTCCAGGGCATCCCTTCCACGAGGATGGATTCCAGATCAAAGCATAGATCCGGAAAAAGGACCGCAAGGCGCGAATACCAGGCGCAAATCGAGCCGGGCGATTGGCGCGCGCCGCCCAGGGCGTGCTCCCCGAAAAACGTGTGCTTCGCATCGGGCGCGAAGGCCGCGAGGATCAACGTATTATTGCCTTCGTTTAGTGCCCTAAAGGCGCGCCTCAAGCGCGCTCTGACGACGCTGCGATAGATCACGGCAGTCTCCTCTCGTTCGATTTCTCTGTGGCGGGACAGACGTCGTCTAGGATGAAGCGTTCGAGATGGCCGACGGCTGCGCTCAAGTGGCTGGGCGAGCGGTAGAGCTGGGTGAGCATCACCGCGCCCTCAAGACATCCGATGATGACGCTCGTCGTGTCGTTCACATCGATCTCTGGCGCGACTTCGCCCTCGGTCTGCCCCTTTCGGAGGATGCTCGCTACGAGCGATCGCCAACCATCCATGGCGTCACGAGCCCGGGCGCACAGGACGGCGCTCGCATGGTCGGATTCAATGGCGGCATTCATGATGGGGCAGCCGCCCACAAGCGGCGTGTCGACCTTGAAGGGCCGATAGGCAGAAAGCAGGGCGAGCAATTGCGCTCGAGCGCCGCGTTGTGTCTTGACGGCCTCCAGGAAGCGGGCGCGTATCTGTCCGACAGCGTGATCGAAGGCGGCCAGTGTCAGGGCTTCGCGGCTGGCAAAGTGACGATAAAGGCCTCCCTTTTGAAGCCCCGAAGCGTCCAGGACGTCGGCGATGGGCACTCCCAAAAATCCCCCGCGATTCATGAGGTCAGCCGTGCTCGCGAGAATCGCGGCTCGGGTCCGCTCGCCTTTGCCACCCATTGAATCCGTCCAAAAAGAGACCATTCGGTCTCTTTTATACACTCGTCCCCGTTCAGGGTCAAGCCGAGTGAGTGCGGGGGGCACTGGCTGGTCCGCTCGCGCCTGCGGCTGGCGCGCGTTTTTTTTCGGGGCGGCCAGGATCCCTTGGCAATGCGGGGTCGACATTGACGTCGTTGAGTTCTATTCTCCCTACGGGAGAGCGACAGGGAGCGAGGCACTCATCCACGCTCAGATCTTGGAGGATAACGAATGACCGACACACCGCGATTTGAGCTTTATTCCTTCTGGCGCACGTCTGCGACCTACCGTGTCCGCGTCGCCCTCAACTTGAAGGGGCTCTCGGCGCAGGAGCGCTTCATCGATATCGATGCGGGTGCACAGCGCAGCGAGGCCTTTTTAAAGTTGAATCCGCTGGGCGCCTTGCCCGCATTCGTCGATCACGCGGGTCCCAAGGGTCAGGAGCCGCTCACACAGTCGCTGGCCATCCTCGAGTATCTCGAGGAGATTCAACCGTCCCCTCCCCTCCTGCCCGCCACTGCGGCCGAACGCGCGCGCGTGAGATCCCTGTGCGGCATGGTCGTCGCCGACACCCATCCGCTCATCACACCGCGCATCAGGAAGTACCTCACGACGCAGGCCCAGTTCGACGATGCCGCGTGGCGCCGTTGGCAGACCCAATGGTTCACCACCGGATTGCAGGCCCTGGAGACTCGGCTAGCCTCATCCGCTGCGACCGGGCGCTACTGCCATGGCGAGAGCCTCACGCTCGCGGACATCTGCCTGGCGAGCATTCTCGTGGTCATGCGGGTGTTTCGAATCGACGTGGCCGGTATCCCCACGGTCGAGCGCATCATGCACCTGTGCGAGGAAAATGAGGCATTTGCGCGCGCCGATCCCCTGCGCCAGGAGGGTGCCCCCAAGTCCTAGGGCTCTTGCGCCCCTGACCTGAACGCCGCGCCGCTAGAAACGGTATCCCAGTCCCACAAGCAGGATGTCGGCGTCATGATTGTCGTCCGTGCCTACGCGGTCCCAAACCACCCGGACGACATAGCGCTTCGATAGGGCATAGGACGCCCCGATGCCGATGATCGCCGACGGATCCGAGGGCGCATCGCGACCGCTGCGTACCGATTCGTCAGTGCGAAACAGGGCGCCCAATCCCACTGCGACGGCGACCTGCGGCGTTAGATTCTTCTCGAACCACAGTTGAGGTGCGGTTCCGCTATGCCACTCCAGCGGTGAATGGCCGATATTCAGATAGGTCACGGATGCCGAGAGGTACTCGTTCACTTGAGCTCGCCCTCCGAGCCCCAAGGTGCTTGACGTCTGCGACCGAAAGCTGTTGGCCACGGTGGAACCGCCATAGACGTCGGCTTCCCAGATCGGGGGCGGCTCGATCGTCCCCATACCAGCATCGCCCGCATTGGCTGGGTGCTCATCAAACTGATAGCCCAGTCCAAAGACCACGGAAGTCGTGTTATAGCTGCGGTGGCCCTCGATCTGGTTCAGGCGAATGGAGGGATACCATGGGCTCGCGAAATACCAATCCGCTTCCGCGCTTAGGATCGTTCCCCAACCGTGGGCGTCCTGGAAATGGATATCTGGCGCCGGCCGCGTGGTGTCGTAATAGCGGTAAGGACCGAGCCCGAGATTAAACACCAGTCCGCTCTTTTCCTCCTTGCTGCGCCACCAGAGCTGCGCCGCTTGTCCGTCTCGATGATGATCGGTGACATGGCCCTCGTTAAGCCAGGTGAAGCTCGCCGAGATAGAGTCGAACAGGGGCTGTCGGTATTCAAGGGCCCAGGAATAGGTCGACTCGGCATTCGAGTCCTCCGAGTGCAGGCCTCCCGCAAACGCCTCGAGTTCGCCCCCACGGGCGGTCGAACCAAGCAAGCCAGCGAAAACGGGCAACGCACAAACCAGCAGCCGGGATGTCCGCAAAGAAAATCCTCCAGAAAGGTTGGAGCCGCACTGGCGGAAAAACTCCGGCGCGGCGTGTTCGCCCATGGGGGCAAGGCGGGCTAGTCAGGCTCATGGGTCATCACAGATTTCTAGGTCTCTATCTCAAGTCGGCGCACGCCACATCGACGCTTCAAGTAGTTGTCTCAAAAGAGCACAAGGCAGGCCGCTCGACGCGGAAAACGGCTCCCAAGCTCGTTTCGCAGCACGCTTGGCGAGCCGCTACCGCATTGTTCCCTGCGCTTACGCGCCCTGGGCTGCACCGATGCCGCAGAAATCGCGGTCGCCAGAAACGATACCTGAACTTGGCCGTTTGCGTCTCGCGAAGTCGCGCGCAGGGCCCCTCCGGCCTACCCGGTTGGCTACTTGAATCCGAACCGAAGAGCCCGCAACTGCGTTCTCTAAGCGGACAGGCAGTCGGGATTGCCGCAGGCCATGAGCGACCGTCTAAATCCAGGACCTGCCGGGCGCCGCGCCGGCCTTGCCCTCCGGTATGAGACGGTGCTGCGGCTGGGCCGTGACATGCGAGAAAGAGAGGGATGAACCATGGGAGACCGTCCCGCATTTGCGGAGGAAACCAACGCCGCGACCGAGCCCGCGGCCGACGATCAGACACTTCTGGACGCCTACTCGGCCACCATCGTGTCGGCCTTGGAGAAAGTCGCAGCCGCCGTCGTGTCCATTCGGGTCGAGGCATCGGGTCGCCGCGGTGCCTCTCAGCACTCGGCCGGATCGGGATTTTTCTTTACCCCCGATGGTTACCTTCTGACCAATAGCCACGTCGTTCACGGGGCGCATTCGATTTTGGTCGAGTATGCCGAAGGGCGAACCGCCCAAGCCAATCTGGTTGGAGACGACCCTGATTCGGATCTGGCCGTGCTGCGCATCGGATCCTCACAACCGCTGGCCTTCGTGCGGTTCGCAGACTCCTCGCGCCTGAAGGTCGGACAGATCGCCATCGCCATTGGTAATCCTCTGGGCTACGCGCGCTCGGTGACCGCGGGTGTGGTTTCGGCGCTGGGGCGCTCGCTTCGGGCGACCTCGGGGCGCCTCATGCCCGAAGTGATCCAGACCGACGCCGCCTTGAATCCCGGCAACTCGGGCGGACCCCTCGTGGACTCGAGCGGACAGGTGATCGGGGTGAACACCGCCATGATCGCTGGCGCGCAATCGATCTGCTTTGCAACGGGCAGCAACACCGCTCAGTGGGTGATCGGTGAACTGCTCCGCCATGGCCGCGTACGCAGGGCCTACATCGGAGTCTCCGGGGCCAACGTTGCAGTCGCCACAAGGCTGACGCGCCATTTTGGACTGACGCACTCCGGCTCGGTCCAGATCCTGGAAGTCGTGGTCGACAGTCCTGCCGCCCTCGCGGGACTCAAAGCCGGGGATCGCATCGTCGAACTCGACAAGCTTCCAGTCGATGGGATCGACGCATTGCAGCGGCTCCTCTCCAGTGAACGGATCGGGCGGCCGGTCGTGATCGACGTCTTGCGTCGTGGGGAGAAGCTGTCCTTCGAGGTGACGCCGGTTGAGCAGTCCCGCTCGCGCTAGCTCTTTTGCAGCGCGCCGCGGGTTGGGGATGTGCTCCCCGGCGGGCTTGTCTATCGGCCCAAGTGCGAGCTGCGCTGCAAGAGAAATCGCCTGACGGCCGGGTCCGTCTCCAGTCCGATGGCCTGTTGGAAGGCCTGCCGGGCCATTGTCGCTTCACCGAGTCGCGCGAGCAATTCGGCGCGCGCAGCCCAATAGGGCTGATAGGCCGCAAGGCGCGGGTCACGAGCGACCTCGTCGAGCGCGGCAAGACCCGCCTTGGGACCACGGATTTGACCGATCGCGACAGCCCGGTTGATTGCGATGACGGGGGAGCCCGTAAGCGAGAACAGAGCATCGTAGAGCAACCCGATCGCGCCCCAATCGGTGCGGCCCGATTGGCGCCTTGCGGCATGAGCGGACTGAACCGCAGCCTCGAGCTGGTAGCGACCTGGGGACTGCTTGCGGCTGGCCCGAACGAGAAGCGCCTCGGCCTCGCCGATCAGGCCCAGATCCCACAGGCGCGTATCCTGTTCGACGAGCGGCACATAGTCTCCCTGGGCACTCCGACGGGCAGCGCGTCGGGCCTCGGCGTGCAGCATGAGCGCAAGCAAACCCAAGACTTCGGGTTCTTCGGGCAGCAGCGATGCCAGCAGCCGGCCGAGCCAGATCCCCTCTTTTGAAAGATTGCGCCGATGCGTCTCGGCAAGGCTTGGGTCGGCCCAGCCTTCGGCGAAGGCGGCGTAGGTGGCCTCCAAGACGGCGTCCAGCCGCTCGACCCAGTCTGCAGGGTCGGGGACCCGAAACGCGATGGCGGCCTGGCGAATTTTGTTCTTGGCTCGCACCAGTCTCTGGCTCATGGTCGCAGGCGCGACGAGAAAGGCCGACGCGATGGTGGCGGCATCGAATCCCAGGGTGGTCTGCAGGATGAGGGGTGCGCGTGTGCTGCGCTCGATAGCCGGATGCGCGCAGACGAACATCAGCGACAAGCGTTCGTCAGGGATCGCGGGCGGCTCGTCTTCCTCCGATCCGAATTCGGCCAAGAGCGCCTGGTCGTCGAGATAGGCTTGATCCTGCCTTCGACGGCGCAATGAATCGATCATCTTGCGACGCGCTACGACCAGCAGCCAGGCCTCGGGATTTTCGGGGATTCCGTCGCGCCGCCAGAGCTCGAGCGCCTTCGCAAAGGCATCTGAAAGGGCATCTTCCGCCCCGGCCACGTCCCGCGTACGGGCGGACAGGAACGCGACGAGTTTGCCATAGCTGCGACGCGCGACCGCTTCTGCGGCCTGGCCCGCATCGGTCGGTTCCGAGGCCCGGCTCAGGGGGGCTTCCGGGAGCACCTTGATAAACCGACCGATGCGTGCGCCAGTCGTGCCAGCTACATCGGCCAGACTGGCCTGACCTCGACCGTGCCATGGCTTGCGCCCGGACAGCGCGCTGCCCAGGATAGGGCCGCATCCAGATCGGGGACCTCGATCATGTAGAAGCCTCCCAGTTGCTCGCGCGTCTCGGCGTAGGGGCCATTGAGCACTTCGTTCTTCGATCCCCGCACCCGCACGGTCGTGGCCATGGTCGTGGGCTTGAGTCGCTCACCGCCTTGCAGTACGCCTGCTTTTTGCATGGATTCCGTGTATGCGCCATAGGCCGCGTGCCATTTTTCGGATTCGGCAGCGGGCATTTTCTCCCAGCCCGCCTCGTCGCTATAGATCAGCAGTAGATATTGCATCGCAATCTCCGTTTCGGGGTTGTCACAGGGCGAGCGCCCTGCCATGACAATGACGCCCAAAGGGTGCGCGCTTCGACATCGGGGGACAATTTTTTTTGTGGCATGCGCAACCCCACGGTCGCCAAAGCTAGGTCAGCCCTTGCGGGTCGGCGGCGGGCAGAAAAGGGTCTCCTGAGGTTGATTTCAAAAGAATCTATTCTTATAATTATGTACTTACATCACTAACCTAATGCGAATTCTTCGGAATCGTCAGCCTCGCCTAGTTCGTTCCGAACTGGTATTTGTGGTAGACGGCATCGGCTGCTCCGCTGCGCTTGACCTCTGTGAACGCGGATTGCAGCCGCGCCAGATCCTCGGGATTGCTACCTTTGCTCACCGCCAAAAAATGACCCAGGCCTTCGGTCACCTGGGTCAAACGGACGACGCTATTGTCCGGACCCATGCCGCGTGCCCGATAAGCTGCGGACAGTTCGGTGTCGATGATGAGATCCACACGCCGCTGCGTCAGTTTCCACCAGACCGTTTCATCGTCCCGAGAGACATCCAGATTGAGTCCCGGCGAGAAGCCCAGCTTCTTGGCGATCGGCTCATAACCACCCTCGTGCGTGACCCCGAGCTGGTAGTGCATGGCGTCGGTTATGGAGTGAACCTCGACATCGGCGCGCCGCGCGAGCTTGAACAAGAAGGAGCTTCCTGGCGCGATCGGCCCGACCCAATCGAAGAGCGCCTCGCGCTCTGGTCGTTTTAGCACCGTAAAGAGCAGCGTGTTTGGACGCTTGGATGCGGTCAGAAAAGCCTCAGACCAAGGCACGATCGAAATCGGCGCCTGCATGCGGGCCCGCTTGAGAATTAGTGCGATGAGTTCGGTCGAGTAGCCCGTGGGAGTCTGGTCGGCGTCGGCGTAGTTATAAGGCGGCCAATCTTCAGTGAGTGCAAGCCAAGGCTCGGAGGCTAGCTTGGTCTCTTCCGAGTTTTTCACCCGGCGGACCAAGTCCTTGAAGGGATTCAACATGGCGTATCCAGAGTCAACAACGGGCGGATTGTATCGCCCAACTGCGCAGTAGGACCCGAGCTGCATCAACTCTTCGGGATGAGGGGTGGGAGGCAAAGAACAGCGCAAGGAGCGCTCCTTGCAGCCCACTTCGCCCTCCTTTTTTTCGTATGGTGAAATAAAGCGGAAGGATGGAGAAAAAAGATATTCTGAAAAAAGTGGGGACTATTTGCGACCGGAAGGCGAATAGCCTCTATGAAAGCCTATTCGATGATTCCGACCCGGACCCATGACGACGCTCTTTTGGGAGTGCAAGGACTTTTCGGCGCCAGAGCGTGCGCGGTCACACCGGCATTCCTTAAGGCGCTCGTCGCCGATCCCGATCCAGAGGCGCGCGCGCCATTGTGCACCTACCTGACCGAGGCCGGGTTCGACGTCCACGAGGCCTCTACCGGACGCGAACTGTGTGCATTGCTCGATCAGGTCGTCCCGGATCTCGTTGTGCTCGATCTGAATCTACCCGATGAACATGGCTTGAAGACCTGTTGGCGAGTGCGGGGTTTAAGCGACGCGGCCATTGTCATGGTCACGAACCCGGACAATCGCCAGGCGGGGGTGTTGGGTCTGGAGACCGGTGCGGATGACTATCTGGTCAAGCCCTATACGGCCCGGGAGCTTCTGGCCAGGACGCGCGCCATCTTGCGACGACGCAAGGTCTCAAAGGCGGCCTTGGGGCCGCCGGAACGCGCCGCCTGTTATCGTTTCGGCCCGTTCACCTTGTCGACCGCTCGCAGGGAGCTCGTCAGTCACGCTACACAGGAGCCCATCTCGATCACGGGCAGCGAATACCGGATTCTCAGCGTGCTTCTGGGCGCGCGCGGTAAGGTCATTTCAAAAGCCGAGTTGGCGCGCGTGCCGGGGCTCGACCGTGTCGTGATGTCGCACAATCTGGCCTCGACCGTCTATCACCTGCGCCAGAAGCTGAAGGAGTTGGGGCCAGCGGCCGGGATCATTGGGACCGTACGTTCGGTCGGCTATGTTATCAAGGGTCACGTCGAGGTCAGTCATGAATGAGTGCCAACGCCTGGGGAAGCGGGGAGCCTGGAAGGAATGATATGGGCTAGCAAAGCAGCCGATGCAGAGCTCATGGCGCGGGTCGGTCGGGGAGACGAGCGGGCGTTCACGATCCTGTATCGACGTCACCAACGGCGCGTGTACGCTTTCGCGCTTCTTCTGACGGGCTCGGAGAGCATCGCTGCCGATGCGACACAGGAAGCGTTCATCGAGTTGCTCAAGGTGAGTTCTCGTTTCGATCCCGGCCAGGGAACACTGGTGGCGTGGCTGTGCGGGGTCGCGCGCAATTGCGTCAGGCGCCACCTGCGGGAATTCGATCTGCCCATCGCGCCCTCGGACGACCCGGAACCATGGACGGAGATGGCGCCCGAGACAGGTCAACCGCTTGCGGTACTCGAGCGCACCCGGGCCGCGGCGGCGGTGAAAAAAGGCCTGGCGCGCCTGGAACCCCACTACCGGGAGGTCGTGGTTCTGTGTGCCCTGCAGGAGTTCAGCTATGCCGAGGCGGCCTCCATCTGCGGCATCGAGGTCCATCTGGTCCGCTCGCGCCTCTCACGGGGCAAGGGTCGGCTGGCCGAACTGCTGCGCGAGTCCAGGAGCTGGTCCGAACGCTACGCCGCATGAAAAGTTACCAAGGAAACGTCATGAGCAAGAATCCAGACGAGCATCAAGACCACGAATCCGCATGGCTTGCGACGGGACTGGCGGCGCTGCGCGAGGAGTTGCCGCGCCTGTCAGCGCCACGGACGCTGGAGCGCGAACTCAGAGCGCACCTCGCGGCGCACCGATTTTCGCAGAAGAAGGCGGCCTGGTGGCACACGCTCGTGGGCCAGTTTCTCGTTCCCGCGCTGGCTTTGGGCTGCGTCGTAGCCGCCTCCGTCCCCCTGGTCTCGCATTTTCTTCTGGGTTCCGAGATGAGTGCGGACGCGAGCGCGGAGAGCGCCCTTCTGACCCCGTTCTACGCGCTCGCCTCCAATGCCAGTGCGACGGCGCAGTCCGAGTCTCAGTCGAAGTCGCAGTCCCAGGGCGTCATCGTGGCCACCGAGTTGCCGCGCCAGGTGCTCCTGGATTTTGGCTTGCCGATGGATCCAGGGCTGGTGGGACAACCGGTCAAAGCCGACGTGCTGGTCGGCGCTGGGGGGGAAATTCTCGCCGTTCGGTTTTCAAATGAATCAGGAGATAGGAAGTGAGTCGGATGAGTCGCTCTCGAGCATCGATTGGGGCGCCCGCGTGGGCCCTCTTGGTGGCGTCAGTTCTGTCGTTCAGTTTGCATACCCTTCCTTCGGCCGCGGCGGCGAGCGGTAGCGAAGTGCCCCCCGACCCTCCGCCCGAAGCCTCGCTAGGACCGCCGGGCGCGTCCGACGCCCGCTTCGCCTTCATGTCGTTTGCCATGGCGAACGCCAGAATTGTCAAAGGGGCACCGTATAGCGCGTTGGCGGTTTCGGAGTTTCACCAGACCTTAAGCGACGGCAATCATATCGACCGATCGCGCACCACGTTACTCTTTCGCGATGGCGAGGGCCGCACGCGCCAGGAGACGATGGGCACCCATCCCATGATCTTTTTGAACGACGTCACGAGCGGGCGTCGCTATGTCTTGGACCCGGCGCGCAAAACCGCGCTTCTTCTGAGCCCCGATGGCCATGGCCCAGCACCGGAGAACTCCGGGCCGGGGATGTTGGGCTCGGTGGGCGCCGTTTTTCATCGCACCTTTAATCGCATCGCGGTCGCGACCGGTCTTTCGGATCCCGACCCGATTGAGCAGGGTCGGCCCGCGCCCGACGTGCCCCAGGTCGGTGGCTTTCACGGCCCGGAGCCAGCGGGGGACTTCCACACCTTCGGGCCTCCACCCGGGCCGCCTCCCGGAGGTGCTCCGCCAGGTCCACCGCCAGGTCCTCCTCCCCCTGGGCTGGGCCCTGACCTGGGTCCTTTGCCGACGCTGCCCCTTGTTCTTCGGGAGGCGCGCGGACCGGGAACAGTGTCCTCGCTCGGCTCCAAGGAGTTCGACGGGGTACGCGCCGACGGCACGCGCACCACCTGGACCATTGCTGCCGGTCAGATCGGCAACGAGAAACCGATCGTTCTGACCTCTGACCAGTGGTACGCTCCCGACCTGTTGCTGGTCGTGGCCACGCGCGATTCGGATCCCCGTGACGGCGAAACCCTGTATCAGGTCAGGGACCTCAAACGCAGCGAACCCTCCCCGGAACTGTTCGCCGTTCCCCCTGACTACACGGTCACCTCCGGAGTCAGTCCCATGGGACACCCGGGGACGTCACGCGTGAAATAACCTCCAACGAGGAAGAGCGAGCAATCTCATAATTTACATTACAAATGATGTGTAAATATTTGATATATATGAATCTATGAGGGTGCCTGCGGGCAGCCGCGGTGTCTGACTTGCTCCGTCGCTATCGTGTCGAGGGGATCGTCCAGGGCGTGGGATTTCGCTGGTTCGTCCAGCGCGAGGCCGAATCCTTGAACCTGGCCGGATGGGTGCGCAACACGACCGACGGGGCAGTGGAGGTTCTGGCAGCAGGCCCTGCCGAGTCCTTGGACCTTCTTGTTCAGCATCTGTCCCACGGTCCCAAGGCGAGCCGCGTGACCAAGGTTACGCAGGAGCCTGGCGTGGAAGGCGAGACGCCCCCAACGGGGCCCTTTCGGATCCGCTAGCTGTACCGGGCGCCCAGGCTCCGCGCGGGCCCGCGTTCGCGGGGCTTAGACCTTGGGCTTGAAGTGCCGATGGACCAGACGGTCCCGTGCTGGTGCCTTCTTCACCACGTGATAGTGAGGCTGTCCCTCAGGCTCGACCGAAATCAGATTCAGCTTGCCGTGCCGCACACCGCGTTCGGCGATGAGGGCCTCGGCGAATTGACGCACTGCTGAAGTTGGCCCCTTCAGGATGACGCTTTCCAGACAGTTTTCGTGGTCGAGGTGAGCGTGCATGGTGGAAACTGCGAGGTCATGATAGTTGTGCTGCAGCTGCACCAGCCGGGCCGCCAGTTCCCGTTCGTGGTGATTGTAGACGTAGCTTAGGTTGCCAACGCAGTAGCGCGCCTTGTCCTGGCCGAAACGGTCGGACTCGAGTTGGGCTCTGAGCACGTCACGCACCGCCTCGGAACGGTTTCGGTACCCTCTTTGCGCGATCAGGCGGTCGAAAGCCTCGGCCAGTTCTTCGTCGAGCGAGATTGTAAAGCGTTCCATGACAGGTATCCGAAGGTGGACATGAAGGCGTCAACGGCGAAGGCGCGCCGGGCCTACCATTCTACGACCCGGGTTTGCGCTGCGGGGTAGCCCGCTCCTTTCGCCTGCTGGCGGTGGGCCTAGCGCCAGATCGGCGCATCGCTTCCCAGGGGGACGCTCGGGAGCTCCCAGCGCGCCGCGGTTCGCTCCATCTGGGCGGCATGGCGTACTGCCTCGAGGCTTCCGAAGCCGGAAGCGGAGCGCTCAATGACGTCGCGCACATCGGCAAAGGGCGGATCCGCCGCAGCAAGCCCCGCAGGCTCGCGACCCAAGCTGCGAAGCCAATGGCCGCAGCGTGCCAGGGAGAGCTCTACGTGCCAGCTTTGGCCCTGTTCCGCTTGACGCATGAGCGCCACACAAGTCGCAAGCGCCATCAAATATCCCGCGCTGTGATCGAGCGCCTGCGCCGGCAGAGGTCTGGGGCGCTGTGGTTGTGGGCTGCCCTCTGCCGCCTCGGCCTCAGCCCAGTTGATACCGCTGGCCATCTGCACGAGGGAGTCGAATCCGCGCCGCGACGCCCAAGGCCCGGCGCTCCCATAGGCGGATAGCGAGACGTAGACGATCCCGGGAGAAAGCTCGGCAACACGCTCGGGACCAAAACCCAGCGCCGACAGGCTCCCGGGACGGTAACCTTGTATGAAGACGTCGGCCTCGCGCACGAGCGACTCCAGAGTGGACCGCCCCCCCGTGGTCTTCAGGTCAAGATAGCAAGAGCGCTTGCCTCGCCCCGTATCGAGGACCAAAGGCATGATCGACGGAAGGTGAGGCGATGTGACGTGAAGGACATCTGCGCCGTGGGCGGCCAGGGCGCGCGCGCAGACCGGTCCGGCAATGATGCGCGTCAGATCGAGCACGCGGATGCCGCCCAAGGGCCGGGGGGAACGTCCGTAGTCTTTCGGGGGGGCTAGACCAATCGGATGGTGATTAAACAGTGACCCGGCGGCCACCGCACGCCCCTGCTCATGTTCGTCCCACTCGGCGAAGGTGCGAGCCATCGCGACGCACAGGCCGCGTTCGGAGGCTGCGTCCTCGAACTCCTCGGCGCGCCACTTTTCCAATGCGTGGGCTACGGCGTCCTTGTCGTAGGCGCATCCGAGCAAGGCGAGCACACCGTCCCGATGATGGGGAAAATTGGTATGCAGCCGCACCCAGCGTCCGTCACCGCACCTGTAGACACCGGCGATCTTGTCCCAGATCTCAGGAAGAGGTTGCTGATCGAGGCGCAGATAGCGCTCGCTACGAAATTCGAGCGCCGCATGGCGCATCGGCACGCGTACCCGCTGGCGTTTTCCGCCCCGCACCTTCCACAACTCGGCCGCCGCCAAGGCGGCAGCGCCAATGCTGACCTGCGCGACAGTGCCCACGGCGAACGACGAGGGAAGCGCAGGTTCCGCTCCCAGCAGTTCCACATAGTCGAGCGCCGTCTCGGCAAGCGCAAGCTCGCGCCACAGGGTGGTCAGCGCGGCGCGGGGCGCCTGAAAGGTTGTCATGAGGCAGACAGGATAAAGGGCGATCGAGGGCGCGTCGGCTGCGGCAGCGGCGAACCCCGATTACACGCGCTTGAACGAGGCGCGTCAAATTCGAGCGCTTTGCTCCCTTTTAACCCCAGCATGGGCGTCCGCTCGTTTATCCATTAGACTCGCCCGATGCACGAGGACATGACGGACGAGGCACTGATGTGCGCTTACCGGGATGGCGATCCGCATGCGTTTGAGGTCTTGTTCTTGCGACACCGCTCGGCCTTCTATCGCTACCTCCTGCGCCAGTCCTCGGCGAGCGTGGCCGAGGAGCTTTCGCAGGACTGCTGGATGAAGCTGATCGGCGCGCGCAAAAGCTACGAGGTCAGTGCGAAGTTCACGACCTGGCTCTATCGCATCGGTCACAATCGTCTCATCGATCATTTTCGCGCCACCGACCGGTCCGCTTTGGCGAGTTACGCCAATGAAGAGGATTTGCAAGCGGTCCTCGAGTCCGTGCCGGAGACTGCGCACCGCGAACCGCAAAATCAGCTGGAAACGGGACAGCTCGCCCGCCGGCTTGCGCGGGCGCTGCGGGACCTGCCGGCTTCGCAGCGGGAGGCCTTTTTGCTGCAGTACGAGGGAAACCTGACCGTCGAGGAGATTGCCACAGCCACCGGAGTGGGGCGCGAGACGGCCAAAAGCCGTCTGCGTTATGCGCTCGCAACTCTGCGGCGAGCGCTGGCAGAAGAGATCCCATGAATCCGCATCCCAGCAACGAAGAACACGATGGCCGGATCGGCGCGCTCTACCGCTTGGGCGCGACGGAAGAGCCCTCGTCTGAGCACGACGCATTCGTTTTGGGCCGCGCTGCAAGCGCACTAGAGCCCAAGGCCGCTACGCGTCCCCGGTGGTTCCAGTTTCGTCGTCCGATGGCTTTGGCTGCGGTGCTCGCGGTGGCGGCGAGCCTTTATCTCTTCTGGACGCAGCAGACTCACTCGCCCGAAGGATCGATGCAGGCGCTCAATGAACCGCCGCCGGCTGGCCCGACGCGCTCCGCGGAATCATCCACTGCGTCAGAGCCCAGGCTGGATACCGCGGCGAGCTCGGCCGCAGCCCCTCCGTCCGCCGCGGTAACGACGTCCCCCTCACCCGCCACGGGATCCGATCAGGGCTCCTTAGAGGACAAGTTAAAGGCACGCGGGCCCACCGCACCCGAGCAGGCGTTGAGCCCAGCGACCGCAGCGCGCGCCAAAGCAGAGCAGTCCGCGGGTCTGCCTAACGTCGGAAGAAAGCGCGACCTGCCCTCCCCCGCGCGCGCGTTGACCCAGGGTACTGAGGAGCCCGCCCCGACCCAACCTCCCGAAATCGCATCGGCTTTGGGTGGCGCCCGGGCGACGGCCCCTACCGCGCAGGCGATGCCCGCGCCCGCAGCACCGGCGCCCCAGGCGTCGCTCGCCATGCGTGCGGCCCCGCGCATGGCCGCGCCCTCGGCACTGACCCCGGCGCCGGAGGCTCCCGATGCCCTGGCGCGTCGACCGGAACAATGGATTGAGGAGATTCGGGCGCTGCACAGGCTCGGCCGCGATTCAGAAGCGTTGGCCTCGCTTCGGTCGTTTAAGGCGCGTTATCCGGGATACCGGTTGCCCGAAGATCTGCAAGCGCTGCCTTAACCCCACTTTGCCGGGCGCGACGTTTAGGTAGGCACATCCCCTACCGGAGCTCAACCGCCATGCGAACCCCAAGAATCTGTCTCGCGTTACTCTTTCTCGCCGCCGCTTGTGGGACGGCCGTCTCAGCACCGCTCCTGGATGTCGATGTCATCGGGCGCGACGCCACGGGGCCCCTCCCGGTGTACTGGCACAAAGGCGACCCCTACGTCGAGGGCGAGGCCGGTGAACGCTATAGCGTTCGGCTCACCAACCGATCCAGCGAACGGGTTCTCGCCGTGCTTTCGGTCGATGGCGTGAACGCCGTCTCCGGCGAGACCGCCTCGCCAGATCAGGCCGGTTATGTTCTGGACCCCGGACAAAGCTTCCTCGTGGCTGGTTGGCGCAAAAGTACCCGCGACGTCGCGCGCTTCTTTTTCACGCGCCTGTCGAACAGTTACGCGGCGATGACCGGACGAGCGGACAACGTGGGCGTCATCGGGGTTGCGGTCTTTCGGGAGCGCGCTGCGGTCGCACCTCCCTCCGTAAGTCTGAACCGCGCCGCGCCCGAGTCGAACCCGTCGGATCGCACGCGAGCCGGTGCCCGGGACTCGGCCGCTTCGGCGCCGTCCGCTATGGCCGAGGCGGCAGCGCCAGCATCCCCGCTGGCCAGTGCGCCGAAGTCGCTCGTGAGCCCGACCCCCTCTTCTCAGCCGCGCGTTCAGCAAGAGCCCCTGGGGACGGGCCATGGCGAACGGGAAACCTCGCCGGTGCGACTGGTGAACTTCGAGCGGGCGAACGCGTCTCCCGACGAGTCGCATGTCATCTGGTATGACAGCCGTGAGGGGCTCGTTGAGCGAGGCGTTATCGCCCGATCGCCTCATCCTCGTGTGCGGCCGCAACCGTTTCCGGCGCAGTTTGTACCGGATCCCCCGTGCTGCGGATCCGCCCAGCAGGCGCCTTGACGGTTGCGATTTTGGTCTTCGGCTATCCGACCTTCACTTCGATGCGTCGCGGACGCGCCGCTTCGAGCTTTGGAATGCGAAGCTTTAAGACACCATCGATGAGGCTCGCTGCGATGTGGTTCGAATCCAGCTCGCGACTGAGTGTAAATGTGCGCCGGTAGCGCGGATGTCGCACTTCACTGTAAAGCAGTTCGAGGTCTTGGGGTGCAGCCACCACGGCTGTACCTTCCAAGAACAGATTGTCCGCGTGGACACGGATTTGCAGATGCTCCTTCGAGACACCCGGCACATCGGCGTAGAGCGTGATGCCACTTTCATCTTCTACGATGTCGACATCGGGTGTCACATAGGAAACCTGGCTGTCGTGATTGCTGGCAGGGGCGGTCACTTCCTGAGGATTGCTCATGGTATGGATCTCCTTTAATCTAGTTCACCGAAATTCTGCGCGGTTTGGACGCCTCGCTCTTGGCGATCGTGATTCGTACGACCCCATCCCGATAACTCGCGTCGACCTGGTTCCCATCGGCGTCGTCAGGCAAAGTCACGACCCGCCGGAAGGATCCCTCAAATCGCTCGTGGGCGTAGACCGATGTGCTGCTTCCTTCTGCGGATGGGCTGGTCACGCGCCGTCCAGTGACAATAAGAAGTCCCCTGTCGATGTTCACTTCGATCTCCGCTGGATCGAGGCCAGGTGCGAAGGCCATGATTTCGATCGCGTCGCGCGATCGCCCCACGTTGATTGCCGGAAACGACCCGCGTCCCTGCTCTCGGATATTGTGCGGCAGCCTCGAGAGGCCAAAACGCTCGCTAAGATGCTGTTGCAAATGGGCGAACTCATTCAAGAGGTCTCCCGTTGGACGTAAGTTTCCATTCATGATGGGCTACTCCGTATGTCGAGAAAGTTGAACCACCGCGGTCGTACAGCGCCGCCTCAATCGCCGGGTCATACCCGACGCCTCTAGGGGGTGCGCGCGGCCTTCGGACCGGGCACCTGACCACGCCCGCACAGTAGGGACTTGTTGGAAAAATTCAAGAGCAACGCGCCCCGTGGTAGGCCATGCGTTGGCGATCTAGCCGTGCCAGATCCGGTTGACCCCGGTATCGGTGTGGATCCAGCCACCGGTCGCGCCCGGGCGAAAATAGAATCCGACCCCGCCGCGCTCGAAACTACGTACCAGTCCGCCCAGCACTTCGGTGTTCAGATCCAGGATCCGGATGTCGGCAGCCTTGCCGTCGATGTGCAAGCTCTTGCGCGCCGCGGGCAAACCGGCCTCGACGAGGTGACGATTGGTTTCGGGCGTTCGATAGCCACTTAAGACGTGAATCGGATGAACGATCCCATAGCGGGCGCAGAAGGCCTGGCACGCCCAGAGGGTCTCGATGAGTTTGGGGTCCATGGGCACGGTGACCTTGGCTTGCACGTCCCTGAGGATATGGCAGAGCCGGTCATAGGTTCCCGGTACCATCTCGCCATCCTTCCAATAGGTGAGTGAGATGCGCTCGTCGGTTGCCGGCCGGTACAGATCGATCGTGCGCGGCTTGATCCAGAAGTCCACGTCCAACACCGAGGCATCAAACAGATCCGGTGGCGGGCTCGGGTCGGACGGCGACGGTGCGACGCGCGGGGGCGTCGGAGGCGGCGGCACGGCACTCGGCCCCGCAGCAGGAGGCGCTCCTATCGACGTGCTCGAATCGACCACGCGCGCAGTCGAGCGGGGTCCGGTAGAAGTACAGCTGATGAGAGACCCGCTGTAGAGACCTCCTGCTGCCAACTGCAGCGTGCGTCTAAGGAAGTATCGTCGCGAAGGCAAAGTCCGAAGTTCTTTCACCAGGGCCGAATCGCAAAGCCGACGTTCGGTAAGTCCGAACGCGACCGCGGAAGATGCCCACCGACATCATAGTCGGCACCCGCGCCGATTTCAATTCGTTTGACAGCTTCGATTGACATATAAGGGATTCCTTATATGATTGGAATTCTCGTTCGACCGGTTTTCTTGCGCAATGGATGGGACTGATACGCTGTTTCGAGCCCTGGCCGAACCGCTTCGCCGGCAGGTGCTAGAGCAATTACTCGACGGCGAGAAAACCGTCTCCGAGCTTTGCCATCATTTTTCAGTCAGCCAGCCGGCCGTCTCACAGCACCTTAAGGTGCTGCGTGATGCGGGGCTCGTTCGGGAACGCTACGAGGGACGCTTTCGCATCTATGGGGTTGAACTGGAGTCCCTCCTGCCCGCTGCGAGATGGCTTGCGCCCTACCAGAGCGCCTGGCACAAGCGCCTCAAAAGCGTAGGCCGAATCCTGCGGCGCGCGCGCCAGGCGCGCGACCAGGGTTAGTCGAGCGGGGCGTCGCGATACCGGTCCACGTCGGCGGAGTTGACGATACTCGCGTGATTTCCCCAGGCGTTGCGAATGTATGACACGACATCGGCGATCTCTGCTTCGCTGAGCGCCTGCGCGAATGGAGGCATGCCGTAAGGCCTCTGATTCGAACCGGTGACCGGCGTGAAGCCGCCCAGAAGCACCACCCGGATGGGATTGACGGCCGAGGTCATCACGAGCGCGCGATTGTGCGCCAGTGGAGGATAGACTCCCGGGACGCCTTCCCCGTTGGCCTGGTGGCATTGCTGGCAATGGTCCTCGTAGAGCTTTTTGCCGCGAAAGGAATCCCCCGTCTGCGCGCCATCGGCTCCAGCCTCAGACGCTTGCGTGTCCGGCAGGCGCGCTGAATTTTCCTGCAGGAACACCGTGATGGCGTCGAGATCTTCCGGGGTGAGGTACTGCAGGCTTTCCTGGACGACCTGCGCCATGGGGCCGAAGATCGCGGCGCGTGCGGACACACCGGTGCTCAAGAGTGTCTTCAGATCGTCCCGCGGCCAATTTTTTAAGCCCGCCTCGGAATTGCCCAAAAGCGACGGGGCATACCAATTCATGATGGGGATCTGCCCACCCGACAGACCGGTGGAGGTCTCGGTTGCGCCCAGGAGATTGCGGTTGGCGTGGCATGCATCGCAGTGGCCCAGGCCTTCAACGAGATAGGCACCTCGATTCCACTGCGCGGAATGCTCGCCTGCGTCATGCCAGCTGGCCGGTGAGAAGTAGAGCAACCTCCAGAACCAGAGCAGCCGCCTTTGGTTGTACGGAAAGCGTAGCTGATTGTCGCGATTGGCAACGTGCGCGGCAGGAAGTGAGCGCAGGTAAGCATAGATGGCATCCGAGTCGGAACGCGTGACTTTCGTGTAGTTGGGATAAGGAAAGGCGGGATAGAGGAATTCGCCTTGGCCTCCGACGCCCAAATGCAAGGCGCGCCACAGGTCATCGGCGCTCCAATTCCCAATCCCGGTTTGGGGATCCGGCGTGATGTTGCTCGAATAAATGGTCCCAAACGGCGTTGCAAGACCGACCCCGCCTGCAAAGCCAGGCTGACCCCGGGCCGAATGACACGACGCGCAGTCTCCGGCGCGCACCAGATATTCCCCACGGCGAACCAGGTTGGGGTCGGCCGGCGCACTCCGCAAAGCTTGCGATGTTCCGCGTGGACTGCTTAAGTACCAGATTGCCGCGGCCCCGACCACGAGCACGAGCAGCGTGGCGGCCGCCCAGGGTCGGGCCAGCCTTGCCCGGTTCGGATCCGTCGTCATGTTCCACCGGCCTTCGCAATACTGCCGCACACTAAAGGCGGCCGCGCATCGGCCCGGGCGGCTGCGCTGCCACCGGCCGGAACAGCCTGTGAGGCGAGCCAGGCCGCCACCGCGTTGGCGTCCGAATCGCTCAATCGATGGATGAGTTCCGCCATGCAATCGGGTGCCAACGCCGTGCGCGTTCCGGTTTTCCAGGCACCCAGCTCGGAGTTGATGTAATGGCGCGGAAGTCCGATCAAGGCGGGCACGTAAGGGGCAACGCCCATGAGCGCCTGTCCGTGACAGGCGCTGCAGGCGGGTAACTCCATCTTGGGGTCCCCCGACAGCGCCAGGGTTTTTCCGCGCTCCAGAACGGCAGGCGAAGAATCGACGGGCCCGGGCGGTACATAGGCCGCTTTTTGACCGGCAAAGAAGGCGGCGATCTCGTGCAGATAGCGATCCGGCATGCCCGAGAGCAGATAGCGCATGGGAAGATAGTGTCGGCCCCCGTCGCGAAAGGCGACCAGCTGGTTGAAGAGGTAGCCTTCAGGCTTGCCGGCGATTCTCGGGTAGTACCCATCGGTTCCGTTGCGCCCTTCCAGACTGTGACACTCGGTACAGGGCTTGAGGCGCTGCTCGAGGGTATCGGGAATCGCCGCTGGCGAATTCTGCGCGTACGAGGCGCTAGCGCAGCAAAGCGCCAGAAGGACGGATGCAACCGTGCATTTGCGGAGTCGGTCGCGCATGGGGGAGGTTTTTGGCGTTGAGGGGTCTCCGAAGAAGACCCACCATCGGACACATCAGTGCGGCGCGACTACCGGGCGAGCCCAATCCGGGCCCTCGGGTCGACTTGCGATCGCACCGATCTCAAAGCCGATGGTCCGCGCTGCCTATTCGTCCGCGTCAGCATAGCGCATAAAGCGCTCCGGACTCACGCGCATGGCGGCCCCGGTGGGACACGCGCTCACACAAGCCGGGCCCGAGGAGAGGTTCTGGCACATGTCGCACTTCACCGCTTTTTTTGCCCGGTCCTTTCCTTTGTACTTGGGTTCGACCCCGGGCTCCGGACCCAGACCGAGAAGCAGCCAGGTCAAAAGACTCGGCCGATGGCGTTTCTTGTTTACGGGAGCGAGCTGGATGACCCCGTAAGGGCAGTTTTGCTGACAGTTGCCGCAACCGATGCAGGTATCCTCGATGAAGACTTCGCCGCTAGCGCTGCGGCGGATGGCATCAGGCGGACAGTCCTTCATGCAATGGGGATGCTCGCAGTGACGGCAGGAGGTGGGGACGTGGATTTCGGCATAGCTTGGGCCCGCCTCGCGATCGAGCCGCGAGGTTCCGTCGTGCGTATCGGCACACGCTTTTTCGCAGTTGTCACAGCGGATGCACAGCGACTGATCAATCAGAAGCACATCCGTGGCTTCACCGACGCCTTGCTTGACGAGAAAGGATATGAGGCTCCCCGAATCGGCCGAAGAGGCCGCTGAGGCGTTCGATCGGATGCGATCGTAGTAACTGGCTTCGATCTTTCCCCGAATCGCGGTATTGCGCGCCATAACCTCGGTCACGCGCTGCGCTTCGAGCAGCACCACCTCCGTGTAGACGGCAGCGCGAATCGTGGCCGAGCGCGGCGCGTGGGCCGTGAGGGCCATCTCGCCCACGAAGCTGCCCGCGGCCTGGTAGGCGATAACGACCTCGCGACCGCCGAATTCGCGCGACACCGTGACCGAGCCACGTCGCACCAGATACAGGCCGTCGGCGGCGTCACCCTCCCGAAACAGCGTTTCCCCGGCGGCATAGGACTTGATCACCGCACCGCGCACGAGATAGTCGACCTCGTTTTCGGGAATCGAGTCCGCAAGATAGGTCTGCACATGCCGCTTGAGCGAGACTTCGTCTAAGCGGCGCGACACGGATTCGACCGAGGCGATGAGCTTGAGCATGGAGCGTCGCGGCGTCTCGAGCAGAAGGCAGCCCTGCCCCGCAGTCACACGGGCCGAACGCCTGCGCCCGGAGATCAGCCCCATTTCGCCAAAGAATTCTCCCGCACCCAGGCGGATGAGCTTTTCCGGATCGGACCCGCTTACGGCATGAACGATGACTTCACCTTCGATCACGGAAAAAAAGCTGTTGGTGTAGTCATTGCGCTCGAAAACGATGTCGCCCGGACGGGGCGCGAGAACTTCGCTGTCGAGCATGAACTCGCGCAGTTGAAGGGTGGTCAGGCCCGCGAACATGGGAATGTTCTCGCGCAACAGGGCCAATCCCTGGGCCACAGTCTGGGCGCGCCGGTAGGGACGGAATTTGGCTTTGAGCAGGGGTTCGTCGGCGGGCTCGACCGGGCGCCCGAGAATGGACTCGACGACTTCGTATCCCTGATTCATGGCCTGCTTGATGAGCGGATAGCCGCCCAGGGCGCCCACGATGTAAAGCCCTGGCACGTTGGACTCGTAGTATTCGGACAACTGCGGCACGGCAGCCGCATCCTTGTTGGGGAATTTGACGCCGAAACCTTCGACAAGCTTGCGTGGCGGGGTCGCGCCGAGTCGCGCGATGATCCGGTCGCAGGCGATCCCGTCGACGCCTTTTGGAGTTCGGCACACGAAGCGCAGAGGCTTGAGATCGCCCTCGGCGCTGCGCACAAGATCGATCGCCTCGGCGCGCGTGCCGTAACGGCATTCCAGCCGGCCGTCGTCGATGGCGGCCAGAACCAGGTTCAGGTTACCTTCCTTGCAGCGCGTGAACTCCTCGTTGCGATTCACGAGGATGACCCGATTCTGGGTCGACAGGGCAAGCGCG
The DNA here is from genome assembly GCA_049514215.1 of Burkholderiaceae bacterium. Classification (GTDB taxonomy): domain Bacteria; phylum Pseudomonadota; class Gammaproteobacteria; order Burkholderiales; family Burkholderiaceae_D; genus BOG-994. Next base: position 74,601 of record JBEKVI010000017.1, read on the forward strand.
TTCTCAATGGCCGCGTCACCCGCGCCGATCACCACGATGGTTTCGTCCTCGTAGGCCTCAGGATCGTCCAGCTGGTATTGGACCTGGGGATGATCGTCGTTGGCCACGCCGATCTTGCGCAGATTGCCCTGCAAACCAATCGCGAGCACGACGTGTTCGCAGGCGATCCGCTCCCCGTTGGCGAGCGCCACCTGGAACGCGCCCTTTTGCCCTGTGACCCCAACGACTTCGGCAGAGTAGCGGATATTGACCTTCAACTGGGCCAATTCGCGGTCCCATTTTTCGAGAATGCTCTCGCGCGTGCCGGCGACGAAGGACATGGGGCTGCGCAGCGGAAGCACGTTGGGCTCGGCCATCACGTGCTTGCCCTTTTGGTATTTGTAGATGGTGTCGGCCGGGTGCGGGCTGGCCTCGAGGAGGATATGGGGGACCCCCAGTTCGGCCGCGTGGCCTGCGGCCGAAAGCCCGCTTGGGCCCGAGCCGATGATGACAATCTTGTACGAGGCACTCATCCCGAATCCTTCCCAGATCGTGCGCTTTGGCGACTACGTACGGGCCAAAAGAGTGCGCAGGGTGCGCAGTTCGGCCTGGTAGTCTGCGGGGCGATAGTGTTCATCGTTGACGAGCGTGGCATTCAGTCTTCCCAGCGAGGCATTGACGTCCGCGGGCGCTTTAAGCATATGCTGCCGGTTGATGTAGTCCACGACGCTGCCAATGGACATGGTAGCCTGCTCCGCCCCGGCGTAGTCGGAGTAATTGCCAGAAAGACCCTCGTCGACGAGGCCAACGGCCACGCCGCGCATGAAGGCGGGCGACAGGGACGTGGTGCTGATGCGCACGGCCACTTCCTCCGAGAGGGAACGCAGCGATCGGGCCTGCGCCTCGACGTCCCCCTGGCCAGCGCTCGCCGCTTGCAGCCGCGCGGCCTCCACGGTCACCCGTTCTCCGAGGGCCGGATCGATCTGGCGTGCGATGACCCGCATCATGAGCAGGTTCGAATCGTTCAACCGCGCAATGCCAGGACCCTGGCGCAGCCCGAACTCCGCGTGCGGCTTCCAACGCTGCTCGGACATCGGGTGGTGGCAGGCATGACAGTCGAAAAGCACGAGTTCAGGAAACAGGCCGTCGTGGCCGCGCTTGGGATCGAGCAGGATGGAAAGCGTCTCGGAGACCGCCAGTGCCTGGCCGATGGCCCAAATCTTGACCCCGTCCCAGCGCATCAGATCGGAGTTCTCGGCTCGGGTCAGACGAAAATGCGCCGGCTCGATCATGGAGAACGTTTCGAGCTCGAAGCTCAGGCGCGGATGCCCGGCTCCCATCAGACGGTGGGTGACGAACTTGTCGGAGTTGCCGAAATGGCAAGACAGGCAAAGCCTCGCCCGGGCGATCGGTGCATCAGTCGGATACAGGCCGGCTTCGATGTTGCGCGCATGGCTGGGATTGGGCTCAAGATGGGTCTTGATCCAGCGTTCGGCCGGCCCGTGACACGACTCGCATACGACTCCGTCGGAAAGCTTGAATCGTTCACCCTGCAAGGTGGCCGGCACATCGTGCGCATGACAATCAAGGCACAGGCTCGATTCCTGGGCGGGCTTGGGAAGCCCCAGGTTCTTCGCAATGCGGCGCGACTGCGCGTTCAGTAGGACCTGGTAGGTGCGCGTGTGCTTGTCGAGCCGCGACCAGGTCACGTATTCGGTCTGCAGGACTTTCGAATCGTGAAATTCGGAGATCGACCCGTGGCAGGTGCTGTTGGCGCAGTTGACCGTGCCTAGGGTTTTGTCCTTGGACTGGTAGGGCAACGGATAGACGCCCAGCGCGGCCGGGTCGGCGCCATGAGCCTCTCCGATAGCGGCGATGAACAACAGCGCGATCCAGCATGATTTCATCGTTGCGCCTCGATATGCCGACCGTCGGGGCCGGGTATGAAGCCCGCGCGGTCGATGGCATCGGTGACCGTCCAGATCGACCCATCCGGGTTGAGATAGAACTTTTGCATTTCCGAGAGGCGGAACGGCCGCGAGCCGATGCGTCCGAACACCGCAATCTGGCCACCGGTCTCATCCACCGCGCGATCGCGATCCAACCCCTTGGACAGCGCAAGGGCGCGGGAAGCCGTCGCTTTCCAGGCGATCAGCTGCGGCTTGGGCTCGGGCGAGAAGCCATAAAACTTCGGTTGGGATTCAGGAGACGTCAATTGCACGACCTTCAGTCCATTGCGGCCGTCGGCCACGTAGGCGTAAAGCGAGGCGTTAGTTGAGCCGACCACCACGTCCTGGGCGTCGTCCAGACGTCCTTCGGCGTTAAAGAAGCGCACCAGTCGCGGCGCGTGTGCCGTCTCGACATCGACGATGGCCAGGCCTTCGGCGCCCGCGGCGACGTAGGCGTAGGTCCGCGCCACGTAGACGCGCCGCGCATCGCGCATCGCCACGAGCGCGCCAGGAACGATTCTGGCCTGATCGGGGTGGGTGACGTCGACGACCTCAAGACCTGCGCCATCGGTCACGAAGAGATAGCGAAACTGGAGCGCGACCGCGCGTGCGTCGATCAAGGGAACCACCGAGAGCACTTTGGGTTTGAGAGGATCGCTGGCGTCTAAGATGACCACGCCGCGCCGGGCCGCGATATACAGGTAGTTGCCTCCGACAACGAGGTGACGCGCGCCGTCGAGCACACCGTTTTCGTTCCAGGTCAGGGCACGCTTGAGGAAATTATTGCGCGGCTCCCCGTCCCCGAGAGTATCCACGTCGACGACGATGAGACCCTCCTTGGCGTCGGTGATGAACGCGTAGTGGTAGATGGCAGCAAAAGGCTGCTCCTCGTTGACTTTGCGCATCAGGTCACCTTGATTGCGCAACGGAGCGATGGGCTGGTTGGTGGGCAGCGCAACGCAGGTCGCCTCCAAAGAGGCGATGTGGGTGTCCTGCCCGAGGGGGGAAAAGGGCGCCGTGACGATGCGTTCGGAGAATCCTTTGTTGGCGATCGAGGCGACATCGAACACCCGCATCCCCCCGCTGCCTTGGGCGGTGTACAGATATTCCCCGCGCAACTGCAGGCATCGCACGGCATCGTCGGTGCCATGGCTATGCGCCTCGGGCAATTCGCGGTCGCGCGCCACGTGGGCCGCAAACCAGTCGGGATAGGCATAGCGATGCAGGTAACTTCCGATGACGGCCTGCGGCTCGTCCCATTCGGTCACGCGCACGGCTTCGACGTGGTCCGCCTCGCCCACCCAGGCGTTATAGCCCACGAAATTCAGGAAATTGGTTCCCTGCAGGAGCAGTTGCGCCATGATGGCGTTGTTGTCGTCGCGCTCGGACAGGTGGCAATCCGAACAGGTCTTTGTCTCCGTCTTGCGTTCAGTGTGTGGATAGTGCGGCGCGAACGCCTGGGACGAGAACCCGCTCGCCGAGACCGGCGGCTGCTGGATGTAGATATGTTCGCGATTGATATTGGTCGACGAGAGCACCAGGGCAGAACTGGAGCGCACCGGCGCGATGCGTGAACCCTTGACCGGACCGTGCACGCCGAGCTGGAAGGCGTCGTCCCGGGCCACCTCCGGATTGTAGGTTGCGAAATTGCGGCTCTCGCCGCCCTCGTAGTGATGACGCTCCGTCTTGGCATTGGCCTGGATGGGCAGATGACAGCCGGCACAGGTGGTCGTCCACGAGAGGTGGCACGTATAGCAGGTCATCTTGTCATCCGCGTGGGCGTAGTTCTCGGCTCCCGGTCCCCACCTCCCCTCGCGGCCCAAGGCACCGGCATACATGAGCTTGGCGCGCGCAGCCCGCTCGTTGTATTTCGGGTTGCCCGGCGTGACGGTGTCTTTCACGAGCGTCACCTCCCATTCCTTATCCGGATCCAGTGCCGAACGCTGATAGAGCTTGCCCTCGCGCCACTCGAAGCGCCTACGGCCGTCTTGGGTGCGCAACAGCCGCAGGTCCATCCCACCGGGACCTGCTGCCGGGCCCGACGTGAAAAGCGTGGGGTAAGCCGTCGCCGTACCGTGGCAATCGCGGCAATCGATCTCGATGGCCGCAGCGACCTCTCCGTAGATGTGACCGTTGCCATGCATGTCCTGGGCGAAGTGACAGTCGACACAGGCGAACCCGAGATCCATATGAATGGAACTCAGGTGCACCGCTTTTTGGAATTTCTCCGGGTCACTATCATCGACCGGCTCGCCCTTGCTGTCGAGCAGCGTGCCGTGGCGGTCGCGTTTGAAGACCGCGCGAAAGTTCCACCCGTGTCCGTGATAGTCGGCGAACTGCGTATCCTTCAGTGTCGGGTTCAGCTCGGAGACGTGCTTGGAGAATTCCAGATCGCCCCATCGCCCGCGAATAGCCGCCTCCTCCGGGTTGCGATTCAATATTTCTCGCGCCTCGGCCAGGCTCGGATACTTCTGGCGCTCCGGCCACATCGAGGGCGCATCGGATTCATAGTCCCACATCGTGTAGCCGTAGAAGCTATTCACGAACACATTGGGTTGATGCATATGGCACACCATGCACTGTGAGGACGGGATGGCGCGCGTGAAGACGTGCTTGAGCGGGTGACCCGACTCGCCATGGGCGATGGTCGGATCGTCGGATTGCGAAGTCCCTTCGTTTCCGAAGGAGGCGTACGGTCCGGAATGGAGGGGATCGCGGTCGTTGGCATAGACCACGTGGCAGGCGCTACAACCTGAGGAACGGTAGTCTCCGGGCTGCTCGTTGGTTCCCAAGAACCACAGGTGCGGGTCGTTCAGGCGCGTCTTGGTGAGATTGAGCACCGGAACGGAAATGCGACTGCCGGTCCCTGGGCCCCGATTGGACTGCTTGATATCGGGCCGGCCCGGCTCATCGAGGACCTGAAGCTCGCCCGAGGCGTTAGGCAGGCCGATCTCCGGGAACTGACTGCCGATCACCCGTCCGCCGCGCTCGAAGACACGAAACACGTCCGCAGGCGGGACCGTCTCCCAGGCCGGAAGCACCTGCAGGCGCGGAAGAATGCCCATCGCCGTCAGGTGCTCATCGACGGCCACGGGATTCTTGATCAAAGCGCCCACGCTGTGGTCCCCATCGACGACATAGGACTCGCCCAAGACGGCATGCTTGTAGGGCAGGATTCCGTTGTTGTAAGACGCGCCCTCCCAGAGCATCGCGCTCGTCGACATCAGGCTGCGCTCGCTGGCCTGGATGATGGGAAGGTGGCACGCCCCGCACGCCAGACGCACCACCCGGTAGTCGGCCGGATTCGTGAAGCGGATAAATTCGGGACGCTCCCGGTTCAACAGGGTATAGCTCATGCGCGGATTGGCTGAAGACGGATAGTTCCAGGCCTTCGGAAAGCGCGGCAGCACATGGGCTTTTTCGAGCGCATGAAGGTAGGCCGCCTCGGCCCGGTTCTCAATGGTCATTCCTTCGGGCGCGCGCACGGAGGCATTGCCTCCATGGCAATCGGTGCAGCCAAGGACGATGCCCGGATTCTCGTGCATGCTGGCATGATCGGTCGAGGTGTGACAGCTCAGGCAGCCCGAGGATTTGGCCTGCGCGTTGGCGACCGTCTGCTTCTGAGGGGCGGCGTCTGCCATCGTGTCGCTGCGTGCGACCGGTTCCTCCTCGTCTTGGGCGGCATGCGCGACGCCGTCCCGGAAAGCCCCGGGAGCCAAACTCAAGCAGATCCCTGCGACCAGCGCAAGCGCAGCCGGGCTCAAGAACCGGGGTCGGGCGCGCGACGGGTTGGGGTCAGTGAAGGTTTCCGCGCGCATGGTTCAGTAGCGTAAGAGCAGATTCACGAGGATCGAATAGGGCAAGGGCAGACGCTGAGTGTCGTAGATCTGCTTGAAGCCCTTGCCGGGGGCGAGCACGGCCACCGATGCGTTGAGCACCACGTTCTGATTAAAGTAGGGCCGATACTGCAGGCCCACCGAAGCATCCACGCCAATGTCGCGGTCGATGTTGGCCTGGTTTCGCAAGACCTCGAGCGAACTGGTGTTGACAAACGACAAGTCGGATAAGTTGGTCAGGATGCGAAGCTGTGGGGAGACATCGAAATCGGCACCAATCCCCAGAAGGGATAGACCCGGATTCACAAAATTCGACTGCCCCTGGTCCTCGGAGGTACGCAGATTGGGCAACAGCGAGTTCTGACCCGTCAGCGAGACCCCGCCTCCGCCGATGAAAGGAATCGCCTCGTGGATGAAAAAGCTCGTATCCGCACCCACGATGTCGGGATTTTCCATGATCGCGTCAAACCCGGTGGCCCGGCCGTCATAGGGATTCTTGTCGCCGCTGGCCACGAGCGCCGTTCCACGCACCCGGATCCAGTCGAAGTCGCGCGACAGTTCGAGCGCCGCGAACCCGGCCTGGATTTGCTGCGAGCGCTGCGCAATCGGATTGTGGGAGTCATGGCCGAAGACCGAGTAGAGCGACGAGGTCAGATTCCAGGTGCCGAAGTGACCATCGCCGTTGAGTCCATAGTAGGTGACGTCATAGCGGTGAGGCAGGCCGTCTCCGATCGGAGCGGGTCGCTCCAGAAATCCGTTGGCGTCGTAGAAGGGCTCGTTGTCTTCGTGATTGATGTTGCGCAGCACCGTGAACTGAGTGGTGTGTCCCTCCACCGGAAAATCCTGGCGGTAGAGGTTCGCAACAAAGGTGTCGTCGCGCCTGAGTCCGGCTGCCACGTCGTTTAGGCCGCTATTGGTGTCCTTCTCGACGCGTCGAAGCCACGCCAGGTTGTACTGCCACAGATTGTTGTCCCGGGTACCGAACAGTCGCAGCCCGAACGCATCGTCCTGAAAGAGAAATCCTCTGAAGTCAGACGTAAAGGGCTGGATGCCGAAACGAATGCTGTCAAAGTCGAAGTTATCCGAGACATCACGCAGACGCTTGTCGATGAAAAACTGCTGGATCCCCACGAACCGGTCATCGCGCGACAATCCGTCGGCGGGATTGACGTTCACCACGCCCTCCTCCTGGGCCGTGGCACGATAGTAGTTCAAGGCCGGCACAAAGCGCAGTTCGTAGTCGGGCGGCCGAAACGTCGTGTCGCCTTCAGTGATCGAGGCTGACACCAGTACCGTCTGGTTGAATGCCGTCAGATTGGGGCGCCCGAAAACGTCGTGCTCGCCACTGGTGGCCGCACCTGCCGGACTGACGGCAATCGGTATGCGGCTGGCATTGAAAGTGGTGTCCGAGGTGACCGATAGATTGAAGAACCAGTCCGGACCCAATCCGGAGAGGGGCTCGAAGGGCCGATCCCCTTTGAGCGTGTTCTGGTGGTAGGGGTTCAAGGGCTCGTCGCCGATCACCTGAAGCTCCTCGACGACGCGCCAGCGATCCGGCACCGCCTGGCTTTCGCGGGGGTCTGCGGCCGTGGGTGGGGCGACCTGGTTTGCCGTAGCCGCTGGAACGGGATAGATAAGTCGCTCGCCCTGCGGGCGGCGTAGTTCGATGGCGTCGTCTTGTGTCGGCCGCGGCGGACCGGGTGCAAGCGCGTCGATCGCCTTGGTCGTGTCCGAAGGATCAACGACGGCCCCAGCCAGAATGTTTTGCATCGGAATGGCCGCCACGGCCACCGGCGGCGGAGCCGATTGACTCGGGACCCCCGCAAGGGTTCCGGCGGCCAGGGCGATGCAGTAGAAAGGCCAAACCAAGCCGCGCCATGATGCCTTGGCTATATGCCGTTGCATACGCCCTGCTGACCCGTGTCCACAAAGGGTGCCTGCGGACACTGGATATAGAGCAGCGAGGTCCCGGTTCCGGGCGGTGATATCCGGTCGGCACGGATGCTCGCCGGCGCGTTCGCGATGCCGTCTGCGAGCACGACTCCGGCGTTGGCGAGACCCAGAAAGGCCACCATGTCGTCCTGGTCGACGCCATCACCCGAGACACCGATTGCGCCCACGAGGGTCGGGCCACGGTAGATCGGAACCGAGCCCGGAAAAATCTGGATCCCGTTGGCCAGCTCGCTTACGCCCGGCGTGCACCCCGTCGCCAGGGGCGGGTTGTTCTGTCCCAGTACGGCCACGAGGGCGTTGTTGCTCAGATCGAACTGGAGACCGTCGTCAAACACGCTCCACGCGCTAAATGCCTTCGAGAGCGGGCCCGGCGGGTTGCCGTTGATCCCGTCCGGAAAAAACGGCCGGGCCAGACTGCCGATGGCGCGGGCCGAGTAGGCGGTCCCGTCCGCGAAGGCCAGGGGATTGCCCAGAAAGGTCTGGGAGGCGGTCACGTAGGCCGCAATCGAGGAGGCGCTCGGGCTCGAGAGGTAGGTCGCCGCCGGCAGCCCCGCGAGGACCGAAGCCGCGCTCGTCTGGGAGAAGAACACGGCGGTACGCGCCTTTTGAAGCGCCACGTCAATTCCGAACACGGGCGCATCCGGACTGCGACCGAAAGCCAAGGGGACCCCTCGGGTGTCGACGACGAAGATGCTCACGCGCGCCGTGGAGTTCAGGGGCAGGCGGATCTGGCCACGCGCGTGATTCGCCACGGCGAGCGCCTGCCTGAGGATCTGCAGGACTTCATTTTGGGTCATGAGCCCATCGGTGCCCGCGATGGGCGGAAAGCGGACCGTGTTGGCGCCATCGACCAGCACGTCGGCGCCCAGGTCGCTCAATACCCCGGTATCGGGACGGATTCCGGATCCCGGTTGCCCGAAGGACACGCCCGCGCTCGGCGCAACCGCAAACGCGCCCAGCTTGGCGGTCAAAGCCGGTGGAGCAGCGGGGTTGGAGAAAATCGCGTCGGAGTCGACGAAGCGCAACGCGCGGCCGTTCACGGTAATGAGGTTGGCGCGAATCGCAGGAGGCGCCGAGAATCCCGTGGCCGCGGCAACCGCGATCAGTTCATTGAGCGCAGGCGCTATGACATTGAAATTGCGATCGATCGTGTAGGTGCCGTCGGCGATGGCGCCGACCCCACCGACCAAGACGCCGCCTTTGTAAAGCGGCACTCCGCCGGGCGATGCCGACAATCCGAGTGGCGAGAAATGCGGGCCTGCGGTACCCGAAGTCGTCACGAGATCGGAGCATGGCAGCTGCGAGAACTGCACGCCGAACAGAGGGCCGCTCGGCTGCCCGAGTTCGCCCGGATTGAAGTTCTCCTGGATGATTTGGCCTGCCGTACGCGTCGTAAACGCGTTGCCGGCCGAGGACAGATAGGCCGCGGTCACGGCCTCGGAGACGGTCGCCAGTTCGGCGGCGTTCAACCCGAGGACCTGGCGACTCGCGCCAAGAGCGACGTTGTCCAGGCCTCCCGCCACGGGCCGGCCATCGGTGATCGTGACGGCCGCCCCGGCGCCGGTCATGGCATAGACGGCGAGAATGTTGCCCACGCGATCGGACACGGCGATCGTGGCCTTGACTCCATGCGCCTGAGCCTCGCCGACCGCCTGCGCCACCACGGTTCGAACGTCGGAGCTCGTCAGATTGTTCGGATTCGAGGCGCAGCTGGGGCATGACGGCGGAGTGGGCAGCGACGTCTCAAAGCCACCCCCGCCGCCGCCGCAGGACCCAAGAAGGACCGCAGCCAGCATAACGCTTGCCGCTTTCAGCCTGGCTCCCCGATGGCGCGAACTGGTACCCGAGATCATTTTGGCTCCGATAGGACGACACGAGGCTCGGCGGACACGGCGTTCGGCCCCGATTGGGGCATCCCGGCGACCATCGCGGCCGAGGGCTTGATCCCCGTGGGCGGGGAATGACGATGAAAGCCGTGACAGAGTTCGCAGTTGCTCGAGATCTTGTGCGTCTCGGGCTCAGCGCCGACGTGGCATTCCCGGCACTTCCCGATCTCGGGCATCGCGACTTCGGCGAGGTTTTTGGACTGCGTCACCTTGTGGCAGTCGAGGCAATCGATTGCGGCGTGCTTGGCGTGCTCGAAACTGGCCTTGGGCATGAAGTGCTGGGTGAGTACGACCGGGGCCACCTTCCACGGCACGCCGAGCACGCTTTGTCCTGAGGCCGTGGGCAGCAACACTTCACCCGTGCGGCTGACTTCGTGGCAGACCACGCACACCCTCACCTCGAAGAGGTCGGTGGCCACGTGCAAGGCCTTCTCGTTGGCCCAGTCGGCCGCCTGCCGCTGACGGACCTCGAGCGGCCGCATGGGGGGGCGGCGCAGGAGTCCGTCGACGGTGGTGACCTCCAAGGGCGTGGTGCCGAGCGCTTCGCTCGCGTAGAACTCACGCAGCGTGAGCATGACGTTGCGCTCCGAGCCATGTGGGACCTGCCGACTCGTCACGTCAGGCTCGAACTCGAGCCGGTGGCAACTCGCGCACTGTCGTTCCATCGACACCGGTTTAAAGCCGACACCCGACTCCTCGGCGAGGTGGCAGTCGCGGCAGCTGAGTACCACGCGCCCGTTCTGGCCGGCAGGCGCCATGGGGCTCTCGATGCCTCTTTTGGCGAGATGAATATCGTGCGGAAACTTAAGCCCAGGACTTTGCCTGGGTGCTGGTCTTGCCTCCTGCGAAACGCGCACCAGATCGCCGGCCAAAGGGCCGGTCCGAAGCGAGAGCTTGAACGGCGGATGCGCCGTCTTGAAGTCACTGATGTCGGGCAACGCCGTTTTCAAGCCTTTCTCGCGGACGCTTCCGTGGCACTGCACGCACATGACGGGATCAATATCGGTCATGCTCGCCAGGCCGCGATGATCGCGGTGGCATTCGGCGCAGCGCATCGAGTCAAAGGCGGCCTTTTGCAGGGACGCATCCTGAATGTGGTTTCCCGTCGTCTCGTGACAGACAAGACACTCCTGGTCGCGAACGTGAACGAAGGGCAGCGAATGGCACGAACTGCAGTTGCGCCCGAAGCCGCGATGCCCTGCCGCAAGCGCGCCAGGACTCCAGGACTCGTCGGCTAGGACCGGTGCCAGCTGCATTTCCTTTTCCTGCGCGCGAAATTCAGGCTTGGTCGCATGCAAGATGGGGAAGGCGAGAAAGAGCACGCCAATGATGAGAGCGATCAGAAGCGAAGGAATGCGTTTGCGAAGACCGGCCTCAGCCAGCGTCATGGCCGCGCGCCGGCTCGGAACCCGCTGGGCGGATGCGCCCTGCTGCAACTCGACCGTCAGCGCGAAGTCATGCTCGGGATAGCCCTCAGCCCCGGCGAGTTCGACCCCCAGCTCGTACGGACCGATCGTCAGATGCGTGTTGGGCCGCAGCCTGGCACGCTGGGCAAAGGCTCCGTTCACGCCGATGGGCGTGTTGTTGGCCTCGATGACGAGCCGCCCGTCATCCTCGGTACGCAAGGTTGCGTGGTGGAGGTTCACGCGGGCGTTGGGCAGATAGATACTGGAGTCGCTGGCCCGCCCGATGGTCAAGACCTCGCCCGAGACGACCCGTCCTTCGCGGATGGGCTGACCACGCCGGTTGCGGGTAATGGTGATGAGCAGGCAGCGCATGGCTCGCTACCAGTAGAAAAAGACCGAAACGATATGGGCCGTCAGCGCGACAACAAGGCCAATCGAAAGCGGGACATGGAAGAACAGCCAGAACTGCAAGACGGCTTTCAGGCGCAGTTCGCGACGGGCGCGCGCGACCAGATTCTGCTTGCGCACCAGGATCGCGTAGAGTTCGCGCGCATGCGTGGCCTGATCATCTTTGAACTGCTTGCTCAGTTTCTCCAGGAGCGTGATCGCCAAAACGTTCGGATCGCGCGCTTGCCGACCGCGCAGCTGGCGCAGCACCCCCCCACCAATACGCGTGCCCTTGGCTGAGCGCGCCACCGCGCGATTGACTTCGTCGGGAAGCTGGAGCGCGATGCGCGCCGCATCCCGGTCCAGATCGTTGATCTCGGACAAGAGCGCCTCGAGCGTATCTTCGGCCATGTTCTGCGAGATGAGATTCGGTACCCGCACGTACACGAAAATCCCGTAGAAACCGCTCAGGATGACCAGCATCATGAGCGCATAGGCGAGCGTATGGATGTTCCAGCCGAAGCTAAAGCCCGCGTGCAGCGTGGCAATCACGATGAGGGCCGCCCCGAGGTAGACGTGGGCCGAAAGCCAGCCCTGGACCGATCCGCCGCTGCTGTAACTGCGCTTGCGCACCCCAAACCAGAGAAGCCAGACGATGAGTAATGCGCCCAGGGTCCCCAGGGCATAGCCGGTCCAGGTACTACCGAACGGAAACTGCGGTCCCTCCTCGGGCGGCCGCGCGACGACGTAGGCGATGAGCGAGGCCAGGCTCACGAGGGTGGCGACCTTCAGATAGCGATAGCTCCTGTACTCGAGAACCGTTCGATGGCGCATCTGACAGAGGTAGGCCTTTCCCTGAACTGCAGCTAAACCGGTGTTCTTTCTTGTTCTGGTGCAGGTCGGCCAGCCGCGGATGCGCTGCGATCCCCGGCAGGACCCAGATCACCGGGACGATTGCCGATATCGCGGCCCGCCCCGGCTCCCTGTTGCCTCGCCAGTGTATTCGGTAAGCAACGAATTGAATATGGTATAAATCAGACACTTAGACTACATATACTAGAAACAGCACGAGGGATGAGGGCGATTTTGGGCAGGCCGTATACTACGGGCACGTTTTACGGCCCCCGGGGCCTGTCACCATCCTGTCACCACCCCTTTCCATCCCATGATCCTTGGAATAACGCTCATGGTGATCGTGGTCTTAGCTGCGATCGCTTCCGTAGTCCTTCCGCTATGGCGTCCAACGCGTGGCGCACGGCTCGTTGCAGCCGAGACCAACCTGGCCGTCTGGCGCGAAGAACGGGAAGAGCTGCTGCGCGATGCCGATAACGGAGGCTGGAGTGAAGCCGAGCGTCAGAGCGCACTGGAAGATCTGAGCGAGCGCGCCGCGACCGAGCTTTCAGGGGCCGCACCAACCGCAGCGCCACCGGCGCGTCCTTTGCGCGCGCTCGCGCTGGTGCTGGGAGCATCGGTTCTCGTGCTCTCCGGTTTTCTCTACTTCCGACTGGGAAGCCTCGATGCACTCTCGGGTCAGACCGCGAGCGTGGCGCCGCAGGGTCAGGGAGCCAGCATCGGTCCCAACGATCCGCGCGTGCTGGCGATGGTCGAGAGCCTACAAAAGAAGCTGCAGGCCAACCCCGATGACATGCAGGGCTGGATCCTGTTTGCGCGCTCGCAAATGGTCCTCGAACACTATCCTGAAGCGGCACGCGCCTACGAGCAGGCCGTCAGGCTCTCTCCCCCGGACGCGCAACTCCTGGCGGATTACGCCGACGCTCTCGCCATGGCACAGGGTCGCAATCTCGAAGGCAAGCCCGCCGAGATCGTGATGCAGGCCATCAAGGTCGATCCGAACAACCCCAAGGCCCTGGAGCTCGCCGGTACGGTGGCGGTCGGCCGGGGCGACGTCAAGGGCGCCCTTGACTACTGGGGAAAGCTGCGGCAGCAGCTGCCCGCAGACTCCGAAGACGCGAAGGAAGTCGATGCTGCACTGGCCACGCTTCAGGCCCGACTCGACGCCGGCGGTGCCGGTCCCGGCACGGCTGCGGCACCAAAGGGATCGGATGCGCTCGCAACGCCCGCGGCGCCATCCGCGTCGGCCTCGGTCTCGGGCCGCGTCGACTTGGCCCCCGCCTTGGCCGCAAAAGTAACCCTCTCGGACACGGTCTACATCTTCGCGCGCACGGTCGATCAAAGCGCTTCAGGCTCGCGCATGCCGGTGGCCGTGCTGAAGTTTGGGGCACGTGAACTCCCCCGGGAATTCACCCTAAGCGATGCACAGTCCATGACCCCGGCCGCGAAGCTTTCCGCCCAGAAGGCAGTGGTGATCCAGGCGCGTGTGACCAAAAGCGGGCAGCCCCTCCCGCAGCCCGGGGACCTTGAAAGTGCCCCCCAGACGGTCAAACCCGGGGTCCGGGGCGTGACGGTCATCATCGATCGGGTCGTCCCTTGAGCCAGGCGGTGCGAGCAATGCGGCACCTCGAAGTTCGCGATCTTTGCTGCGAGCGTGGCTCAAGCCGCCTCTTCGAGAATCTGGGCTTCGCGCTCGAGGCCGGTCAGGCGCTTGTGGTCGTCGGATCCAACGGCAGCGGAAAAACGAGCCTTTTGCGGATCCTCGCGGGGCTTTCGCGTCCCGCGGCCGGAGCGGTGCTGTGGTGGGGTGGCCCCGGCAGTGGCGAGCCCGCAGCGGATCGGGGCGACTTCGTCTACCTCGGGCATACCGTGCCACTTCGGGACGAGCTTAGCGTCCTGGAGAATCTCGAACTACAGCTGGCCTTCGATGCACTTCGACTGCAACGCGCCGTGCTCTTTGAGGCTCTTGCGAGCGCCGGGCTTCTCGAGCGCCGCGATCTTCCTGCGCGTCACCTCTCACTCGGTCAAAGGCGGCGCATGGGTTTGGCGCGAGTGGCGCTCTCGCAGCGTGCGCTTTGGCTCCTGGACGAACCGGGCACGGGGCTCGACGATGCCGGCGTCCGATGGCTCGAGAGTCTTCTTGCGGACCACCTGGGGCAAGGCGGCAGTGCTGTCCTGACGTCCCACCAGACCCTAAGACTTCCCCCTTCGGCTCTCACCTTGGCCCTGTGAACATCTCCCTTGAGCCGCGTGATGCCGTGCGGGAGCCCTGGAGCTCGCCCACCCCAAGAAGCGCGGGCGTCGTTGCCGCGTTCGCGCTTGGCATCCGCGCCGAGCTCAAGATTGCGCTGCGCAGTCGCGCCGATGTCGCCGAGCCGCTTTTGTTCTTTGTCGTGGTCGCAAGCCTGTTTCCGCTGGGGATCGGAGCCGATCCAACCCGTCTGTCGGCACTGGCCTCGGGCGCGATCTGGGTGTGTGGACTCCTCGCGGTCCTCTTGTCCCTGCCGCGCCTGTATTCGCGCGATGCGATCAACGGCTCACTGGAACAGCTGCTTTTATCGCCCTATCCCCTGCCTGCCCTGGTTGGCGCGAGAATAGCCGTGCACTGGATCCTGACCGGGCTTCCATTGGCCCTGCTTGCGCCGGTGCTTGGACTGTCATTCGGCCTCGACGGAAGCGCCCTCTTTCTCCTTTTTGCCTCTTTGCTCGTGGGCACGCCGGTCTTGTCCATGATCGGGGCGGTCGGAGCGGCGCTCGCCCTGGGGGCGCGCGCGAGTTCGGTTCTGATCGCGCTTTTGGTCCTGCCGCTCTACATCCCTGTGCTGGTTTTCGGGAGCGGGGCCGTTGAAGCCCTCCGCTCCGGCGTCGACTTCGCCGGGCCTCTCATGCTGCTGGGAGCGCTCGCCTTGGCCGGTTCGGTGCTTGCGCCCCTGGCGGCGGCGGCGGCGTTGCGCATTGCTTTAGACTAGGGGTTTTCTCGGCCATGACTCCTCTCTACCGCTTCGCCGCGCCCTCCGCGTTCTATCCGGTTGCGGGCAAGATGATCCCCTATTTCGCCTGGGCGGCGGGAATATTTGCTGTCATTGGGCTTTATCTCGGATTGGTCGTCGCTCCGGTCGACTTCCAGCAGGGGGAGCACTACCGCATCCTCTTCATCCACGTGCCTACCGCTTGGATGGCGATGTTCACCTATTTTGTGATGTGCGGCTATGCGGTCCTCACGCTGACGTTTCGTACACGCCTTTCAGCGCTTATGATGCGCGCCCTTGCGCCCACGGGCACCGTTTTCGCCGTGCTGGCGCTTCTGACCGGCTCGTTCTGGGGAAAGCCCACCTGGGGCGCTTGGTGGGTCTGGGACGCGCGCACCACCTCGACGCTCATCCTGTTGTTTCTCTATATCGGCTATCTGGCCCTGGAAAACGCGATCGAGGATCCCCTGCGGGGCGATCGAGCCGGCGCCCTTCTGATTCTGGTGGGGAGCGTGAATCTGCCGATCATCTATTTTTCGGTGCAATGGTGGAACACCTTGCATCAGGGATCCTCGATCAATCTGACGGCAGCGCCGGCCATGGCGCGCGTCATGGTCGAATCGATGCTGGCCTTAACCCTGGCCGCGTGGTTCTATACGATTGCCGTGTCCCTGGTGCGGGTGCGTCAGAAGATCCTGTTGCGGGAACGCTCGGCCCAATGGGTCCTCGAACTGGCCCTTGGGGCCCAGGGGGTTTGAAGATGGATTGGACTCGACTGATCGGATACGGCCCCTATGTCTGGGGGGCTTATGGCGCTGTAGCACTCGCGTTGGTCCTTGAACTGGCGAGCCTTAAGCTATCGCGGCGCCAGACCGGCGATGCCCTTCGCGACGCCCAACTGCTCGATCAACTGGCCCGGCGCGAGCGGGCTCAAACGAAAGCCGGCTCACCATGAAGGCTCGTACGCGCCGCCTCGGTTGGGTTGTCGTCGGACTGGTGGTTCTGGGGATCGCGGTGACTCTCGTGCTCAGGGCCTTTCAGGACAATATGGTGTTCTTCTACACTCCCACTCAGGTCGCATCGGATGCGGTCCCCCATGGCCGCCCCTTTCGCATCGGTGGTCTCGTGGTCGATGGCAGCCTGCAGCGCGACCACGGCCTGGATGTCACTTTCCGCGTCACCGATACCGGGCGCACGATCCAGGTGGCCTATACGGGACTGCTGCCCGATTTGTTTCGTGAAGGCAAAGGCGTGGTGGCGCTGGGAACCATGGGCCAAGACGGGGTATTCCACGCCAGCCAAATCCTAGCCAAGCACGACGAGAACTACATGCCGCCGGAGGCGGCTGCGGCCTTGCGCGCGAGCGGCCAACCCATCGAGGGCAGCCTGTTTGCCGGACAAAAGTCCGTCACGACGCAACCCGCCGCTCCAGCGGCCCCAAAGGATGCCCCGACAAAATGATTCCAGAGCTTGGTCACTTCTCGCTGATCGTCGCCCTATCGCTCGCCCTCATCCTGGGCACGGTTCCCCTGGTGGGTGCAAGTCTGGGCAGCGGGGCCCTCATGGGGCTGTCCCGGCCGGTGGCACGCGCGCACTTCGTGCTCGTCTTTCTCGCCTTCTTCTGCCTGGCGTACTCGTTCTACATGAACGATTTCACAGTGGTGAACGTCGCGCAGAACTCCAATTCGAACCTCCCCGACCGGTACCGTATCGCCGCAACCTGGGGCTCGCACGAAGGATCGCTCCTGCTGTGGGTTCTGATGCTTTCCGTCTGGATGCTGGCGGTGAGCTTCTTTAGCCGCAACCTGCCTCAGGAGGTGCTCTCGCGCGTGCTTTCCGTGATGGGCCTGGTCAGCGTCGGGTTCCTGATCTTTCTGTTGTTCACCTCCGACCCGTTCGAACGGGTTTTCCCGGGGCCCAGCCAGGGGAGCGATCTGAATCCCCTCTTGCAGGATCCCGGCATGGTCGTTCACCCGCCCATGCTCTACATGGGCTATGTTGGTTTCTCGGTGGCGTTTGCCTTCGCGATTGCCGCGCTTTTGGGCGGAAGGCTCGACGCCACCTGGGCGCGCTGGTCGCGGCCTTGGACCGTTGCGGCCTGGTGCTTTCTGACCGTTGGAATCTGTCTGGGCAGCGCCTGGGCCTACTACGTTCTGGGCTGGGGAGGCTGGTGGTTCTGGGATCCCGTCGAGAACGCGTCGTTCATGCCCTGGCTCGTGGGCACCGCTTTGATCCATTCGCTGGCGGTCACGGAAAAAAGAGGCGCCTTCAAAAGCTGGACGGTGCTGCTTGCCATCATTGCCTTTTCGTTATCGCTGTTGGGGACTTTTTTGGTGCGCTCGGGCGTTTTGACTTCGGTGCACGCCTTCGCCACGGATCCCACGCGCGGCGTGTTCATCCTCATCTTTTTGGCGATCGTCATCGGTGGCTCGCTCGCCCTGTATGCCTGGCGTGCGCCCTCGGTAGGCCTGGGAACGCGCTTTGGACTCGTATCACGGGAATCGATGCTCCTGGCCAATAACGTGGCCTTTGCGATTGCCATGGCGGCCGTGGCGCTCGGTACGCTCTACCCCTTGGCCCTCGACGGACTGGGCATCGAGAAACTCTCGGTCGGAGCGCCCTACTTCAACGCGGTGTTCTATCCCCTCATGATCCCGGCGCTGATTCTCATTGGCCTGGGTCCCATCACCCGCTGGCGCGAGTCATCGCCCTCCGAACTCTGGCAGCGGCGGCGCTGGCCCCTGTTGATTGCCGTTGTCGCGGCGCTCGCGCTGCCCGTCCTCTTTCACGCCTTTTCGGCGGCGCTGGTATTCGCCCTATTTCTCGCGTTCTGGATTATCGTGAGCTCGCTCGATCACATCCGCGTGCGACTGAATCTGACGCCCCGACCGGGTTTGTGGCAGAAGATCAAGGCCAATTCTCCGAGTTTTTATGGGATGCACCTGGCCCACATAGGCGTGGCCGTCTTCATCATCGGGGTCGCGGTGCTGAAATCGACTGAGACTGAGACCGATACCCGCCTGGACATGGGCTCGACGATCTCGGTCGCAGGCTACGAGTTCACGCTCAGGGGGGTCTCGGAGCACCCCGGGCCCAATTACCGCGCGCTCCAGGCGCAGGTCGAGGTGAGCCGCGATGGCCGGCCGTACACGCTGTTATTGCCCGAAAAACGCACCTATCTTGCCTCGGGTCAAACAATGACCGAAGCGGCCATCAACAACGGTATTTTCCGGCACCTCTACGTGTCGCTCGGGGAGCCAATCGGCTCGAACGCATGGGGCGTTCGAATCTACATCAAGCCCTTCGTGAGCTGGATCTGGGCCGGATGTTTCTTCATGGCGTTCGGGGGACTTCTGGCTCTGTCGGATCGTCGCTACCGCCTGCGCGCCAAGGCGAGTCAAAGTGTGTCTAGCGCACCCGGCGTCGCTCCCGGGCCCAAGGTGACCGATGGCGGTGTGGGGGCAACGGTGGCGCCGTGAGATTTCTCAAATACTCCGTTCCCCTCGTGTTGTTCGTGGTCCTGCTCGGGTTTCTCGGGCGGGGCCTCATGCTCGACCCCCACTCCGTGCCCTCTCCTCTCATCAACAAGGCCGCGCCCGAGTTCACCCTGCCGGATCTGCGCATGCCCGGAAAGACCGTGGCCTCGCGTGACATGCTGGGCAAAGTTTGGCTGCTCAATGTCTGGGGATCGTGGTGCGTCTCGTGCCGCGAGGAGCACCGCGTCCTGGTCGCCCTGGCCCAGAGCAAGGTGGTCCCCATCGTCGGTCTGAACTGGCGTGACCAGCATTCCGACGCGCTCGCCTGGCTCCAACAGTTCGGCGACCCCTACCTGGCTTCTGCCACGGACACCACCGGCGCGACCGCCATCGACTACGGGGTCTATGGAGCGCCCGAGACCTTCGTCATCGACCGCACGGGCACGATCCGCGACAAGGTCATAGGGCCCCTCACGCCTGATGTCCTGCGCACCCAGGTGCTTCCGCTCGTGCAGAAGCTGCAACAATGAGAACGGTCCTCTTTCTCTGGGCCATCCTGTTGCTCGGATCGGCGGGTCTTTCCGAGGCGGTCTTCGCCGATTCCGTCCCGCCTCCGCCCAGTGAGAGCGCGACCCCCGCGGCCACCCAGGACCCGGCCTTCGAGCGCCGTATCCAGCATCTGGAAACCGAGTTGCGCTGCCTCGTCTGCCAGAACCAGACGCTCGCCGATTCCAATGCAGGACTGGCGGAAGATCTCAGGCGCGAGGTGCGCGGACTGGCCCTCTCCGGCAAGTCCGACGACGAGATCAAACAGTATCTGCACGATCGTTACGGCAACTTCGTGTTCTATCGCCCCCCCGTCGAGCCGCACACGTGGCTGCTCTGGTTCGGGCCTTTCGTGCTTCTGCTGGGGACGGTTCTTGGGCTCGGCTGGCGCATTCGGCACCCACGAGGGGCCGCGCGCAAACCCTTGGCCGAGGCCGAAAAACGCCGTATCGAAGAGCTGCTCTCGCGCCCGTAGACATCGCGGCCGACCGACGCGTCGGCCCGGGGTGAAGTGCAGTCGCGGGGCAAAAGGCCCGCCCGAGAAGAACCGCCGATCTCAATCGCTTGCGAGCGGAATCGAGACCGCGCCGGCCCCCGACCCTTCTTGCGACGCTCCCAAAGTCGCATCCGAGGCCCCGGCGGGCGCTACTTTTTGCGGCTCGAGCATGTGCGCCGACTGCCAAGGTCCATAGCGATAGTAGGCAATCGAGAGAATCATGGCCACAAGCGATCCCAGAGGGAAGCTGTACCAGATCGCATCGGCCTGCCAGTATTCCATCGTGATCGAAGCAAACGGGATGCGAATGAGCCAAAGCGAAAAGAAGACGATCACGACCGGCATGATGACGGCCCCCGTTGCGCGCATGACTCCGGAAAGCACGAAAGTGACGCCCAAGAAGATGTACGACCAGGACACAATCAGGTTGATGTGCTGCGCCAAAGGTAACGCTTCGACGTTCTCGGGCAAAAACAGGCCCACACAGTAACGGTTCAGGAGGTAGACGACCCCCACGAGGCCGCCCGTCATGAGAAAGTTGTAGAGCACCCCGACTTGCGCGATGCGATGGACACGATCCCAGCGTCGTGCCCCCACGTTTTGCGCGACCATCGACGACACCGCCATTCCCACGGCGAACGAAGGCATCTGGATGTAGTTCCAAAGCTGCAGGCAAGCGCCGTAGGCCGCCGAGGTCTGCGAGCCAAAATGATTCACCAGGCTCATGAGCACGATCATGCTCAGTGACACCGAGATCAGGTGCAGACCCATCGGAACTCCCTTTTTGATGAGCGCACCGAGGATCGCGTGGTCGGGTCGCAGGTAGCCCCACTCGTGTGCGCCGATGCGCAGAAAGTGTCGGGTGCGGTAGAGATGGCCGATGAGTGCGGCCAGACTGACGATCTGTGCCAGCAAGGTCGCCGTCGCGGATCCGGCAATACCCATCGCGGGGATCGGACCCACGCCGAAAATGAATACCGGATTAAGCGCGATATCCAGCCCCACCGAAACCAGCAAAAACAGAAAGGGAGTCTTGGAATCGCCCGCACCCCTGAGCACCATCATGATGTAGGTGTAGGTGAAAAGAAACGGCACAGCCAGAAAGAGGATGCGCATATAGGCCACCGCTAAGGGCAACGCATCCGCAGGCGTGTGCATCCAGGTCATCATCTGGGGACACAGAAAGTATCCGGCGACGGAAACGACCAGGGCGAGTGTCGAGAAAAACGTCACGCTGGTGCCCACGACGCGCTTGGCCTGTTCGAGGTCGGACGCTCCGATGCTCTGGCCGATCAAGATCGTCGCAGCCATGGCGATCCCGAAGATCGATCCGATGAGAAAGAACAGGATGGCGTTGGAATTGGCGCTTGCGGTCAGCGCGGCCTCCCCCAGGTAGTGGCCGATCCAGATGGAATTGACCGAACCATTCAAGGACTGCAAGACGTTGCCAAAGAGCACCGGCAAGGTAAAAAAGAAAAGCGTCTTGGCGATCGGCCCTTGTGTCAACGCTGCGGGGGACGTGCGCGAATGGATCCCCGCGCCGCGATCGGCCGGGGGAGGTCGGGAGTTCACTGAGTGGGGTTGTGTCGCGCTAAAGCGTCGGATTATGCGGCATTCCGGCGCTGCGGTCTAAGTTGGGCGCACACGCCCGAATTTGCGCGCGACGCGTCGCGCTTGCCGAAGAGATTTTGCGTAGCCGTCTTTTAGCCAGCGCGCCAGATTTGCTTCTGCGAGCGGACCGAGTTGCGATACCAGAACCTGCCCGCTCGCCCAATCGTGCAGTTCGCCGAGCCTCGTCTGCAGTCTGGCCAGCTGCGATGCATAGCCCTCGGGTACGCCATGGCCTCCGAGCAGGGCCACCAGTTGAGCCTCGTCGCGCATGCGCCTGGCAAGCCGCCTTGCGCGGTGTTGCGCCTCGGCGTTGCGATGCGCCAGGCCTTTGAGTTCCCTCCGCAAGCGACGATCCGACCGGTGCAATTGCAAAAGGATGAGCGCTTCTAGATCTGCGGTGCTGAAGGCAGCCGTACCCTGGCGCGCGAGATCAAACTGCAGTGCGCTTTGGATGACGAGGCTTTGTAGTGCTGGGGCCGCAAGCCGAGCGCGGGCGCGATGACCTTCTTCCTGTTCGCGCTGCTGCGCCCCCAGCTGAAGTCGGCCCCCCGGTTCCTCTGTATTCCGTTCGACCAGATTCTCGGCAAAGATCGTCCAGTCGCGCGCCGGACCCAGGGCCCGATACTGCACACGCAAGGCGGCATCGAGCGCAGCGGATTCAGACGGGGAGCTCTTTTGGGCGATTCGATCGATACGGGCCAGCCACTGGAGGATAAGACGCACGCGGCGCAGCCGCACCCGCGTTTGATGGATGTCCTCAGGGTCGCGCCCGACCAGCGTGGCCCCTAGGACTGGAATCAGTTCGGCCATGCTGCGCTCGCCCAAGAGGCCTAGGGCCTGCTCGGCGCGCCCGGCGTGCGTGAACTCGGTGCCAGGGACCGCCTGGCTGCCAAATTCATCCGGGGGAAAGCCCGCGAGCGCGAGGCCGACCGAGGTGCTCCCCTGGCGCGTGACGCGCGCGGGCTGGCTTAGCACGATCTCCCGGGCAAGATCAAACAGGTGTCTTCTGTCGCCCTTGATCCATGCGAGCGTCGCTTCCTTCAAGTCCAATCGGCGCGTGCCGGCTAAGAGCCTGCCCGAACTCATGCTCAAGCGTAGTCGCGTGCCGCCCATCACGAGATCGACTTCGGTAACCTGCCTGTGTCTTTCGAAGATGCGCGAGAGCCCGAGCGGGGCAATACCCGTCGTGGCGAGTAGAAGCTTTCGTGCTTGATCGGCCACGCCTTGGTCGGAGCAGGCCGCCAGAAGCGCGCACTCATGCACGGTGAGTGCGCCGCCGGGGCCGGCCATGCGATCCGGCCCGCAGACCGTCAGGCGCTGCTGGCTGGATGGGCCCGAAAAGCCGGTGTGGGACAGCAGAAGGCCGGCCCGGGCCAGGGTGTAGTGGGCATCGTCATAGAACGCTTCGATCGAACGATAGGAATGCACCTTTGGCCGAGGGTCGCTATGGATCGAGACCAGGCGCAGAATCTCTCGCTCGCTTGCCCCCCCGAGGGCCAGGTAGATCTCGTGACGAAGACTCGAAGAGGCCTTCACCGCGCCGACCCCGCTACGCCCGAACCGGACGTTTTGCAGGGCAGCGAACCGCTAGAGAAGCAATCCACGTTCCTCTATGAAACGAACGATGGTGTGCAGCCCATCGCCGGATTTCACGCTGGCCATGACGAACGGTCGTTCGCCGCGCATGCGAGTCGCATCCGCGCGCATGACCTCCAGCGATGCACCCACGTAAGGAGCGAGATCGACCTTGTTGATGACCAGCAGATCCGAACGCGTGATGCCCGGGCCTCCCTTGCGGGGTATTTTTTCGCCGCCCGCCACGTCGATCACGTAGATGGTCAGATCCGACAGTTCCGGACTGAAGGTGGCAGCGAGATTATCTCCACCGGACTCGACGAAAACCACATCGGCATCCGGATAGCGCCCCAGCATGCGCTCGACGGCTTCAAGGTTGATCGAGGCGTCCTCGCGGATGGCGGTATGCGGGCAGCCGCCCGTTTCCACGCCCAAGATACGCTCGGGCTCGAGCGCCTCGGCAACCGTGAGAAGTCGTTGATCCTCCTTGGTGTAGATGTCGTTGGTGATGACGACCAGATCGTAGCGCGCCCGCATGGCCTTGCAGAGCATCTCCAAAAGCGTCGTCTTTCCGGATCCAACCGGACCACCGATGCCCACACGCAAAGGCGGATTTTTCTTGGTTCGTCGTTGAGTCATATCTAGGATCGAAATAGCCGCGAATACTGGGTCTCGTGCCGAGCCGAGAGGATGGCCAGCTGCGGCGCAAGCGTTTCAATGCCGTCCTGGCCTTGTTCTGCGCGGTCCCTCGCGCGCTCGATCAAGGCGGGAAGAATCTCCATGAGGCGTGTCAGGATCCGCTGGCCCGCCGCCTGACCGAGGGGGAGTGTCTTTAGCGCCGCCGTGACCTGATTTTCGAGCCATGCGAAACAGTAGGCTGCCACGCCCAGCTCTTCCGGGATCGCCTGGGCGGCGCAGGCGAAGGCGCTGGCGGTCGGATAGCTGATCGGGCGCATCGCCAAAAGCTGGGCGCGTGCATCGTCGCCACCCCAGCGCAGATCGGTGGCGATGTGCACCAGCGACCAGCCCATCTGCTCGGACTCGCGGCGTAACTCCAGAGTCTCGCGCGTGGCAAGGAACCAGGCGTTCAAAGACTGCAGTTCATCCCACCGGCTCGTCTGCCACGCTCGATAGAAAAGTAGCCACGCGGGAGCTTCGGCCCTCTCGAGCGCAGTCTGCAGGCTAGCCCTAATCCAGTCCTGCACGCTCGCTTCGTCGTGGGCGATCTCGGCCGCGCAAGCCGCCTCGAGTCCGGCCGAGTAGCTAAAGCCGCCTACGGGCAAGGCCGGCGAGGCCAGGTGAAGCGCCTTGAACCAAGGCCCGAAGTCAGGGCCGGGAGTCATGGGGTTTCGATCGCTGCGCAGTGCCGTGAGAGTGCGGATGGGAATGCGAGTGAGAGTGGGGATGGGAATGCGAGTGCGTGTGGGAAGGATCCCGACGGCCTCCCGGACCCGCAACGGCTTGGCCTGACGGCTGGCTTCCTAAAGGCTCGGATGCGGCATAGGCAGCCTGCGCCAAAGCATAGTCTTCATCAAACGACTCCTCGTGACCGTGACGGTGGCCCCCCCCGTAGGCGCCGGGCTCGGGCTCAAACGGCATCAGGGCCGAGCAGACCTCCAGTCCCAGTCCCACCAAAAGCTCGCGCAACACCGGGTCGTCTTCGAGCCGCACGAAGTGCGTGTGCAACTCCACGCGGATGTGCCGGTTACCGAGGTGGTAGGCAGCGCGCACGAGTTGCTCGGGTGTGCCGCGCGCGTCGATGACCGCCTCTCGCTGGGCTTCTACGCGAATGAAGGTTCCGTCCTCGGCCACCAGCACATCGCCTCCCCTTAAGACGGTCCCCCGCGTGAGGAACAGGGCGAGCTCGGTGCCATCGGAAAGACGCGCCCTAAGGCGGCTCTTGCAGCGATCGGCAAACGGCAGGCTCAGTACGCGCGCGCGCGCGAGCAGGGAAGAAGCGAGCCCGTTGGGTTTTGCAACGCATTTGTCGACCCGCAAAAGAGCGTCCATGATCAGAAAAGGAAGTAGCGCTGGGTCAGCGGAAGGGACTGCGCCGGCTCGCAAGTGAGGATCTCACCGTCGGCTACGACCTGGTAGGTTTCGGGATCGACGGTGATGTGGGGCAGCCAGTCGTTGAGCACCATGTCGGCCTTGCGCACCGAGCGGCAGTTCGCTACCGCCACGACCGGCTTCTGAAGACCCAGCCGCTCGCCTACCCCCGCCTTGCTTGCGGCCTGCGAGACAAAGGTGATGGAATGGTGACTGATGCCGCGGCCCAGTCCGGCGAACATGGGCCGGTAGTGCACGGGCTGAGGTGTCGGGATCGAGGCGTTCGGATCGCCCATCGCTGCCGCGGCGATCCCGCCTCCTTTGAGGATGAGCGAGGGTTTGACTCCGAAAAAAGCGGGTTTCCAGAGCACGAGATCAGCCCACTTGCCCACCTCGACCGATCCCACTTCGTGCGCTAGGCCATGCGTTTTGGCGGGATTGATCGTGTATTTCGCCACGTAGCGACGCACGCGCAGATTGTCGTGGGTTCCTGGATCGCCTGAGAGGCTGCCGCGCTGCAACTTCATCTTGTGCGCGGTCTGCCAGGTGCGGATGATGACTTCGCCCACACGTCCCATCGCCTGGGAGTCCGACGAGATCATGGAAAATGCCCCGAGGTCGTGCAAGATATCCTCCGCGGCGATGGTTTCGCGGCGGATGCGGCTTTCGGCAAAGGCGATGTCTTCGGCGATCCCGGCATCGAGGTGATGGCACACCATGAGCATGTCGAGGTGCTCATCGATCGTATTGACGGTGTAGGGACGGGTCGGATTGGTCGACGAGGGCAGCACGTTGGCCTCACCGCAAACCTTGATGATGTCCGGGGCATGGCCGCCGCCAGCACCTTCGGTGTGATAGGTGTGGATCGTGCGTCCCTTGAAGGCCGCTATCGAGTCTTCGACAAAGCCCGATTCGTTCAGGGTGTCGGTATGAATGGCCACTTGGGTGTCGGTCGCTTCGGCGACACCCAGGCAGCAGTCGATCGACGCCGGGGTCGTTCCCCAGTCCTCGTGCAGCTTCAGACCGATCGCGCCGGCTGCGATCTGCTCGCTCAAGGGTTCGGGAAGACTCGCATTGCCCTTACCCAAAAACCCGAGGTTCATGGGGTACGCCTCGGCCGCTTCCAACATGCGCGCGATGTGCCAGGGGCCGGGCGTGCACGTGGTGGCCGCGGTACCCGTGGCTGGACCCGTGCCGCCGCCTAACATCGTCGTGATGCCGGACATGAGACCCTCTTCAATCTGCTGCGGGCAAATGAGGTGGATATGACTGTCGATCCCTCCGGCTGTCACGATCGCGCCTTCGCCCGCGATGATCTCGGTGCCGGGCCCAATGACGATGGTCACCCCCGGCTGGGTGTCGGGATTACCGGCCTTGCCGATGGCGCTGATGCGACCGTTTTTGATGCCGATGTCCGCCTTGACGATGCCCCAGTGGTCGATGATCACCGCGTTGGTGATGACGGTGTCGGCGCACTCGCTGGAGGTGCGCTGACTCTGGCCCATGCCATCGCGAATGACCTTGCCGCCGCCGAATTTCACCTCTTCACCATAGACGGTGAAGTCCTTCTCGATCTGGATGATCAGTTCCGTATCGGCGAGTCTGAGACGATCGCCGACGGTGGGCCCGAACATTTCCGCGTACGCCTGGCGCGAGATCGCCACCATCACAAGGCTCCCATGATCTGGCCGTTGAATCCGTAGATTTTGCGATCGCCGGCGAACGCCACCAACTCCACCGTGCGCGACTGACCCGGTTCAAAGCGCACCGCCGTCCCGGCGGCGATGTTCAGGCGCATTCCGCGCGCGACGGCCCGATCGAACTGCAGTGCGCCATTGACCTCGAAAAAATGATAGTGCGAGCCGACCTGGATCGGCCGGTCGCCGGCATTGGCGACTTCGAGGCGCGCGGTGGGCCGACCCGCATTGAGCTCGATCTCGCCGGGTGCCACCAAAAGCTCGCCGGGGATCATGAGCACTGCCTCGGACTCAAGAGCAAGGCCAAGGGCGGCCGGGAAGAGAACATGGGACGTCCTTTCTAGAGGATGGGGTTGTGCACGGTGACGAGTTTGGTCCCGTCGGGAAAGGTGGCCTCGACCTGGATGTCGGGGAGCATCTCGGCGATACCGTCCTGCACGTCGGCGCGCGTGAGGATCGTGGTGCCCGCGTGCATGAGTTCGGCCACGCTCCTGCCGTCTCTGGCGCCTTCCATGATCGCAGCCGAGATGAGCGCGACGGCTTCGGGATAATTGAGCTTCAGACCGCGCGCCCGGCGTCTTTCGGCCACGAGCGCCGCCGTAAAAATCAAGAGCTTGTCCTTCTCCCTGGGGGTCAGTTCCATTGCGTCTTTCCGAAGATTATGAGGACCAAAGTCGGAGCGGCTGGGCCTGCCGACCCAGTACCCGCGGTCTGAGCACAGCCCAGAGCCGCTCAAGCAGGGTTCGTACCGGTTCGACCGCATGGCCTAGGACGCGCACCAGCAATATACCTCCGGGCAGGCTGGTACTGCCGGCGCGCAACTCGTCGGACCAGGGCAAATGTGGCGCCAGGCTTTCAGCCAGCTCGGCCGTGCACGCGCTGCCCAGCGCCCAGAGTGTGGCGAGCACCGGGCGATTGGCCATTCCGGTCGGCAGCTCAAGCAGGCCATCGCCTCCCCGAATCCGTGCCTGTTCGCACCAAAGGACTTCGCCTGCGCGCTCGATGCGGCTCCTAAAGCCCAGATCACCGGAGCGAAAGCGCTCCCCGCGCGCGCTGCGCCCGAGCATGGTGACATCCCAGCCGATGGCCGCGGCCGACGGGTCGGCCCTGAGTTCGAAGCGCAGGTTCGCGTGCGCCTGGTCGAAAAAGAGATTCTCTTCCGGCAGCCAGTCGAGCTTGGCCCCGGGTCCGAGCACGATCTGGGTCGTCTGGCGCGCGGCTCGCCCGTTGGTCTTGTACCACTTGGTTGCGCTCGGGGTACTGATGGTCGCGTGTGCACCGGCGCCCACGCGCACCTCGAGCTCGAGTTCGTCACCCCCGACGACACCGGCGGGCGGATGGAGCACGATCGCATGGCAGATCTCGACGCCCTCCGGATAGAGGGGCTTTTGCACGCGCAGCGGACCCTCGTGACGTCGCCTTGAGAGGACCGTACGGCTCAGGGCGTCGCTGCCGTGGCGCTCGATCACACTGGTGAATCCCAATTCAAGGCGGCCTAGCCACGGCGCTGGCACGACGGCTTGTTCGAGGTCGATGTCCGTTCTCGTTGTGGTTTGAAGACGCCAAGAATATACCGCATCCTTCCTGGAGCGCATGCACCGGCCTTGCGCGTCGATGGGACAGTCGCGCCAAACGGGTCACTGGGCGAGCTTGCCAGCCCGCTATTCTTAGTAGGTGACCGGATCGCGGTGAGCCGGCTCCTCGTGCAAGGCCCAATAGGCCTTCTGCAGAACTTGCGTGACGGGCCCGGGAAAGCGCAGAAGTGGGACGCCATCGACCTTTGCCACAGGCAGGATGCCACCGCCTGTTGAAGTCAGAAAGGCCTCGTCGCAATGGCGCAAAAGCTCGGCCGGCAATGCGCCGACCTCGAGCGGCAGGTTCAGCCGCTGGCAGATCTCGATGGCGGTGCGCCGCGAAATGCCTTCGAGCACTCCACGCCCGGCTGTATGGACGACGCCCTCGCGCACCGCGAAGACATTAAAGCCCGGTCCTTCGGTAATGTTGCCGCGCTCATCGACAAGGCAGCTTGTATCACGGCCATGCTCGTAGGCTTCGAAAAGCGACTGGACCAGATCGAGCCAATGGTAGTTCTTGACGGTGGGATCGACCGAAGCCGGAGAAATCCTCTCGCGCAGGCTGATGTGAAGATCAATGCCCTGCGCTTGCTTCTCCGGTGGAGCGATCCAGACGAAGGGCAAGGCATAGGCGTAGAAGCGGTTCGTCGCATCGCGCGGATCGCGGCTTCCCGGCGCGGGTACACCGCGCGTGCAGACCATGGCGACATACGCGTCTTTAAGGCCGGCCGCGCGGACGCAGCCATGCAGGATCGCACGCACGTCCTCGCGATGGTAAGGGATCGACAGGTGAAGTTTGCCAAGACTCGCGAAAAAGCGGTCCAGGTGGTCGTCAAGACGAAAGAACGCGCCCTTCCAGACCGAGGCCACGTCGTAGGTCGCATCCGAGCGCGTAAAGCCCCAATCGAATAGCGAAATCTTCGCGTCCGCCTTGGCGACGTAGGTGCCGTCGACGAACGCTGCACCTCCTTCGAACTGTCCGGTTCTGACCTCGCCCATCGCTGGCTCCTTCCTTTGACGGGCCCATTGTGCCTCGATTGCCGCCCGCTCTCCAAGGCGCGCGCCCGTCGAAGGAGAAACGCGTCAGGCGAACATGCGCAGGATCACGAAAAGGCTCGCGGCAAACAGCGACGCCCCAAGGAACACGCATACGGGCAAGGTCAGGACCCAGGCAAGGATGATATTGCGCACGGTATCCTTCTGCAGGCCCGAGCGGTTGGCGTACATCGTCCCTGCGATCCCCGAGGACAGGACATGGGTGGTGCTCACAGGAAGTCCGAACACGTCCGCCGCGCCAATCGTTGCCATGGCGACCAGTTCTGCCGAGGCCCCTTGCGCGTAAGTGAGGTGGACCTTGCCGATTTTTTCGCCGACGGTCACGACGATGCGTTTCCAGCCGACCATGGTTCCAAGACCCAAGGCGATGGCGACTGAAGCCTTGACCCAAAGAGGAATGAACGTGGTCGCATCATGGAGCTCGTTGCGCAGTTGCGTGAGCACCGCCTTGTCTTCCGGCTTGAAGGTATCGCCTTTGAGGAGCTTGCCCAGCGATTCCGAGAGGACGTAGACATTGCTGCGAAGCGCGCGCCGCGAATCCGTCGGGATATCGTTTAACGAGTGGATATTGGCGAATTCGGCATCGACCGCGTGCGCGGCGTGATCCACCGCAGACAGGGTTGCATCCGTCTTCTCGCCGCTACGCAAAAAGACCGAGAGCGTCGCCTGGGCCTGCGCGTCGGTGACGTCCTTGGCGCCAGCTGCGCCGGGCAACTGGTCGAGTATTGCAACGCTTTGATGCGACGTCTGAACGAGCTTGGCTACGCCGGATTCGCTGGTTCCCAAGTCCAGTGCATAGATGCCCGGAACGATGCCAATGAGGATGAGCATGATGAGTCCCATCCCCTTTTGGCCGTCGTTGGAACCATGCGCAAAGCTCACGCCCGTACAGGTGAAAATCAACAGCGCCCGAATCCACAGGGGCGGTGCCTTGTCCTTTTCGGGCGCCTGATAGAGCTCGGGGTTGTGGATGAGGGCCTTGGCCAGTAACAGCAGCAGCGCAGCGCAGATGAAACCCACCACCGGTGAGACGAGCAGCGCCATCACCGTATCAGAGACTTTGCCCCAGTTGATGCCCTCGCCGAAATGGGTGGTCGAGGACAGATAGGAATTCATGAGACCGACCCCGACGATCGAGCCGATGAGCGTATGGGAACTCGACGCGGGCAGGCCGAGATACCAGGTGCCCAGGTTCCACACGATCGCCGAGACCAGCAGCGAGAACACCATCGCAAACCCGGCCCCGGAGCCGACGTTGACGATCAATTCCACCGGCAACAGGGCGATGATCCCGAAGGCCACGGCGCCGGTGGACGTCACCACGCCCAGGAAATTCCACAGGCCCGACCAGACGACCGCATAGACGGGCTTGAGCGAATGGGTATAGATGACCGTCGCGACCGCATTGGCCGTATCGTGAAAGCCGTTGACGAATTCGAAGCCGAGCGCAAGGATCAGTGCGAGGATGAGAAGGAGCGCAGTACCGCCGGTCAACGAGCCGATCACCGATTCCATGAATTCTCCTGGTTAGGGCGACAATTCTTGGTCCTTGATGTGACAGGATTGTTACGGTCCCCCAGAAACAGGGATCGGAGAGCGGCAAACGGCCGGGCGAACGCGAATGCTCTCGCGGTGGTTCGAGCCTTCAGGTGCGCTGCTCGAGGGCTGCCGCTCGACCGGCGCACATGGGATGCGCCAAAGCCCGCGTTGCACCCTTCGGTCTGTGGATCTAGCTCGGGGGCGGCGCGCCCGGTTCCTCTAAAT
>JBEKVI010000018.1:0-103186 GCA_049514215.1 Burkholderiaceae bacterium
ACGACCGACTCGGAGATATAGCGGGTTAGATCGCCCAGCTTGAGCACGGCAATGGCGATCTGGATCGCACCGATTAGCACCGCGAGCAAGAAAAGGGCTTCATAGGCGTCCACGCGCGCCTCGGGGTCGATGAAGGCCAGCGCGCTAAACACCACCAGGGACATGGCACCAGTCGGTCCGTTGATGAGGTGCTTTGACGATCCGAGCAGTCCGGCGACCGCTGTGAAGACAATTGCAGTATACAGCCCAAAGCGCGGGTCCACACCAGCGATCAGGGCGTAGGCGATGCTTTGCGGCAATGAAATGGCCGCAACCGTCAGGCCCGCGATCAGGTCGGCGCGCGCGAACCCCCAAGGATAGCTTCCGAGTTTCATCCCACGGCGAGTCGGGGAAAAGGGTTCCGTATCAGAAATTGCCGCTTCAGTCACTGTCGCTCTCGCAGGCCACTAGCGCGGCTTGGGTCGGTAGACCGCGTCGATGATGCCATCCTGGGCAAAAAACCGGTTCTCGGCATCCTCCCAGTCCCGAGCAATCGCGCCGACCTCAAAAAGGTGCAGGGGTGGCAGCCGATCGGCATGCCGCTTTAGGGCGTCTGGGCTGAGCGGCCGGTATCCTTCCTGCGCGATGATCTCCTGAGCCTCGTCCGAGAAGAGGTATTCCAGATAGTTTCGGGCCAGCTCGGAGGTTCCATGCGCCTTGACGTTGGCGTCCACCCAGGCCACCGAAGGCTCCGCCAGGATGCTAACCGGTGGATAGACGATCCTCAGACTGCCCTTGGATTCATCCACCTCCCGCAACGCCTCGTTCTCCCAGGCAAGGTGCACGTCCCCCAGTCTTTCGACTGCAAACGCCAAGCCTGCCTCGCGCGCTGCCGGAACCAAAAAAGGCGTGTGGAGGTACAGCTCCCGGAGATAGTCGAGGGCCCCAGCCTCGCTGCCGCCCCTTGTGACGACCGAACCCCAGGCCGCGAGCGCACTGAGCTTGCCATTGCCTGAGGACTTGGGATCGGGGGTAATCACTTCGACGCCGGGCTTAATCAGGTCGGGCCAATCTGCGATAGCATGCGGATTACCTTGGCGAACAACAAACACAATTGTGGAATAGTAGGGCCGAGATTGATTCGGCAGCCGTGCCGCCCAGTCCCCCGCAATCTGGCCCCGCTTGCGAAGTGCATCGACATCGGACGGGAGCCCCAACGTCACCACGTCCGGCTGCAATTCGCCATTGATTGCGAGATGGGCTTGACGCGTGGACCCGCCGTGCGATTGTTGAATCTCCAGATGCTCGCCACTCGCCTTCTCCCTATCCCGGACGAACTGTGCATTGAGGGCCCGATAGAGCTCTCTGGTAGGATCGTAGGAGACATTGAGCAGGTGTTCTGGCGGCCGCCGCTCGAAGTTCCCAGCAAAGATGAGTGCCCCAGCCACGGCCACCGCTGCGATGGCAGCCAGATTCAGCCAAGGCAATTTGGGTCTGAGCATGAGCGAGACGCTGCAAGAGGGGAATCGTCCAGTATGCTGGCTTGCACCGGCGTTGCCGAAGAAGCATTCCAACTAAGCATATGCGCGAGCTGGTTCAAGCTGACCCGTGACCCAGGGCCATGGCCAATCGCCGGGGGGCGCGTTCGGGTAAGCAGGAAGCTCGGGGGGTCTGAGGCACCACTTTTGTCGACCAGCCCCTTTGGCATCGCGCGGGCCTGCGCTCCGAAGCGGCCCCGCGTCCGAAGGCGCGCCCGTCAACGCCCGAGATCTCCTTTGGCGCTGGTCTCGAGTCCTCGCGCGCCGGCAAGACGTTGGCGCGCTTCCAAGATGGCTCCAGAAACGGGATGGAGTGATATATCCAAATGCGAGATCGTTCGATCGACAAAGGATTCCCTTAGTTAGCCTATGCTAAGAGCTCTTGGTCTCACATTAGAGAGGAAGCCATATGACCCTACTCTCCGAGGTTCTCGCGGCCAATCAGCGCTATAGCGCCGAATTCGGCAAGAAAGGCGAACTGCCACTGCCTCCCGCGCGGCAGTTCGCCATTCTGACTTGCATGGATGCCCGTCTTGATCCGGCCAAGTACGCCGGGCTCTCCGAGGGAGACGCGCACGTCATCCGTAACGCAGGCGGACGTGCCTCGGACGATGCGATCCGCTCTCTTGTGATTTCGCACAAACTACTTGGGACGCGCGAGTATTTTGTCATCCATCACACGGACTGCGGCATGCTCGTGTTCACCGACGAGATCATCTCGGACCTGCTGGCCCGCAGTCTCGATACGGCCCAGATCGACGCAAACGGCTGGCATGATATCGGTCAAGGGCCTGGCTCGGCCGCCGGTCGCTATGTCAGGTGGCTGACCATCGGTGATCCCAAGAAGGCGGTCCTGGAGGATGTTCAGCGGATTCTCGACCATCCCCTAATCGCCCCGGAGATCCCCATCTATGGCTACATCTACGACGTCAGGACCGGCCGACTCAACGAAGTCACAGAGGCGAGTGAAGCCGGTCGAGCCCGAAAACCCAAGTTGAACTAGGTCACGGCGGCAGCTCCCTGAACAAGGGGGCCCGCTGGCTTTACGCCAACGGCCCTTCCCGCACCGTCAACGGGGTCAACGGGGGTCGCTGCAACGGGTCGCCTTCGATGCAGGTCAGGGCGCAAAGAACTACTTCAACTCCGTCATGACCGCGCTTCCGGTACCCCGCATGAGGAGTTCCGTGTGCGTGCGATTGCGTGCGTTAAAGCGGATCTCTCCTGACTTGTACTCGTTCACAATACTGGATCCCTCAGGGGTCGTTGACTTCAGGGCGGTGTCTTCTTCGTAGACAACGACGACGTCCTTGTCGTGGAAGTGCATGGGCGTCGGCTCGCCCAGATTCCAGCTGTAACTCCAGACGATGACACGGTCATTCTCGAAGAGCTTCTTCACGCGCGGTCGGGGAAATGCGTTTGGATACCCCGAGTCATTGCGAATCGGGGCCACGGGGTGCTCCTTTAGTTCGATGACCACAGTGTGCGTGCCCGGCGCGCCCGGTACTGCGCCCTTGTGGCCGAAGGATGCGGTTCCAGGATGAGACAGAGACACCGCCACGAAATCGTGCTCGGACGGGGCGAGTGCGCTTGTCGTGTCCCATACGCTCACCCGTTCATTGTCGATGATCGGCTGCGCACCGTTAGCAACCGACCCAGAGCAGAAAGCAAGAACGACCAGGATCGTTCTAAACATATCCCTCATCATCTGTCTCCAAGATCAAAGTGGAATGAGATTATTCCTCGAAACCCAGCTTTTTCAACAGGGAGAAGACCCGCAAGCTTGATCGGGGTTGCGCATTGCGACGGGGGCAACCTACCCCCCGAGACCGGAGCGACCGCCACGATTGCGTGCCTTTTCTGACGCGCCAGGTTCACGGCTGGCCCCTACTATAGGACCGACCGTGCACCGCATTCTCCGATGCCGTCAGAAGTCCCCGTGACGATCTTCCCGCCGCTAGGCGTCCAACGTGACCAAGGCGACGATCCTCAGTACTTTAGGCGGATGCGCAATTCCCTAAGATCCTGAGCGTCAAGCGTGAACTGACTTTCCTCGAAGCTCGCGGGATGGGTGGCGTAGGTATGATTGTTCGAGAAGCCATAGCCTTCTTGGGGCAGGCCGACCAAATTGGTGTTTAGAATGCCGTCATCGTTGACGTCATGAAAGACGGAGATCGCATAGGTGCCCGCCGGCAGATCCCGGAACTCACATCGAACCTCTCCCGCATCCGCCGCCACGCTCACCGGCTTGAATGCGTGCCGGGCCGCATTCGGAAATCCTTGTGCCGACCGAAACAGTTGGCAGAGGACGTGCCCTCCTGGGCCACGCACGCCATCGATAACAGCATGGATTTCCCCGCCCAGGCCCGGAAGGCTGAGCACCGCGCCCGCGACCGTGAGGGCGGCGCGGGACGCAAGACCGAGGGTTCTCATTGCGCTTCGAAACTTCCATGAAACCCGAGCGGGATCGAAACCGGCACCTTGATTCGGGCCAGGATCTCGAGAGTGCGCGCATCCCAGATCGTCATTTCGCTTCCCTGCGAGAGCGGCCTGCTGCCGACGGTGAGCAAGACTCCATCGTCCTCTTCGGAGGATTCGGGGCGCGCAACAAAAAGCGGCTCTCCGAAAGTAATGCCATCGAGCGAACGGCGCATCACATAGTCTGTCCTGGTATCTACGCGCACGAGCCCCGAGAGGTCCGAACCCCAGATGTAACGGTGGGGGCGTCCGTTGGTGCGCACGTAGTGAATCACCGGAAACTCGAATCCCACGTCCGCACCGACAGTCTCCATGCGAAACTCTTTGCGGTTGGGATCGATGGTGATCCGACGCAAACCCGGTGCGAGAGAGGGAAGTCCATCTTGCCGGATGGCACTCATTCGCATACCGCGACCAATAAGATCTGCATCGGGATAGGCGAGCAGCTCAAGACGAACCGCGCCGTCATTGAGGTCGAACGCATTCACCGTGTGAAAAAAGAAGAAGGCGGGTCCCTCATGTTCAGTACAGCTTCCGGTACTTCTATCCATGACCACGATCCGCGTCCCTTTTTCAGGCGACCAGCGGTAATGCTCAGCGATAGGCCGCTTAGACCAAAGCAAACTCGCGGGTCTAAGATCATACGGGGCTAGGATGAGGACGATCTTCGTTCGGGTAATGGCGAAAGAGTGGACGTAGGGAACGCGACCCAGCTCCACGCGCCCGATCTGCCGGCGTTCAGTCGATCCGTAGGGCTGCGAGAAAGCGATAATCGCGCTTTTTGCACCGAACACCGAGCCGATGTTGATGCATTCCCTGCGCTCGGTATCGTCGTGCGGATGCGCACTGATCAACCGTGTTCTCGCTATGCCGCCTGTGGGTCGTACCTCGGCGGCAGTTTTTAGCGTATGCGGGTCGATGACGAGTTGGCGCTCGGTCTCCGTCATGGCAATCCAGTGACGGCCCTCAGGACGTATATTGACGTTGGCGTTATCGGTGGAACGCGGCGTTGGCTGTAAGAGCCGTTGCAAGATGCCACGGTCATTGTGCGTTCCAAAGCTCGCCAGCTCGTTGCGACCTTGAGTGACCGATCGGTTGAACTCGCATTCGAGGAGTTTTTGCATCCAATGCACTCGACCGTTTGGCTCAATCTCGAACGAGTACAACATGCCAAGCCCGTCGAACCAATGCTCGGCCTGCCAATCATTAAGCTCGAATACCGCAGGCGCGGTGCGGATAAGACGCCCGCGAAGCCACGCAGGGATGTCCCCCAAGACCTCGCCCTCGCCTTCGAAGGGCCCTCCCAGTATGCTGCTTGTCAAGGCCGCCGGAAGGCGGGACGGATGCTGGATTGATATGAGTTCGGTGCGATTTGGTGCGTTCACTGAGATCCTCCTGTTAGGCTTGGGACACGATTCGGGGCTCGAGAAGATGTGCGCATTAGGGCCGCTCCAAAGCTAACCATGGACGGTTTAGGCTTGTCGGCGTGAGGCTCAATGTGCCAAGATCGGAACCGAATGAATTGGTCACGACGGCCAAGATTTTGGTTAATCCCGCCACGGGAAGGAGAACATCGACATGCATTTTGTGCCGGCAGTCAGTGTCGAAGCCCTCCTGGTGGGCTTACAGGGCTGCGGGGTCGATACCGCCAAGATCAGGAGGGTGGCCGGACTTGCCTCGCGCTATGCGGATCCGTCAGAAATGCTGCCCAGTTCCCTCTGGGAGATCATCTGGCTGGAGGCGGCGAAGCTCGATCCACGTCCCGAATTGCCTGCTTTGGCGGCCTGCCAGGTCCCCTTCGGTCTTTTCGGCTCGTTGGACTATCTTGCGGGCAGCGCGCGAACGGCGCGCGGCGGCCTGCAGGCACTGGCCGATCATTTTTCCGCAGCCGCGGCCGGGATCGAACTCGAACTTGACTTTGATGGGCCGGATGAGCCGAGGTTGCGCATCATCAATTCGGTGCCGGCCGCGCTTGAATTTGAGAGCGACGAATTCACGACCGCGGTCATTTTGGATCGGTTTCGCAATGTGACCGGGGGCCAATTTCAACCGCGACGCGTCTACCTGACGCGTCCGACCCTCAAAAGTGACCTGCACGTGAAGGTTTTTGGGGCACCCGTAATCTACGGTGCTCCACACGCCGGATTCGAATGCACCCGCAAGTTGCTGGATCTGGAACAATCCATGGCGGACCCGCGCCTGCACGATGCCCTGCTTCAAATTGCCAAAAAGCTCGGATTCGCAAACGACAGTAAGAACGGGATTGAAGTTGCGGTACGCTCTCGCCTAAGAAGCTTGATGCCACGCGGTCAGGCCGTGGCAGAACGCGTGGCTCGCTCCCTGGGAGTCTCGGAGCGCACCCTGCACCGTCGTCTTGCGGACTCGGGAATCTCCTTCCAGGATATTCTGGATCAGTTTCGCATCGAGGAATCCGAGCGCCTTCTCGCACGCACGAGCACCGAGTTCTCTGCCATCGCCCTCGCGCTCGGCTTTTCTGACCAGGCCGCGTGGAACCGCTTCTTTCGACGACTGCGACACATGAGCCCGACGGCATGGCAGAACGCCCAGAGCGAGAAGAAATAAAGCGGCGATCAGAAATGGATCTCGTGATAGCGTGAGCGGCGAATGCGGTCCTTCACGGAATCGCCCTGGTCTTATCCATTCCTGAGCGTGTCCGAAGCACGAAATCCCAAGTGCGGCACCTGCAATCTCGGCTTGGCGAACTAGGGAGCGCGCCCGAGCCAATCGAGCAGATCCGGCATCGGTCGTGGCGGACTAAAAAGGTTGCCCTGGGCCAAGTCACACTGGTTGGCCTGGAGAAATTCTAGTTGCTCGAACGTCTCAACGCCTTCCGCGATGACCTTCATCCCCAGTTCATGCCCGATCTCGATCGTCTTTTGGACAACGATGCGGGACGCATCTTTTTGATGCATCTCCTGAACGAACGATTTATCGATCTTGATCTCCGTGGCCGGCACGTTTCTGAGCTGCTGCATCATTGCATAGCCGGTTCCGAAGTCATCAATCGAAAGCTGCACCCGCTTCATTCGGAGTCGCATCAGAACATCCAACGTCCTTGCGATGTTTCTGATCAGACCACTCTCCGTGATCTCGAGAATAATATTTTCGGGGAGAACGTCATACTTCCGACTCAGCGTTAGAAGCATCTCTGGAAAGGCGAGATCCGTGAGCGATTGGGCGGAAACATTCAGAGAGACGGTGGGAGTACTACCATCTGCAAGGATCAATTGCGAGATTTCCGCAAGCCCGCGGTCCGCGACGAGCCAGCCAAGCCTGTCGATCCAATGGCACCTTTCGGCCAAGGCGATGAAGTAGTCGGGATATATGAGACCGAGTTCCGGGTGCTGCCATCGAACCAGGGCCTCGAAGCCGACCACGCGACGAGTGGCAATCTCGATTTGAGGCTGGTAGTGAAGAACGAATTCATCGTGCGCGATGGCTTGCTGTAATCGAGCTGGCGTGATTGCAATCTGAGGGACCGGTAGCGCAGGAACCGAGTTCGCCCTGGTTCCAAACGTCTTGAGTATTTCTTCGAGTTGCGTGAGCCTAAACGGTTTTTGCAGATGACCGACTACGTCGAGCCCGAGTGATCGAGCGAGGGTCTCGGCTGTCTCGAGTACGCGCTTGTCCATACCGCTCATGAGCACGACGCCGGCTCGACAGCGCTGCTGGCCAAGCCAACGCAAAAGCTCTACACCATCCATATCGGGCATCATCAGATCGACAACCACGAGCGTGACGTCGGAGTTGAGCGCAGCCATGAATTCGACCGCGCGAGTTTCCATCGTGCACGGAAAATTCAATGCTTCGGCTACGCTACAGATGAATTCGCCAACCTGGGCCTCGTCATCGACGACCAGGATCCGCGTCAACGAGCCTTCACCTCCTCCCGTCTGAGCCTGCGCCGGCAACTCGCTTTGCGTGTACGTCATTACGCGCCGCTAGAGACGAGACTTGTGGGAGCGCCAGCGCCGCTCATGGCCAGCCTGATCACCGCTGCAAACTCGCTGCGCTGATATGGCTTGTTCAGGAGCGGGCCGTCTATTCGAGTTCCATTGCGTTGCGAGAGTGCGTCTGCGGGAAAACCGGATGAATAGACGATCTTCACGCCGGGACTTGCCTGACGGACTCTTCTCGCGAGCTCCACACCATCCATCCCTGGCATGATGACATCGGTGACCAGCAGTGCCACGTCCGGCTCACTGTCAAGAACCGCGAGTGCTGTTGCACCGTCAGGTGCGTGGACAACGCGATAACCCATGTCTTCCAGATACGCTACTGCAACGTCAAGCAGATCGACTTCATCGTCGACTACCATGACGAGCTGACCCCGGCCCGATTGAACTTTCGGTGCGGCAATTAACTGGCTCTCGGCCGTGACTTCCGCCGCCAGCGGCAAATAGAGGGTCACCGTCGTGCCGTGCCCCACTTCGCTGTAGATTCTCGCCGTGCCGCCCGATTGCTTGGCGAAACCGTAGACCATCGCTAATCCAAGTCCAGTGCCCTTGCCGCGCGGTTTCGTGGTGAAAAACGGCTCGAAGGCTCTCTCCAAGGTTTCTTGGGACATCCCCTCCCCCGTGTCGGTGACGCTCACCGCGACGTATCGTCCGGATGGCAGGACTTGAGCTTCGGAGGACGGATAGCTCGCCTGCACGTCGCTAATCCTTGCGGAAATGACGATCGAGCCGCCCTTGGGCATCGCGTCGCGGGCATTGAGTGTGAGGTTTAGAAGTGCGTTTTCGAGACCGGAAGGATCGACGAGGACCAACGGGATCGATGGGTCCAGATTCGCGCTGACCTCGATCTCAGGGCCAAGCGCGCGTTTGGTCATTTCGATCGTGTTCTCAGCGGATTCCGCGACCGAGGTGGCTGTCGCATGCAGCGGCTGACGGCTTGAGAAGGAGAGCATGCGCCTGGTCAAGTCGGCGCCTCGCAGCGCCGCGCGCTGCGCGTTCTGAACTCGGTTGACGATTGGCTCGTTGCCGGCCACAGCGCGCTCGATTAAGTCAAGGTTACCAATCACCACACCCAAAAGGTTGTTGAAATCGTGAGCCACGCCACCCGTTAGCTGACCGATTGCCTCCATCTTCTGGCTCTGATGCAATTGCTGCTCGAGGTGTTTGCTCGTCGTGATATCACGTGCGATCTTGGAACCACCGATGACCTTGCCTGTGGCGTTGCGGATCGGCGAGACGCTGATGGCGACGTCAATCAGGCGACCATCCTTCGTTAAGCGTTTCGTTTCAGCATGCTCGATGCTTTCCCCACGCCCGAGGTGTTCCAAAATGTCCGCCTCTTCTTGGACTCGGTCAGACGGAACCACTTTCAGGATGGGCTGACCGATCATTTCCGCTGCCGAATAGCCAAAGATCTTCTCGGCTCCTGGATTCCAGCTGGACACTATTCCGTTCAGGTCCTTACCGATAATCGCGTCGTCCGAAGATTCCACGATTGCCGCCATTCGTGCTCGCGCCTCTTCTGTCAGGCTTCGTTCCGTCACATCCCGCGCGACGCCCAGGATAAAACTGCCGTGGGGTGTCGTCAGCGAGCTTCTGGCAAACTCAACTGGAAATGTCGAGCCGTTAAGTCTCGTTCCTTCGGTTTGCCAGATATTTCCCATCGATTTGCCAGTTCGACTTTCCAGGAGAAGCTCTCGTTCCCG
The DNA here is from genome assembly GCA_049514215.1 of Burkholderiaceae bacterium. Lineage (GTDB taxonomy): Bacteria > Pseudomonadota > Gammaproteobacteria > Burkholderiales > Burkholderiaceae_D > BOG-994. The sequence goes on from JBEKVI010000018.1 coordinate 9,676, forward strand.
TGCAACTTCGGGTTGTAGAGTACCCGGCATCAGGCTGTCTACGCCTACGCCGCACAGCGATCCGGCCGGATACCCGAACATCGACTCCGCGGCCGGATTGGCCATCGTGATCTTTCGTTCAGCGTTGGTCAGAATGATGCCGTCCGGAATGACATCAAACATGGCGCGAAAGTAGCTCTCCAGTTCGCTGCGCGCGTCTTCCGCCAACCTTTCGTTCTCGGTTCGCGTGTTCACCAAAAGCAGGCACAACAGCAGTACCGTCACGCTCAGATACGTGCCCACCGGCATGAGTAAGAACGTTCTCCTCGAGCTGACTTGCGACTGGCTCTCGCGCTGTTGCAGTAATGCGGATTCGTGCCGTTCCATCTGGGCAAGTAAGTCCTCGATAGCTCTCCCATTACCCGGATACTCGGCTCCCAGCGGCGACTCTTCCGCGGGCGATGAGAGCAAGACTCCCGCCGCCCCGGCGGCTCGGGCTCGGTCTGCCGAGAACTTCCGTTGCGCTAGAGAGATGATCTGGTTCGAGAGCGCGAAGCGCACGTCAGTCAGCCGGAGCACTTCCTGAATTCGATCCTGCTGCTCAGGATTCCCAGCGGTCAATCTCCGAATATCGTCGACTTCCTGCTGAATCTCCCCCCTGATGCTGTTGCGATCGGCGATGGCGGTCTCTTCGTGTGTGATGAGGTAACGGCCCAAACTGATGGTCAGGTTGTCCTGCGATGCAGCAAGCTTTCCAATCTCCTTGAGGACTTCCTGCGAATGGCTCACCGCCTCAACGTCCTCCCGGAGATGCGCCGTAAAGATGTACGTCTCCCCGGCTGCGGCAAGAATCGCGACCACACCCACGATAAATCCGGCCGTGGTCTTCGCATCTACCCACCACGACAGACCCTGTGCCGCAAGTACCCATGCCAAAAGCGCGCCGCCCACTAGGAGAGTGACCGCCGACGTGTGCAGCGACAATCCCGTGTAGTTCCAGAGCACGACGTTAAAAGCCCCAAACAGCAGATGTCCGAAAAAGGCCACTCCTGCGATGATGATCAGGCCCACGCTGATGGCCGATATGACGGTAAAACGAGCCCGCAGCGCGCTGCGTCCCGAGGCGAAAATGATCCCGATCCCGACCAAAGCGAGACAGAATGCCGACGCGGGGGTGATCCGACCAGGGTGGATGGGGTCGGCCTGACCGGGGCCCTCCTGGAAGAGCCAGGGCTCGATACCGGGGCTCCAATCAAAGAGAACTTCTGCCAGGCTCAATGTACCGAGGCTGAGCGTTGCAAGCCCCAGAAGCGTCGCCAACACAGGTGCCCGTGGACCGACCGGTCTGCGGCACAAAGTGGCCAACCCCGTAGCCCCGAGCAGTATAGCCAGCGCCGTGTTGGGCTTCATGGTTTCGCTGGACGATAAAGGCCCTCGGAGCGACGCGATATCCAAACCCCAGCCCATTACTGCCAGTAGCGAGAGGAGGGCTGCACCAATACTCAACAGAAACGCGACCACGCGCAGGACCTCGCGGCTTCGAATGCCAAGCGTCATGTCCTCCCCCGTGCCACTCTGAAGAGCAAAAATGATCGCGTGCGTACGATGGCTGGGACGGGTGTCGGCATGGGTCCAAGGCGAATTCTTGCGTTAGCCCCGATAGTAGACAACGGGTTGTCGCGGCGGCCGATGCGCTCTTCTAAGTAATGCGTTTCATTCGCACGTAAGCGGGGTGTTTCAGTCGCTTGAGCGTTTGGATTTCTAAATTCTGGGGTTACGTCCAAATACACCAGTGTCCTCTTACTGTTGTTCCGCATCGTCTAGAACATACGGAATGCGCGCAGCACCTCCCAATCGATAGTATCGACCAAAAGCAGGCAAGTGCTAGACGCACAGATCGGGCGCTAAATGTCGATCTTTGGCACCGATGCAACAAAATCGATACATCTTAAGTGGAAATACTCGCTGTCCAGTACAAACTTAAGGAGGAGTTCTGAATTGGGAGCCAATTTTAGAAACTTGCTCGGCAGATCGATTTCAAGCTGCTCGCGCCGCGGCGAAGGCATGCGCCCACTGATGGCCTTCGAATCGGAAATCCACGCAGGCGGGCCTTTGGTAGAACCCGTTTTTCCCCCCCCGCCGATCTGCTTACACGCGATTGAACGATGGGCAACCTGCCTTAAGCTCCAAATTTGGCCGTTGACTCGTGAGATCCCATGAACCTACCAATGCCGGACAGACGGTCATCGTCGGAGCCTAGTCAGGAATGTCGTGTCACCGGTCGACCGAGCAAAAATTGCGCGCATCCAGTTCCGTGAACCGGCTCGGTACCCCACTCTTCAGTGAGCTGGTCCATCTAGAACCTAAAGCTCGCTTGGGCCCACCCGCGCCCGGCCGCCCTTGAGGTATCGTTGCGGCAGTTCCCGAAAATGCCCAGGAATCGTCATGACTTGGGGTGCTTCGAGAATGACTGTGGACTTATCAGCCGGAATCCCTCACAACAAAACACCATGATCACCAACATCCAACTTCGACAGTGGCACTCGTACATCGGAATGCTCGTAGCACCGAGCGTACTCTTTTTTTCGATCACTGGTTCATTGCAGATCTTTGACCTTCACGAAGAACACGACGGATACAAGCCGCCGATCCTATTGGAAAAGCTAGGCCATCTTCACAAGGATCAAGTCCTCTCCAAGCCTGAAGGCTCGCATGAGTCGGATCACCATTCGAGTGCCGGCGAGGCGAACGAAGCATCCGGCCAGGTTACTGAGAAGCCCGAGGAACACCATGCAGAGGCCGAGCCCAGCACGGCCACCATGATCCTCAAGTGGTATTTCGCATGCATCGCTGTCGTGCTTGCCGTTTCAACCCTGATGGGTATTTGGATTGGATTGAGCCGACGCGATCGTCGCTCCGTGAGCATCTTCCTACTCCTACTTGGAGTCATCCTGCCTGGATTACTCCTTCTCCTTTAGGGCACGCAAAGGGCCGGTGTCCGGTCTTCCTTGTCAGTCAGCGAGGGTTGGTGAAGGCGCGGAACTTCTCACTGAAAAAAGACGCCTTTCACCACGGAATCAGGTACGAGAAGATTCCAACGCTGCTCCCAGGGAGGGCCCAGGATTGGTCCTTGTTCGCCGGATGCAATCGATTCGCGCGAAACTGCCTTGACGGACGACCGACCTTGGCTGCGATACCGGGGACAAATACAGTGCGCGCCCATCCTAATCCGCACGCTCGTTCGAAAGTCGGCCTGCCCAATGTCTCGCGCTACGGGGTTCTAGCCGGGATGACTCTCCTTGCGTCACGATGCCCGCTTTTCACACGAGGGAGGCCCGCGCGTCCTGCGCGCGCCACGTGAGCAGCGCCAACCTGGGCCGCGCCATGTCGGAAACGGCCTCTCGCATGGTGGCCACGGGGTAGATCCTGGCCTGCGTCAAAATCCGCGGCTTTGGGTTAAGCTTCGCGGTCTGGGGAGAAAGCGTGGGCTTCCTGCAAGCGACGTTCCTTTCCCATATCCGGGTCGACCCGATCAACACCTCCTGTTTAGTATGATTGGCCATTTTCATCAGGCAGTCTCCCCTTTGCGTGCCGGCCCCGTCTCATGATTACTCCTCCCCCAGCCAATAGCCCGGACACCATACTTCAGAAGGTCTCCACGCCCATGACACGGGCGGCGATCTTCCTGGTGTTGACCATCAACTCAGGCGAGGCCGATGCGACCGCCATCAAATCCTTGTGCGCCGACCTTTCGGGTCTCGTCCGATCGGTCGGCTTTCGCGATCCCGACGCAGGCTTGACCTGTGTCATGGGATTTGGCTCGGCAGCATGGGACCGACTTTTCGGCGGCGAACGACCGGCCGAACTCCACCCGTTTCGCGAGATCGTCGCCGAAACGCGCCATGCGGTGGCCACGCCTGGCGATCTGTTGTTTCATTTTCGTTCGGACCGGATGGATCTCTGCTTTGAGCTAGAGACGCTGATCCTGGATCGCATCGGAGCCGGCGTTGGCGTAGCCGAGGAAGTCCAGGGCTTTCAATACTTCGACAATCGCGATTTACTCGGCTTCGTTGACGGAACCGAAAATCCGGCGGACCGCGAAGCGATCGATGCCATCTTGGTGGGTGCTGAAGATCCGGCCTTCGCGGGGGGCAGCTATGTCATCACCCAGAAGTACCTGCATGACCTGAAAGGCTGGAACACGCTACCGACCGAGGTGCAGGAGAAAATCATCGGCCGCACCAAGCTTGCCAACGTCGAACTTGACGCGGAAACCAAGCCCACTTACGCACACAGCGCCTTGACGGTAATCGTGGAGAATGGCGAAGAGCAAAAGATCCTAAGGGAGAACAGACCGTTCGGGGCGCCAGGGCAAGGCGAATTTGGCACTTATTTCATCGGATACTGTCGTACGCCTCGGACCATCGAGAAGATGCTTGAGAACATGTTCGTGGGGCGGCCACCGGGGAACTACGACCGCTTGCTGGACTTCTCCAAAGCGGTCTCAGGGAGCCTTTTTTTCGTGCCCACTGGATCGTTTCTCGACGATGTGACGGTTGGTGAACCCGCGAGCACGGCTGCTCCCACAGACCCAAGGGCCGAGCTCGCTTCTCCCGCACGAGAGGGTTCGCTCGGGATCGGATCGCTTAAAGGAAACCGGCTATGAACAATCTGCATCGTGAACTCGCGCCAATCTCCGAGGAGGCCTGGGCTCAAATCGAAGAGGAGGCTACTCGAACGCTGAAGCGTCATCTTGCGGCAAGACGTGTCGTCGACCTAAAGGGTCCCGCCGGAACGACCCTCTCGGCCGTCGGCACCGGACACCTTCGCACGATCTCCGGGCCCGGCGACGGCATCATCACACGCCAACGGGAGGTCAAGCCACTGGTGGAAGTCAGGGTGCCCTTCGAACTCGAGCGCCAACAGATCGACGATGTAGAGCGAGGCGCCAATGATTCGGATTGGCAGCCGGCCAAGGATGCGGCACTTAAGATCGCGTTCACCGAAGATCGCGCTATCTTCGAAGGCTATCCCTCGGCTCACATCACCGGAATCCGGCAGGGATGCAGTAACCCGCCGATGACATTGCCCAATGACGTACGGGAGTTTCCCGACGCGATCGCGCAAGCGTTGAGTCAATTACGCCTTGTTGGCGTGAACGGCCCATATCAGGTCCTGCTAGGCGCCGCCGCCTACACGTCGCTCGCCGAGTCTAGTGACAATGGCTATCCGGTTCTGCAGCACATCCGGCGTCTGATCGAGACTGAGATCATCTGGGCGCCGGCCATCGAGGGCGCCGTCGTTCTCACGACGCGCGGGGGTGACTTTGACTTGCATATTGGCCAGGACCTTTCGATAGGCTATTTGGGTCACACCGAAGCCACCGTTCAGCTCTATCTCCAGGAGACCTTTACCTTCCTTCTGTTGACGAGCGAAGCCGCGGTCTCTCTCGCGCCTGCCCCCAAGGCCTGATTGTTTGACGCGGCACTCGCAAGAGGGCTTAGCGGCGCGCTGAACTCCGCTTAGCCCGAGCGCGTCCGTCAGTGGCTGGCCGCGCTGCAGCCTCGCCTGGCCTCTCGTGCGCCGCGCCGATGAAAATCCCCACCAGTTCATCGGCAATGGCGCCAGGAGATTTTTGCCCGGGCTTGTACCAGACCTGCGACCAGTTCAGCGCACCGAGCAGCCCCAACCGAAGCAGACTGGGGTCGACGCGTGGAGGTAACGGCACCGCTGTTACCAGTCGGCGAAATCGTTTCTCGTAGGCATCGCGGTCGCCAATCATACGGGCATTTAATGGCCCGTCGGTCGGAACAAACAGACGCACTCCTGCAAACCTGGACAGCGGATTTCCCGAAAGCAGCAGCTCGAGGTGCTTGCGACATGCCGCGCGCAATCGCTCAGTCGGATCGGTGAGGCCCTTTAACGCGGCATCGACCGCTAGGTTCAGCTCGGTGAAGCTCGCATGATGAACCTGGGTCAACAGATCTTCCTTTGATCTGAAGTAGTGATACAAGGAGCCTGGAAGTATCCCTGCCTTTGACGCGATCTCCTTTAGCACCGCCCCCTTGTATCCGTGGCAGCGAAACTCATCAGCCGCCACGTCCAGCAGCAATTCCCGCGTTCCCCAACGTTCTCCCCGCGCGTTTTCAGACGTGTCCCGCTGCAAAAACTGTCGCCGCCGCACGCGCGCGACATGGGCCTGTCGCCGGGCATTGGGGGGGCTCGCAAGAGTGTCCTCGCGGGGATCGCCCGAGGAAATGGCCACGACGCGCTTAAGGAGGGTCTCCAGGTTGTGGCGTTTCCAAATCGTTCTGACACCTGACGCGGAGATCTCCACACCCTCTTCTCGCAGCGCATTAGCGACGGTGAACTGTCCCCATTCCGGAACCGTCACTGCGTACCGGAGCACGAGCTCCTCAACTCCGGGAGCGCGAACCTTGGGCATGGTCGGGTTCCGATCGGGCGTCCATGTTCATGATGATACCCCGCGCGATGCCGCTCCCAACTCGCCATCGTGCGGATGAAACGGCCGCGACAGCGGATCATCTCATCCGTTCGGACGGGTTGGATTTGCATTCCAGTCAGGCCGACACAGCGCGTTCGCCAACACTCACTTAGGCTTGTAGAAGCCGTCATCTTCCGTCTGATCACCCTCCTTGGGAGTTACGCAGACAAAATTGGCCGCATCGCCCGTCGCACCACTCCCTTTGTAGCGCGACTGTTGGGGGTAAGGGCAAAGTGGTCTTGTGCCGCCAGTGGGAAAGTTTTGGGCGACGCGCGGGTCGAACAATCCACCGCTTGGAAACGGCGAGGCCGTGTTGAGATTGGCCGCAACAATCCGCTCGGGTGCTTTGCCCGCCTCCACCCAATCGGTGATCGCTGTTAGCGCGTTTGTGGCGAAGCTGTTTGTGGCCGGACCACCGCCGCAGTGAGCCATGTTCGGAATCATGAATAGACGGGCGAAGTTGGCCGCTTTTTGATCGTTGGCCTGATTCAGCGCGTTATACCAATTCACGATATCAACGCCCGAGAAGATGCCGTCATTGACCGCCGTATAGATGATGAGCTTTCCACCATGACGGACAAACGGGGTCAGATCGGTGTTGACAGCGGCCATGAACTCCATGGAACTCTCGCCGTAGCCGGGTGCCCGCTTGAAGATGCGTGCGGCGTTCTGGTCAAAGTCGTAGGCGAACATGTATGCCTCTTGACCATCAGTTCCTGCGACCGGCGTCACGTCGGGTGGGGTCATGAAGACCATCGGTAGCGCGCCTGCCCCGAGCGTGAGGTTTAACGCGTTGTTCGACAGAGGCCCGCTTGCCTGGATGCCCCCGACATTCCAAAGAGCGAATCCCGCGCCGAACGCGCTAGGCGGATCCCAGATCCCGGCATCCCAATACCAGTGCGAGTAGAGACGCTCGCCGCTTGATGTCTTGGGGCCCTCGTAGATCGCCTTGATGGCGGCGACCTGATCGGCCGTCAAGCACGTTCCAGCATGGGGCGTGCTGCCGTGCTTGCCTTTTGGGCTGCAGGTGAATTCACTCAGCGCAGGATAGACGCGCTCGCGCGTGCACGCAGGAAAATTATCGATGATCCCGTCGACCAGCCCGTCGAGTCTGTCGCACGCGCTTAGGATCGCTGCAGAAGCTACCTCAAGATCCTGGGGTTGCAAAGTGTCCGGAATGTAGGGCTGGTTGTTGACGTCGTAGCGCGTGGCCAGTTTCGCCAGAACCTGCTCGTTCCAGGCCTCGGCCAGCGCCGCCCGGGGCAGATCGAATCCAGGATCGCCGGAAATGACGCCATCAAACATATCGGGATGTGTCTGCAGGGCCTTCATGCCGTCTCGGCCCCCGTTAGAACAACCCGAAAGATAGGAATAGGCGGGCTCGCGATGATAGTACTGGGCGATGATGCGTTTGGCGACCGATGTGGTCGCCGCGATCCCGTTGTAGCCGTAGTCGATGCGGGATTGCTCGTCTAAGCCGAAATGCTGCGCACCGCCCGCGTTGGCATCATCGTCGCTCCAGTTCAGCGGCGGCGCCGGTACATCCTGATGTCCACCGTCGTTTGAAGCGACCGCCCAACCCGTACCGAGTTCGATCCCTGCCGTCCCAACCGCGGGACTGAGACTGCCGTCCGTGCCACCGCCGCCTTGCATCTCGAAGCGCCCGACCCATGCGTCGGGCAGATTCACCTGAAACCCGATCCCATAGGTGAAGTGATCTGGATCCTGGGCGCTCACGCGTTTATTGATCACACCCGTGACGCTGCAATAGGCCGAAACGGTGGCCGTCGCCGGAACCTCTTGCACACTCAGGATGAGCGTATTGGGGATCGCGAGATTGGAGAGACTCGCGCAACTCACAGCGGGCGGCGTCGCCCCCGCGGCCAGTGCCCTTAGCGGCAAGACGAGAGCCACGGCGAGCGCCGCAACGGTGGCGACAATCCGTGCCATGCCCCGCAGCTGCTTCTCACCCATCGCGTTTGCGAACGCGCGCCGGCTCAATCTAGAAGTCTCCATTTCCATCTCCTTTTCTTATGTCGAGTGCTTCTTGCGTCTGGTTCAAGTCTCAACTTCTCGAACGTGCGAGCCCCAGGTAGATCGTGGGCTCAGCGCAGGAGGTTCAGTTTGTTCATCGTCGGTGCCAAGGCAACCGTAACTGCACAGTGTGCACGGACCGGGTGCCGGCGGGTTCGTGTCGTCGCCGGGCGGTCTTGTAGGGCTCCGGTCGTGGTCGTGCAACTCGCCGTTCGTGGCTCGTCCACCTTCCTGCCCCGCGCTCGAATACCCGAGCCGTCCTTCGCGCTCCGATCGGCGGCAACAGGCGATTCTTCCCAAATTAGTCGCTGGGATTAGCTTTGTCAAACAAATGTTTGAAAAGGTTTTTTGCGCGCCGCACAAGACTAGACGACTCCCAACGCCCTGCTCTGTCCTCGCAAGTCGATCTCGCTGGACCGCATACAATGTATCGGTATGAAGCAGACCGCCAGGGACCTCGAACAGCTCACCTCGCTGACCGTTGGGCACTATGACGCCAACGCTGAAGCGTTTTGGTCGGGTACGTTCGATCACGATGTCAGTCAGAACATCGCGGCGCTTCTAAAATACCTCGAGGCAAGACACCCGCTCGAGATTCTTGATTTCGGCTGCGGACCAGGCCGCGACCTGAAGACATTCAGCGAGCTCGGACATCACGCCACCGGCCTTGACGGTTCGATCCGACTGGCTCAAATGGCGCGTGCGCATAGTGGGTGCGAGGTGCTGCAACAGGATTTTCTAAGCCTTGATCTACCGGTCGCAAAGTTCGACGGCGTGTTCGCTAACGCGACGCTCTTTCACGTGCCCAGTCAGGAGTTGCCACGCGTTCTTGCGGAGATCTACGACACCCTAAAGCCCGGCGGCGTGCTGTTTAGCTCGAACCCGCTTGGAGGGGGCGAAGAGGGATGGAGTGCCGGCCGCTACGGAACCTTCCACGATCTCTCAGGCTGGCGCAGGTACTTGTCAGCCGCACAATTCGTCGAGCTGAGTCACTTTTATCGCCCAGCTGAGCTGCCGCCAGAGCAGCAGCGCTGGCTTGCGAGCGTCTGGCGTAAGCCTGAGGCGCGGCCAATCGCGCCGACAGTAACTCAGATCATCCGCTGACAAAAAATCCAGTTCGCAAACGTCGGGGAGACACGAATGAAAGCCCGAATTCTTTATCGAATCTCCTCTTTTTTTCTGCTTTTTTTTGCTATTGGCCATTGGCTGGGATTTCGTGATTCCGACCCTGCATGGGGCATCGACGATCTTCTTGCCTCAATGCGATCAATCCACTTTGTGGTCCAAGGATTTAGCCGTACCTATTGGGATATTTTTGTCGCGGCCGGCCTCTCGGTTGGCGTATTCTATCTATTCGCAGCGGTGCTGGCGTGGCAATTGAGTCGCCTCTCCGCCGAGTCCTGGGCGGTCATGCGCTTATCTGCATGGGCTCTTGTGGTTTGCTTTGCCGCCATCACGGTTGTGAGTATGAAATACCTTTTCATCCTCCCGATCGTATTCTCAGTCGTCATCACGCTCAGTTTGACCGCAGCAGCTTGGCTCTCAGGAAAAGCGCGCCAAGCGAAACCAAGCGTTCCTTGATGGAGGCAGAATTGGTCGAGATTCAGGAAGTCTATCCCTACTTACGAGTCCACAACGCGGCCGAGGCCATCGATTTCTATGCCCGGGCCTTTGGTGCTCAGGAGTTATTCCGATTGACCGAACCGAGCGGGCGCATCGGCCACGCCGAATTGAAGCTTGGACCCGCGACGGTCATGCTAGCCGATGAAAATCCTGACTTGGGAACCCGCGGGCCGCGCTCCCTTGGAGCAACGACATTCTCGATTCATCTACACGTGGGTAACGTCGACCAGGCATTCGCACAAGCGGTCGGTGCGGGAGCGATCGTCGTACGCCCTTTGCAAGATCAGTTCTATGGCGAGCGTTCCGGTACGGTTCGTGACCCTTTCGGCCACGAATGGCTGCTCGGGGGGCATATTGAGACGGTGGCCCCCGAAGAAATGCAGCGCCGCTACACCGCTTTGTTTCAGAACTGACACGTCACTAGCATCACTGCTTGGCGCGATTTGGCGAGCACAGTGAAATGGGAAAGCGGTCTCACGTCTTGTCATGGCGCGCGGGCACTCTTCGCGCGACGACCCAATGGTTCCTGCCCACTTGGCAGACTCTCTCGAATCCGTATCGCTCGAAAAGCGATACGGCAGAGTTATGGAGGAAGGAAGACGACACCTTGCGATCCTGGACGTCCTCCGGATAACTCTCAACCCGGCCACCACCCAAGCGTGCGATTTCATCCAAGGCACCGACAAGGGCTGCCTCAGCGACCCCCTGACCGCGATGATTTCGGTCGACGAAAAAGCAAGTGATTCTCCAGTCCGCAGGTTCAATGCACGCCGCGCTGTAGGCGCGCAGGTGCTTGATCCTTGGGAGTTCATCGGGCGAACCGAACTGGCACCAGCCGATGCAGTTCTCGCCTTGAAACACCAGGCTCGCGTGGGTCGTTCCTTCACGTACGCGGCACTCCTTCCTCGTGCGACGGTCAGGGCCTCGTATCTTTCCCTCCGGATGAAATGCCAGGCACCAGCAGCCACCCCAGACGCCGTTGTGGCGCTCAACGAGTCCGGCAAAGGCCGGCCAGGTGGTGACATCGAGCGGCTTGGTCGCAAATGCTGACACACTTCACCTCCAGACAAGCGCGATCTGCCGGGTCAGACCCGGCACAGGCAGCGATAGTGCTTCCGCCTCCACGGCCTCTCGCTCCAAAGGGGAAGGTTTGCGCCAGAACTCGAGCGCAACTTCACCCCCCGATCGGCGCCAAATGCCGACGATTTCGCCATTCAGCAGTATCGCACCGGGCCACACGCGCGACGTCCAAAGTCGGGCCTGTTGCTTGGCATCGGGAACCAGCAGATCCCGATCGGCGCCCCAGAGTAGGTAATAGGTGTCGCCACTAGGAAGGAGCCGCGCGCGAGCTACAGGTGTCGAAGCGGATCGAAACCGCACCTCGTCATCGGCGAGGATCCAGGCGTCACCGATCGGCGTGCCCACCGCGACCAGCTCGCTCCTACCCAGTGCCTCAAACGCTGCGCGTGCGTGGGGGGGCCGAACTCCGGCCCAGGCAGCGAACGACGCTGGCGTTGCCGGACCGAAGATGTGGAGGTAGCGACGCGCCAGTTCCAGGCGCGCGCGCCGCGGGTCCATGCTCGGGGCCGGCGCGCTCCAGACGACGGGTTGGTGCGCAGCCTCCCAGCGCAGGAGGATCCGACCCGTGGGAGCGCCGTAGCGGAGGCTGTTGGGCTGCACGCCCATCTCGCGGCCGGCCTGGCCAAATGGCAATCGCCGTCCCTGCAGGAAGGCTTCGAGTCGGGAGGCTATCGCCTCGGCCCTCTTGCGGCCGCGATCGTCCTCTGGCAACCGTCCCAGGGAGAACACGGCGAGGTCCGGTGCGGCTACGACGTACGCGCTAAAGCGCGGACCCCAGATCTGAACGAAGCACTCATGCTCCCAACTCGTCGACACGGTCCCTTTGACGCGCGCATGGATCGATAGGAGTGCGGCACGCGGCATGGAATCTTGCAACCCGGCCCACGCCGCCCGGCGAAGCGACTTGCGCCCCTTGGGCAGGCGTTCGTCAAGCGATCCGACGCGTCGCCTAAATCCGAGGATCTGTGAACGGGAAAGCAACAGGCGGGACTGTGCCACCAGACAACTCGCATTTTTGTCGAAGATTTCGATACGTCCCCTGCTTGTCATCGGCTCGATACGACAGCACCAGGGCGACTTCCTTGGGCCATACCCGGGTCAAACCATGTGAGCAATCCAGTCCTTCATCGCGCCGAGGATCTCGGTCAGGACATCGGCGTCAGTGCGTCCCGACCGGACCAACACATGAAACGAGTGGTCAGCACCTGCTATCGGAACAAGATTGGCTTTGCTTGAAAGACCGCTCACGACTGCGTCCATTCGATCGATCTCTGCCATTTTGTCGCGAGTGCCCTGTACAAAGAGCATCGGGATGTCGACATCACGTAAGTGATCGGCTCGCTCATTCGAGGGTTTTCCAGGCTGATGAAGCGGAAAGCCCAGAAATACGAGGCCCCTTAACAGGGCCATCGGCTGCAAAGCTTGCGCACCCGAAGTCATTCTTCCGCCGAAGGACTTCCCGCCAGCAAAAAGAGGAAGATCAGGAAAAAGTGCGGAGGCTGCAGCGACCGCGGCTCGGACGGTCCGATGCGCCACGGCTGCACTATCGGGCCTTCCCAATCCTCGTTCCATAAACGGGAACTGGAAGCGCAGAGTCGCTATATCCCGTTCGCTAAGGCCGTCGGAGACATCGCACATGAATCGATGCTCCATCCCGGCGCCTGCGCCATGGGCAAGGACTAGACAGGCCGTTGGCTGACGCGACGATTGCGCAAGCGCGCTTACCGTCGTCTGACCATCGACCTCGATAGGCAGTCGTCGAATCGCCGATACCATTTCGATGCTCGAAGCTCCAGCGCAAGAGCCGGTTCGCGCGTCACCTTTGCAGTAATGGAGAATACAAGGGAGGCAGTGCAGGAATGAAAAGCCAGCCTGCCGGCGACGCGATCTAGGTCACGATTTTACGCGCCATAGCGCGCCGCGCCAATTCGGCCTCGGCGCGGCGCCTTCACTAGCCCAAGAATCAATCGCCCCGATCGAGGACCCAAGACGATCTGATCCGCCGTTAGGGACAAATCCTGTGCCTTCTACGCAGCGGCCATGCTCAGAAGCGGCTCGTGGACTGCGGAATTCTGCCGCGGCAGGAGGGCCTTTAACATCGCAACGGGCAACTGCAACGCCTGAGCCAATTCCACGATACCCACCATGTCGCCAAAGGTGTGGGAGCCATTGTCCTCGACGCGCGCCTCATACGCTGCAAACTTATAGAAGGGCGTGTCTGGATAGCCCTGTGGCCACACGGACCAGAAACGCATCCGTTCCAGACCGCGAGCATAAGGGAGATGTTCGACGACTGCCTTAATCACCGCCTCGAGATTGTCGTCGACCGAGACTTCGGTCTCCGGCAGCGCCCAGACTAGGGCATGGGGAGCGGCCTCGGACGTCTCGTGCGGCATCAGCACCACCAAATCATAGTAATCGTGGGCCCGGTTGTAGATGTTCTGCGTCGCCATGTGCGAAAGCTGGCATACGATGAAATCCCCCATGCGGCAAACGAGGGTCGGACGGTTCGGCGTGTCGGTCATATTGGACTCCTGGGAACTGGGGATCATGCGATGCGCTTGATTCAACGGTAGCGCCCACTCCAATCGGAGTGGAGAGATTTCGGTGAAAAGCCTAGACAGTGATGGGTGTGTGCAACAGGAAGTCCTGAGACCCTGTCGTAGTTTTGCGATGAAACTGTCAATTTTGACAATATTCAAAGAGGGGTGCTCGGCAACGCGCCCGACTCCCGTCGATCATTCGCTATCCGCGATATCCCACGCTTCGCACTCGCGGAGGGCGAGCCGCTCATCGCAGACGTGGAAGCAGAGTACAACCCACGGCGGCGAGGACGCCTAACACGGCGAGGTCACCGAAGCAGCGGCAAAACATGGGTCCCCAATCGACCTACGAGGGTTAGGTGATAATCTTACTTTTGACCATCAAGTCGACGTTGCGGCTGCCTAGCTAAATCGGAGTCGGTTTCGACTGGAATGGATCGGCGACGCACAACTTGCGCGAGTCACGATCGATGACACCCAGATTCCGATCTCCCATGATCAATCTCTAATCGCGAGACGTCCCCAAGTCCAAGGCGTTCTACGAGGCAATCGGCTTTCGGGAGACCTTTCGCGTTCCAGAAACGGGAACGCCGGATCATATCGAACTCGAGCTGGATAACTTCGCCATCGGGATCGCATCGGTCGAGGCGGCCAGACGGGACCACGGGCTCGCACCAGAGGGTCAGGGACGGTGGATCGAACTCGTCTTGTGGAGCGACGACACCGATGCGGACGTGGCGCGCATGATCGCCCTGGGAGCCCCCCTCCTCTCTGCCGCTCATGATTTTCTCGGGGGAAGATTGCGTCTTGCGTGGATCGCGGATCCCGACGGCAATCCGATTCAGATCGCGCAGCGCAAGGCCAGCTAGCGGTGATCCCGCTGGAGCGACGGTGGCACGAGGGCGCCCCTTGACGAGGCTCGCCCGGAACGCCCTAGGCCGCCGGTCGCGACTCGCCCTCTTCGAACCCAACCAATCGGCCGATGGTAAGCTAGAAAGAGCGTGGCCGAAGACAGTCAGAAGGTTTCCTGCTGCCGGGCCTGCGCGCAATGTGAGAACACGCGCACCTGAAAACTCTCGTTGAATTCGATGACCACAACAAGCGAACGCACGAAGATTCTAGCCGGGGGTGTCTGTGGTCTTATGGTTGCGATGGGTGTGGCACGCTTCGCCTATACTCCTTTGCTGCCGCTCATGCAAAAGCAGGCCGGACTGGGTATCACCGAAGCCGGACTCCTGGCCGCGGTAAACTACGCGGGCTACCTGACCGGTGCCATCGTCGCCTCACTCATCAGCAGCCAACGCCTCAAGTTAAGGCTCTATGTCGCGGGCTCAGTTCTGGCGATCGTGACCACGGCGATGATGGGCCTAAGCACCAATCCCATCGTTTGGGGTCTATCTCGATACTTCGCCGGTGTCGGGACCGCGGCAGGTATGTTGCTTGGCAGCGGGCTCATCCTGAACTGGTTGATCCGTCACCAGCACCGTAGCGAGCTGGGAGTCTTTTTCTCTGGAGTCGGACTCGGTATCGCGATGTGCTCGGTCGCCGTCGAGGTCATGACGCCCAGTCTCGATTGGCGCGAGCAGTGGTTTGCCTTTACGGGCATCGGCCTCCTCTTGTTGGTCCCCGCGTTTATCTGGCTGCCGGACGCGGGGCAATCTTCGGCGTCAAGCCAGCTTCCGGTCCCACCAGATCGGCCACCGGCGCTATGGTTTCTGCGCATTTTTCTGGTCGCCTATTTCTGCGCGGGAATTGGTTACGTCGTTAGTGCGACATTCATCGTCTCGATCATCGATGGCTTGCCGGGCATGCACGGCAAGGGCACCTTGGTGTTTCTGTTGATTGGTTTGGCCGGGGCGCCTTCGAGCATTGTATGGGACCTCGTCGCGCGAAGAACGGGGGACTTCAACGCGGTCATTCTGGCCTATTGCCTGCAGATTGTCGGCATCATATTGCCCATCTGGCCTGGAGGTTTGGCTTGCGCGATCGTTGGGGCGATCTTCTTTGGTGCCACCGTCATCGGGTCGGTGAGCCTGGTGTTATCAATTGCCGGTCGTTACTCTCCAGCGCATCCGGCAAAAATGATCGGGAAAATGTCCATCGCCTTCGGGGTCGGACAGATTATCGGTCCTGCGATCACGGGCTGGCTCGCTCGGGGCCAAGGCGGCTACGCAAGCGGGCTCTACATGGCCGCCGCGACAATGGCGTTTGGCGTATTGCTGCTCTTTTGCCTGCGATTCGTCCAGCCCGAGCGTCTCCCGGTAGCCCTTAGCGCGGTCCACGGTTCGAAATAGTGCTTTGACGGGCGCTGCCGCGGTTCTTCTGGTCTCTCGACGCAAATCGGTGACGAGCCATTACTCTCGCCATCAGTGTCCGAGCCCTGACTTGGCGATTTCTTGTTCGACCAATTGTGCGAAGAGCGCATGCATTCGGGTCGTGAAATGGAGATCATCTGCAAAGATGTATGTCTGATCGGCATTGGCGCTGACATAGGTTGCAGGTGAGCAGAGCAAGGCGGTATCGTTGGGCGTTGTGTTGGGATTGCAGCCCGTTGCCGTGTTCGAGGCAACAAACCCGTTGGCCTTGTAGTTCGCGATGATTCCGTTCATCCAGGTATAGGAATCCACCAAAATCACTCTAGACGAGAGACCGCTGGACTGAAGGGCCGTGTTTAGGGTGCTATTGAATATCTGAGACAGCTGGGTCAAGGTCGCGCCGCCATCGGCCGCGGCAATTCCGGTCGGAGTTAATCCCACATTCGGGATATTGACGACGACGACGTGGGTCGCCCCATTCTGGACCACTTTGTTGATGACCTGCGCGAGCGTGTTGGCCGCGTTTTCCACGGGAGCCTGGGCCGCGGGTAAGGGTCCCGCGCGCAAGACGTCATTGGCGCCGCCCCAGATCAGAACGAGCTGGTTCGCGTTAAAACTGTGATGGGACTTCAGGTAACTGGTCACTTGGTCATTGACGGGCATTTCGACATTGCCGATGACGTCGACCAAAAACCCGCTCTGCGGGGTTGCTACCGTCGCGCCCCCTTCGGCATAGCCATAGCCCCCCCGCGCTGTGAGCACGAAGTTAAAGCCGATCGTATACGCGGCGCTGAGGGTATTGCCGTAGTACTGCGCAATGTCCTGGGTCCAGACCTGGCCGGGATTGGTCGTGAACCTGCCGCCCCCGACTGCTGCAGCAATCGGCGCGTATGTCCCCACGTCCGAGAGACTGTCTCCAAACGAGACGACCTGCAATTGCACCCCTCCGGCGGGAGCGGCGCCGCCACTTCCGGAACCGCCGCCAGAATCACCCCCGCCCCCGCCGCACGCGGCAAGCAGAAGCGAGATTGACGCCCCGAGAGCCAAGATAGGGTTGCGAGCAGTCCTCATAGTTTTCCGATTCAGATGGGCTTCGGCATTGATCAGCACTTTTGGTGCCCAACCCCTGCCGCTTCTGCTCGCTCGGACGTCCTTGACCATCACGTATTCATCACAGCGCGTCCGCGTAGCTCGCGAGTGCATCCAGGCAGCCGACCCATCCACGCTCGTGACCCTCGCGAGACTGCGCACTCGTGATGCGTTGGTGGATCACAACGACCTCCGTTGTCGTGCCATCGGGATCGAAGCGAACCGTCACACGCTCAGTAGGATTGTCCTGCGAGCCCAGTTTCCACGTGTAGACCAACCTATAGGGGGGCTCGATGAGTTCGTACACCCCCTCGATCCAGACGACAGAGCCATCAGAGAATCGATTCGCGATGCGGTAGGCGCCCCCCACCCTGAGGTCGACTTCCGCGGACGAGCATTCGACGCCTTCCGGACCCCACCAGAGCAACAGATGCTCAGGCCGAGTCCACGCGTCGAACAGGGTCTGTGCGGAGGCGCGAATACGACGGCTTACCACCAGATCCGCGGAAAACTCCCCATCCCGGGACTCGCTCGTTGATTTGCTCATGTCAATCTCCACTTTGGATGTAGCCCTCGTCCGTACGATCCTCCGTGTAGCGCGCAAGCGCGTCCAGGTTGCCGACCCAGAATCTGCGGTATTCCGTCAACCACTTCTCCAGCTCCCTTAGCGGTGCAGGTGCTAGAGCGCACCAGTGGGTGCGACCGGAGACAGTTCGGGAGATGAGCCGCGCTTGTTCGAGTACGCGAAGATGCTTTGACACGGCTCCCCGCGTCATACGCATCGGTTTGGCGAGCTCGCCCACGGTACCCGGACCCGATGTCAGCCGTTGGAGCAGCGCTCGCCGGGTCTGATCCGATAAAGCGTGAAGGATCGCGTCGAGTCGATCCTCTTTCGAAGCACGAGCAGCCTGGACTCTCAATTCGAAAACCTCTTCCTGGTTTGCATAAATCATTATATGATACCATTTGGTATCGTATTGGCCTCAACCCACAACGAACCCTTCAGGAGTCTGTATGTATACCGGGGCAAGCGCGCAAGACCAATCGCACAGTCAGGGCCGCCGACGATTACTCTCTTGCGGTTCCGTCGCGATATTGACAGCGCCGCTACTGCCAAGATCAGTGCGCGCCGCGAGTCAGGATGAGATCCTGAATACGGGCGAGTCAATCCATCAGGAGCGGGTCTTTAAGGCCAGTAGGAAACGCGTCTATGAGGCTCTGACCGTGAGCGAACAGTTCGATAAGGTCGTCGACCTCAGTGGCGCGATGCAGGACCCGATGATGTCCGAAATGCGCAAGCCAACTCAAATCAGCCCGACGGCGGGTGGGGGGTTCGCTCTTTTCGGCGGGTATATCGTGGGTCGCCAGATTGAACTTGTGGGCGACCGACTTATCGTTCAGGCATGGCGAGTGGGAGGTTGGAATCCCGGCAAATATTCCATTGCCCGATTTGAGCTCGTAGAGGAAGGGCCGCAGACGAGACTGATGTTCGACCATACCGCGTTTCCGCAGCATCAAGCCGAGCACCTCGCCGCTGGCTGGCAAGAGCATTACTGGACGCCCCTGGAAAAGTACCTCAGCTAGCCGGCAGGCCATCGGAGTCGGATCAGACTTGCGTCTCGCGCCGAATCGAGGTTGCCAGAGACTCTTCGCTGTCTGAAAATCAAAAAGTCCGATAACCTTAGGTGAACTATTGTTTTGGAGGCATCCATGACTGACCCAGCGACGGGTGGCTCGGGGCGATGTTCGCGTAAATCGAGAAGGCAACGGCGCGCCGTTGCTTTTGGGGTGTTTCTGTTGAGCCTCATCCCTTACGGATCGCTGCACGCAGAATTGGTGGTTTCTCCGCGAGGAGCGGCGTTCGCAGCCCTTCCGACCTTGTTGGGGGCGCCTCGCTCCTTAAACACTGCACTAGCGCAACCCGAACCCTATCGCGGCCCTCCGAGTTCTTTGCTCGCGTCCCTTGCGGTGGTGGAAACTGCACTACAGTCATCGTCGCAAGAGATCGAACCGACAAGTGACCGGGTGAAACAGCAGAACCGTCTGTTCGAAGAGCAGTTCGAAGCCGATATGAAAGCGTCCCCAGAAACGGCGACGGCATACGGTAGATACGAGTACAACGCACTCCTTGATTCTCGCTCGCTCGTCGCCGCGAGGAAGCAGAACGACTCTGACGTCGACTTTCGCACGCGACTTAGCCGGATCTCGACTGAGGGCTTCCCCGAACAGGATCGCATCTCACACGATCTCCTCATGCAGGTCTTGGACCAACGGATCACCGACTATTCTCTTAAGTCGTACGAGATGCCACTCTCCCAGATGCAGGGTGTCCACAACGACCTGGCCGATTTGCCGAAGTCAGTTCCTCTCGACTCGGTCAAACAATATGAGGACTATATCCATCGCTTGACGCAGATCCCGCGCGCCTTCGCCGAGACCATCGAAGTCCTTCGAAGGGGTGAGAAAGACGGCCTGATGCCTCCAAGACGATTGCTAGACCAAGTACCAAGTCAGTGTCGGGGTGTTATTGCTGAGAATCCCTTTGTCGAGCCGATCCGAAGATTTCCGACATCGATCTCGCCGAGAGACCAGAGACGCCTCCGTAAGGCTGTAGTTTCCACGGTGAATCGGGACGTGCTTCCCGCCTATCAACGTTTCGCGAGGTTCGTCGAAAGGGAGTACGCGCCTCATGGAAGAGCCAGCATTGGGATGCTGGACCTACCGGATGGCCTGAAGCGCTATCAGACCGAGATTTGGGAGCAGACTTCAACCGACATGTCGCCAGACGAAATCCAGCAGCTGGGGCTGCGCGAGGTTGCTCGGATTAGCGCACTGATGGCGGCGCTCACGCACGAATCCGGCTTTGCCGATATTAAGAGCTACCGCGCTTCACTGGCAAAAGATCCAAACTTAATACCGGCCTCGCCCAACCAAATCGTAGACGATTTTCGCCGCTACATCGCGCAGATGCAGCCTCGCCTTGGTCAGCTGTTCAATCGAATCCCTACAACTCCCCTCACCGTCGAGGCCATCCCGGATTCGCAACCTGGCAACGCAAGCCACTATGTTCCGGGGCCACCCGATGGAACACGCCCGGGACGCGTCGTTGTCGCGACAGCAAACTTTCGGGGGCGCAGCCTCATTGGCGATGAGACCCTGGCATACCACGAGGGCGTTCCCGGGCACCACATGCAAATCTCCATTCAACAACAGCTGCCCGACATGCCCGAGTTTCGACATCACCTGATTAACAACGCCTTTGCCGAGGGGTGGGCGGTTTACGCCGAAGGGCTCGGAAAGGAGATCGGCTTTTTCCAGAATCCTGCATCTGATTTTGGGCGCCTCTCCACCGAGATGATCCGTGCGGTTCGCCTGGTGATCGATCCGGGGATTCATGCAAAAGGCTGGACCCGCGAGCAAGCAGTGCAATATTTCCGCGACTCCGGCGCCGCCGACGAGTCGACCATTCAGGCCGAGGTGGATCGGTATATTGCGTGGCCGGCGCAATCCTTAGGATACAAGATTGGGCAGCTGAAAATTCGGGGGCTTCGGGAGCGTGCGACAGCCACGCTCGGGCCCCGATTCGACCTGCGCTCGTTTCATGATGAGGTTCTTAGCGGGGGAAATCTGCCGCTCAATATGTTGGAAGCACGCGTGGAAAACTGGACCCGTGCGATGGCGCTGGAGTAGCGTTGTGATGCCGTCTTACTCGCCGCCATTGTTAAGCTCGCTCCTTTTTTCCCTTAGGCCAAGTCCCAAGGGCGAAAGCCCAGGCCCGCGGCAGTGCCAAGCTCGCTTACGCGAATAAACCAGAGTTTGGGGCTGCAGGAGCACCCAGGAAAGAACGTTAGCTAAGCTCACCGCGAGAGCCTCGAATCTCTTGGACTATCTGCTGGCATTCAAGAACGAGAGCTTGATGAAAAGCGATACCAAGCCGGAGCGTAATGCGTGGGTAGGAGTAACCCTCGTCATCAGCGACTCAGTCTGCTGCGCCGCGGATGGCTAGAAGTTGCGCCACGCGCTCAGCGCTGCGTCTTCCGATCGTGTCGACCAGACGAAGCGCTGCATCAGGGCTTAGCAGATCCGCAAAGAAAAGCTTTACGAGCCCGATATCTCGCAATTCAAAAGGAAGGGTCTCCTCACGTTCCAGCCATTCTTGGAGCGCCGCCTTGCCCGTGCGGCTGACCGCGAACACGCGCCGCGGAAGTTTCCCGCGGGGCTCATCACGTCCTCGGATCAACCCCAGCCGCTCAAGATCCTCCAATGCCGGATAGATCTGTGCAGGCGAAATTGTCCAAAAGAATCTAATTGAGAGTTCAACAGCCTGCTTGATCTCGTAGCGCTGCGCTTGGAGAGCCATTGAGTGTTCGAAATTCCGGCGCCATCGCCAAACGAGACCTTCGCCCCTGGGACTTGATCTCTAATCGAGAGCGAGTACGAGGGCCTCGTCGCACCCGCCTTGAGAGATTGATTCGGAACTGGGTGGCGCTCGACTCGACTTAAGGACTCGGAAGCACGCGCAAGACCGCCATCATGCCGTTGTCTTCGTGATCCACCAGGTGGCAGTGAAAGGGAATGTCCCCCGCGAGCGCGGCCGGGAAGTAGAGCTTGATTCGCACCCTTCCCGGGCGGATCGGGCCTTCCTTGCTGTGATAGCCCGTGGCAGTGGCTGAATGGACCTCGACGACGTCCAGCAACGCCGTATCGGTTTGCGGCTTGCCATCGACGGAAAGCACGCGGAAGTGGACCTGATGGATATGAAAGGCGTGCAGCTCATTGGTCCAGTTCTCGATGACCCATTCTTCGGTGGTTCCCGCCGCCACGGTAATGGCGGGTGGGTCTCCCATCGCATAAGGCTTCAACACCGCGCCTGGCTTGCGCTCGAAGATGTAGAAGTCGGTTTGATCCAGGTCACCAGGACGAGGATATTCGGCTAGTCCGATGACTCGCTCACGATCGACTTTTCGATGGAGCAGATCCCCGAATAGTTTCGAAGGCGCGGGGTTTGCAAATGCAGATCGCACAGCCGGCAACACGCTCGACCGAGCGGCCGCGACGACCGCGAGACGTCGTTCTGGCAGACGGTCACCCGCACAACCCGTATCAATGGCATGCGTCACGAGGTACGCCTTGACCCCGATCGGGGGAGCCGGAACGAGAACTTCAAGACGCCCGGCAGGCGGGACGTGCTGGGATAGGAGCGTGCGCACGGGATTCAGGATGCGACCCCTGTCGCTGGTCAACGGATATCCATCCCGGGCGACGATCTCCAGAGGCAAGGGCGCGCCGTCCTCGGTCTGAATCGCCAAGTCAAGGAACGCATCGGTTGCGGCGTTCAGAATCCGCCACAGCTGTTTTTGGCCCGACCCGATCTCGAGCCGGGCGAGAGCAGAATCGGGGCTCTCACCCACCGGAACCGGCGTGCCATTTAGGCTGATCTCGTCGATCCCCGAATTACTAGCGCAAAGCAGTTCGTCACGCGTATCGACCGCGGTCGGTGGCGCTTCTTCCGCCTGCTTTCCCGGCACACCCGGTGGCGGCTCCGGTGCCGACGTC
The DNA here is from genome assembly GCA_049514215.1 of Burkholderiaceae bacterium. Taxonomy (GTDB): domain Bacteria; phylum Pseudomonadota; class Gammaproteobacteria; order Burkholderiales; family Burkholderiaceae_D; genus BOG-994. Next base: position 32,400 of record JBEKVI010000018.1, read on the forward strand.
ATGGCTGACGTCGGGATCTTGCCGGCGTCGAGATCCTGCGTCTGGCGCACAATGAGGATACGTTCCTCGATTCCGGCAGCCCGACGCGCCTCGTCCGCTGGTCCCTCGACCACAATGGCGCCGGTCAATCCCATCAGCATCTGCGCCTGTACCTCGCCGTGCACGTGGGGGTGATACCAATAAAGTCCCGCCGGCATGTCAGGGGGAATTTCGTACCGATAGGTGAACTCGCGGCGGCCACATCCAACCGGTCCGAAGGCTGGATCCGTGCAGACCGTGAGCACATCATCCTGCGGCGCGACCGGTGGGACCGCAAATCCATGGACATGCAGATTGGTGGCTCCGGTCGCACCGTGGCTCATGCCTGGACCGGGCACAACCTTGTAGAAGCCGTCGGTCTTTGGGACCGGCTCATTGGGCGTGGGAAGTTTTCCCGCGGTCGTGACCGCCTCGATCGCAGCGGGATCAGTGATCTCGTTTCTTAGCTTAATGATGAGAGACTGACCCTGATGAACCCGGATCACTGGTGGATCTGCATTGTCCCCGGCCACATAGCAAAGCCGGCTTTGGTCCTGCCGCACCGTCAGCGCAATCGGGGCGTCGGCTGCGTGCAGTTCTGGACTGAAATGACCCGGAGGGGGACTGCCCGATCCGCATGGGGCGCCAGCAGTACTATGCGTGTCAAAGTTGGGCGCAGTGCCAGTCTGGCCGAAGCCGCTCGACGCAACCAACACGCCGACGACGGCTCCCCAGACTCTTAGAGACGCAAACCGCACGCGCTTGCCCAGCGCAGGAGATGACTCTCCCCCGCTTAGGATCGCCCGACCGATCGAATTTATTGGCGGAACAGGTCGGACATGACCTTGACGCCCTTGTCGCAGGCGTGATTCAGACACGGCAGGCCAAACACGCCGTCAAGGGTCTTCGTCAGCGAATAATGGTCGTAGAACTGGAGACTATGAAGCGCATGTGGCCCATAGTTGGTATCCACGACCAAAATGACCTGATTCGGCGTTTGGGTGCTGTAATCGTTCTCATCCCACAGCAGAACGATCGCACTTCGGCTGTCCGACCAGACCGGTGAGGCCTTGATCGCCGTCACGAGCCGCTCAACGGCCAAGTCGCCCTGCATAATGAGAGAGGGGTTCAAGCCGGTCTGGGTACCATTGTCGTCGGCATCGAAGTTACAAAATGCCGTTCCATTTCCACGGCCGTGCATGTCATCGCACTGATTGGGAGCGATGAACGCAAAGTTGGGGACATCCCCCTTTTTCAGGTCGGCGTAAAGCCCTTTCGGACCCTCGAAGGAGGCGATCCTTTCCAGGCTCAGATCCGGCCTTTGCCCTTCCTGGACGGAAGCAAAATAGGCGAACGGGTCGTGCTTGACGGCGTAGAGGTAGACCACATTCGAGGCGCTAACCGGGTTGCCTGTCGTGGAGAGCGCGGCGAAGTCGGAAGTTACATTGGTACCCGCGGCATTGCTGCCGCCAAGGCTGTAGTAGCCATCACTCACATTGACCCCATCGGCGCCAATGATCGGTAGGCCCTCCTGGTAACTCTTCCACGTCTTCCCGTGCGCGACAAGTTGATCTGCGATGGTCAATCCATCGATATCGGTACTCGCAGGAATCGAAGTCGAGCCATCGATGTTGGTCAACGGGGGAGCCGACGTTTCATTTTGGGTCGTATCGCGCACCGGTGTGGCTGCATCGGTCCCCTGGTGCCCATGAATCGGACACACCAGTCCAGTCGAAGGATTGTCCAGATTGGTCGGCTGGCCGGGAACGATATTCGGAACACAGCTCCTGTTGTGCCAGTCCGGATATTGATCCGAGAGATTGTTGAAGTTCGATCCGCCCACCACTTCGAGATAGTTCGTCGAGCTCGGGTGCGCGATCGCGTAGTACCTGAGCGCGAGGTTGGCGCGTGCCATGTAGGAATTGATGAACGGCGCCTGCGGGTTTTTCGCGATCTGCCCGAAATAATGATTTTCCATCATGATCACGAAAACATGCTCTAGTTGGGGGACACCCTCGGGTATCGGGCCTTCTACGGCAGATGCGCTTCCCATCGCGATGAGCGCCGCTGCGCCCGAGGCGAGAACGATGTTCTTCATGCACAGTCCCTTTCCCTGGTGGCCGGGGCACAATGACGGCTCGCCTCCGGAGAGCGAACGCTCTGGATCGCATTCTGGAAGGGAAATATGACGAGCTTGTGTCGGTGCACTCAGACACGGGCCTGGGCCCCATTGGGCACCAGTGGATTCGATGAAGCGAAACATAAGACAATTCACATTCGAGCGCCATCCCGTCGCGCGTCGCCAGCGGCGAGACCGGCCAAGTCCGTCTAAGGGGCCGTCGCAGTCGGCTTTCGGCGTTCTTGGGACTCGTATGAGCCAAGCAGGCGCCCTCTAGGCTTGCATTCGCAGTTCGTCGACCAGAACGCGGATGTTTTCAGAATAGTCGACCGGGACGCAAACCAGATGAACGCCGCCGCTTGAAAAGGCGCTCTCGAGCGCAGGTGACAAGCCATCCGCGCTTTCGACGCGACTTCCTCTTAAGCCGTAGGCCTTGGCATAGTCCACAAAGTCCGGATTGCCGAAGGTCATGCCGAAATCGGTAAAGCCGTCGACCGCCTGCTTCCAGCGGATCATTCCGTAGGCATTGTCCTGCAGCACCAACACAACGAGATTCAGTCCCAGGCGGGCCGCTGTTTCAAGCTCCTGTGAATTCATCATGAATCCACCGTCACCGCAGACGGCCAGCACGCGTCGCGTGGGATAGAGCATCGCCGCCATGATGGCCGAAGGCAATCCGGCTCCCATCGTCGCGAGCGCGTTGTCCAGCAAAAGAGTGTTAGCGACACTCGTCCTGTAGTTGCGTGCGAACCAGATCTTGTACATGCCGTTGTCCAGGCAGACAATGCCGTCCTCCGGAACAACCTGTCGAACGTCATGCACGATACGCTGCGGCGTGAGCGGATAGCGGACTTCGTCGGCTCGCTCCGAGATGTGTTGCAGGATGGCTGTACGCAGCCCCAAAAGCGCACCCGCGTTTGGGAGTCTGCCTTCAAGGCGATCGGCCAGGAGCGCGAGGCTATAGCCAACGTCACCGACGAATTCCGCGTTTGGGAAGAACACCTCTTCGACCGCCGCGGGCAGATAACCCACGTGCAGGACCGTCGGGCCACCCGGGCCCATGAGAAAGGGCGGCTTCTCCACCGTGTCATGACCGATCGCGATGATCAGATCGGCCCGGTCGATCGCCCGGTGGACGTAATCCCTTTCCGAAAGCGCTGCGGTTCCCATGTAGAGTTCAGATACGCCAGCCACCGCACCCTTGCCCATTTGCGTATTGAAGAAAGGGATTTGCAGCCGGCCTACGAAACTCGACAGCGCATCGGCCAAGCGCGGACGGCTCGCGGCCGCTCCCAACATGATCAGTGGGCGCTGGGCGCTCAAAATGAGCTCGACCGCACGCTCAAGTGAAGCCGGATGCACGATGGGCTGCTCGATCGGGTGGGTCGACACCAACGACACGTCCGGTGCGAGCGCTGCTGCAATGTCTTCCGGAAGCTCCAGATGCACCGGTCCTGGTCTCTCCTGTTGGGCGACTCTAAACGCCTCCCGCACGATCGAGGGAATCGTCGTCGGACTGACGATCTGACGCGCCATCTTGGTCAGAGGCGTCATCGTAGAGACCACGTCGACCACCTGAAATCGGGCCTGTTTGCGACTCAGTATCCCCTTTTGGCCCGTAATCATGACCATGGGCATCGCACCCAAGAGAGCGTAGGCCGCACCGGTCGTGAAGTTGAGCGCGCCCGGACCCAAGGTTGACAGGCAAACTCCTGCGCGACCCGTGAGCCGTCCGTGCGTTGCGGCCATGAAGGCGGCAGCCTGTTCGTGTCGCGTGAGCACCAACTTGATGGATGACTGTCGCAAGGCTTCGACGACGTCGAGATTTTCTTCCCCGGGCACGCCGAAGATGTGCTGTACGCCCTCGTTTTCCAGCGCTGCCACCATCAGCTCAGCACCTTTCATAGGATGCACCCCTCGAATGAATACGGTTGACCTATCAGGACCATGGAGAATCGTCGATCTTACGCTCGGCTTCATTTCCGCTCTTGGCAGGATCATACGAGTGCCTTGCCAACCCATGGAGCCGCCGGGCATGCGCTAGCCTCCAGGTGACGGGAGTGAGGCCTTCAAACTCGGAAATACCTGACTGACCTTGGAAGTCACGTACCCTCCATAGGTCCCTTCAAACGCGCGCAAGTCGGCACCGTCCCAGCGCGCCAAAGCCTGTGGACCCCAAGTCATCCCGGGTATGCGCGTGATGGTCGCACCGAAGTCGGGATCGAAGAAAAAGGGAATCGAGATGCGATCCCGTCCTCCGTGGTGCATGCTGACCCGATGCGGGGCGGAGCAATAGCGACCGGAGGTCATGTAATCCAACATGTCGCCGACATTGCAAACAAAGGAATTCTCGATAGGCGGCGCATCCATCCAGCCTTGCTGGGTTCGCACCTGCAGTCCCCCGACATCGTCTTGCCAGAGTATCGTCAGTAAGCCGTAGTCCGTGTGTTCTCCCACGCCCCATGACGCCTCTGAGGCCCCTCCTGCAGTTTGGCTCGGGTAGTTGAAAAGGCGGAGCAAAATGAGGGGATCTTCGGTGCCGTGCCTTTCGAAATAATCCTCGGATAGTCCCAATCCCAAGGCCATCCCCCGCATCAAGATATGCCCGAGCGCGGTCAGTGCGTGCATGTAAGACAGGACGGTCTCACGAAACCCAGTAATGTCTGGCCAGAGGTTCGCCCCATGAAGAATGACGTTTGCCCGCACCCGCGGGTGGTCTGGACCGAGCTCAGTTCCCAGATAAAGCCCTTCTTTCCAATCGGGCTGCCCGGACGTCAGCTCGCCCGCCAGCGGAAAATAACCTCGCCATGCCGAGCCGCCTGCCGACATCGGGATTGCGAGCTTCTTAGCCTTAGGCCAAGAGAAAAATGCGCGCGCAAGCTGCGCGAGATCCGCAATCAGTGCCTGATCGACCCCGTGACCCACAATGTAGAAAAATCCATGGGAGCGCGCCGCGCCATCAAGCTGCAAGGCCACCGTTCTTCGAGCCGATTCGCTGGAATCGGGATCGAGAAGAGGCAGGACGTTGACGAGGGGGAGATTCGCCTTCACAGGGAGATCCTCGGTACGCCGTCAGGGTGCGGGCGTGCTCGATCGCTGCTCATGCCGGGGACGCGAGATGATCGAGATGGGGGCGAACCTCGGGACTGATCCGATTTCGCCACTCGCGCGGTGTCAGACCCAGTCGGCGTACGAACGCGCGCTGCATCGTGTCGGCAGAACCAAAACCCGACTTCATCGCGATGCGCTCGATCGACCAGTCCGTTTCCTCCAGGAGCGCGCGTGCACGGTCCAGACGGACCGATGCGACAAATTCCATGGGCGTCATTCCGGTTTCTACCCGGAAATGGCGCGTGACCGAACGCTCGCTTGTATTCATTCGCTCCGCAAAAAGCGGGATACTCATCGGCTGATTTGCGTGCTCGGCAATCCAGGCCAGTAGTTCGCGAATGCGATCGCTGTTGCCTGCCTGAGCGGCGAGCGCGGCACTGAGCTGCGATTGTCCACCGGGCCGACGCAGGAACAAGATGAGGTGGCGCGCGACCGCATGCGCCACATCGGTTCCGAGGTCCTTTTCGACCATTGCCAGCGCCAAGTCCATGCCCGCGGTAACCCCCGCCGAAGAATGTAATCCCCGGTCCTCGATGAAGAGCGCGTTCGCGTCGACCCGAGCACGGGGAAACAGGCGAGCTAAGCGTTCGCAGGATGCCCAATGCGACGTGACGCGACGACCATCGAGCAGACCCATTGCCCCCAGCGCGAACGCGCCCGTACACACACTGCCCCAGCGACGCGCCGATCGCGCCATCGCATTCATCCATTCGGCCGTGGCGGGATCGCTTCCCACAGCGAGTGCCCGGTCGTCATCGCCGCCGGCGATGAGCACCGTATCGATCGATGCTGGAAGCTCCGCGATGGCGACCGTGTTGGCGATGCTCAACCCGGAATTGGCCCGGACGTCCCCTCCGTCGCGTGAAGCAATGATCACGCGGTAGCCGCCGAACGATCTGGGCCTGCGCGCGTTTGCGCTCTGGAACACCTCGAAGGGTCCGGAGACATCGAGCGACTGAAAGCCATCGAAAGCGAGTAACACGACAACACACTCTTTCGCTTTACCGACAGTGGCCAGGTAGGGTTCGGCCTGCGCCCGCGTGTTGGAGTGATGTGTTCGCGCTGTCCGGAGTTGCGGCATAACTGTCCGAGCTCGGATCGTGTGATCGATATAGTGGGTCGTCGGCGACCCGCTCGTGTAACGGGCCCGTGCCGGGCTCAGGAGCCTGGGTCGAGCCAATTATATCGGGTACGCAGACTGCTCAGGAGTGAACGCATGAGAAGACGCCAACTGTTCGGTCGAGCAACGCTGGGAGCGATGACTCTCGCCTTGGCCGGCCTGTCCTTTCCCGAACGCGGAGCGGCGGGACCCGGCGCGCCTCCGCTTAAGCCACCTGCCAAGGGCAAGATCCGGGTTGCGGTGCTCCTGTCCGATGGCGCGCAAGTCATCGACTTCGCCGGGCCCTGGGAAGTCTTTCAGGACGTGCACGTACCCGGGCGCGGGGCAACGATGGACGAACTGATGCCGTTTGAGTTGTTCACAGTCTCATCCTCCACGAGGCCGATCACGGCCAGCGGTGGTTTGCGCGTCATCCCTGACTACTCCTATGGCCACGCACCCAAAGCCAGCGTGATCCTCGTCCCCGCACAGGATCAAGGCGACCCTGGGCATAGAAAGGCCACCACGGAGTGGCTCATTGCGGCCAGCAAGGAGGCCGACGTCACCATGTCGGTTTGTACCGGAGCCTTCGTTCTGGGTCGCGCGGGAATGCTTGATGGACTTGCGGCGACGACCCATGTTCAGGCTCTGGACCAATTTGCCGCGGAGTTTCCCAAAGCGAGCCTGATCCGTGGTGTGCGCTTTGTGGAGAACGAGAAGATCTCCAGCTCGGCGGGGCTTTCGGCGGGGATCGACCTGGCCCTGCGCGTCGTGGAACGCTACTGGGGCCGCGACATCGCGAGCCTGACCGCATCCAACCTGCAATACGAAGGCAAGGGCTGGATCGTCTAGCTTTCGCAGGTTGACCCAAGCTCGCAAGGAGCGAGCTTCAGTTGGCTCCATGCGCGCCTTATCGGTTCCGACGAAGCGCGCGCAATCGATTTTCCCCGGGGCAGATGACCCCGCCGAGGATGCGTCCCGGGCATCGTTGTCCCGGCTGCCCTACCCTCGTTGCAGTCTGACGTCCTAAGCCGCGCGAATGGCCTCGAGCCGCAAAGCGATGCCATAATCCTGCGCAGGGTTTGAACGGCTGGGGAAGGATAGGCTCGTGGCGGCTGCGCAAGGGCGCTTCTCGATACCCGAGGCTTTTCGCGGCCGATGGATTCTGCGCAGCGCGCAGAGGTAGCGGTGGACTTTGACACCGGTTGGCAGTTCTTCGACTCTATGGACTCGTTCATGCATCCAGTGTCTATTGGGCATCGTCTATCATATTTTTTTGGACTGTCGGCGATCGGCTGCCGTTGGGTCATCAAAGCATTAGTCCTGGGCTTACCAATGCTTGGCGCCGTAGCCGCCGAGTATCCGACCCCAAGGGAAGGCACATGGATCGCTCACGAATTCCGGTTCCATACTGGCGAGAACCTGAAGGACCTCAAAGTCCACTATTGGACAGTCGGTGAGCCCACGGGGATGCCCGTCCTTGTGCTGCATGGAACCGGTGGGTCGGCTCTGGGCATGCTTGCGCCGAACTTTGCCGATGAACTCTTCGGAGCAGGGCAACCGCTGGACGCCCGAAAGTACTACATTATTTTGCCGGACGCGATCGGGCACGGTCAAAGCGCCAAGCCTTCAGACGGCCTTGGGACGGGATTCCCGCGCTATGACTATGCCGACATGGTCGACGCTCAGTTCCGACTGCTCACAGAAGGATTGGGAATTCGGCACGTACGGCTCATTCTCGGAAATTCGATGGGCGGAATGAACGCATGGCTGTGGGGCGAACGCTATCCGGACTACATGGACGCGTTGGTGCCCATGGCTTCTCAGCCCACCGCGATGGCAAGCCGAAACTGGATGCTTCGGCGCGTCATGCTTGAGATGATCCGCAACGATCCAGAGTACAAGGATGGACATTACGTTCGCCAGCCGCCTTCGTTGAAATTTGCGCGCACCTTCTTCGGTATCGCGACTGCCGGCGGAACGCTCAACTATCAAAGGCGTGCACCGACGCGCGAATTGGCTGACAAAATCGTCGACGAACGCCTCGCCACGGCCGCAGAAGGCGTCGACGCCAACGACTTCCTGTGGCAGTGGGGCTCGTCTGCCGACTACGATCCCGCCTCCGAGCTGGAAAAGATCCAGGCGTGGGTTCTGGCCATCAACTCGGCCGACGATGAACGCAATCCACCCGAAACCGGCATCGAGACCGATGCCATGAAGCGCGTCAAAAATGGCCGGCTCTACCTCATTCCCTCAAGCGCCCAGACGAGCGGTCACGCGACGACCGGCAACGCCGGGTTCTATCAAAAGCAGCTTCAGGATTTTCTGCAATCGTTGCCGCAATCCTCTCGTTAGTTTCCGCCTTGGGCCACGCGGCGGCGCCCCCGAGCCAACCGCCGGAACGGTCCCCGCTTGCCCTCGCGGGTCGTGGAATCATAGGCGGTTGGACTCAAAAGCCCGCTACATTGCCAGCCTAAGGCGTGACTAAGCCTGTCATCAGGACAACCTCGAAGTCCGAACCCTTGACCTGACCGAGCTCGCTATTGAGCGCGTCATCGTTCCAGCGCGAGTCAGGTGCACCGGACACATACCAATTGCTCCCGTTATCCGCGACGAACATACCGTAGGTCTTCATCGCTTGCAGGATCGCCTGGCTTTGCGGGCTAAACGTCGAGGGAATCACGTAGCTGGCCTTGAGCCGCACGCGCATACCCATGGGCGGAAGATTCGTTGACGTGTTAGTGGAAGCATAGTGATCCGCGGGCGGAAGATAGGCCTTGCGCGTATGGTCCACCGTGAAGCGCAGTGCATGATGGATAGCACCGGCATTGGCCTCTTCGTAACGCACGAGCCCCGGGAAAATCGGAAGCCCCGCGGCATCCGCACTCGTCCAATCAGGTCCGGCCGTGGGTCTCACGTTATCCGAGTCCAAATGAAAGAGCGCGGTCGAGCTCGCGCTCCAGGCGGAACCGGCGACCCCGAAATTAGCAGGGTCGGATTGCCACATCTCGTAGAGTCGATTGGTGTCGCGATCGATGACGAGGACATGCATGTCTCCGCCGGGACCGCCACTGGCCTCGTTGACCGGTTCGCCCTCGATGGGCGCATTGTCCGGTACGGGAAAAGGCCCCGGGTCGCTCTGACTCGGATACCCCGTGATATCGATGGCCACGGGCGCCTGGCTGCTGCTTACGACTACATACGGAATGCCAATGACCCCGCCATTGTAGGTGCCCGAACCAAAGTCCGGGTGCAGTCCGGTCGTCAAGCCGATCGATGTAATGAGGTTCGCCGAATTCGGATCGACTTGCGCGGTCGAAATATTGGTGTTCCAGGCGTTGTCAGCTGGAAACGGCATCGCACCGTTCAGATTCGCGCCCACCCCCAGATCGGCTCCGGCCATGGTTGCGTAATGGGCGCTGGTGGTCCCCACGGTCACCGTCACGGTCGCCGTGGCCTGCCCACCGGTTCCGGCAGCCGTCAACGTATAGGTGGTGGTCTGTGTCGGATCGATACTGACATCGGTCCCCGTGACCGTTCCAGGACCGGGATTGATCGTAATCGTCGTGGCGTTGGCGACCGACCAGGTCAAGGTGGTGGCCTGTCCGGAACTCACAAGAGTGGGAGAGGCAGTAAAGCTGGCGATGGTGGGCGCAGGATTCGTCGGTTTCGGGGTGGTGGGCGCCTTGGGCCGATGACTTCTGGCTTCGCTCGCCGTAGTGCCCGAGTCGCCAGTCGTGGAGCCTCCTCCTGAACTTCCTCCGCACGCGGTCAATGCCAATGCAACCGCAGCAAGTACGGCGAGTCGAGTCAGCCGATTGGTGGCATCCATAAGATTCGCTAGGCTCGAAGTATTCATCGATGTTTCTCCTCCGAAAGTGATGCGTAGATCATGTGAAGAAGAGCCTGGATCGTGAGTGACGGATCTTCACCCTGCACGAAGTCCGCTCCCGTCCCTGCTCTATTTCCCAAGCGTGCGATGCAGAGGGCGCCTGGGGTGATGTAGTGGCTAGATCATCTGCCCCGTCCGAGGACGGGCAAGCCAAGTGACGGGCAGCAGTCCAACTACAGCCCTTGATTGATTCGTCTGCGAAACGATGTCATGCGCTGGATACTAATAAATCGTGACAACTCTTACTCTCCGCCAGCGACCTATATTGACCTCAGGCTTTTACCTGAAGCGGCAAATCTTGCTTGCCTCTGTTTGCGAACACGAGCGAACTTTGATCACCCTTGCGCACGGTGCGCGAATGAAGTTGCTGTTGGACAAGGGCGTAGCGTGGAGCCCGGGTGAGGCGATGCGCGACCTTAGGACGTGTGAGAAGTCGCTGATCGATCTTGAATCGTCAGTGCGGTTGATAAACCGTGTCCGCTTCACGCATGGGCAAACTTCGTTCGGGAAGTGATGCCAAGCCTCCACCCGGCCGCCGCACTGCGCTTTTGATGCGTCGCTGTACTTGGGGCGCAAGCCGCAGAACGCCATCACACTTCAACCCGAGGGGGCGGCAGCGAAGGAAGGGTCCCTTCACGGCGCCAGAGCCGACCCTAGCTTAGTCAAACACCGAATGATCAGATCATGCTATCGCGAGTACTCGTCATGCCGCCTGACCCAGGCTTGGGAGTACGGCAGCCCATCCTCGTTACGTCCATTGGGTGTGAGATCGATGTAATGGTAGGCTGCATTCATCATATCGAGTCCGCGCGCGTAACACGAGTAGGTGTGCATCACTGAGCCGTCATCGTCGCGATAAAATACGCTGATGCCCGGACGTTCCCCTCCGAAGGCTTCCCCACGACGATAGTTGTAGTAGGACTCGCCCTTTTCCCGTTCCTCTGAGGTCTCGCTCACCTGGTAGTCTTGGTTAAAATCGGTCCCTGCAGACGAGACCCAGTTGAAAGACCAACCCATCCGAGCCCTGTAAGCGGCCAGCTTTTCGTAGGGCGCTCGTGAGACTGCGACAAACGCAATGTCACGCTGCTCAAGATGGACGAAAAATCCATCGAAGCCATCGGCCCAGAACGAGCAGCTGGGACATCCCGCGTTCCAGCTGGGGTCGAACATGAAATGCTGAACGATCAACTGATGTCGTCCGGCGAAGAGCGCCTCAAGAGTTTCCTTTCCGTTCGCGCCTTCGAATACGTAGTCCTTTTCGACCCGCACCCAGGGTAGGGCGCGCCTCGCGCGAGCGAGTTGGTCGCGTGCCCGGGTGAATTCCTTTTCCTTCTCCAACAACTCCTGGCGTGCCCTGACCCATTCGTCTTGCGAAACCAAATGATGTAGCGTCATGGGATTCCCTTTCTTGGAAGCGCGAGCATTTGATTGCAACGGGATGACGGTTTCTCGGGGATCGGTCCTGATTCGTTTTGCTTCGTCGACCTCGATGCCGGTGCTTACGGAGCACACGGCGCATCGTTCCTCGCGAGCTCCATGAATCGAATGTACGGCGGTCCAATCGTCGGAGTCAACCGAACCCCAATTCATGGAAAGGGGCCGCGCCTGTGCTTTGCCTTGACGACGCGATGCGCATCGATTGGCCGATCAAGTCGCCCGCGCGCGCAGGCGATCCGCATTCCAGGCGCGGTACGCCAGGGGTCGGGGTCAGCAACGCATGTTAGAGCCGCCGTTTGCGACAGGGCTTTGGGCTCGTTTCCTGCCTAGGACCGAACCGGGAACCTACAGTTCGACCGACACGATGACGCCGGCTTCCGAGGCGAGCAGCCGTCCGACCTCGGTGGCCGACAACGGCTGGCCAAAAAGGTATCCCTGACCGCTATCGCAGCCCTGATCGATGAGGAACTCAGCCTGTTCCTCCGTCTCGATTCCTTCGGCGACCGAATCAAAGCGCAGGCTCTTGGCCAGAGTCAGAAGTGCGATGACGATCTGCCGGTCGGTGGCATCGTGCGAAATGCCTCGCACAAACGCCTGATCGATCTTCAAGGTATCGATCGGAAAACGCTTGAGATAAGCTAGAGACGAGTATCCCGTGCCAAAGTCATCAATGGAGACGCGCACCCCGAGATCGCGCAGGCAGATGAGCTTGGCCTCGGTATCGGAGGCCGAGTGCATCAAAGCACCTTCGGTAATCTCTAGTTCGAGCGCATCCGCTGGAAGACCCGTGTCATCCAGGACTTTTTGGACCTGAGCTACGATGTTGCCATGACGGAATTGCACCGGGGACAAATTCACCGAGATGCGTCCCGGCAACAGACCCTGATCCAGCCACGCCTTCATCTGTGAACAGGCGGTGCGCAAGACCCAATCCCCCAACGAGGCGATAAGCCCCGTTTCTTCCGCAAGCTCGATGAAATGCGCGGGGGCGACCAGGCCCCGCTCCGGATCGCGCCAGCGCACAAGTGCCTCAATCCCCTTCAAGCGGCGACTCTGCAGCGACATGAGGGGCTGGTAATGCAGAACGAACTCGTGGCGCTCAAGGGCGCGCCTTAACCGCGCTTCCAGCTCCAGTCTCGCCGAGGCGAACTTGGTCAACTCTTCCGTGAAGAAGCGAAATCTCCCACGTCCATCCTCTTTGGCCAGATAGAGGGCAGCGTCGGCGTTGCGGATCAATTCCTCCGGGCTTTGCCCGTCTCCCGGAAATAGGCTAATGCCGATGCTGGTACTGACAAAGATCTCATGCCCGCCATCGAGCTCGACGGGCTTTAAGACCTGCTCAATCAATGCACGCGCCACGTGTCCGACGTAGTCGGGCGAGGGTAGATCTTCTAGCAGAATCACGAACTCGTCGCCGCCCAATCGCGTGAGCGTGTCCGTCTCACGCAGTCGGGCCTTGAGTCGTTTGCTCACGGTTCGTAACACTTGGTCGCCTGCGGAATGGCCAAGACTGTCGTTGACCGTCTTAAACCGGTCCAGATCCAGAAACAGCACAGCGCCACCGACTGGCTGCCGATGCGAGCGGGCCAGGGCATGCTCGAGCCGAGTCTGTAGCATCAATCGGTTGGGCAGCCCCGTTAGCGGATCGTGCGTGGCCAGCTGCTCCAAGCGACTCTCGGTGGCTTTGAGCTGACTGATGTCGGTAAAGGTGCCCACGTAGCCAACCGCCTTGCCCCCCTTGTCGTGAACGGTACTGATGGTGACCCACTTGGGGAGAACCTCCCCGCTCTTGCATCGACTCCAGATCTCACCCTGCCAGGATCCTGTTACGCGGATCACGTCCCACACCGACTCCAGAAAAGTCCGATCGTAGCGCTCGGATCGCATCAGACGCATGTTCTGGCCCAAGGCATCCGATTCGCTGTATCCCGTAATCGCCGTAAACGCCGGGTTGACCGAGGTGATGGTGCCATCCAGATCGGTGACAATGACCCCTTCGCCCGTGTTTGCCAGCACCGCGGCTGCGTTACGCAGTGTGGCCTCGGTCCGCTTTCGCTCGGTCACGTCGGCCGCGAATCCATGCCAGACGATGCTGCCGTCGGCCTTCGCTCGCGGACGCGAACTCGCTTCAATCCAGCGTTCCCCTTTTTCGGGGTGCTGATACCGGAATTCGCCGCGCCAAGGAGACAGGTCGCGCGCCGAGCGCTCGATCTCGATGCGTAGCCACACCCGGTCATCTTCGTGAACGCGCAACATGAAAGGGGCGCTGTCCATTCCCACTTCTTCGGGCGTCAGTCCCACCACGTCCACGATGGCCGGAGAGGCAAAAGGAAAGCAGGCCGATCCGTCGGCTCGGATTCGGAAGGAGAAGATGACGCCAGGCACGCTCGCCGAGACATCTTCCAGCTCGCGCATCGCCACCCCCAGCCTTCGGGCGATCCGTCGACCGTGCAGGTATAGACCGAGCGGGAGGCAAACGGCAAGGAAGATCGGCAACATCGCGATGGCGATGAGATAAGCACCCGGTCTTTTGGGCGTCCACCCCAGAGCACCGATCTCTTCCCCGAATTCGTCCTCCAAACCAACGGTGGCCGCGGCTCGTTCACCGGCCGGCATGAGGCGCAGATTCGATATCAGCAGTTCATTGGTGATGGGCCGCAAGAAGTCCGAGTCGATGCGCTTTCCCGCGATGACGATGACCGAGCGCGGGCCGTGAGGCAGTGCCGCGCCGACATTGGGCTGGACCAGCGTCGCCGTCAGAACATAGTTCAGCGAATCCATTCGCGCAATGCCGCTGGCTTGGATCGGGGCCGATATGTCGCCTCCGCTCGCCTTAAACGGAGGCACGAAACTGCCTCTGCGTGCTTCTTGCTCGCGCACCGAGGCGATTAATGGCGTGCTGGCGGCCCTCAGTGGCTCAAAGTGGCCCGTACTGACCCGGTGGCCCTGCTCCATCCCGAACAGAACGCCCGCGTCTGCATCCAGTACATAGGTAAAGTCAAAGCGCAGCGTCTCACAGAAGTAGTCGCCGACATTGGTCGCCGCCCAAGCCTCGCTGAAATGATTATCGAGATTGATGATGGCCTCGTCCCAGTCCAGTTGACCGGGAAAGGCGGACTCCAAGCGCTGGATCTGTCCCTGGATGGCGTTGCGCACCTGCGCCTCTTCGCGTTGACGCGCAATATCGTCCACGAAGCCGGCCAGGCCCAAGAGACTACCGAAGAAAATGCAGACAGCAAGCCCGATGGCCACAACAAGATTGTGATCGACGGAGCTTAAAATCCGCGCACGCAAATTCATCCTGACGAGATTCCCAAATGACGATAAGGGCTTAACGGCCGCAACGCGAAAAAGAGGATACCTGCATGTCGCCGCAATTACTCGAAATCCTTTACGGGTCGAGCCTGGGGAATGCGCACTCTGTAGCATGCCACCGACACGCCCTTTGTTCTTGACACTTACGGCAGCGACGCGGGCGCGCCTGGGGGAAAGTGGATGGCTTCCTGGCGACAGTCAGGCGTTTAGAAAATCAAAAAGAAACGCGCAAGGAATGCGCCGCGCGCGGAACCGTCGCGCAGAGAGCGAGTCCATGGCGCAGATGAGCCAGTTGCTATCGTGTAGGAGATGAATTGCACCACGCAAAGGCCGGTGCGAGGTTCAGCGCTCGACTCGCACGGCGAGGAGAACCGCCCCTAGGTCGCCGCGTCGTGCAGCCAGCTGCGGCCTTCTTCGGTGATTGCCAGCGCTCCGAAGCGACTGTCCCCAGCGCGGCTTTGGGCACGCGCCAGTCCGCGTTCGACGAGCCATTGCGCCACTTCGATGGGAATCGGCACTTCCTCGCGACCGTCGGACAAGGCCGTCAGCGCGTCGAGAAAGCGCTGATCGGTGAGGTTGTACTCTTTACGTAGTTCATTTGCAGCCGGCAGCAGGCAAGTCATGCACGCATGTCGCCCCTCGCCCCGCGCCGGCGAGACGTTCCAATTGCAGCCGGTTGCGTCGGGATCGTGCGAATAGATTTCTCCGAACTCGCAACCCTGACAGTCCTCGCACAATTCTGCTGCCTCGCGGATCATGTCTTGCAGTTCAGACTTGGTCTTGATTTCTCGCACCATCACGCCCCACGCAGTTCGGATGATCGAAATCCTACGCGATTGCTAGCGGAACGGGCGAGAAACAACCGTTCAAATGGGGCAACGGCCAGGAACCGTGGGTGCCTTGCAACAGTTCGTACGCCTAGCGAGCGCTCGGGGCGTGACTTAACAGGGCTAGAATTTGCGGTCGGCTTCCGGTTCTGGACAGTCCGGGTCGATTCGGCCGTCGTGCAAAAAGCGGCGATGCGGTTAGTGCTTTTGTACCAACTCGGCAAATCGCCGCAAATCGATGTTGCCGCCGGACACGAGTATGCCCACCCTCTGGCCGGCGATCGGCACGAGGCGCTCCAACGCGGCAGCGATAGCAAGGCATCCGGTCGGCTCAACCACAATCTTCATCCGGCTTGCCACGAAGGCCATGGCATCGATGAGCTGCGCATCAGACACCGTGACGATGTCATGCACCAACGAGCGAATCACGGGAAAGGTCAAGCGACCCAGGTGCTGGGTCTGGGCCCCATCAGCGATGGTGTTAGGCGTGTCGATATGGACGATCGTGCCCTTGCGAAAGCTTTGCTGACCGTCGTTGCCGGCCTCGGGTTCGACGCCAATCACGCGGCACTCCGTATTCAGGCCTTTTGCTGCGACCGCGCATCCCGACAATAAACCGCCGCCCCCGAGGCAGACCAGGAGCACGTCCAAAGGCCCCGCATCTTCGATCAACTCTTTGGCCGCCGTTCCCTGACCGGCCATCACGTGCGGGTGGTCATAGGGTGGGATCAAGGTCATGCCGCGGGCGTGCGCGAGCTCGCGCGCGATCGCCTCCCGGTCCTCGGTATAGCGATCGTAGCTCACAATCTCCGCGCCGTAGCCTAGTGTCGCTTCGCGCTTGATCTGGGGCGCATCTTCGGGCATGACGATCGTCGCCCGAACTCCTAAAAGTGATGCGGCGAGTGCCACACCTTGCGCGTGATTCCCCGAAGAAAATGCGATCACCCCTCCAGCACGCTGTTCGGCGCTGAACTGGGCGATGGCGTTATAGGCTCCTCGAAATTTGAAGGCACCCATGCGCTGGAAGTTCTCGCACTTGAAAAAAAGTTGGGCACCAGCACGCGCATCAGCGGTCCTCGATCGCAACACGGGAGTGCGGTGCGCTACACCCTCGAGCCTTTCGTGCGCCCGCACGACGTCGGAGTACGCAATAGCGAGGTCTGTCATGCTTCACTTTCCTTTGTGGCATCACGCACGGGAAGCGCCTCGTCGAGAAGGCGCGGCAAAGGAAGAGGATGGCTCAAAGCGCGACCGTCTCCGGGCAGTTCTCCAATCGAATCGCTCTCGTCCTTTAAAACCACGCCGGTCGCGCCCAAATGCTGGCCCGCGCGAAGCAGAAATTCGAGCTTGCGCGCCGCATGCGCATAGGAAAGTCCCTGGGGACGTACGTTGGAGATGCAGTTACGCTCCGCGTCTTGTCGTCCCACATGTGGCTCATAGGTCAAATAGATTCCGAGGCTATCCGGAGAACTCAGACCGGGCCTCTCGCCAATGAGCACGACCACAAATCGCGCATGCCAAAGCGCGCCGATCTCATCTCCCAGGGCAACCCTGGCCTGTCGCGCGATGACCAAGGGCGCGACGCTAAAATCGGCCACGCGCGGAAGAGCTTCTTCGAGTAGGGGTAGCGCATGCCGTTCGATGGCCAAGGCGGACAGACCGTCGGACAGGACAAAGACGATCCCCGGGAATCCAAGCGAGTTCCGCTGCTCGAGCAACGTGCGGCTCGCCTCTGAAAGCCTGCGCCCGAAATCCGGGCGGCGCAGATAAGTCGGGCGATCCGTCGCTGCACTTTCCACTTCCACGATGGGCCGCTCCAGTGCGACAAGGCGCTCCTTAAGTACCGTCACGTCCAATTCCCGGTGCACTGCATCGCGCGCGGCGGCGTGTGCGACACCAAAGTCGAGCAACGCTTCGGTAGGTAAGCTGTCGCCAGTTCGTCCGAGCGCGATGCGCGCCGGCGTGAGCCTGCGAAGACGCTCCCAAGGGTCGGTCAGAACGATCGGGCTCACGAGCCCAGCTCCCATTGTGCGGCGTGCGCGAGGAGCCTTTCCTCGGCTCGACCTACGCGCAGCTCGCGCTCTGGATCCAGGATTTCCATGCGGATAAGCCACTCCTCGAACTCGGGCGCACAGCGCAGTTTCAGCACGCGCCGCAGGTAGAGCGCATCATGAAAAGAGGTGCTCTGATAATTGAGCATCACGTCGTCCGCACCCGGCACACCCATGACAAAGTTGATTCCGGCCACACCCAAAAGCGTCAGAAGGTTGTCCATATCGTCCTGATCCGCTTGGGCGTGATTGGTGTAGCAAACGTCACAGCCCATGGGAACGCCCAAGAGCTTTCCACAGAAGTGATCCTCAAGGCCCGCCCGAAGGATCTGCTTGCCGTCATAGAGGTACTCGGGTCCGATAAAGCCTACGACCGTATTCGTGAGCAGCGGGTCGAAGGCGCGCGCAACACCGTACGCCCTGGCCTCACAGGTTTGCTGGTCAAGGCCATGGTGCGCGTGCGAGGACAGTGCACTTCCCTGCCCGGTCTCGAAATACATGAGATTCGAGCCGAGCGTCCCCCGTCCTTGAGCCAAGGCCGCGTCGCGCGCTTCGGCGAGCAGTGAAAGATTGATTCCGAAAGAGCGATTCGCGGCCTCGGTCCCGGCGATCGACTGGAAAACCAGATCTACTGGCGCTCTTCGCTCAATGGCCTTAAGCGTCATCGTGACGTGGGTCAGAATGCAGGTCTGTGTCGGGATGTCAAACTGGCCTCGCAGTTCATCGAGCACGCGCAAGAGGTTGAGAATTCCTTCGAGGCTATCGCCCGCCGGATTGACGCCGATCACGGCATCGCCGCAACCGTACATGAGGCCGTCGAGGATCGACGCCGCAATGCCGCGCGGGTCGTCGATCGGGTGATTGGGTTGAAGCCGCACCGCAAGCCGCCCGGAAAGTCCCAAAGTATTGCGAAAACGCGTCACGACGCGACACTTCTGCGCAACCCGAATGAGATCCTGGTTGCGCATCAGTTTGGAGACTGCCGCGGCCATCTCGGGTGTGATACCAAAAGCCAGTTCGCCAAGACGCTCAGTGCTCGCTTCAGGGCTTAACAGCCAATTGCGAAACTCGCCGACCTTCAGATGGGCGATCGCCCCGAAGGCGGCGCGATCGTGACCGTCGATGATGAGCCGGGTGACTTCGTCTTGTTCATAAGGGATCAGCGCTTCGCTCAGAAAACGTTCCAGTGGCACGTCGGCGAGCGCCAGGCGTGCAGCCATGCGCTCCTGCTCCGAGTCGGCGGCAAGTCCCGCCAGCTCGTCACCCGATCGAGCCGGGCTCGCCTTGGCGAGAAGCGCCTTCAGATCGGGGAAGCGATAGACGATGTGGTCTAGGGTGTGCGCGTATCCCATGATGCGTAAAGAGTCGAAGTCACGCACATGATACCGACTCCAGGCGCAAAGACCCGCCTGAAGCTGCCTTCGTGGAGCGAACCCGAGCTGCCGTCTAGAGCCCGGCAACGGGGAGGCCAGTCAGAGGAAAAAACGCGACTGGCGACAAGGGCGTAGGGATTCGGTCTCGTATTGCCGGCCCGGCTGTTCCGAGAACCGATTAGAATGGAGATCGGAACCGGGTGCCCTTGCGAGTCGCGCCTTGGAGAGCGTCCCCGCTGATGACCCAGTCTTGACTCTCGATCATGGACGAAGAATCGATTCGCAGGACTCTTCAGAGGGATTTAGAAACCGGCCTGCTGCAATCCGCACCAAGCTGGGGGAAGCCTCTTCGGATCTCGGACGGATTCATGGAGACTCCTCAGGAATTGCGGCTAGGCTACAAGATCCTAAAGGATGCAGGCCTGGTGCCACCGGAAGTAGAAGCCTTCCAAAGGCTGGCTCGCCTACGGGAGGAACTGTCAGCGGCAGCCGATGCTCCAGCGTCTGTTTCACTCAGAAAAGAGATCGCTGCGCTGGAACAGCACCTGTCGATTCTGCGCGAGAGATTCGGGTCGCAGGCCCGATGAAATTGAAGTGGCCCTGCTTGGCCACCTACATCTCCACGTGCTTGCCCTCGTCGATGCCGCTACGCCGTTTTTCCGAGACGCGCAGGTCGCGCGCGCGTCTCGCGCGGACCCAAAAGCCAAGAAAGAACATCGCCACAAGGATGCCCGCCGACCCAAGAATGAGGCGTACATCCATCGCGCCGGACTAGCGAGCCCAGGAGGTTCGGGCGCGGCCTTTTTTGCGTTCGCTTTGGCGCGGCTCGATCGCCGCTTGCGTCGCAGCTGGGAAGCTATTTTGAGAAGCGTGGCGTGCAACGCGAGGCTCAAGCGGGCCTAAAGTTTTGCGCGAAGGCGTGGCCGGCTCTTGCGCAACGCGCGGGGTGCTCCAGCCCTCGCTGGAATCGGTATCCGTAAAGGGGCGCGAATCGCTCCAGCTACTCGACTCCATTGTCAGGCTCTCGGTGAGTGCAGATCTCAAGAGCTCAGCAACCATTGTGCCTGGAGGTCTAGCACCGCAGAGCCCGCGCCGGCAGGCCGGGTTTATCGTTCATTGCTGATCACGGTCGCGAAAGGAGAGTGCCCTACCCATGGGGTTGTAGATCTTGCCATGGGGTCTTCGACTGCTCGCACTCTTGGGGCATATCGTCCGGCTCATGAGTCAGCCCATGACGACCCGATCGAGGCGTCCCGGCGTCAGACGACCTTGTCCCTGCGCAACCCCGCGATCGCCTCGCTCGAGAAGCCGAGCTCCGCAAGGATGGCATCCGTGTCCTCTCCCAGGAGCGGCGCGCGTTTGGTGGGGACCGTCATGGGCTCCGAGAAGCGGACCGGATGGGGCGCGATCGGCACCGGTTCCGCGATCCCCGGAAAATCCAAACGAGGCAGCATGTTCGCCGCGGCAATATGGGCGTCATCCAAGGTTTCTTTCAATGTATAGACCGGTGCCCCTGGAACCTTGGCTTTCGCGAGCGCGAGAAGCACGCTTTCGCGATCCTTCGTGGCACACCAAGCGGCCATTGCGGCACTGATCTCGGCTCCATGATCCCCCCGCGATTCATCCGAAGCAAAGCGCGGCTCGGAAATCCATTCCGTTCTTCCGACGAGGGCGCACCAGCGCTCGAACATCGCCTGTCCGACGACGTGCACCATGATCCAGCCGTCGGTGACCCGAAATGCGTCCACGGGTGCTGCCGTAATCCCCCGGTTTCCCTGCGGGATGCGCCCGCGTCGGGTTACCGCTTCCTCGATCAAAAGCGCGTTGGTATGGACAAGTGCCGAGCGCAAGAGGGCCCCTTCGACTAGCTGCCCCCGTCCCGAGCGTTCGCGCGCAAGAAGCGCGGCGAGCGTACCCATGGCGCAGGCCTGGGCGGTACTCAGATCGATGTAGTTCACAAGCGCGCGCGCTGGTTCCTCGGCGTGACCGGAGATGTACATCGCCCCGCTCATCGCCTGGCCAATGGAATCAAATCCGACGCGGTCGGAATAGGGCCCCCCCTCACCGTAGGCACTGGCCGTGGTGACGATAAGCCGGGGGTTGAGCGCCGACAAGGTGGGGTAGTCAAGGCCGAGCTGGACTAAGGTTTTAGGTGGCAAGTTCGCCACAACCACGTCGGCCGTCGCCATGAGCTGCTTGACGATACTGCGGCCTTGATCCGAGGCAATATCCAGCGTCAAGCAGCGTTTGTTGCGGTTCATCTGCAGATACAGCCCCCCCTCCCCGGTCGGCGAGAGGGTCGGGATCGGTCGGTCCTCGCCGCCGGTGACACGTTCGATGCGAATCACCTCGGCCCCGAGATCGGCCAGAAGCGCGGCGCAATACGGGCCTGCGATGTAGCGCCCAAAATCGAGAACACGGACCCCTTTTAGGATCATGCCGGGTCTAGACGCTGCAGACCAGGGAAAACTCGGTGGTGACCGGAGCCATGCGCGGGGCGTAAGGACTAGCTCGCCGCGACGCGCAAAACAAGCTTGCCGAAGTTCTCGCCATTAAAGAGCTTCAACAAGGTCTGAGGGAAGGATCCAAGACCGTCGACGATGTCCTCGCGCGAACGAAGCTTGCCTTCTTTCATCCAGTGCCCGATCTCACCTACGGCTTGAGGAAAGCGCGCGGCGTAATCGAAAACGACAATCCCTTCCATACGCGCTCGGTTCACCAGCAGAGACAGGTAATTCGCCGGTCCCTTGATGGGCGTCGTGTTGTTGTACTGCGAGATGGCGCCACAGATGACCACGCGCGCACCCCGCGTCAAACGCGCGAGTACGGCATCGAGGGTATCGCCGCCCACGTTGTCAAAGTAAACGTCAACCCCTTTGGGACAGTGTTCCTTCAGACCCTCCTTGAGCGGTTGCTGCTTGTAATCGATACAGGCATCAAAGCCGAGCTCGTTGACGACAAACTCGCACTTGGCCTTGCCGCCTGCGATTCCCACCGCCCGCGCGCCCTTGATCTTGGCAATCTGGCCGACCGTCTGACCGACCGCGCCGGCAGCGCCCGAGACCACGACGGTCTCGCCGGGTTTAGGTTGGCCCACGTCCAAAAGCCCGAAATAGGCTGTCATCCCCGGCATGCCCAGAGGATTGAGCCACTTCTCGGCAGGCGCGAGTCCCAAATCGACGATGTGGGGCGCGAGCTGTCTCAGATTCTCAGGGTCCACCCGACAGTATTCTTGTACGCCCAGCGCGGCATTGACAAAGCAGCCAACGGGGAAACGAGGATCCTCTGACGCGATGACCTTGCCCACACCCCCGGCGCGCATGACCTCGCCTAATCCCACGGGAGCGATGTAGCTCTTGCCTTCGTTCATCCAGCCGCGCATTGCTGGATCCAGGGACAGCAGGAACGTCTTGATCAAAAAGCCGCCGCTCGAAGGAGCGCTCACCGCTTCTTCGGTATGACTCCAATCCGAGTCCTTAGGCAGCCCGACCGGTCGCGCAGCCAGGCGTATTTGATGATTGATCAGTCCGCTTGTGATCGTCATTGTGTGTCTCCCTATATGCATTCAATTTTGCATCCAACCGCGCGCGAAAAAAGGATTCGTGTGCTCAGGCCAGGCTAGTGGGCAGCCGCGAGTCTTGCGATTCCGCCCAGATAGTTCTGCAAGACCTTGGGTACCGTCACGGAACCGTCGGCTTCTTGATAATTTTCAAGGATGGCCACGAGCGCGCGGCCCACTGCCAGGCCCGACCCATTTAGAGTGTGCACCAATTCGATCTTTCCCTGGGCGTTTCGATAGCGGGCTTGCATCCGGCGCGCCTGGAACGCTTCGCAGTTCGAGACCGAGGAGATCTCCCGATAGGCGGTCTGACCGGGGAGCCAGACTTCGAGGTCGTAGGTCTTGGCCGAGCCGAACCCTGTATCTCCCGCGCACAAGAGCATGATCCGGTAGGGAAGATCGAGCTTTTGCAGGATCGTCTCGGCATGACCCACCATCGCTTCGAGTGTCTCGTAGGACTTGGCGGCCTCGACGATCTGCACCATTTCAACCTTGTCGAACTGATGCTGGCGGATCATTCCCCGCGTGTCCTTGCCATGACTTCCCGCCTCTGAACGAAAACACGGCGTGTGCGCAGTCAGCTTGATCGGCAGCTGCCCCGCCTCGAGAATGTCGCCGCGAACGGTGTTCGTGAGCGGCACCTCGGAAGTCGGGATGAGGTAGAACGGGTCTTTCGGCCCCTCGCCGCCGCGCTCGACACGGAACAGGTCCGCCTCGAACTTGGGCAACTGGCCCGTTCCTCGTAGCGTCTCTGCTGAGACGAGATAGGGCACGTAACACTCGGTATAGCCGTGCTGGTTCGTCTGGACGTCGAGCATGAACTGGGCAAGTGCCCGGTGTAGACGCGCGACCACTCCGCGCAAGACAACAAAGCGCGCCCCCGAAAGCTTGGCCGCGGTCTCGAATTCCATTCCGAGCCGCTCTCCAATGGCGACGTGATCGAGTGGCTCGAACTCAAACGCGCGCGGGGTGCCCACGCTGCGCATCTCCACATTGTCGAGTTCGCCCGCGCCATCGGGCACGCTCTCATGCAATAAATTGGGCACCCCCGAGAGCATCGCAGTCAATTCCTCGTGGATCGCAGCCAGTTGCGACTCCAGGGCTTTGAGCTCCTCGGGAATCGCCGCCACCTCCGCCATGACTGCACCCGTATCGGCCTTCTGGCTCTTTAAGATGCCGATCTGCTTGGAGAGCGCATTGCGACGTGCCTGCAGTTCCTCGGTCTGGGTCTGAACGCGCTTTCGTTGCGCTTCGAGCCGCTCGAATTCGGCGACCGGAAAAACATATTGCCTGCGTGCGAGCGCCGCAGCCACGGCGGGAAGGTCCTTGCGCAAGAGTTGGATGTCGAGCATTTTTGCCCCGTGAGTATGGATCGGATTGGAGCCTGGGCCGTCAAAACACGGCGAGGCTTGACGCATGCCCCTGGCAACGAGGGGCCGGGGTCGTCACGCGCGATTGGCGGCGACCCCGCGAGGAGATCGGCTGTAGAGCGTCTTTTGGATGAAATCGGGAAAGGAAGCCATGATCGTGACCGCGAGAAGACGGGTATTTTGCCTTGTCGCACGGGTTTGAGGCAAGCGCCCTTCCCGAAAGCCCTCTTCGCCGCCTCGCCTTGCTCCTGGACCAGCCGACGCGAGAGCAAAGCAGAACCCGGCGCTCCACCCGCCTGGCAATTCATCGGCGCTACCAACCGTTCGTCCTCACCTGTCGCTGCTGGTCGGAATGTCACTTGCGCAGCTCATCGAAAACCCTTCCAATGGCGCCATCGCGGCCCGAGTAGGGCTCAAATCACGCAAGGAGTGCACGGTCGATGCTCACGCTTTCCGATGTGACCCATGTCTATCCGAACGGCACACGTGCCCTCCAGTCGGCTTCCTTGGAACTTTCCCCAGGCATGTTCGGACTGCTCGGTCCCAACGGTGCGGGCAAGTCGACTCTCATGCGCTGCGTGGCGACCCTGCAGGTTCCGTCTTCCGGAACCATTCGCTTCGGCGCAATCGATGTCATTGGCGAACCCGAAAAACTGCGCGCGATCCTGGGCTACCTCCCCCAGGATTTCGGGGTGTATCCCCGCGTTTCAGCCTACAGCCTCTTGGACCACCTGTCGCTCTTAAAAGGCATCGCTAGCCGCGGTGAACGCCGCGAAACGGTGGAGGCCCTCTTGCAGCAGGTCAACCTTTGGGATGTCCGAAAAAAGGCAGTCGCCGGATTTTCGGGCGGGATGCGCCAGCGCTTTGGAATCGCGCAGGCGCTCATCGGCAATCCCCAGCTTGTCATCGTCGACGAACCGACCGCCGGTCTGGATCCGGAGGAGCGCAACCGATTCAGCGACCTGCTTTGCGAGATCGGAGAGAACGTCGTGGTGATCCTCTCGACGCACATCGTCGAGGATGTGACCGACCTTTGCTCACGCATGGCGATCCTGGTCGACGGGCGCATCGTGGCCACGGGAGCGCCTCACGAATTGGTGAACGTCCTTCAAGGCCGAATCTGGCGCACGACCATCGATCGCACCGAACTCGAGGCGGTTCGTGCCAGCCACGCCGTCATCTCGACGCGCCTGCGCGCCGGTCGAACTGAAGTCCACGTGCTGGGCGACACGAGCCCCGGCGCGGCTTTCGAGCCCATCGGGGCGACCCTCGAGGACGTCTACTTCGCGACGCTCCTGCGCGAACGCCAACCCGCCGTCACGGCCTAGGCGAGGGCTTCGAACGTGTTCACCTCCATCGCCGGTTTCGAGCTGCGCTACGGGCTGCGTAGCCCCGTGTTCGTCGTGGGTTCGGCTCTCTTTTTTCTCTTGACGTTCGCCTCGGTGACAATCGATACCGTCCAAATCGGGGCGCGCGGCAATGTCAACGTCAATTCACCCATCGCGCTTTGCGAGACCATGGGAATCATGGGGGTGTTCTCGCTGTTCATCGTCGCCTCCCTGGTGAGCAGTGTCGTGCTGCGCGATGACGAAACGCGCTTCGCACCGCTGGTTCGTGCAACGCGGGTGACGAAGTTCGACTACCTCTGTGGCCGGTTTGTTGGCGCACTCGGGGTTGCAGCTGTGGTGATGTTCACGGTGCCCTTGGCGATAGCGGTGGGTTCGGTCATGCCCTGGCTCGATCCCGAGAAAGTCGGGCCTTTTGTCTTGGGCCATTACCTTTTTGCCTATGCCGTGATCGGCTTGCCCACCCTCGTCATCCTATCGTCGATCCTTTTCACATTTGCAACACTCACACGCTCGATGATGTGGACTTATGTCGGGCTCCTTGCACTTTTGGTTCTCTATTCTGTAACGCGCGTGGTCCTTAGCGATCCCGCTTACGACGCGCTGGCGGCACTAACCGACCCCTTCGGTTTGTCCGCGCTCCATCGCTCCATCCGTTACTGGACCACCTCGGATCGCAACACCCTCTTGCCGCCTCTCGACACGCTCACGGTGCTCTCGCGAGCCATCTGGCTTGGCATCGCAGGACTGTGTTTCCTTGTGGGCTATTGGCGCTTCGATCGGGGCGAGGGCCGGGGCATTGAGGGATCGAAGGCTGTCCAGACGGCCTCTGCCGTGGTCGATCGCCCGCACTTGCCGAAGGGCGGCGACGAGAACGTGACGGGCGGGCCGGCCGCAGTCCGGCCGAGTTCAGCTTGGAAACAGCTCCTCGCCCTGAGCCGGTTCGATCTTGCCTACATTTTCAAGAGCCCTGCCTTCTTCGTCCTGGTGGCCCTAGGCGGGGTGAATGCGCTCGCCAGCCTTTTTTTCTCGATGGATGAGCAAGGCGTCGAATACTGGCCCGTAACCCGAACCTGTGTTACGGCCCTCAGTGGGGCGTTTTCGATCATGCCCATCATTCTGGCCATCTTCTATGCGGGCGAGCTTGTCTGGCGCGATCAGGAAAGACGCATGGACGAGATCACCGGGGCGACATCGGCGCCGGACTGGGCGTTCGTGCTGCCAAAGATCGTGGCCATCACCCTCGCACTTTTGAGTGCGCTGGTCGTCGCGGTGCTGGTGGCGATTGTTTTTCAGGCAGTTAATCGCTATACCCGCTTCGAGATCACCGAGTATGCCCTGTGGTTCATACTGCCCAACATCGTGGGTGCATTCCAGATCGCGGCCTTAGACACCTTCGTGCAGGTGATCGCGCCCCACAAGTATCTCGGTTGGGCCGTTATGCTGCTCTATATCGTAGCGAGCGTCGCTCTTCAGACCGCAGGCTTCGAGCATCACCTCTATGACTATGCCGGCACCTCCCCGGTCCCCCTTTCCGACATGAACGGGGAGGGGCGATTCTGGATCGGCCGAGCGTGGTTCGAACTGTACTGGACTGCGGCAGCCACGATCCTGTTCGTCTTCGCGTACGGTCTATGGCGCCGCGGGGGCGCCACACCGCTGCGAGTGCGCATGCACCGACTGGTGCGCCTCGCACACGGCGTGCCCGCAGTGCTTCTCGTGGTCAGCAGTTTGATTTTCGTGGGTAGCGGCGCGTTCATTTTCTATAACACGAATATTCTCAACCGGTATGAGACGAGCGAGGATGCCGAGCGCTATCTGGCGAACTACGAGAAAACGCTCTTACCTTTCGAGAGTCTGGATCAGCCCAGAATCGTCGATATCAAGGTGAGCGTCGACCTCTACCCGCAGCAGACGCGCGCCATCACACACGGCCAGTACACCATCGAAAACCATACCGGCGCACCGCTGCCCGTCGTTCACGTGCGCTGGAAGCGTCCGTTAAAGATGACCGAACTCGCGGTGGAGGGAGCGCATCTGCAAACCGATTACGGCCCGTTGAACTACCGGATCTATGCCTTCGATGCGCCGCTCATGCCCGGAGAGCGACGCACGCTGCGCTTTACCAGCGTACTGGAGGAAGAAGGCTTTCCGAACGAACGTCCGATGACAAGACTCGTCGCCAACGGGACTTTTTTGTCCGACGATATGATCACACCATCCATCGGCATGGACCGTTCCGACCTCCTGAAAAGTCGCGCCAAGCGCCGCAAGTATGGCCTGGCTGCTGAACTGCGTCCGGCCAAGCTCGAAGACGAGAAAGCCGACGCCCACAACATCTTGCGCCATGACAGCGACTGGATCACGCTCGACATCACCTTATCGACCGACGCCGACCAGACGCCCATTGCCCCGGGTCGCACAGTGTCTGACGAGGTCAGGCAGGGGCGCAGGATCCTGCACACGACGACCGATGCACCGGTCCTGCACATCTTCTCCGTCCTCTCGGCTCGCTACCTCGAGCAGCAGGACCAATGGAATCCGGGGGACCGTGACCCCGTCGCACTGGCGGTCTATTACCAGCAGGGCCACGAGTACAACGTGCAACGTATGCTCGATGTGCTCAAGGCCTCGCTTGAACTCTACTCTCACGAGTACTCCCCGTTCCAGTTTCATCAGATGCGCATTCTCGAATTTCCAGCCTATGCGACCTTTGCGGAATCGTTTGCCAATACGGTCCCATTTTCCGAATCCATCGGCTTCATCCAGCAGTACTCGGAGAAGGCCGCGCTAACGGGCGAAAAGTATGATCTAGTGACCTTTGTCACGGCGCATGAAGTCGGCCATCAGTGGTGGGCGCATCAGGTGATCGGTGCAGACAAGCAGGGCTCCGAGATGCTCGCCGAGACGTTCGCACAGTACTCAGCCCTGCTTGTGATGGAAAAGCGCTTTGGTCCGGAGATGATGCGCCAGTTCCTCAAGTACGAGCTGGACCGCTATCTGCGCGGTCGCGGTCGAGAGGCCGTGGAAGAACTTCCCCTCATACGCGTCGAGGAGCAGGACTACATCTACTACGATAAAGGCGCTCTGGTCATGTGGTGGCTCAAGGATTCGGTCGGGGAGGCCACCGTGAATCGGGCGCTGCGCAGACTCAATGCAAAATACGCCTTTCAGGGGGCGCCTTACCCTGCCTCGAGCGAGTTCGTTCGCATCCTGCGGGAGGAGGCTGGTCCGCAATATGACGCACTCATTACCGACCTTTTCGAACGCATCACACTCTACGATATGAAAGCGCATAACGCCACTGCCCGGCGTCTGGCCAATGGCCAGTATCAAGTGCGCTTTACGATTGACGGCCGAAAGCTCTACGCCGACGCGCTCGGCAAGGAAACGGACGCGCCGCTTGATGAGCCCTTTGAGATCGGTGCCTTTACCGTGGAGCCCGGCAAGCAGGGCTATAGCGCCGCCTCGGTGCTTCACGTCGAACGCCGGTCCTTGAAATCGGGGGCGCAGCAGATCGAACTCATTCTGGATGCTGCGCCACGGTGGGTGGGCGTCGATCCCTACAACAAGCGCATCGACCGCAACTCCGAAGACAATCTGACCGAGGTCACCCTCGTGCAGTAGGGTCGGCCTAGGACTTGTCCGCGTCCCGATCGAGCTCGCGCAGGTGAGCCAGCTTCTCGGCGATCTTCGCTTCGAGTCCCCGGTCAACCGGCTGATACCAATGGGGCTCTTGCATTGCCTCGGGCAGATAGGTCTCGCCGGCGGCGTATGCCTCGGGCTCGTCGTGGGCGTATCGATAGGCGCTTCCGTGCCCCAACTCCTCCAGCAGGCGCGTGGGCGCATTGCGCAAGTGCACGGGCACCTCGCGGGACTTGTCGCGTGCGACGAACGCTCGGGCTTCGTTGTACGCGCGATAGCCGGCATTGCTCTTGGCGGCAACCGAGAGGTAGATCACCGCCTGCGCCAAAGCCAGCTCGCCCTCGGGCGACCCAAGACGCTCATAGGTCTTTGCCGCCTCGTTGGCGATTTCGAAGCCACGGGGATCGGCCAGCCCTATATCCTCCCAGGCCATGCGGATGATGCGGCGCGCAAGGTATGCCGGGTCGGCGCCTCCATCGAGCATGCGGCAGAACCAGTAGAGCGCGGCGTCCGGATGGGATCCGCGCACCGACTTGTGCAAGGCAGAGATCTGATCGTAAAAGTTGTCACCCCCCTTGTCGAAGCGCCGCGCGTTGAGCGTGAGCGTCGTCGTCAGAAAATCGGCGTCCACCGAGGTCCTTCCCAAAGAGCGTGCCGCGGTATCGGTCTGCTCGAGCAGGTTGAGCAACCGGCGCGCGTCCCCATCGGCATAGCCGATGAGAACGTTCAACGCGGACTCTTCGATCGAGAGGTGGGGCAGTGCCCGGCGTTGCGCGCTTAGGGCGAGCGTCTTGAGTTCGTCGTCCGTGAGTGCTTTCAGAACGTACACCTGGGCCCGTGAGAGCAAGGCGGAATTGACTTCAAAGGACGGATTCTCGGTGGTCGCCCCGATCAGGGTCACGAGGCCGGATTCGACAAAAGGCAGCAATCCGTCCTGTTGGCTCTTGTTGAAGCGGTGGATCTCGTCGACGAAGAGGATGGTCTTTTTTCCGCGAGCCAGATGATGTTCGGCCTGCTCCATGGCGGCCCGTATCTCCTTGACTCCGGAAAAGACAGCCGACAGTGCGATGAATTCGTACCCGAAGGCGCTCGCCATCAGGCGCGCAAGGGTGGTCTTTCCGACCCCTGGCGGCCCCCAAAGAATCATCGAATGGGGCTTGCCCGACTCGAAAGCCACGCGCAGCGGCTTATCTTGTCCGATCAGATGGCTTTGGCCCACGACTTCGGAAAGCGAAGTCGGTCTCAGCGCCTCGGCGAGGGGGGCCGTGGGAGCATTGGCGAAGAGATCTGTCATGGGCGATCAGCCGAAGCGGGGAAGGTTCGGACCGCTCTAGGAGACCGACGTCGCCAGGAACAAGCCAGGCGAGGGGCGCCTGGCGTACGCGCCCGCCCAAGCCGTCGGTAGGGCGGTATTGAACCTAATTCTCAAGAACGTCCGCTCCCTTCGGAGGAACAAACCGGAAAGTATCCGCATTCACGGGGACATTGCGTTCCACGTTTGTAAACCGCAGCTGGGTCGTCTGGCCTAACGCGTCATGCAGCTCCATCGCGGCCAGCTCGCCTTGCCGAAATGCGATGTCGATCTTCTGGAAGGTCGTATCGTGCGACTTCGGGATCGCCTCGAGCCAGTCGAGCCCATCGTGCGAACCCGCATCCTTCAGATCAAAGCTCTTCTCAAGCGCATTATCGCCAAAAAGGATCGCCGCGGGTGTCGAGCCGAGCGCATCGGTGAGTTTGCGCACGGTCACCTGATTGAGGTCGTGGTCGAAGATCGTGAGCTTGTCTCCATCGGCCACGATCACCTGCTCGTAGGGCTTGAGATAGGTCCAGCGAAACTTGCCTGGTCGCGCGAAGATGAACTGTCCACTGCTTTCGGTGGTCTTGCGTCCATTGGTCGCCTTCTGGGTGAACTCGCCCCGTGCCGACTGAAACTGATTTACGAAGGTATGCAAGGCATCCAGGCCGCCGGCACGCGATACGGTGCTGGAACCGGCGAGTCCGGCGACGAGGACGACTCCGAGGAGACGGCGCAAAAGAAGGTTCATGGAACGCATTCGTTGGCCCCCAAAACGGGGATTGAGTAAGCTTGGACGCGCGTGAGCAGGGCTTCGTTCAGCCGCGAAACAAAGTGTCACTCGTCTCGCTTAGGGGTCAGGATTTCGCGGTTTCCGTTGCTTTGCATGGCCGACACCAT
Source organism: Burkholderiaceae bacterium (assembly GCA_049514215.1). GTDB lineage: Bacteria > Pseudomonadota > Gammaproteobacteria > Burkholderiales > Burkholderiaceae_D > BOG-994. Next base: position 63,756 of record JBEKVI010000018.1, read on the forward strand.
GCCCGCCTGTTCCATTTGTTCGAGCAGCCGGGCCGCGCGGTTATAGCCGATGCGAAGTTGCCGTTGCACGAACGAGATCGAAGCGCGGCGGCTTTTCACCACGACCTCCACGGCCTGGTCGTAGAGCGGATCGGCCTCGGCACTGGAAGGTTCGCCGGACACACCCTCCTCCTCCTGGTCTCCGAGAAGGCCCCCCTCAAGAATTCCCTCGATGTAGTTGGGTTCGCCCTGCTTTTTCAGATACTCGACCACGGCGTGGACCTCCTCGTCGGCCACGAAGGCCCCGTGGACACGCTGGGGCAGGCCGCCGCCGGGCGGCAGGAACAGCATGTCCCCCATGCCCAGGAGGGCCTCGGCACCCTGTTGGTCTAAGATGGTCCGACTGTCGATTTTCGAGGAGACCTGAAACGCGATCCGGGTGGGAATGTTCGCCTTGATCAGACCCGTGATCACATCCACGCTCGGCCGCTGCGTGGCCAGGATCAGATGGATCCCCGCCGCGCGCGCCTTTTGGGCAATGCGCGCAATGAGCTCCTCGACGCGCTTGCCGACCACCATCATGAGGTCTGCCAACTCGTCGATCACGACGACGATCATGGGCAGTTTCTCGAGGGGCTCGGGCGCATCGGGAGTCAGGCTAAAGGGGTTTCCAATGTGCTCTTCGCGCGCGGCCGCCTCGGCGATCTTGTTGTTATAACCGTTTAGGTTACGAACACCCAGCCGCGACATCAGCTTGTAACGCCGCTCCATTTCCGCGACCGTCCAATTCAGCGCGTGGCTTGCCTGGCGCATGTCCGTGACCACAGGCGCAAGCAGATGAGGGATGCCCTCGTAGACGCTAAGTTCCAGCATCTTTGGATCGATCAGGATCAGGCGAACCTCGTTGGGATCGGCTTTGTAGAGCAACGAGAGAATCATCGCGTTGATCCCGACGGATTTGCCCGAGCCCGTCGTTCCGGCCACCAGCAGATGGGGCATGCGCGCCAGGTCCGCCACAACCGGGTGGCCCGCGATGTCCTTGCCCAGCGCCAAGGTGACCGGCGATGCATTGTCGCTGTACACCTGCGAGCCCAAAATCTCGCTCAGACGCACTGCCTGGCGCTTGGGATTGGGAAGCTCGAGGCCCATTGTGGTCTTGCCAGGAATGGTCTCGACCACGCGAATGCTCACGAGCGACAGAGCCCGTGCCAGATCCTTGGCGAGATTCACGATCTGGCTTCCCTTGACCCCCGTGGCCGGCTCGATTTCGTAGCGTGTAATGACAGGCCCAGGGTAAGCGGCGACCACCTGCACGGAGACCCCGAAATCGCTGAGCTTTTTCTCGATCAGGCGGGAGGTAAATTCCAGCGTCTCGGGGCTCACCGTCTCCTGCCGCGCGGGAGGCGGAGCTAAGAGCGACAGAGGCGGGAGATCGGACTCGGGTATGTCGGCGAACAGCGGGACCTGGCGCTCCTTGGCCGAACGCTCCGACTGCGGGATCACGACCACTTGAGGCTCGATCCGGATGGGCGGTGCTTCCTCGAAGCGGGCGCGCTCATGTCCCACGGCTTCCTCGCGCTGGTTGGCCGCGGCAGCACCGGCGCGTCGGTCTTCCCTTGCCTCCTTGTTACGCTGGATGAGTCCGACAAGACCCTCGAGTCCCGCGCCGATGCGCTCGGCCACGGCAAGCCAGGAAATGCTAAAGAAAAGCGAAAATCCAATGGCGAAAACGACCAGAAGACCGAGTGTTGCACCCGCGTAGCCCAAGGCATGCGTCAATGGCGGCCCAATTAAGCTGCCAAGAACACCACCGGGCCCCATCGGCAGCGCCATCCCCAAAGTGTAGAAGCGCAGAAACTCGATACCCATGCTACTCACGAGGACCAACCCGAATCCCAAAAGATTGACCCAGAGGGGCTCGGGCGCTCGTACGTTCTTGCCGCCGATTCGGGCAAGCCGCTGGTAGCCTTGCACGACGCGATGAAACAGCAGGACCACCCACCAGTACGCGGACAGACCAAAGATATAAAGGAGAATATCGGCGCAGATCGCGCCAAAGTGCCCTCCCCGGTTGCCCAAAACAGCCTGCGCCGTCTCCTGCGACCAGCCCGGGTCGGTCTTGTGATAGGTCGCAAGGATCAAGAGCAGATAAACGCCAAGCGCGGTCATCACGAGCCAGCGCGCTTCGCGCAACAGACGCTCGGAGCGTCCCGGGGCGGCCTCGAGGGGAGCGGTTGTACTCGCTGATTTCGCCATAGGGCGATTATATCGGCTGCAGGGCGCAGACTGGGCCAGCCCGGGGACCTTTCCCGGCCCCGGCGCCGCAGGGCCTCTGCTCCGAGCTAAAGGTGGGCGTAGCGGCTTTCGTGGAGAATAAACGAGCCATCGGACTGCGCAACGAGAAATCCGTCGAGTTCAAGCCCCTTCATGACCCGGCTGACCATCTCGCGCGAGGCTCCAATCATCTTGGCGACGTCCTGACGGGGCAGCTTGTCGCGTAGGACGCGCACCCCGTCCTCGAGCTCCGAGAACTCCAGGAGCACCCGCGCCACGCGTCCGTAGACATCCAAGAGCGCTAGCGACTCGATTTTCCGGTCCGCCTCGCGCAGGCGCTTGACCAGCCCGCGCATGATCATCATCGCCATCTCCGCGTTGCCGGCAAGACAAGCGCGAAAGTCGTCCTTGTTGATCGTCAGGAAATCGCACGACTCGATCGTGACGATCGTTGCCGAGCGGGGCTGATCGTCGATCAATCCCATCTCGCCGAAGAACTCGCCCGGGCCTAGAACCGCGAGGATCACTTCCTTCCCCTCGCTATCGGACATCTGGACCTTGGTGCGACCCGTCAGAATCAGATAAAGCGATTGCGTGGTCTCGCCTGCGACAAAAACCGTGCGCCCCTTGGGTAGCGTGCGCCGGATCACCACCCGGGACAGTTGCTCGATGTGAGCCTCATCGAGAACAGAAAACAGCGGAACGTTCTTCAATAACGAACGGTTATCGCCAGCGATATGCTGTCTCAAGGACGATTCTCCCTAGGATAGAACCCGCAACGCCTGCGCCAAGGGGATGGCCTACGCGCCATTCCGCGGGTTTACACGCGCAAGCATATAATTCTAGCGATAACGGCGCGATTCAGATAGGCGAAGCCGCCCACTGGATCGAGCGGTCCCGACTCTCCAACGTTCAATTCGAGCCATGCCCAAGAAGAAACACTGTCGCGTTCTAATTCTCGGATCGGGGCCTGCCGGCTATTCGGCTGCCGTCTACGCCGCGCGCGCGAATCTGAAACCGGTTCTGGTAACGGGTCTGGCCCAAGGCGGCCAACTCATGACGACCACCGATGTCGACAACTGGCCCGCCGATGTCCACGGCGTGCAGGGACCGGAACTGATGGCCCGCTTTCTCGCGCACGCCGAACGCTTCGACACCGAGATCGTCTTTGACCACGTCCATACCGCCAAACTTGATGAACAACCGCTAAAGCTGGTGGGCGACGCCTTCGAATACACTTGCGATGCGCTGATCATCGCCACCGGGGCGTCGGCCATGTATCTGGGGCTCGAATCCGAACAGGCCTTCATGGGCAAGGGCGTTTCGGGTTGCGCAACGTGCGACGGCTTTTTCTACAAGGGTCAGGATGTCGCCGTAGTAGGAGGCGGCAATACCGCCGTGGAGGAAGCCCTCTACCTGACCAACATCGCACGCAAGGTGACCGTGATCCATCGGCGCGACCGCTTCCGCGCCGAACCCATCCTGGTCGACCGCCTTATGGAGCGCGCGCGTTCTGGTGCTGTCGAAATCTACTGGAATCACGTGCTCGAGGAAGTGGTCGGCGATACCAGCGGCGTCACGGGTATCCGGATCAAATCCACCTCGGACGGAACGCACGGCAAGCTGGCTCTGGCCGGCGTTTTCATCGCCATCGGCCATCGTCCGAATACCGAGATCTTCGCCGGGCAGCTCACCATGCACGACGGCTATATTCAGACCCGTTCCGGCCTCGAGGGAATGGCCACGGCCACGAGCGTTGCGGGCGTGTTTGCCGCCGGCGATGTCCAGGACCACGTCTATCGCCAGGCCATCACGAGCGCCGGCACCGGCTGTATGGCTGCGCTCGACGCCCAGCGCTATCTGGAAAATCTCGGGACAACCTAGGAGCTCTGGCGATGCGAGCGCGTGTGCAGGGCCTGGCCTCGCTGAAATCGCTACGCGAGGCGCTTCCCACAAAAACAGCGGTGGCCGTCGCGCCCCAATCGGATGGGCCAACCGATCGCGGGCAGGTCGATCTGGATCAGTCGGCTTTTCTCGAGGCCATGCAAGGCGTAGCTCCCTTACCCCAATCCGACCGCAAGGCTTTGGCCAAACCCCCGCCCGATCCGGTCGCAGCGCAACGCGCGCTAGACGAACGCGCCGCGCTTTTGGAGTCCCTCAGCGACGAGTTCGATGTCGAGACGTTGCTGGAGACCGATGACCGGCTTTCCTGGCGCCGCGAAGGCATCGCCGGTGAGGTGGTTCGCAAGCTGCGCCGGGGACATTGGGTCACCGCATCGGAGTTGGACCTGCATGGCCTAAGGCGCGAAGAGGCGCGCACGGCGGTGAGCGCGTTCATCCGCGACAGCCACAAGCGAGGCCAGCGATGCGTGCGCGTTATCCACGGCAAAGGCCTCGGTTCCAGGGGCGGTCAACCCGTCCTCAAATCGAAGGTCTACGGCTGGCTCATGCAGAAAAATGAGGTGCTCGCGTTCTGCCAGGCGCGCGCCCAAGACGGTGGCAGCGGCGCGCTGATCGTTCTCTTGCGCCCGTTGAGTCCGCCTTAACCAACCGCCTCGGCGGGTTGCTTGAGGAGGATCGCGAGCAGGCGCGCAATCTCCTCGCGCATCTTGCGGCGATCAACCGTCATATCGATGGCTCCCTTGGACAGAAGGAATTCGGCGCGCTGAAATCCTTCCGGAAGCTTCTCGCGGACGGTCTGCTCGATCACGCGCGGCCCGGCGAATCCGACCAACGCCCTGGGTTCCGCGATGACGACGTCGCCCATGAACGCAAAGCTCGCGGAGACTCCACCCATGGTGGGATCGGTCAGTACCGAAATGAAGGGCAGTTTTGCTGCGCTTAGGCGGGTGAGCATGCTGGTGCTCTTGCCCATCTGCAACAACGACAGAAGGCCCTCTTGCATGCGCGCACCGCCTGTGGCCGTAACGCACACGAAGGGGACCTTTTGCTCGATGGCCGTCCGCACCGCGCGCACGAAGCGCTCGCCCACCACCGAGCCCATCGATCCGCCCATGAACCCGAATTCGAAACAGGCCACGACCACGGGAACGGTCAGGATGGCCCCGCCCATGACCACCAGCGCGTCAGTCTCACCGGTCGATTCGAGCGCGTCTTTCAGACGCTCCGAATACTTCTTGGTGTCTTTGAACTTCAACGTGTCCATCGGCAGAATATCCTGACCGATCTCGTAGCGTCCTTCGGCGTCGAGGAGCGCATCAAGTCGCTCGCGCGCCCCGATGCGCATATGGAACTCACATTTCGGACAGACATTCAGATTCTTCTCGAGGTCCGTCTTGTAGAGCACGGTCTCGCAGGTCGGACATTTGACCCAGAGCCCTTCTGGCACGCTCTTGCGATGAGCCGCATCGGTGCGTTGGATCCGCGGGGGCAGTAATTTCTCGATCCAACTCATGAAGGATTCTCCGCAAAATGGGGCAAGGGCACATCAAGACCCTCGCGAAAGCGCCGCACCAGAGACTCCGTGGCCGCGACAGCTGCCTCCGGGGCTCCCTTTTCCAACTCTTCGATGATTCTACTGCCGATCACGACGCCGTCGGCAACCGCCCCCACGGCTCTCGCGCTGCTCACATCCCGGATGCCAAAACCCACCATGATCGGCAGTTTGACAGAGCGCCGGATGGCGGGGATTCGGGAAGCGACTTCGGCAATATCGAGATGTGCCGCACCGGTCGTGCCTTTCAGGCTGACGTAATAAACGTAGCCGCTCGCCTGCTCGGCCAGGCGCGCAATCCTCGCTGGCGTGGAGGTGGGCGCGACCAGAAAGATGGGATCGATTCCGCTCAGGCGCAACGCCTCGGTGAAGGACTCAGATTCCTCGGGCGGATAGTCGAGTACCAGCACCCCATCGACGCCAGCGGCTTGGGCTGCCGAGGGAAAGGCTGCAAGACCGAAGCGCTCAATCGGATTCGCATAGCCCATGAGCACGACGGGCGTGTCCTGGTCCGATTGGCGAAACTGACTCACCATGGAGAGCACGGTCTTCAAACCCACCCCGTTTGCGATCCCGATCTCGCTGGCCCGTTGGACGATCGGCCCATCGGCCATGGGGTCGGAGAAGGGGATCCCCAACTCAATGACGTCCGCTCCGGCCCGTGCGAGCGCGTGCAGCAGCGAAACCGTGCAAGCCGCATTGGGATGACCCGCGGCAATATAAGGAATGAGGGCGGTGCGGCCAGCGGCGTTCAAGGCAGCCAGTCGAGCAGTCAGGCGCGACATTAGCGTGCCCCCCCGTCTGACCCGGTCGACGCGTTCGACGCGACAGATGCGACCGTCAAGCCGGCGAATCCCAGGCCCGACGCCTCCGAGACAATGTGCAAATCCTTGTCTCCCCGCCCCGATAGATTCACAAGGACGATCTCGTTGCGCGGCAAGCTCGCAGCCAGTTTCATGGCATAGGCCAAGGCATGGCTCGATTCCAGCGCAGGGACGATGCCCTCCACGCGACAGCAGGCATGAAATGCGGCCAACGCTTCGTCGTCGGTCGCGCCGACATATTCGGCGCGTCCCGAATCCTTCAGGTAAGCGTGTTCCGGTCCCACGCCCGGATAGTCCAGGCCTGCGCTAATCGAGTGAGTAGCGGTAATCTGTCCGTTCTCGTCCTGCAGCAAGTAGGTCCGGTTGCCATGCAGAACGCCCGGAGAGCCCCGCTGGAGGCTCGCCGCATGCTGGCCGCTGTCGAGGCCCCGACCGGTTGCCTCAACGCCCACAAGTCGCACTTCCTTGTGCGGAATGTAGTCGTAGAAGATCCCCATCGCGTTACTGCCCCCTCCGACACAGGCAACCACGTAGTCCGGCTGTCGTCCGGCGAGGATGGGCATCTGCACCAGACATTCCTTGCCCACGACTGAATTGAAGTCGCGCACCATCATCGGATAAGGATGCGGGCCGGCGACGGTACCGATGATGTAAAACGTATCGTCCACATGGGTAACCCAGTCCCGCATCGCCTCATTCAGTGCATCCTTCAGTGTGCGCGAGCCGCTCAGTACGGGCACCACCGTCGCGCCCAAGAGTTTCATGCGGTAGACATTGGCCGCTTGCCGGCTCATGTCTTCACTACCCATGTACACGACACATTGCATGCCAAAACGCGCCGCCACGGTCGCGGTGGCGACCCCATGCTGGCCCGCCCCGGTCTCGGCAATTACCCGGGGCTTGCCCATACGCCGGGCGAGCAAGGCCTGCCCGACGGTGTTGTTGATCTTGTGCGCACCGGTATGGTTTAGATCCTCCCGTTTGAGGAAAATCTGCGCTCCACCCTGCTGCTCGGTAAGCCGCCTTGCATAGTAAATCGGGCTGGGGCGACCTACGAAATGCTCCAGTTCACTTTTGAGCTCCGCAATGAAAGCGGGGTCGGTCGAGTACTTCGCGTAGGCGGCTCGCAACTCGTCTAAGGCATGGATCAGCGTCTCGGCGACGAACGTGCCGCCGTAGTTGCCGAAGTGTCCCTGGGCATCCGGAAGGTCGTAGGGAGGATCCGCCGGCTTGTGAGCCAAGGCGGAGGGTTGGGGGGATGCGGCCGTTGGGGCCAGTGTGGAAAGATTCATCGCTTATGGGGGACTCGAAAGAAGGTCGTCGGCCCGACGCACGGCGGCGACAAACTGTCGCATGCGCTGCGGGTCCTTGATTCCCTTGCTCAGTTCGATGCCGCTGGAGACATCGACCGCATAGGGACGCACGCGGGCGATCGCCTCACCGACGTTTAGAGCGCTCAAGCCACCACTTAAAACGGCCCGAGGCGCGACTTCGTTTGGGACTAGGGACCAATCGAACCTCTCTCCGGCACCCCCATAACCCTCAACAAAGGCGTCCAGCAAAAGCGCCTGTGCGCCAGGGTAGTGCCGACTGAATTCTAGCAAATCCAGGCCCGGGCGTACGCGCGCGGCTTTCAGCCAGGGCAGGCGATATCGCTCGCACTCCTCGGCACTTTCCTCGCCATGGAATTGCAGGGCCGAGAGGGCTACAGAATCGAGCGTTTGTAGAATCGTCGACGACGGGGCGTCGACAAAAAGCCCGACGGTCGTCACGAACGCCGGAACCCTGGACACCAGAGCGGCCATTTGCTGGTCCGACACGAAGCGCGGGCTTTGGGGATAGAGCACGAAGCCCAACGCGTCCACCCCCAGTTCGACCGCCAAATCGACGTCCTCGGCACGGGTGAGGCCGCAGAATTTGATCCGGGTCCTGCCGAGCGGGTGCGTCAAGGGGCCCTCCCAAGTCCAGGAAAGACGCTTTCCAAGGGGGGCGCCTTGGGAAGCGCGAACTCGCTAGGATACTCGACCGCAGCCAGATAGAGCCCGTCGGGCATGAACGTCGGCGCCGCCTTGTCCCTTTCGCGCGCTTCGAGAATCGAAGCCACCCAGGCCGCGGAATATTGCTTTCGTCCGACGGCAATCAGGCAGCCCATCGCATTGCGCACCATGTGGTGCAAGAATGCGTCGGCACACACGGTCACGAGGATGAAATCCCCGTGACGCTCGAGGTCCAGGCGGTGAATGGTCTTGACCGGGCTTTTTGCCTGACATTGCGCGCTGCGTAGGGCGCTGAAGTCATGCCGTCCAACGAGATAGCCGGCAGCCTCGCGCATGGCCTCCAGATCCAAGTCGAGATAGAACCAGCCAGCCCGGCCCTGCACAAACGGAGACCGGATCGGGGAGAGATACAAGACGTACTGGTAGGTGCGGGAGATCGCGCTAAAGCGCGCATGGAAAGCGGCAGGGACGGAACTCGCCCACGTCACGGAAATCGATTGGGGCAGAAGGCTATTGAGGCCTCGAATCCAACCATGCTCGGGCCTTACAGCCGAACACTCGAAGTGCACGACCTGTCCTAAGGCATGGACACCGGCGTCCGTGCGGCCGGCCGCGATGACACGCACGGCCTCCGTCGTGAATCGGGCCAGCGCCGCTTCAAGCTGATCCTGAACGGTATTGGCGCCCGGCTGGGATTGCCATCCCTGCCACGGGCGACCATCGTACTGGATCCCTAGGGCAAATCGCTGGGTCATGGGGAACGAAAACGGGCGCTTGCGCGCCCGTTTCTCTTTTTGCGCAGCCCGCTTAAGCCAGTGCGGACATGAGCTCCTTGGCCTTGTCGATCTGCGCTGCGTCCCCTTCTTTCATCACTTCCTCAAGCAGTTCGCGCGCACCGTCCTTATCACCGATATCTCGGTAGGCGACGGCCAGGTCGAGCTTAGTGGCCATGTCCTGCCACTTGCCTGCGGTATTGGCTGCGGCGGCCCCGTCGTGGGCAACGCTGCCCTTGTCCAGATCAAGCGAGATGCCCTCAAAGGAGTTGTCGAACGGCTGCGTCTTCTCATAGCCCGCGGTCGCCAGCGGCTCCTCGAGTTTGCCAGCCGGCGGCAGATCGAGACTGAAATCCACCGGCGCTTCATGGACGGGTTCGACCGGCGTCACTGGAGGCACGTAGGGCTTCATGGGCACCGGCATCGTTGCCTCGAAGTTCTGGGGCAAGGTGCCTTCGGCGTGCGGCGTGTTCAGCGCGATTGTGGTCTCGAGAACGTCGGCGTTAATGGCCGGTGCGAGCGCCGGTGCTCCGGACAAGTCGAGATCGAAATCGAGGTTATTGGCCGCTGCAGCCTGCTTGGCCAGCGCCTGACTTTCGACTTCGGGCAACGTGAAGCTGGGTGCTGCAGTCGGCTTGTCACCGAATCCCAGGTCGAAATCGAGATCCATGTTGGGAGGCGGAGCAGCCACTTCGGCTGCGCCATGGGCGTCGCTAATGGGCTCGGTCTTGGTGAGATCCAGATCGAGAATCGGCTCCATGGGCAGCGTATTCGGAAATGCCGGCGCGGGCGGCGGCGACTCGGGCCGGGGAGGGCTGGCCAACGTGGCGGCGACCCCGGCGGCACTGGCGGCGGCGATTCCAGCCATCATGCTCTGGCTAAGCGGTTGTGTCTTCTCGAACGAGGCTGGCGGCTGAGGCACGGCCGTCTGAGCTTGGGCCTGGGCTGCGTCGCGGTACAAGGGATTGGAGGGGTCGAAGCTCGCGCCCAGGGTCGCGGCCCGGTGCCAGTCGTCACCCACTCCACCGGTTTGCGCATAGAGCTCGCTTGCGATGGTCTCGAAGGCCTTGGAGTCCTGGCGCTTGGCGTAGATCTCCAGAAGCTTCAGGCGCACCGCGTGCCGTTCAGGCTGGGAGCGCAGGCGACATGGGCACAAAATTCGAGTTGAACGCGCTATTGGACGTATCGACCGACTGGCCTCCGGTTGTTCCGAACACGGAATTGGCGCGCAATCCACTTGCACCGGTCAGGATACTGTCCTCGAACTTGGAGAATTTCTTCTTACGCCGCTGGTGATAGACGCCATAGGCACCCAGAAGCAGCAAGACCACGACGCCCCCGACGATGGCCCAGAGGTTATCCATCACGTCGTCAAGCCACGAGGTCTCGGCCGGAGGCGGTGGCGCGGGCTTCTTGACCACTGGGGTCGGGGCGGGAGTGACCGCAGGCGGCGTCGGCGATTGCGCTGCAGGCGGGGGTGTCTCCGGTGCAGGGGTTGGCTTGACTTCAGGTGCGACCGGGGCTTGGACCTTCGTGTCCGGGGTGGTCTTGTCGGCCGTCACGACGGGCGGCGTCACCGGAACCGGAGGCGGAGGCGGAGGCGGCGTGGACACAACCGGCGCCGTCACCACGGGAGGATTAACGACCGGCGGAGGTGCGACCGGGGTCACCGTCTGCGCTGCCTTGCCCTGTGCCGTCTTGGCCTCGGCCGCTTTGGCCTGGGCCGCATCGAGCTGCTTTTGAAGCTGGGCTAGATTCTGGTTCTTCAGATCGAGCAGCTTCTGAAGATCGCTCACATTTTTCTCGAGGAGCTTGACGCGTTCGTCCGCCTCCTTCAGTGCGCGTTCCTTGGCCGCCAGATCCTCGGCGCTTGGTCCTGTCGACTTCGCCGTAGCCGCGCTCGCCCCCCCTCCTCCTTTGGGAGCAGGCTTGGAGAGCTTGAGCTGATCGCTGGTATCGGCTCCAGCAGCCTGCTTTTCATCGACCTTGGCGGTCAGCTTTCCGGAGGCGGCCTGGGTGGTGGGCTTCTCTTCGATGGGAGCGGTCGCCGCGTTGGCACCCACGCGTCCCCGATACGCCGAAAAATCCGCTGCCTGGGCGCTTACGAGACGCTGCGCTTCGGAAGAGTCGACCGCGCGCACGCTCGCCGCATCCGGCAGCTGCATGACCGCACCCGTCCTGAGACGATTGACGTTATTGCCCTCGAAGGCGCTCGGATTTCCGCGCAAGAGCGCAACGAGCACCTGCTCGAGCGAAACGCCATCAGGCCGGTTCTCGCGCGCAATCTTGGCCGCGGTATCGCCGCGCTTGACCTCGTATGTGCCTCCGGCTCCACCGGTTGCACCGGTGCTGCCACCCCGACTGGGCGATGGGACGCCTATGCTCGGTTGCACGGAGCTCGTCTGCCCCCGTCGCGACGGGCTGGTTCCAGGCGAACTGGCCAGCGGCGCAATCGGCGTGACGGGTGTTGTCTGGGCCGTCTTCAGTTCAGGGGGATCGAGAAGCACGGTGTACTCGCGTACGAGTCGGCCCGAAGCCCAATCGAGTTGGATCAGCATATCGAGGAAGGGCTCGCTGACCGGACCGATCGACGTAATCGACAGGAACTGCGTTCCATCGGCGCGCTGCGCGACCGCAAAGCGCAAATTGGTCAGTGCACTCGAGTACTCGATGTTGGACTTGCTGTATGCGTCGGCCGGCGCAAGACGCGCAACCAGCGTCGGCGCCTCGTCCTTGCCCACGGAAGTCAGTTCGATCTCGGCCCGCAACGGCTGACCGAGCCCGGATAAGACCGTAAGCTTGCCCAGCCCCGCGGCGTGGGCGCAACCCATTCCCATGGCGGCGAGCAAGACGATGCCGCGCGCGAGCATTACGGCGCGATTAACTCCGCCGCGACGCAGGTAATTCGGCCCCGCACGATGCTCCCCGCCGATGAGAGAGGCGGGCGTTTGACAGTGATCAGGCGCAGGCACACTCCACCCCATGTTCTGGTTTTCCGAGTTCTAACATAACATCATGGACTTACGCATGCAAGCTTACGCATCTTCGCAAGAATCCGTCCATCAAGTTGCGCACAAGGCGCCCAAAAACGTTGCTGAGGGGCAACGAACGACCTTTTGTGCCACCTGCAAACGCTCTTGCCTAGTGCTCGATCAGGATCCGCAGCATCCGCCGCAATGGCTCCGCGGCCCCCCAAAGAAGCTGATCTCCGACCGTGAATGCGCCCAAATAATGGTCACCCATGGAGAGCTTGCGCAACCTGCCCACTGGGATGTCCATAGTACCGGTGACTGCGGCCGGTGTCAGCGCTCGCACGGTGGCCTCGCGCGTATTCGGGATCAGTTTCGTCCACTGCGACGAGTGTGCGACGATCTCTTCAATCTCGTCGATAGGCACGTTGCGCTTGAGCTTGATCGTGAGTGCCTGCGAGTGACAGCGCATGGCCCCCACGCGCACGCAGATCGAGTCGATCGGTACGGCCGGCTCGTCGAATCCTTCTCCCCGACCGAGTATCTTATTGGTCTCAGCGCCGCCCTTCCATTCCTCCTTGCTCGTACCATCGCCCAAATCGTCGGCGATCCATGGAATGAGGTTGCCCGCCAGCGGAACGCCGAAGTGCTGGACTTCCAGATCGGACATCGCGTGCTGTCGAGCCAGCACGGCACGATCGATCTCGAGAATCGCCGAGTTCGGGTCGGACAACATCGGCGCAACGCTCGCGTGAAGATTGCCAAACTGGACGAGAAGTTCGCGCATGTGCTGCGCGCCACCACCGGAGGCCGCCTGATAGGTCATGCACGTCATCCATTCGACCAGGTCATGGCGGAAGAGTCCGCCTAGGCCCATCAGCATGCAGCTGACCGTGCAGTTGCCTCCGATGAAGTTGCGCACGCCCGAATCCAATGCTCGATCGATCACATCGCGATTGACCGGATCGAGGATGATGACGGCGTCGGGCGCCATGCGCAGCGTGGAGGCGGCATCAATCCAGTAGCCTTCCCAGCCCGCGCGGCGCAGCGGCTTGTAGACCTCGCTCGTGTAATCTCCGCCCTGCGCTGTGACGATGACATCGAGCTTTTTGAGCTCTTTCAGATCGTAGGCGTCCAGAAGCCGTCCCCCGCCCAACCCCGCCGGTGCGTGGCCGCCGGCGCTGGAGGTACTAAAGAAAACCGGCTCGAGATGACGAAAGTCGTCCTCTTCTTGCATGCGCTGCATGAGAACCGAGCCCACCATACCGCGCCACCCGACTACCCCGACCTTTTTCATGCCCAAGTTCCCGTTGCAGATAAATGATTAGAGAGCGGCGACGACAGCATCGCCCATCTCCCCTGTCCCGACCCGGACCGTGCCGTTCTCGTAAATATCGGCGGTTCGCAGTCCTTTTGCGAGGACTTTTTTCACCGCGTTTTCGACCCGCAGGGCATGCTCGGGAAATCCCAGCGAATAGCGCAGCATCATCGCAGCCGAGAGGATCGTGGCCAAGGGGTTGGCAACGCCCTTGCCGGCGATATCCGGGGCCGAGCCATGCGACGGCTCGTAGAGCCCCTTCTTGGCCCCGTTGAGCGAGGCCGAAGGCAGCATGCCTATCGATCCGGTGAGCATCGACGCTTCATCCGATAGGATGTCGCCGAACATATTTCCCGTGACCAGGACATCGTACTGTTTGGGAGCGCGCACGAGCTGCATGGCGGCATTGTCGACGTACAGATGTTCGAGGGCGACATCGGGATACTCCTGCCCTACGGCAGTGACGACCTCCCTCCAAAATTGCGAGGTTTCAAGCACATTGGCCTTGTCCACGCTCGTCACGCGCTTGTGCCGCAAACGGGCCGCCTGAAACGCCACGTGGGCGATGCGCCGAATCTCCGGCTCGCTATAGCGCATGGTGTCGAACGCCTCGGCCTCATTCACAAAGGGCCCATCCGGCACTTTGCGCCGCCCTCGGGGGGTGCCAAAGTAGATGTCCCCCGTCAGTTCCCGCACGATGAGAATGTCCAGACCCGAGACGACTTCCGGACGCAACGTCGAGGCCCCGGCGAGTTCGGGATAAAGGATCGCCGGACGCAGGTTCGCGAAAAGCTCCAGATTCTTGCGCAGCCCCAAAAGCGCCTGCTCGGGCCTGAGCTCGCGAGGCAGCTTGTCATATTTCCAGTCGCCCACGGCACCAAAAAGCACGGCGTCGGCCGCGCGGGCCAGCTTCAGAGTCGCTTCAGGCAGCGGATGTCCGCAGGCATCGTAGCCCGCGCCACCCACCAAGGCCGGTTCGAGCTCGAAGGATTCACCCAGCGCACGCACAACCTTGACCGCCTCGGCGACGATCTCGGGACCGATGCCATCTCCTGCCAGCACAGCGATTTTCAATTCACACCTCGAAGCGACTTATTGCAGCGAACGCTGCCAGATATCAGCGGATGGTATTCGCAAGCCAGGGTTGCGTGGCCAGCCGCTGTGCCTCGAAAGCACGGATCTTGTCGGCGTGCACCAGCGTCAGGTCGATATCATCCAGTCCCTCGAGCAAGCAGCGCTTGCGCAAAGGCTCGACGTCGAACGGAAGAGCGCGACCGTCGGGCGCAATGACCAGCTGGCGGGCAAGATCGACCGTGAGACGATAGCCCACAAATGCGTTAACCTCGTCGATCAGTCGCACCACTTCGAATTCGGACAAAACGATGGGCAGCAGCCCGTTCTTGAACGAATTGTTGAAAAAGATGTCGGCGTACGAGGGTGCGATGAGCGCACGAAAACCGAACTGGCAAAGGGCCCAGGGCGCGTGTTCGCGCGACGACCCGCACCCAAAATTGCGTCCGGCAATCAGAATCGATGCGCCCTTGTAGCGATTCTGATTGAGCACAAAATCCGGATTCAGGCGGCGCCGCGAAACATCCATGCCTGGCTCGCCATGATCGAGATAACGCCATTCGTCAAAGAGATTCTCCCCGAATCCCGTGCGTTTGATCGACTTGAGAAACTGTTTGGGAATGATGGCGTCGGTATCGACGTTTTGCCGATCCAAAGGGACAGCGAGGCCTTGGTGTACTGTGAAGGGCTGCATGACTGGACTGGTCCTGGAAGGAGCGCTAGGCAAGCCTGCGCACGTCGACGAAATGTCCTTCGATGCCGGCTGCGGCCGCCATCGCCGGGCTGACCAGATGCGTCCGACCCCCCTGGCCCTGGCGGCCCTCGAAATTGCGATTCGAGGTCGACGCACACCGTTCTCCGGGTTCGAGCCGGTCTGCGTTCATGGCCAGGCACATGGAACAACCCGGATCACGCCACTCAAAACCTGCCGCCTTGAATATGCGGTCTAAACCCTCAGCCTCGGCTTGAGCCTTGACCAGCCCGGAGCCGGGCACCACCATCGCCAGCCGCACATTCTTTGCCACCGACTTGCCCAGACGCTGTACGACGCGTGCAGCCTCGCGCAAGTCCTCAATGCGCGCATTGGTGCACGAACCAATGAACACCTTGTCGATGCGAATGTCGCTGACCGCGGTGTTCGGAGTAAGCCCCATGTACTCCAGAGCTCTCTCGATGCTCTGGCGCTTGTTGGGATCTTTTTCGCGCTCGGGATCAGGAATGCGGTCCTCAATCGTCAGAACCATCTCGGGAGAGGTCCCCCAAGTGACTTGGGGTCGAAGACCGGCGGCGTCGATCTCGACCGTGCGGTCAAAGACTGCACCGGCGTCGCTGTGGAGATGGGCCCAGTGTTGAACAGCACGATCCCACAAGACTCCCGTTGGCGCCAGGGGCCGGTTGCGGACGTAGTTCAGAGTCGTCTCGTCACACGCGATCATGCCCGCTCGCGCGCCGGCTTCGATGGCCATGTTGCAGACCGTCATGCGGCCCTCCATGGACAAGGCGCGCACGGCGCTCCCGCCAAACTCGATGGCGTGACCTGTCCCCCCTGCAGTCCCGATGATCCCGATGATCGCCAGCACCAGATCTTTGGCCGTGCAGCCCGTAGGGAGGGTCCCCGTGGCCCGAACGAGCATGCTCTTGGCCTTTTTCGTCAGAAGCGTCTGGGTCGCGAGAACGTGTTCGACCTCGGAGGTGCCAATGCCAAAGGCGAGTGCGGCGAACGCACCGTGGGTGCTCGTGTGCGAATCTCCGCACACCACGGTCATGCCGGGTAAGGTCGCCCCTTGCTCCGGTCCGATGATATGCACGATCCCCTGGCGGCGATCCTGCATATTGAAATACATGAGGCCATAGTCGCGTGCGTTGGCATCTAGGGTCTCGACCTGAAGGCGCGAGATTGGATCCGCTATGCCTTGGCTTCGGTGGGTCGTAGGGACGTTGTGATCGGCCACGGCCAGGTTCGAAGATACGCGCCAGAGATTGCGCTGGGCGAGTTTGAGGCCCTCAAACGCCTGCGGACTGGTCACCTCATGGACCAGATGGCGATCAATGTACAACAGGGCCGTACCGTCGGGCTCGGTATGAACGACGTGGTCATTCCAGAGCTTGTCGTAGAGGGTCTGCGGCATGGAGGACTCAGCGACCGGATCGGGGGCCTCGGAAAAGGGGAACTTCAAATTATGCCATAAGGCCAAGGCGCGATCGTTGACACGCTCCGCTTTAGCGCGGCTTGGCGCGGCTCTGATAGAGTTGTTAACTTTTTTGCGCAGATGAGGTGCCCTGAGAGCACCGCGCGCACTCGCGAACGGGAGGGGATCTTTGAAGCGATCGTTTTTATGGCTTGGGACGCTGGCGTTGGTCCTGGCGCAGGCGGCTTCGGCCATCGAAATCGCCGGCATCCACATCGAAGACGAAGCCACCATCGCGGCACAGAAACTGGTCCTCAACGGTGCCGGCATCCGATACCGTTTCGGCTTTCAGATCTACACCTGCGCCCTGTACCTTCCGCAAAAGCGCTCGACGTTGAAGGACATTTTGGCTCTCCCCGGTCCCAAGCGCGTTTCGGTGACGATGCTACGCGAGATCTCCAATGACGAATTGGGCGATGCCTTGATGAATGGGATCCGCAAGAACTCGACGCCCGACGACACGCGCGGAATCGGGCTGCAGTTGGTCAAGCTGGGCGAACTCTTTAGCGCCATACCCCGACTGAAAAAAGGGGACAGCTTTACGTTGGACTTCAACCCCGAGGTGGGAACGCTCATCTCCGTGAATGGCAAGCCCGTGCTCGATCCCTTGCCCGATCCGGCCTTTTTTGCGGCGCTCCTGAGAATCTGGTTGGGCGAAAACGCCGTCGACAGCGCGCTTAAGCCCCGTCTGCTGGGCGTGCCTGACGATCCGTTTCGCTCGATGCATTAGTGGCGCTGACCCGGGCAATGTCCGGGGTTGCGACCTCGACCTGGGCGCATTGCGCGCGGTGCGCCAAGGCATGGTCCATGAGGACCAACGCGAGCATCGCCTCCGCGATGGGAGTGGCGCGAATTCCGACGCAGGGATCGTGGCGCCCCAGCGTTTGGACGGTTTGAGGCAAACCGTTAACGTCGATTGAACGGCGCGCAATGCGTATCGACGAGGTGGGCTTGACCGCAAAGCTGACGCGAAGGGGCTGGCCTGTCGAGATACCACCCAGGACCCCGCCGGCATGGTTGGTCGCAAATCCCGTCGGCGTGAGCTCGTCTCCATGCTCGCTGCCGCGCTGAGCGATCACGCCGAACCCGGTCCCGATCTCCACGCCTTTCACCGCATTGATGCCCATCATCGCATAGGCGATTTCGGCATCGAGCTTGTCATAGAGGGGCTCGCCGAGTCCCACGGGGACGCCTTCGGCGATGACCGTTACGCGCGCACCCACCGAGTCGCCGGCACGACGCAATTCGTCCATGAACTCTTCAAGACGGGGCACGATGCCTGAATCGGGCGCAAAAAAAGGATTGCCGTGCACATCCTCCCAATCGCGAAAGGGAATCTCGATCGGCCCCAATTGGCTCAGATAGCCCCGGATCACCGTTCGATACTGTTCCCAGAGCCATTTCTTCGCGATGGCCCCAGCGGCGACCATCGGTGCCGTCAGCCGAGCGGAAGCACGGCCCCCGCCCCGATAGTCACGCACTCCGTATTTGTGCCAATAGGTATAGTCGGCGTGTCCGGGACGAAAGGTCTGGGCCAGCTCGCGGTAGTCCTTGCTGCGCTGATCCTCGTTCTGGATGAGCAGCGCGATAGGCGTTCCGGTGGTTTTGCCCTCGAACACGCCCGAGACGATCTGGACCCGATCGGGTTCTTGACGCTGGGTGACATGGCGCGAGGTCCCCGGGCGGCGCCGGTCCAGATCGCGCTGCAGGTCCGCCTCGCAAAGCGCAAGACCGGGAGGACAGCCATCGATAACGCAGCCGATGAGAGGCCCATGCGACTCGCCGAAGTTGGTTACCGCAAAAAGCCTGCCGAAGGTAGAGCCTGCCATCGATGATCCGAATTTCGAAAAGTGAAGCTATTATCGACCAATCCCGCTCGTCGCCGGGACTCACGCGTGCTAGGCGCGTTCTCCCCTCAGTAGATTGACTTCGTTTTGCAGGCCTTCGGGGGTGACGGCCATCGCCGGAATCGCATTGCCGACAACCAACTCCAGCCGGCTTAGCATCCCGCGCCTGAGCGGCCTTGGTATCGACGAGAAGGCAGCGCCGCTAAACCGGGAAAAGAAGCTCCCCCAAAGACCCCTAAGCGCCATGGGATAGACTGGCACTGGGTTGCGCTCGACGATCTGCTGCACACCCGAGCGAAAGCGGTTGAGCTCCCCGGTCTGGGTGATCTTGCCCTCCGGAAAAATGCACACCAGGTCACCCTCGGCTAGGGCCTCGTCGATCAGGCGATTGGCTCTATCTAGGACCTTGGGGTCGTCCTTGGCCGAGGCGATCGGAATGGCACGCGCGGTGCGAAACATGAAAGACAGAACCGGAATCTTGAAGATCTGGTGATCCATGACAAACCGGATGGGCCGTGGGCACTCCGCCATGATCACCACCGCGTCCACGAAGCTGACGTGATTGCACACGAGTACTGCTGCGCCCTGTGACGGAATACGCTCGGGGTGAACTGCGCGCACATCATAGAAAGTATGAATCAGAAGCCAGGCGAGAAAGCGCATCAGGAACTCGGGCACCAGTCCATAGATATAGATGGCCACGGCCGCGTTGAGCACGGCAGTCACCAAGAACAGTTCGGGAAGGGTGAAGTGCAGCGGTCCGAGAAGCACGATCGCCAGCACTTGCGAGACGATCATGAACAGTGCGTTTAAGATATTGTTGGCTGCGATGATCCGGGCTCGATGGGTCGGCTCGCAACGACTCTGAATGAGCGCATACAAAGGCACGCTGTAGAACCCCGAAAAGCACGACAAGAGAAACAGGTCGAGCAGCACATGCCAGTGGCGCGAGACCCCGAGAAAGGCCGCTATTCCCACCAGATTGGGGCCCGCGTGCAACGTATGGCTGGTCCAAAACAGGTCCAGCGCAAAAACGCTCATGCCGATCGATCCAAACGGAACCAAGCCGATCTCCACCTTTTCTCCGGACAATCTCTCGCACAGCAGCGAGCCCGTTCCGATGCCGATCGAAAAGATCGCCAAAAGGAGCGTCACGACCTGGGGATCGCCTCCCAGCACATCCTTGGTGAACGCGAAAAAAGACGTCAGAAAGGTCGCACCGAAGAACCACAACCATGAAATCCCCAAAAGGGAGAGAAAGACGGTCCGGTTGCCGCGGGCGAGTGAGAGATTGCGCCAGGTCTCCGAAAACGGGTTCCAGTTGATGCGCAGATCGGGCGCCCCCGCAGGCGAGTGCGGAACAAATCCCGAGACGGTCCGACCCACGATGGCGATGACAACGCAGGCAAGCGCAATCCAGTGGGGGCCCCTGGGCTGCAAGGACGCCAATTCGCCCCCCACGATGGTGCCAATCAAAATGGCAACGAACGTGCCCATCTCGATCATGGCGTTGCCCCCGACGAGCTCCTCGGCTCTCAGGTGCTGCGGCAGGTAGGCGTACTTGACGGGCCCAAAGAGCGTCGAATGCACGCCCATCATGAACGTCGTCGCGTAAAGCAGACCGATCTGGCCGAGCAGAAAACCGGCGGCGCCCATGAGCATGATGGCGATCTCGAGCGACTTCACGAAACGGATCAGCCGTGACTTTTCCATCTTGTCGGCGATCTGGCCCGACGTCGCTGAGAACAGGACAAAAGGCGCTATGAAGATGGCGCCGATGATAAAAGCTGTGCGATCCGGATCGACGCCCGGAAACAGGCTCGCCTGGTAGGTGACCAGCCCCGTGAAAGCGATCTTAAAAACATTATCATTGCCCGCCCCAAGGAACTGCGTCCAGAAGAAGGGAGCGAAGCGTCGTTGCCGCAGTAGGTCGAACTGAGTCGCCTGGTGTGCGCTTTCTTGGCTCGCAAGCTCTCCGACATCGTCCATCAGCACGCCTTTTCTTTTTGCTTTGGATGGCTCAAGGGCTGCAACGCCCGCTAGGCGCTCCAGCTTGCGAGCACTTCGGATCGCCGTGCCAAGGCAGCGTGCGCAGTGGACCTGCTGTGTGCCAGAACCACCGCGCCTTCGCGAAGAGCGCGCTTCCCAGCCACCAGGGTCGGTGTTTCTTTAACCTGCAGCTTCCTCGGGCCAATCGCGGATATAGGCCTTGAGCATCTTGTTTTCAAAGCTCTGGGCTTCAAGAACCGCCTTGGCAACATCATAAAACGAGATCACACCAAGCAGTGTCTTGCCATCCATGATCGGCAGATAACGCGTGTGTCTTTCGAGCATGATGCGGCGCACCTCATTCACATCGGTATTGGGTGTACAGGTCAGGGGATGATCATCCATGATGCCGCGAATGAGCGTATTGCCGATCACCATGTTCTGCCGCTGAAGCGTGAGGATGATCTCCCGAAAGGTCAACATTCCGACGAGGTCCCCGTACTCCATGACCACAAGCGAGCCGATGTCGTGCTCGGCCATCGTTTGCACCGCGTCGTAAAGCGGCGTGTCGGGCGTTACCGTGAAAAGGGTGCTGCCTTTGACGGCGAGTATCTCACTGACGAGCATTGCGATCTCCTCATGCCCTTGGCGGGCGCTTTGGCCTGTTCGGAATCTGGGGCGGGTCGATCCCCTAGCAGTCCCGAATCGTTTTCATGTTCTCGCAGGCCGCGACCAGGGCCTGGGTGATGCCCGGCTCCCACGCCGAATGGCCGGCATCCTCCACAATCACATACTGCGCCTTGGGCCAGGAACGCGCCAGTTCGTCGGCCGTGGCAATCGGGCAGATCATGTCGTAGCGGCCCTGCACGATAACCACCGGCAGATGCCGGATCAAGGCGAGACCGTCGAGGAGCGCGTTCTCCGGAAAAAAACCGCCGTGCACAAAATAGTGCGTCTCTAATCGCGCGATACCCAGGGCGACCGCATCCTCCTCGAAATGAGCAATCAAAGAGGGATTGGGCCGAAGCGCTGAGCAGGAAGCCTCGTAACGGCTCCAGGCCCGCGCCAAGGGCAGATGAATCGCAGGGCTCGGGTCGTGCAGTGCCTTATAGAACCATTCGGCAAGGCGCCCCCTCTCCGATGGCGGTACGTGCGCCACGAGATCGCGCCAGGCCTCCGGAAAGACATGCCGAATCCCATAGAGGAACCATGAAACCTCTTCAGCGCGACAAAGAAAAATCCCCCGCAGGACAAAACCCAGACAGCGCTCGGGATGCGCCTCGCCGTAGGCCAGGGCCAAAGTCGAGCCCCAAGAACCGCCGAACAGAAGCCACCGGTCGACCCCGAGGTGCATACGCAAACGCTCGATATCGGCGATGAGCAGTTCGGTCGTGTTCTGGCGGCTCTCTCCCAAAGGAACGGAGCGTCCCGCCCCGCGTTGGTCGAAAAGCACGATACGGTAATGGAGAGGATCGAAAAACTGGCGCGCTCGAGGTGAGGTGCCTCCTCCCGGACCACCGTGCAGATAAAGGACGGGTATGCCCAGGGGATTGCCGCTCTCCTCCCAGTACATCGTGTGCAAATCGTCGAGCGAGAGCATGCCGGCCGCACGGACCTCGAGCGGCGGATAAAGATCGGTGCGAAGACGATCAAGTTCTCTCATGGTCAAACGCGCGAGCATGGATCCCGTTAGCGCCGAGGCGGCGCTTTCCTCAATGCTAACATTAGCTAACCTGAGCCTGTGCATCCCTCCCGGACTTTTCCAATGAGCACTGTTTCCATCGCATTTCGCGCCGTTTTCGGGGTCTTCGGATGAGTTCGGATCCCAAACGCGCACCGCCTGCCGACTCCGGTCCGCGTTATCCGGGCTTCGATACGCTCGCGCTCCATGCCGGTGCGTCGCCGGATCCGGCCACCGGGGCGCGGGCGACGCCCATCTACGCCACCACCTCGTTTTGCTTCGAGGACAGCGATCACGCCGCCGCACTGTTCAACATGGAGCGGGCCGGACATGTGTACTCGCGTATCTCCAATCCCACCAATGCCGTCTTGGAGGAACGCATTGCAGCGCTCGAACAAGGCGTAGGCGCGCTTGCGACCGCGAGCGGCCAGGCCGCGTTGCATCTGGGGGCCGCGACGATCTGTAGCGCAGGCAGCCACATCGTGGCTAGCCGTGCCCTCTACGGCGGTTCACAGAACATGCTGGCCTATACCCTGCCCCGCTTCGGGATTGAGACCACCTTCGTGAATCCGCGCGACTTGGATGCCTGGCGTGACGCGATTCGGCCCAATACCAAGTTGCTCTTCGGAGAGTGCTTGGGCAACCCCGCTTTGGACGTACTCGATATCCCGGCCGTTAGCAGCATCGCGCACGAGTCCGGCCTGCCGTTACTCGTCGACTCGACCTTCGCTACCCCCTACCTTCTGAAGCCTTTCGAGCACGGCGCCGACCTGCTTTATCACTCCGCCACCAAATTCTTGGGCGGACACGGCGTGGCCATTGGAGGATTGCTGGTGGATTCGGGTCGATTCGATTGGGTCAAAGCGCACCGCAAGAATGGACACTTCGAAGAACTCGTTCTTCCCTATGCGGGTTTCCATGGGATGGTGTTTGCCGAAGAGTCGACCGTCGCCCCGTTTGCGCTGCGGGCGCGCCGCGAGGGCCTGCGTGATTTTGGCGCATGCATGAGTCCTCACGATGCGTTTCTTCTCCTACAGGGTCTGGAGACCTTGCCGCTGCGCATGGCTCGGCATGTCGAAAACACGCGCCGCGTGGTGCAGTTTCTCCATGCCCATCCCATGGTCGAGGCCGTCAGCTATCCGGAATTGCCTGAGCACCCCGATCACGCCCTGGCCCAGCGTCTCCTGCCTCGCGGCTGCGGCGCGGTTTTTAGCTTCACGCTCAAGGCCGACCGTTCCCAGGGTCGCAAGTTCGTCGAGTCGTTAACGCTTTTCTCCCATCTGGCCAATGTCGGGGACGCCAAGTCCCTGGTGATCCACCCGGCCTCGACCACGCATTTTCGGCTCAGTGAGGCCGATCTGGCCGCAGCGGGGATCGGGGCGGGAACGATCCGGCTGTCGGTGGGTTTAGAAGACTGTGACGACCTCCTCGAGGATCTAGAGCGCGGCCTGAAGGTGGTTCAGAAGATGGCTTCCAGGAAAAACTGATGGAAATCAGCATCTTAGGAAAGTCCACCTATGCCTATACAGGAGGCAAACCCTGGCGAACCGGCCAGCCGGCGGCGCTGTTTATCCACGGCGCCCAGCACGATCACAGCGTCTGGACCCTTCAGTCACGCTACCTCGCCCATCACGGCATGAGCGTGCTTGCGGTCGACCTTCCCGGCCACGGGCGCAGCAGCGGCGAGCCGTTGCGCAGCGTCGAAGAACTGGCGGCATGGGTCATCGAGATCCTAAAGACCCTCGAGATCGAAGGCGCAGCGCTCATTGGCCATAGCATGGGTTCGCTCATCGCCTTGGAGGCCGCGTTTCAGGCCCGCGAGCGCATCAGCAAGGTGGCTCTGATCTCGACAGCCTTTCCGATGAAGGTATCCGAGAGCCTGCTCGACGCTGCGACCGACGATGAGCCGCGTGCCCTTGACATGATCAACCTGTGGTCACATAGCGCTCGAGAAGGGGGCTTTTCGCACAAACCCTCCTATCCTG
This sequence comes from Burkholderiaceae bacterium, assembly GCA_049514215.1. GTDB lineage: Bacteria > Pseudomonadota > Gammaproteobacteria > Burkholderiales > Burkholderiaceae_D > BOG-994. The sequence goes on from JBEKVI010000018.1 coordinate 88,106, forward strand.
GGCCCGGTTTTGGTCTCATGTGGGGTAATCTGCGTCTCATGGAACGGCAGCGGCTGGGCGTTCTTCACGTCGACTTTTCCGCCTGCAATGCCTACCAGAACGCCGCTGCACTCGATACTGACGTGCCCGCCCTCTTCATTTTGGGCGAGCGCGACGCGATGACTCCGGCTCGCTCAGGCGCGGCGATGGCGGCGCGCCTTCCACGCCACGAGATCGTCACGATCGCGCGTGCCGGGCACGCCGTCATGGCTGAGGCACCGGACGCCGTTTTGAAGGCGCTAAAGGAATTTCTGCTTCCTTCGGCCCCCTAGGTCGCGCGGGCTTCGGGCAGACCGACCGGAGATTCATGGCGGATCTCCCAGGAAATGAACATGACCTCGCCCGCTCCAATTCGCTACAGCCGCTTTGCCGACTTCTATCCTTTCTATCTGACTGAACACCAGAACCGCGTCTGCCGCAGGCTCCACTTTGTGGGGTCGAGTGCCTTTCTCGTTTGCGTAGCCTTGGCACTGGTCACCAAAAGCGCCTGGCCGCTGGCCGCCGGGATTATCCTGGCCTACGGCTGCGCCTGGATCGGGCATTTCGCATTTGAGAAGAACCGGCCGGCCAGTTTCAAGCAGCCCCTGTTTAGTCTCATGGGCGATTGGGTGATGTACCGCGACATCTGGCTCGGTCGTATCCCGTTTTAAGGGAATTCAGGGCGCGTCCCGATTCGGCTTTGAAGCGATGACCAGTTAGAAAATCTCGGCCAGGGTCAGATCGAGGGTGTTGCGCGGGGTCGCAGCGACGACGGTGCGCAGAGGATCATCTGCCGAAAACCCAATCGTCGCGCTCTTGGCGCCGTCGAACGCAAACAACTCGAAAAGCTGGCCCAGGCGAACCCGCGTCGCATCCGCGGCGAAAATCCAGACGTCTTCCTCGCGGCGTCGGCCGCGGCTGCGATTTGCAGGCACGCGTAGCCGGATGACGATCCCCTCCTTTTCCATGCTCTCCAAGAGCCGGCTCGTCTCTTCGAGTTCAATGCGGGACTGGCGCGCGAGTTGACCCACCGTAAGACCCGGTGTGGGTGCCGCGCGCGCGACATACAAGATGCGCACCATACGCAAGGCATCAGAGAAATCATTGCCACGCGTTTCGGCAAGGTTCCAGCGGCGATCGAAAAGAAAGGGGAGCGCGGCGGAACCCAAAGCAAAAAAATGGGCAACGCGGCCAATGCCCCATAGATGATCGTGTAGGAGGGAAAGCTTGCGATATAGATCGCGAAGCCTCGCTTGGCCAGTTCAAATGCCGAGGCCCCGATGAGGCCCCCGATGAGGGCATCGCGCCACTCCACGGGCCGATTGGGAACATAAACATAAAGTCCTGCATAGGCAAAGGTCAGCACCACCCAGGGAACAAAATTGATCAAAAAGGAGATGAACGGCGGAGGACGATTCACCAGGCCCGCCGAGGTCGAGATCAGATACGAAGTGAGCGTAAGACTGAGCGCAAGCAGGATCGGGCCCACGGTCAGAATTGCCCAGTACACCAGGACGCGTTGATACAGGGGGCGTGGGTGGCGCACGCGCCAGATCGTGTTGAGCGCCCCATCGATGGTCAGCATGGTGGATACCGAAGTCACGGCCAGAAAGCCGACGCCCACGAGCGTTAGCCCGCGCGCTTTGGCCACGAACTGATTCAGATAGCGGAAAATCGAGTCCGATACACTCGCGGGCATGAGGTTTTGCAAGAGCAGATTACGCAATCCTTCTTGCATCTGCGCAAACACCGGCAGCGCGCTTAACACGGCAAAGACGATCGTCACCAGCGGGACCACCGAGAGCACGGTCGTAAACGTCAAGCTGCCTGCAATCTGGGCGATCCGCTCGTCTGACGCACGTCGCACCGCAAAGCGCAAGACGTCGCGAATCGTCGTCCAGTGTCGTGCCAAACGCTTCAATGAGGGAAGACTCGATCGCTTGTACATGGCGCCCTATAATACCTTTCCGTCTTGTTTGCTCCTGCCATGATCGAGGTCCTTGTCCTGTTTTACAGCCGTCACGGCGCGACCCGCAAGCTGGCCGAACGCATCGCGCAGGGGATCGAGGGCGTGCCCGGTGTCCAGGCGCGGCTACGTACGGTTCCCCCGGTCACCGCGACTCACCAACCGCTCGACCCCGATATCCCCGCTTCGGGGCCGCCCTACGCCGAACTTTCTGATCTCGAGGAGTGCGCCGGTCTTGCTCTGGGTTCACCCACGCGCTTTGGCAACATGGCCGCACCACTGAAGCATTTTCTGGACTCAACCGGCGCACAATGGTTTTCCGGGGCTTTGGCGGGAAAGCCCGCATGCGTGTTCACCTCGACCGGGAGCCTCCATGGGGGGCAGGAAACCACTCTGATTTCGATGATGCTGCCGCTGCTGCACCACGGGATGTTGATTTGCGGTCTGCCCTATTCCGAGGATGAACTCATGACGACCACAGCCGGGGGTACGCCCTACGGCGCCAGCCACCACGCCGGTCCCGATGCCAACCGGCCCCTTGAGCCGATAGAACAGCACCTCGCCGAAGCACTGGGCCGTCGCCTGGGTGAGACGGCACTGAAACTTTCGCGCTGAATCCATGCGCTATCTCCTTCGCCTGGCCTTGGCCAGCCTCGTCGGCCTCATCGTGCTGGGGATCGGCACCGAACTTTGGCTCGCACCGCTGCGCCCCCACGGCAGCCTTCTTGTGCTCAAAGTTGTTCCCCTCATCCTGGCCGTCTTTGGCGTTATCCGGCGCCCGGTCTATGCGCTGCAGTGGTCGTCGATGCTCGTTCTCCCCTACCTAGCCGAAGGTCTGGTTGATGCCACTGCAGCGACCGGTCCCAGAGCAAGATATGGAGTCCTCGAGGCCGCGCTCGCGTTCATCTTCTTTGCCTCGGCGCTCGGCTTCCTTTATCCCATCAAGCGGCAGGCGCGCGCCAAGCGAGCAGCCGCTGCGCCCTCGGAGTAGAGAGATGTCCGATCCCGCATCCCTTATCGATACCCTTCGCGGCATCCTCGGCGAAAGCGCGGTTCTTACCGATCCTGCGACCCTTGCCCCGTGCCTGACGGACTGGCGTCGCCGCTACACCGGCAAAGCCATCGCCCTGGTACGACCCGACTCGACCGACAAGGTCGCACAGCTCGTCAAAGCCTGTCATGCAACTCGAACGCCGATCGTGCCCCAGGGCGGGAACACGGGTCTCGTCGGCGGGGCGACTCCTGACTCCAGCGGAAACGCGATCGTCCTGAGTCTTGCGCGCATGAATCGCGTGCGTGCCGTTGACGCTGTCGGAAATACCATCACGGCCGAGGCTGGCATCGTACTTGCCCAATTGCAGGAGGCGGCGGCCGCGGTGCAACGCCTGTTTCCGCTGAGTCTGGCCTCCGAAGGAAGTTGCACGCTCGGCGGAAACCTCTCCACCAACGCTGGGGGCACCGCGGTACTGCGTTACGGTAACACGCGCGAGCTCTGCCTTGCCCTTGAAGTCGTCTCGGCCAGCGGCGAGATCCTCGGCAGTCGCGATGGCGAGCTTCATGGCTTGCGCAAGGATAATACCGGGTACGACCTGCGCGATCTGTTCATCGGCGCGGAGGGAACCCTTGGAGTCATCACCGCGGCCGTCATGAAATTGTTTCCGCAACCGCGCGCCAAAGTCACGGGCTTCGTCGCCGTGCGGACGCCACGGCAGGCGCTAGCGCTGTTGGAGCAGGCCCACCGAGTCCTGGGCTCGACGCTCACAGCGTTCGAACTGGTCTGCGATCTCGCCTTAGAACTGGTCGAGAAACATTATCCAGGACACCGCTACCCCCTGGGCACGCGCACCCCCTTTGGAGTGCTCATCGAAATCTCGGATCACGAAAGCGAAGAACACGCCCGGCAGGTGTGTGAAGTCCTGCTGGAGAAGGCGCTGGCCGAGGGCATCGTGGAGGACGCCGTGATCGCGCAAAGCATTGAACAATCGAAGTCCCTGTGGGCGTTGCGCGAATTCATTTCCGAGGCTCAGGCCGCGGAAGGACAGAACATCAAGCACGACATCTCGGTCCCGATTGGCAGGATCGCCGAATTCATCGAGTCCACCGACGCCGCCTTGCAAAGCGCCTTCCCCGGTGTGCGCATGGTGAACTTCGGACACCTCGGAGACGGCAATCTCCACTACAACGTGTCGCCCGCGCTCGGGGAGAGCGAAGCGGCTTTCCTCGCCAAAGCAACGAGCATCAATCGTCTCGTCTATGATGCCGTCGACGCTTTCGGCGGATCGATCAGCGCCGAGCACGGGTTAGGACAGCTCAAACGCGTCGACATCCGCCGATACCGGTCGTCCTCCGATTTGAATCTGATGCGCGTCATCAAAGAGGCCTTGGACCCGTTGGGGATCATGAATCCCGGCAAAGTGCTCTAAACGTAAGCCCTTGCGGCGTGCATCCGCCGGTGAGCTAGACCAGGCCCGGTTCTTCCAGCGCGGCCGCCTCGACCGCCTCAAGCGCACGCATCAACAGATCGGGATCGTTCGATGCCAAGCACTGGGGATCACTGAGGGTGCGGCGCCAGTTTCTCGCGCCGGGACAGCCGGCGAACAGACCTAGCATATGCCGCGCCACGTGTCGCAACTGGGGCGGGGACTTCGCGGGAGTGGCGAGATAGGCCTGCGCATAACGCCTCATCTCGAGCACGATCTGTGCCCGTGATACGATCGGCGAATGGGAGCCGAAGAGCTTCGGACCCACCTCGGCGAGCTTGTAGGGATGCTGGTAGGCTTCGCGTCCCCACATGACCCCGTCGACGTGCTCGAGAGCCGCGAGCACCTCGTCAAAACGCGTGAGACCCCCATTGAGCACGATCTCAAGCTCTGGAAAATCCTGCTTCAGGCGGAACACAAGGTCATAGCGCAGCGGCGGTACTTCGCGATTTTGCTTGGGGGACAATCCCTTTAACCAGGCGTTGCGGGCATGTACGACGAAAGTCTTGCAGCCAGCACCGGCGACCACCTCCACGAACCTTGCAAGAAAGGTGTAGCTCTCCTCGTGATCGATGCCGATGCGATGTTTGACGGTAACCGGTATACCAACCGCGTCGGCCATGGCCCGTATGCACTGTGCCACCAGTTCAGGTTCGGCCATGAGACAGGCACCGAAGGCGCCGCGCTGAACGCGCTCGGATGGGCACCCGCAGTTCAAATTGATCTCGTCGTAACCCCATTGCTCTCCAAGGCGCGCGGCGCGGGCCAGTTCGTCGGGCTCGCTGCCGCCCACCTGGAGGGCCACCGGATGCTCCTCGGAACTAAAATCGAGATGCCGCGCGAGGTCGCCATGCATCAGTGCTTGCGCCGTGACCATCTCGGTGTAGAGCAGAGCTTGCGGGGCGATCAAGCGGTGAAAATACCGGCAGTGCCGATCCGTCCAATCCATCAGGGGAGCGACGCAGAAACGATGGCGCATGACCCGACCCGTCTAGGAAACGACGCCCACGCGGTGCCCCAGGGCGCGCGCCGCCGCCACGGGCCCAGAAGGGGGGCTAAAGAGAGGGCCCAAGGTGCTTTCGTGTCCGTACGACATCAGCACCCTCTTTTTCGTTAGACTGCGGTTGGTTTGGCTCACCTTGAATCCAATGCACTGGCTTACGGCAATCCTGGGTCTTTTGACCCTCTACTGCGCGGCGGGACTCGCTTATACCTACGTCCGCCTCGGACCTGCAGGCGGCGCGGATGGCCTTCAGTTCTGGACGGCGCTGGGTATCGGCTGCATCATAGCGGCCTTCCTGAATGAGTGGCGTGTCAGACGGCGGCGCGGCCGGCAATTGCCTGCGGACGATGCTCCCTAGCTTACGACGCTGGCTCGAGCGATACCCGCAGCATGGGCATTTCATGCAGGACCAAACCGGCCAGAACCACCAATCCTCCTAAGAGCGTGGCCGAGGAGGGTACCTCGTTGGCGCCGATCCAGGCCCACAGCACGCCAAATACAATTTCGAGTAGATCCAGTAGCGAAGCTTCTGGAGCCGACAAGTGCGGCATGGCGCGCACCATGAGAATGCAAGGGACACCCAGCTGAACGACTCCAAGAAATGCCAAGAGCCCAATGTCGTGCGGGCTCGTGTGCGAAGTCAGCACGAACGGCGCGGTCAAGAGAATCGACAGCGCACATCCGATCAGAAGTGCCGGGACAAACTCCACTCCATCGGCCTTTTTCATGAGGACTAGATTCAGCGCCGAGGCCAGAGGCACGCCGAGGGCGATCCACACGCCTGACATGCGCCCGGGGTCAAAATCGTGCGCGAACATCGCAATCAGCCCCACGCTGGCCAAACCGATCGCCCACTTCGTGCGCCTCTCGATGGACGTCCCCAGAGCCACCGCGGCCAAGACGGCCGTCATCAAGGGGGCCAAGCTGTAGACCACGAGCGTGTTGGCCACCGTGGTCCTCGCGAGCGCGAACATAAAACAGCAGAACATGGTGCACCAAAGCGCCCCTGATGCGACCGTCCAACGATTGATCGCACTCAGTTGGGCCCCACGCCGCGTCCCGGGCCAGGCCAGGTAAAGAGCAATGCTCAAGGCGGCGAACAGGCTTCGCCAGAGGGTGATGGAGGGGCCGTTGGCGTCGTCCAAGTGCCGCGTGACGACTCCAGCTAGACTCCACATCAGCGTGACCAGGACCATCACGCCCACGGCACGTGCGTGCAGTCGCGGACCGCAAACTGCCGTGACCGCCATGCTCCAGTCAGGCCGCTTCGCGCATGGCGCGTTTGCGCTCGTGTTCCTTCAGATGCCGTTTGCGCAGACGGATGCTTTGCGGAGTGATTTCGACCAGTTCGTCATCGGCAATGAACTCGACGGCGTATTCCAGCGTAATCTGGATGGGCGGGACAAGCCTGACCGCTTCGTCGGTACCCGAAGCACGGACGTTCGTGAGCTGCTTGCCCTTGATCGGATTGACCACGAGGTCATTGTCACGGCTGTGGATGCCGATGATCATCCCTTCGTAGACGGGGTCGCCCGGGACTGTGAACATGCGGCCGCGATCCTGCAGCTTCCAGAGTGCGTAGGCCACGGCTTCCCCGTCGTCCTGGCTGATCAGAACCCCGTTGCGTCGTTCGGCCATCTCGCCCCCTTTGATGGGGCCGTATTCGTCAAAGATGTGATTGAGCAATCCCGTGCCACGAGTCAGGGTCATGAACTCGCCCTGAAATCCGATCAGGCCACGCGCGGGAATGCGGTACTCGAGCCTTACCCGACCTTTGCCATCGGGCTGCATATCGACGAGGTCGCCCCGGCGCCGTCCGAGCTCCTCCATCACGCCGCCCTGGTGCGCTTCCTCCAGATCGACGGTAAGAAATTCGAACGGCTCGAGCTTTTCGCCATCGACTTCCTTGAGGACGACGCGCGGACGTGAGACCGCGAGTTCGTAGCCTTCGCGCCGCATATTCTCAAGAAGAATCGTCAGGTGTAATTCCCCGCGCCCCGAGACTTCAAAGACGGTCTCGTCTCCCGTCTCGACTACGCGCAGCGCGACGTTGGACTTCAACTCGCGCATCAAGCGATCCCGGATTTGCCGGCTCGTCACAAACTTTCCCTCACGGCCTGCCAGGGGCGAGGTGTTGACGCAGAAGTTCATGGTCAATGTGGGCTCATCGACGCGCAAAAGCGGCAGGGCATCGGGCTGATCGGGGGCGCACAAGGTCGATCCGATGCTGATCTCGTCAATACCGTTGACGAGAACGATATCCCCGGCCTCGGCCACTTCGGCCACTTCGCGATCGAGGCCCCGGAAGGTCAGCACCTGGTTGATACGAGCCTTAATCGGAATCGCATCCGGTCCGTGGAGCACGACCACGTCCTGCAGGGGGCGGACTCTCCCCCGCGAAATGCGACCAATCCCGATCTTGCCGACGTAGCTCGAATAGTCCAGCGAGGAGATCTGCAGCTGCAGTGGCCCCTCCGAATTGTCCTGACGCACGGGAACGTGCCGGATGATCGCCTCGAACAGCGCACGCATATCGGTGCCGGTACTCGTCGCCTCGAGCATCGCGTAGCCATTGAGCGCTGACGCATAGACGACGGGGAAGTCAAGCTGCTCCTCAGTGGCGCCGAGCTTGTCGAATAGATCAAAAGTCGCATTGATCACATAATCCAAGCGCGCGCCAGGACGGTCCACTTTGTTGATCACCACAATCGGTTTGAGCCCCTGCGCGAGCGCCTTGCGGGTGACAAAGCGGGTCTGCGGCATCGGTCCTTCGACCGCATCGACGAGCAGCAACACGCCATCGACCATCGAAAGCACTCGTTCCACCTCGCCGCCGAAATCGGCGTGACCTGGGGTGTCAACGATGTTGATGTGCGTACCTTCGTATTCGACGGCGCAGTTCTTCGCCAGAATCGTGATCCCGCGTTCCTTTTCCAGGTCGTTGCTATCCATCACCCGCTCGGCGATATGCTGGTTCTCGCGAAAGGTTCCCGACTGCCGAAGCAGTTGGTCGACCAGCGTGGTTTTGCCATGATCGACGTGCGCGATGATGGCGATGTTGCGAAGGGCGCGGCTCATGCGTGGCTCGCTTAAGAGTGGACGGAGAAGGATTGCGACCGCCCGAAGGCGGTGTTGCCGTTCGATTCGATTCGGTGCGCGCGAAAGCCTGGCGTTGCGCTAACAGAAAGCCGTGATCGAAATAAGGTTAACCTGACATTATATCGGATTGATGAATATTCTGCAGATTTGTGTGCCTCTCGGACGCTTGCTCCAGCTAAGCCCGCGTCGCAAGAAGCCGCAATGGAGCAAGGATGCCCGGTCCTCGAAGCTGACCGACACCCAGAAATTGCCCGGTTTCATCCTCGTTGGTATAGACGCGGACCCTGCCCTCGCCCTCGGTGATGTCGACCTGGATCACCTGACCTTGCGTAAAGCGCGTGGTTTCACCCGAACCGATCCTGACCGAGGGCAAGGACTGCACGAGGGCATCGACGGGCAGGAGTTTGGCCAAGCACTGTGGCCCGTCGAGAGATTCCAATTCGAAAAGCGCCGTGGCATCGGCCAGACGCAAGTGTCCAACGCCCGTGCGACGGAGCGCTTGCAGGTGGGCCCCGCAACCCAAGGCTCGACCGATGTCCTCGGCCAGGGTGCGGATATACGTCCCCTTCGAGCAGCAAACCGCAATCTTCAGAACGTCTGCTTCGAACCCCTCGCAATGGAGTTCATGGATGGTGACTGGACGCGCTGCGCGCTCCAGAGTAATCCCGGCACGAGCATAGTGGTAGAGCGCACGGCCATCGCGCTTCAGAGCCGAATACATGGGAGGCACCTGCTCGATCGGTCCGCGAAACTGGGCCAGCGTGACCTCGATTTGTTCCGCCCGCAGCCGCACCGGGCGGGTCTCGAGGACCTCTCCTTCGGCATCCCCCGTGGTCGTCGTAGAGCCAAGGCGAAGGCTCGCCGTGTAGCTTTTGTCCGCATCGAGAAGATCGGAGGCGAATTTGGTCGCCTCGCCCAAACACACCGGCAAGAGCCCGCTCGCTAAGGGATCTAAGGTACCCGTATGACCCCCCTTGGCTGCGCCCAGGGCGCGCTTGACGCGCGCAAGCGCGGCGTTCGAGGTTAGCCCAAGAGGTTTGTCGAGCAACAGGATGCCGTCCACCGGAGAGCTCTGCATGAAGTGACTGGGACTCCTTGAAGGCCCAACGCCGACGATCGATCGCGCTATTCCTTGGCGCGCTCGGAATTGGCCTCGTCGATGAGACGCGAGAGGCTGACCCCGCGTTGGACGGAGTCGTCATGCACGAAGTGCAAGCGAGGCACGGTATGAATGTGCAGCCGCTTAAAGAGCAGGCTGTGCAGCCATCCCGACTTGTCCTCAAGCGCCTGCTGGGCGCCTGCGGCATCTTCCAGAAGCGTTGTAAAAAAAACCTTGGCGTGCGCGTAGTCCGGCGAGATCTCCACTCCGGTCAGTGTCACCAGGGCGGCGCGCGGGTCGCGCACCTCCTTGGGAATGAGTTCCGCCAGATCGCGACGGATCTGCTCTGCGATGCGCAATGCGCGGTTGACGGGAGCTTTGGAGTGGCGGGTGGTCATGGATCACGGTCTCGGATTGACGCGACAGTTTACACCGGCCTCTTAATTCGTTTCGCTCGCGCCGCCTAGGTTGACGTTGGCCAGAACGCGCGGTGCGCGCAGCGGGGCCACGAAGACATGCACTTCAAGGGACCCCGGGTTGTAGCTCCTGACTTCGGTTTGCTTTAATCCCAGCGAGACCAGGAATTTCGCGATCCCGTTGCCTGGATCGTATACGTTGTTCTTGCGCGTGATGAAAAAGACCGTGTGGTGCCCCCGAACCGCCTTGCCGATCGCAGCCAGGTTCTGTCCCTGCACCGAGGGCGCGCATTTGCCCGAGGGATAGCGCGCGGTCATGCCCGGAGCGGGGAAATTCGCGGGCGCTCCCTGAAGAGGCACCGACCGATTGATGTCCTCGAACGCGTGTGTGAGCGGCAACGCCAGTTCGTTGGCCGCAACGAGGACCACCACGTCGCCCTTGGACTTCAGCGAGAGCTTGCTTCCCTCGGAAACCTCCGCCGCGATGCGGTCCCACGGCTCCTTGCCCTGATAGTTGGCAAACCACAGCCCCAAGGCAGTCACATGAGCAAGCACGGCCACAGCGAGGGTCGCATAGCGAAGCCATGGCGCGCGAATCAGCATGACCGCGGCTGCCGTGACGATGACCACGGCCGGAACGATGCCAATCAGGGCACGGGCGATGAAGATCGGCTTGATGGTCATGCTCACGCCATAGTTCAGCGCCACCGGAATCGCGATCAGGAACCCCAGAAGGATCGCCTGCCGCCAGGCGCCTTTGCGCCACATGAGGATCAGGCCGCCCCCGAGCGCCGCGATGGCCCACCAGACCGCGTCGAACGCATTTAGGCTCACCACCAGGCGCATTTCGTTGGCAAAGCGCCAGCCCTCGGGTTTGGGAATCCAGAAATCCGACTCGACGCCGCGGGCCTGTTCGAGCAAGGTCGGTATGTAGGGGAGCCACAAGAGCACGATGAGCCCGATGGCGATCACGAGGGGACGCATCAGATGGCGCGAGCGGGCGTCGAGCGCGAGCAGCAACACAAACGCCGCACCCAAGGCCGCGATGATCAGAATCGAGGTGTTGTTCGTCCACAGGACGACAATCCCTCCTGCAACGAGCGACAGCCATCCCGCAATGCTGGGATCTTCGTGCACGCCAAACAGGCGCCGGGCCCAGACAAAGCGGTTGGCCGTAATCGCCCGAGCCTGTGGCGCCGACGAGATCGGCGCTCCCGAGGACCGCAGGCGAGCCACGCGAGCGATCCGAAGAGCGCCAAAGGCGATCAGGGACGCTCCAAAGCAAAACAGCGTATAGGGCCTTGCCTCGTGCCCGAATTCGACCTGAAAGGGGGTCAGCGCGAAGAAGAGTCCGGCCACCCATCCGACGCGACGGTCGATCTCGCGACCGGCAAAAATGACGGAGATGGTCGTTGCCACCCCCAAGAGGGCGGACAGCGACCGCAAGGCGAAGGTCCCATCGCCTAGCGTCTCAGTCCAGGCCTTAAGGAGGACGAAGTAGAGGGGCGGATGGGGATCACACTGGGGAACGAGGCTCCACAAATCTGCGAGGGACTGGTGCGCGTCCCACCATGAGTATCCTTCGTCCAACCACAACGGCTGGCCTGCCAGATCGAAGAATCGCAAGCCGGCGGCAAGCGCGACAACCAGGAGCGGCAGAATCCAGTCGCGGCGCAAGGGGCTGGCGAGCTCTCCACCTGACGACATGAGGCCAGACCCACCCGCTCGGGTCTTGCTCGCACCTTCGCGAGAGGCTTCATTTGCATCCTTTTGCCCTGCCATGAGCCAACCCTGTACTTTCACGGTTTCAAGAGGCCGTCATGTTCTTCCGGACGGCGGCCTCCCCCTTAACGACCCACAGGGCGGTTTGGTTGAACGGAAAGTGGAAAAACTTCGATGGCCCGCTCGCGTAGCGACCGTATAGGCAAGAGGACACCGGCCTTCTTTGGGTGGCGCAGGGAGCCTCCCCAAGCGGGCACCTCGGTGTTTGCCCTAGGAAGATGCGGCCGCGTCGCCTAGGAAGCGTCGGCGCTTGGACCCGAGGGTGGGTGGCCCCTGGTGCTCTCCGGAGAGGTCGAAGTGAAACTCGGGCGGACCTAGTGGCCGCGCCCGAGCCGGCAAGGAAGCGGCGCTTTTCGCCGCCTACAGGGTTCTTGCGACTTCTTGGACCTCGAAGACTTCGAGCTGGTCGCCTTCTTTGATGTCGTCGTAGTTCTTCAGCGAGAGCCCGCACTCGAATCCCGCCTTGACCTCTTTGACGTCATCCTTGAAGCGTTTTAACGAGTCGAGTTCTCCGGTCCAGGTCACGACGTTATCGCGCAAGAGCCTCGCCATCGCCCCACGCTTGACGGTGCCTTCCAGCACCATGCACCCGGCCACGGCCCCGACCTTGGGAATGCGGAACACCTGCCGGATCTCGACCAGCCCGATCTGCTGCTCGCGTTTCTCAGGCGAGAGCATCCCTGACATTGCGGCTTTAACCTCGTCGACGGCGTCGTAGATGATGTTGTAGTAGCGGATATCTACGCCGTTGCCTTCGGCCAGCTTGCGCGCCGATTGGTCAGCCCGAACGTTAAAGCCGATCACGACCGCCTTTGAAGCGATCGCCAAATTGATGTCCGATTCCGTGATCCCGCCCACGGCCGCGTGGACGACCTGGACCTTCACTTCGCTTGTCGAGAGCTTGTTCATGGCATGCACGATCGCTTCCTGTGAACCCTGAACGTCGGCCTTGATGATGAGCGGAAGCGACTTCACCTCGCCCTCGCCCATCTGCTCGAACATGTTCTCCAGCTTGGCCGCCTGCTGCTTGGCCAACTTCACGTCGCGGAACTTACCTTGCCTAAAGAGCGCGATCTCGCGGGCCTTGCGTTCGTCCCCGAGAACGATGACCTCTTCGCCGGCCGGAGGAACTTCGGTCAAGCCCTGGATCTCGACCGGGATCGATGGACCAGCCTCCTGAACGGACTTGCCGGACTCGTCGAGCATCGCCCGAACGCGTCCAAACGAGGATCCCGCCAAAACGATGTCACCACGCTTCAGAGTCCCCGACTGAACCAGGATCGTGGCAACCGGGCCCCGTCCCTTGTCAAGCTTGGCCTCGATGACGATACCCTTGGCCGGTGCGTCTTTGGGCGCGGTCAGTTCCAAAACCTCGGCCTGCAGGAGGACGTTTTCCAGAAGGGAATCGATCCCTTCCCCGGTTTTGGCGGACACGTTCACAAACGGCGATTCGCCGCCGTACTCCTCCGGGACCACGCCTTCGGTGACCAACTCCTGCTTGACGCGCTCGACATTGGCCTCGGGTTTGTCGATCTTGTTGACCGCCACGACGATCGGTACCCCCGCTGCCTTGGCGTGCGCGATGGCCTCCTTGGTCTGAGGCATCACACCGTCATCGGCGGCAACCACCAACACGACGATGTCCGTTGCCTTCGCCCCGCGGGCGCGCATCGCGGTGAAGGCCTCGTGGCCCGGGGTGTCGAGGAAGGTCACCACGCCGCGCGGAGTCTCGACGTGGTAGGCACCGATATGCTGCGTTATTCCGCCGGCCTCGCCGCTGGCTACGCGCGTGCGTCGGATGTAGTCCAGTAGCGAGGTCTTTCCATGGTCAACGTGTCCCATCACGGTAACAACCGGTGCGCGCGGCTCGGCCACGGCGTCGTGATGCTCCTCGGACTCGGTGAGCAGCGCTTCCGGATCGTCCAGTTTTGCCGCGACGGCGCGATGGCCCATCTCCTCGACCATGATCATGGCCGTCTCTTGATCGAGGACCTGATTGATCGTGACCATCTGTCCAAGCTTCATGAGCTGCTTGATGACCTCGGACGCCTTGACCGACATCTTATGGGCAAGATCGGCCACGGTAATCGTTTCGGGAACGTGCACCTCGCGCACGATCGGCTCCGAAGGGGCTTGGAAGGTTGCGCCGCCGGTGTCGTCGGCGTGTTTGTGCCGACCACCGCCTTTGGGCCCGCGCCATCCGCTGCTAAAGGTATCTCCACGCGTCTTGATAGTGCGTTTCTTGGCGGCATCGTCCTGCCAGGTCGAAGAAAGCGCGGCCGATTTGACCTGCTTTTTCTCCTTCTTTTCGTCCTTCTTGGGCTCGCCGGTCGCGGGCTTGGCGAGCGGCTTATGCAATGTTCCTTCGATGGCGGCGGCACCGGGAGCGCCGGGTACCCCGGCGACGGCCACGACCGGCGCTGGAGCAGGGGCGGGAGCCGGCGCCTTGGCGCGCTTGGACGCCATGAGCTTGTTGATGCCGGCCACCTCGTCTTCCACAGCGCGTCTGGCCCGATCGCGAACGTCCGCCTCCTCGCGCGCACGCTTGTCCGCCTCCTGTGCGGCTCTGCGTGCTTCCAGCGCTTCGTCGGGGGTCGTAGCCGCAGCCGTTCTCTTGGCGAGTTCCTTGGCTTCCGCCCGCACGCGTTCCTCGGCGGCGAGCCGTTCGCGTTCCAGTCGATCCTGCTTTTCTTTGGCTTCAGCGGCCTGACGGGCAATGAGTTCGGCCTGGCGGCGCGCTTCAGCCTCCCGGATCCGGCGCTGTTCTTCGTCGACCACGCTGGGTGCGGGGGCGGCAGTGACCACGGGCTCCGGAGGCGCCACGGGTGCGGGAGCCGCCTCGACGGCATCGTCGCGCTTGACGAAAACACGCTTCTTGCGCACCTCAACCTGGATCGTGCGGGCCTTGCCGCTGCCGTCGGCCTGCTTGATTTCGGAGGTCTGCTTCCTGGTCAGAGTGATCTTTTTCTTCTCGACTTCCTGTGCGCCGTGCGCGCGCCTTAGCGCGTCGAGGAGCTGCGCCTTGTCGGTCTCAGACAAGGCGTCCTCGGCGTTGCTCTTGTCAACACCCGCTGCCCGGAGTTGTTCGAGCAGTACGCTCGCTGGTACTTTCAGTTCCGCAGCAAATTGGGCAACATTGTTGCTCGCCATTGATTCCTCGACTCTCTCTCGCTAGTTCTTTCGTGTTTCGTGTTCCAAATCAGTAAGGACACCCGGCC
>JBEKVI010000019.1:0-73572 GCA_049514215.1 Burkholderiaceae bacterium
CTGCCCCTGAGATTGATGGCAGACAAGGCCAGCGTTCCTGGGATCGATCCCAGGGAGTCGTCGACAAACACGCCGCTGACGTAGTCCTGATCGAATAGCGCAGTGACCACCTGGCGCGCCAGTGCGACCGGATCGGGTCCTGGAAGATAGATCAGGTCCGAGCCGCCATTGGCTGCAACGACGATTTCGGGACGGGCCGGATCGGCACCGATGAGCCCGTCGGCACGGCTTGGATGCTGGTGAGCCGCGAGATCGATCTTTGCGCCCTTGGCATCAGGATCATAGAGCGGCTGGTGAAGTGCGAGGGCAAGGTCGATCGCCAGAAAACCCGGCGGCAGCTGTCCCGGCGGGACATCCGCGTAGCTGGCTTGGGCCGCAGGACTCGTACGCGACTGCTTCGAGATCGTCGAGAATCCGTGGTCCGCCGTGACCACGACGTCGGTCGTCTTGGCCAGTCCGAGCGACTCGAGCGCGCCCAACAACGCGGCGAGATTGCTGTCCGCGTTGCGGATTCCCGCCAGAGACGAGGGCCCGTTGATCCCCGGCGTAAGCTGTCCGAGGCTGTCGCCCTGGTTATGCTGGGTGCCGTCGGGATCGCGTGACCAGAAGACCAGGACGAAGGGCTTGCCCGTCGCCTTAAACAGGGGGAGCAGCGCGCGCGTGGTCACATCGACGAAGTATTTCTGCTGTTCAACATTGGCGCTTAGTGTGCCTGGACGGTGCGCATCACCGGCGTCGCCGTTGGCTCCCCTTCCCGGAGCAACTGCATCGAGTCGGGCCGCCTGCAGAGCCGAGAGCAACCCCGCTCCAAGGGGAAGTCCGCCCGGACGGCCCGTCATGTCATCGACGACCAGCGTTGTAGCACCATCGCGGGCGGCCACATCCTGGATCGACACCGGTCCGAGTTTGCCGACTGCCGCAGTCAGGTACCCCCGAGCGTGCGCCACTGCAAGGACGCTCGCCTCATCCAGATAATTACCTCCGTGATGCGCGTTGACCTCGCCAAGAACAGGATCGCTTTCCAGAAAGGGCGTATCGCTGCCGTTGGCGCTAGTCACGCCATACCCGGTATAGATGACGTTGCCAAAATCGCCCGTATCACCCAGGTAATGCCCGGTCGCGAGCGCTGAAGCATTCGGCGTGGTGAAGGTCGGAAACAGGGAGTGGCTGTTCTTGAACCACACACCGTACTGGCGAATCGCATACATCGTGGGCGCGGTGTCGGCTCGGACCATTTCGGCGCGCAGGCCGTCGGCCACGAAGAGAACCACGTTGTGTGGACCTGCCGCCGCGCCCGAACCCTCTGCGGGAATCGCCTGGGCGTTGCACGACAGAACGAGGCCCGTCCAGAGGACGGCGCATGCGGAATCTATAAACTTCATGAACGGACCGAGTCGAGTCAAACCCAAAACAATGCCCGAGCAATATGGCACGCCTGTGACGAAAGCGGGCCCTCTCGGACGCTTGCGCAGGGCCCTTTGCGGGCCTTGGCGGATACGTTCGGAGGGGGATGCCAGGGCACGATGCCCGGTGCTGTACCAGACCTGCCCGCGTCGGGGCTAAGGCGGCCTATAACTTGGCGATCGAGACCTCGGTCGCCTTGACAAAGGCCAGCACTTCGCTGCCCACCTGGAGATTTAAGTCCTTCACGGAGCGGGTCGTGATGACAGAGGTGACGATGCCTGCGCCGGTATCGACGTCGACTTCCGAGACCACCGGTCCGAGGATGATTTCCCTGATTTTTCCTCTGAATTGGTTGCGTACGTTGATGGATTGAATCGTCATATCGGGCTCCGGCTTAAGCTTTTGGGGGTGGAATGGGATGGCGCCGACGCGCCAGAGGCGCGCCGGGCAGATGACGCTACCGCCACTGGTTATAACCACCAACAACAGTTTTGTTATTTGTTTATGTCGATTTCGTTGAAATCGGCATGAATGTCACGGTTCTGGCGCATCGTTTTTGTGGCCATCCGTACGCAAGTCCCTGATTTATTGATACAAATGATTTCTATATATCGTTATGCCATAACGAAATGACTTGAATGTTGTTTACCGGGATTAGGGAGGCCGCTAGGATGGTTTACGACTAGGGAAGATGAATGTATCGATACGATGATCTAGACCGCGGGCTGGTGGCCGAGCGCGTCCAACAGTACCGAGGGCAGCTTGAGCGTTACCTCAACGGAGCGCTATCGGAGGACGAATTTCGTCCTCTGCGTCTGCAAAACGGTCTCTACATACAGCGGCACGCACCCATGTTGCGGGTAGCCATTCCATACGGCCAGCTTAACACCGCCCAGGTTCGCCAGCTAGCACACATCGCGCGCCACTTCGACCGCGGCTATGGCCATTTTTCCACGCGTCAAAACATTCAGTTCAATTGGCCCAAACTGGAGCAGACCGCGGACATCCTGGAATGTCTGGCATCGGTCGAAATGCATGCGATTCAGACGAGCGGCAATTGCATTCGCAACACCACGAGCGACCACTTCGCCGGGATCGCCGCCGACGAGCTCGCAGATCCCCGCCCAACTTGTGAATTGATTCGCCAATGGTCGACTTTTCACCCTGAATTCGCGTACCTGCCTCGTAAATTCAAGATCGCTGTGACCGGCGCGCTCGTCGATCGTGCGGCCATCCTCGCCCACGATATTGGACTGCAACTAACCCAGGACGCGGATGGGCTTGCCGGCTATCGAGTTTTTGCGGGGGGCGGCCTCGGCCGCACACCGGTCATCGGCCATTTGATCCGCGAGTTCCTGCCCCGTTGCGAGTTGCTGAACTATCTCGATGCGATGTTACGGGTCTACAACCTTCACGGGCGGCGCGACAATAAGTACAAGGCGCGCATCAAGATCCTCGTGCGGGATTTGACACCGGCGGTCTATACGGCACAGGTCGAGGCTGAGTGGGAACATCTGCGCGGCGGTCCCGCCGTACTTCCCGACGAAGAATTTGCGCGCGTGGAGGCGTTCTTCGAGCCGCCCGCCTATGACGTGTTGCCGGCTGAAAGCGTCGTGCTTCATGCTCAACTCGCCGACAGCATGCCCTTTACGAGTTGGTTCAAACGCAATGTATTTCCGCACAAGGTGCCAGGCTACGCCGCGGTTACGCTGTCTCTCAAGAAAACCGGGGTACCTCCCGGCGATATCACGGACGAGCAACTCGACGCGGTGGCCGACCTGGCCGATCGCTACAGCTTCGGGGAGGTTCGCGTCTCCCACGAGCAGAACCTCATTCTTGCCGACGTCCGCCAGGACGACTTGCATGCCGTGTGGGAGAAGGCGCGCGCGCTCGGATTGGCCACGCCGAATATCGGGCTCCTCACGAATATCGTATGCTGTCCAGGCGGCGACTTTTGCTCGCTCGCCAATGCCAAATCCATCCCCGTCGCCCAGGCGATCCAGGAGCGTGTGGAGGGCCGTGTCGATGCGCTCGACTATCTCCACGATATCGGCGAATTGGATTTGAACATCTCGGGCTGCATCAATGCTTGCGGGCACCACCACATCGGGCACATCGGCATTCTCGGCGTCGACAAGAATGGCGAGGAGTGGTATCAGGTCACGATCGGCGGGGCCCAGGGTAACGAGGCGTCCCTTGGCAAGGTCATCGGACCGTCTTTCGCCCGTGAGCAGATGGCTGACGTGATCGAGCGCTTGCTCGAGGTCTACGTCGAGCGCCGGCATCCGGACGAATTATTCATCGACACCGTGCGCAGGCTGGGCGTCGAGCCGTTTCGCGAGCACGTTTATCGGGAGCGCGCCCATGCCTGAGGTCATCTTAGGAACGCGAGCAACGAAAGGGCGTGTGGTTCCCGACACCTGGCAGACCATCGAGGACGGGGCGCTTTTGCCCACCCTCGCTGCCGATGCCATGGTCATCGTGCCGCTACCGTTACTGCGTGAGCATCGTGCGAGTCTCGAAGCGCGGGAGGGAGCGTTGGGAGTACGGCTCGGCGTGGGCGACGACGTGGCCGATGTGGTCGCGTTTTTGCCGCGTCTTGCTTTGATCGCGATCGAATTTCCCGTCTTCTCCGACGGACGCGGCTTCTCCAAGGCGAGACTGCTGCGGGAGCGCTGGGGATTTCGCGGCGAACTGCGCGCCGTGGGAGACGTGCTAAGAGATCAGATCTTCTACCTGCTGCGCTGTGGCTTTGACGCCTTTGCGGTGCGCGCGGACAAGGACATTCACGATGCGCTGCTGGCGTTCGATGATTTCAGCGATTCTTACCAGGGCGCAGTCGATGAGCCTCGGCCCGCGTATCGCCGGACTCGTGGGCCGGTCGTCGAGCAGGGCGAGACGTCATGAGCGCGGCTGCTGACTTGGACGGCAAGGCGCACGCGGCGCGCGCGCTTCTTGAAGAGGTGGGTCACACGCATGCGCCGGCGGTCTTCACGACCAGTTTTGGAGCCGAGGACATGGTTGTCTTCGACCTTCTTGGACGTGATCTGCGCTCCATCGTAATCGCCACTTTGGACACCGGTAGACTGCCTGAACAGACTTATGCGGTCTGGCAACGCGCCGAGGAGCGCTACAACCGCAAGGTTGAGGCCGTGTTTCCGCGCCATGAGGCCGTCGAACAGTACATCCGCATAAACGGAGTCAATGCGTTCTACGATAGCGTGGCGCAGCGCAAGCAATGCTGCCACATCCGTAAGGTCGAGCCACTTCAACGCCTGCTCGCGGGCAAGGGGGCCTGGATTACAGGGCTGCGCCGGGCCCAAGCCGCAAGTCGCGCCGGGCTGGGTGTGGCCGAATGGGACGAGACGCACCAGCTGCACAAGTTCAATCCCCTGGCGGACTGGAGCGAGCAGGAAGTCTGGGGCTACCTCAGAAGCCGGGACGTTCCCTACAATGCCTTGCATGATGAGGGATATCCCAGTATCGGTTGTGCGCCTTGCACGCGGGCCATTGGGCCCGGCGAGGATGTGCGTGCGGGTCGCTGGTGGTGGGAGGCTGCCGAGGGGAAGGAATGTGGACTACACGTTAGGGAGGTTGTGGGTACATGAACGCCGATCGCCTGGATCTGCCGCAAGCGATCGCACTTGCGAGCCAAGACCTACCCATGCAAACCCCGGCTGCTGAGAGCAACTACGAGGAAGACCACCTCGCGTGGCTCGAGTCCGAAGCCATCCATATCATGCGCGAGGTTGCAGCCGAGTGCAGCAATCCCGTATTGCTCTTCTCGGGCGGCAAGGATTCGATCGTCATGCTGCGCCTGGCCGAAAAGGCGTTTCGGCCGGGTCGGTTTCCCTTTCCGCTCATGCACATCGACACCGGACACAACTTCCCTGAGGTCATCGCGTTTCGCGACCAGCGTGCCGAAGAACTGGGGGAACGGCTTATCGTGCGCTCGCTCGAGGACTCCATTGCCAAGGGTCGGATTCGTCTTAAGCATCCCCTCGAAGGCCGCAATCCGCATCAGAGCGTCACTTTGCTCGACGCCATCGAAGAATTCGGATTTGATGCCTGCTTCGGAGGCGCTCGTCGCGACGAGGAGAAGGCGCGCGCCAAGGAACGGATTTTCTCGTTCCGCGACGAATTCGGACAATGGGATCCCAAGAGCCAGCGCCCCGAGCTCTGGAGCCTTTACAACACCCGCGTCCACCGCGGCGAGAACATGCGCGTGTTCCCGATTTCGAATTGGACCGAACTCGATGTCTGGCAGTACATCGGGCGCGAGAACCTGGCAGTCCCGAGCATCTACTACGCCCATGTGAGGCCGGTGATTCGGCGCGGTAGCGCCTGGATGCCCATCTCCGAGCTCGTGCAGCCTGAAGCCAACGAAACCGTGGTGGAAAAACGCGTGCGCTTTCGGACGGTGGGCGACATGACTTGCACGGCGCCCGTGGAGTCAAATGCGAGCACGATCGAGTCGATCATTGCCGAGACTGCCGCCACGCGGATCACCGAACGAGGCGCCACTCGCATGGACGATCAGACTTCGGACGCCTCGATGGAATTGCGCAAAAAGGAAGGCTACTTCTAATGTCACATCAGGGCCTATTGCGCTTTTCTACCGCCGGCAGCGTCGACGATGGAAAGAGCACGCTCATCGGCCGGCTGCTCTTTGATGCGAAATCCATATTCGAAGACCAGTTCAGCAATCTCGTGCGTACGACTGCGAATCGCGGCGGGGTCGGGGGCAACGTCGCGTCTGATCTAGCGGTGGATCTTGCGCTTTTGACCGACGGTCTTATGGCCGAGCGTGAACAGGGGATCACCATTGACGTGGCGTATCGCTACTTCGCCACGCCCGAGCGCAAATTCATCATCGCCGACACGCCCGGTCATGAGCAGTACACGCGCAACATGGTGACCGGCGCATCGACGGCCGATCTGACGATCATTCTCGTGGACGCCGCAAAGGGCGTCCGACCGCAATCCCGGCGGCATGCACTCGTTGCCGGTCTATTAGGGATTCGCAACATCGTGGTCGCCGTGAACAAGATGGACCTGGTGAACTGGTCGTACGCACGCTTTGCCGAGATCAAGTCCGAATTCGAAACATTGACGGCCAAGCTCAACCTTCAGAACGTGACCTTCATTCCACTGTCGGCTCTGGAAGGGGATATGGTCGTCGACCGCGGTGAGCGCCTGGGGTGGTACGAAGGCCCAACCCTGCTCGAGGTCTTGCATCGCGCCCCGGCGGGTCCGGCCGGGGTCGCGGAATTTCGGTTTCCCGTGCAACTTGTGAGCCGACCCGGCATTGAAGGCGCCTACACACGCGGCTACATGGGCCGAATCGAGTCTGGCAGCATTGCGGTGGGCGACCCCATCGTTGTTCAGCCCAGTGGACGACACAGCCGCATCGCCGACATCGTGACCTACGACGGCAGCCTTGAATCGGCCAGGGCGCCGGCCTCGGTCACGCTCTTGCTCGAGGATGAACTGGATATCTCGCGTGGCGACATGATCTGTCTGGCCAGCGACCCCGCCCCGGTCTTACGCACGTTTTCGGCGATGGTGTGCTGGATGGATGCCGAACGCCTGGATCGGCGCCGCAAGTATCTCGTCAAACAGGCCACGCGCACGACCAAGGCACTCATCGAAGGCGTCGACCATGGCTTGGATATCGAGAATTTCGAACCGACGCCTAAGGTGGATTTGGCGATGAACGAGATCGGGCAGGTTCGTTTCAAGGTACGTGACCCTCTTCCTGCCGATCCGTATGTCAGCAATCGCGCCACGGGCGGCTTCATCTTGATCGATGAAGTGACCAACCACACGGTGGCTGCGGGAATGATCCTTCCATCGACCCAAGAGGAACGGGATCATGGGTAAAGTGTATCTCGTCGGAGCTGGACCGGGTGCCGCGGACCTATTGACGGTGCGCGCGGCGCGGCTGATCGAGTCGGCCGACATGATCTTTTATGACGCGCTCGTCTATCCCGAAGTCCTGGCGCTGGCTCAACGTGCGCGCTGCGTGGCGGTGGGCAAGCGCTGCGGTGCGTTCTCCACGGCTCAGCACTTCATCAACAAGCGCCTCATTGACGCCGCGCAGCGCTATCCGGTGGTGGTGCGGCTCAAGGGAGGTGACCCGATGCTCTTTGGGCGCGCTCAAGAGGAGATCGATGCGCTTCAGAAGGAGGGCATCGTGGTCGAGGTCGTGCCCGGGGTGACGGCGGCCTTGGCGGCCAGCGCCGAGCTCAAGGTCTCCTTGACGCGCCGCACGTTAAGTCGCTCGGTGGTGTTTGCCACTCCGCGCATCGGCAAGGACGCGAGCGCCTCCGATTGGCTGCAGGCGGTGCTTGCCGCCGATACGGCCGTGCTCTACATGGCCTACGGCGAACTGGCCCGGATCGCGACGCTACTGATTGCCAAGGGCAAGCCCCAAGAACTGCCTGTGGCTATCGTGCAGGGCGCCTCGCTCGATGGCCCGTCGGCCCTCGTTGTGACCCTTTCGGCCCTGACGCAATTTCACACGGCGCCCGCGCCAGGAGATTTGCCCGTCGTGGTGTGCCTGGGGGAGGTCTATCGGGAACTCTTGGATACGCACGGCACTTCGGAGGCGGCGGTCCCTCATAACTCCGACGTGGCCCGATGTCGATCGGTAGTTCAGTGAGGGCTTAGCCCCGCTTCTTGATAGCTCTTCCCCGCAGCGCCCCGGTTCGACCAAAAGCCGACCCGGGGCGTCTGGAACAAACCCTCTAACGGAGGGTCCTTCACAGGATTAGGATGATTTCGCATCTTTTCAGAAGCTTCTGCGGTCTTGCAGTTTGCCTTGTACTGGCGCATTCGACGGCGGCAGCCGAGATCACCCTTCTGAACGTGTCCTACGACCCAACGCGCGAGTTTTATCGCGAGTTTGACAAGTCGTTCTCCCAATATTGGAAAGAAAAGACCGGAGACTCGGTGCGTGTGAATACCTCGCACGGGGGATCTGGCAAGCAAGCCCGCTCGGTCATCGATGGATTAGAGGCCGACGTAGTCACCCTCGCTTTGGCCTACGACATCGATGCGATCGCGCAGCAGGCCAAGCTCCTGCCCGCCGATTGGCAGGCGCGCCTGCCCGACCACAGCACACCCTATACGTCGACGATCGTCTTGCTAGTCCGTCACGGCAATCCCAAGGGCATTCACGACTGGGAAGACGTAGCCCGGCCCGGGGTGTCGGTCATCGTCGCCAATCCCAAGACCTCCGGCGGCGCCCGCTGGGCCTACCTTGCTGCCTATGGCTACGCCCTGAAGAAGAATCGCGGTGACGACCAGCACGCCCGCGAATTTATCGCGCGGGTCTACAAGAATGTCCCGGTGCTGGATTCCGGAGCGCGTGGCGCGACCGTGACATTTGCCGAGCGCGGCGTGGGCGACGTGCTCCTGGCTTGGGAGAACGAAGCCTATCTGGCGCAGGCCGAATTCGGGGCGGACAAATTCGAAATAGTCACTCCCTCAGTCAGTATTCTCGCCGAGCCGCCGGTCAGTCTCGTGGATAAGGTGGTCGATAAGCGCGGCACCCGTACCGTCGCGCAGGCCTATCTACAGTACCTCTACAGTGACGCAGGACAGGAGATTGCAGCCAAGAATTACTATCGGCCGCGCGCGAAAGCGGTCGCCGAGAAATACGCGAAGAACTTCCCCGCGATGTCGCTTTTTACCGTGGACGATACCTTCGGCGGATGGCAGAAGGCCCAGCAGACCCATTTTGTTGATGGTGGGGTCTTCGATCAGGTCTACCAACCTGGGGCACGATGATGCGCGCGCGCATTTCTGCGGACGTCCTACGCCTTCTTCGAAGGGCGATTCTCGCCTTGGTGCTGCTCCCCGTGGCGGCCCACGCCGAGACGACGCTGCTAAATGCGTCCTACGACGTGGCGCGCGAGTTCTACAAGGACTACAACCCCCTCTTCGAGGCTTACTGGGAAAAGAAGACCGGACAGACGGTGCGCGTGAATCAATCCCACGACGGATCGAGTAAACAGGCGCGCGCAGTCATTGATGGATTGCCAGCCGACGTCGTCACCATGAACCAGGGGATCGATCTCGAGGCGCTGGCCGATCGCGGCATGGTCGCGCGCGACTGGAGCCAACGCTTCGCCGATGGCGCAGCACCGACCTATTCCACAATGCTCCTGCTCGTGCGCCAAGGCAACCCCAAGGCCATCAAGGATTGGGATGATCTCGCCAAGCCCGGAGTGCAGGTCATCATCGTCAATCCCAAGACCAGCGGCAATGGTCGCTATAGCTATCTGGCGATGTGGGGCTACGCAAAAAAACACGGTGCCAGTGACGTCCAGGCGGGCGCGTTCGTGAGTTCGATTCTGAAGAACGTGCCGGTGCTTGAAACGGGAGGACGCGCCGCGACGACCACGTTCCTGCAGCGGGGCATCGGGGACGTCCTTGTGACCTTCGAGAGCGAAGTCATCCAGGTCGATCGCGAGTTCGGTCATGGCAAGGTGGACGTGGTCTATCCCACCATGAGCATTCGGGCGGACAATCCGGTCGCGGTCGTCGAGCCGGTGGTTCTAAAAAAGCACGACGGCGAACTGGCCCAGGGCTACCTTCAATATCTCTATTCCGAGCCCGCCCAGGAACTGGCAGCCCGCCATTATCTCCGGGTGCGCTCGGCTGAGGTGATGCATCGCTACGCCGCAACCTTTCATCCTGTCACCCTTTTTTCGGTCGAAGAAGTGTTCGGCAGCTGGAGGCAGGCCCAGAAAAACCACTTCGACGACGGCGCTCAGTTTGATCGCCTCATCAGTGCCGCGGGCCGGGGTTAGATCATGGTGACGCTCAAGCGACCCAGTGTTCTGCCCGGTTTCGGACTGGCCATGGGCAGTGCGTTGCTCTATCTCGCGCTGATTGTCTTGATTCCGCTCTCGGCGACCTTTCTGAAGACGGCAACGCTCTCATGGCACGCGTTCTTCGCGGCGGTGACCGCGCCCCGGGTCATGGCGTCCTACCGCTTGTCGTTCGGTGCGTCCTTTCTCGCTGCGCTCGTCAACGCGGTGTTTGGCCTGTTGATCGCCTGGGTCCTCGTTCGCTATCGCTTTCCTGGTCGCAAGGCGATCGACGCCATCGTCGATCTTCCCTTTGCGCTACCGACGGCGGTGGCCGGCATCGCCCTGACTGCGGTCTATTCGGAAAACGGCTGGCTAGGTGCACCCCTGGCGCATCTGGGCGTGAAGGTAGCCTTTACGCCACTCGGGGTTCTGGTCGCTCTGATCTTCATCGGGTTACCGTTCGTGGTGCGCACCGTCGAGCCGGTCTTAGACGACCTCGAGCACGAACTCGAAGAGGTGGCTCATTGTCTGGGCGCAACCCCCTGGCAGACCTTCTACCGGGTCATCTTGCCCACCGTCATGCCGGCTCTTCTGACTGGATTCACCCTGGCCTTTGCTCGTGCCGTGGGCGAGTATGGATCGGTCGTATTCATTGCCGGAAACATGCCTTTCGTCTCGGAGATCACGCCCCTTGTGATCATCACCAAGCTCGAGCAATACGACTACGCGGGCGCGACCGCTGTGGCGGTTGTCATGCTTGGGCTGTCGTTTGTACTTTTGCTGCTGATTAATCTACTGCAGGGCTGGATGAGACGACGCAATGCGCAAGAAAGGAGCGTCATGTGAGCGCGATCCTGCCGCCCCGTCCCGTGTCTGCGCCCTCCCTGGATAAGTCCATGGCGGACGTGCCGGTTCGCCTGTCGCCCGCGACGCTTCGACGCTGGCAGATCGGGCCCATTCTTCTGGCGATCGTGGCCGTTGGCTATCTTGGTCTCGTACTGCTCGTCCCTCTGGCTGCCGTGTTCGTGGAGGCCTTGCGCAAGGGCTGGGCGTATTACTTCGATGCGATCGGCGAGTCCGACGCGCGCGCTGCAATCGAGCTCACCTTTCTGGCCGCAGGCATCGCGGTCCCGCTAAACCTGGTCTTTGGCGTTGCGGCTGCCTGGGCCGTGGCCAAATTCGATTTTCGCGGCAAGGCCCTGTTCATCACGTTCATCGACCTTCCTTTTTCGGTCTCGCCCATCATTGCGGGCTTGATCTACGTATTGGTGTTCGGGCTACAAGGATGGTTCGGCCCATGGCTGCAGGCGCACGATCTGAAAGTCGTGTTCGCCGTCCCGGGGATTGTGCTGGCCACGATCTTTGTGACGTTTCCTTTCGTCGCGCGCGAATTGATTCCCCTCATGCAGGCCCAAGGACGCGAGGAAGAAGAAGCCGCCGTGGTTCTGGGAGCCAATGGCTGGCAGATCTTCTGGCGCGTGACGCTACCCAACATCAAGTGGGGACTCCTCTATGGGGTCATCCTTTGCAATGCCCGCGCCATGGGCGAGTTCGGGGCGGTGTCGGTCGTCTCAGGGCACATTCGCGGTGTGACCAATACGCTACCCCTGCACGTCGAAATTCTCTACAACGAATATAACTCGGCCGCCGCGTTTGCGTGCGCGTCGCTTCTCGCATTACTTGCGCTGGTGACTCTCATCATCAAGAGTTTGGTCGAGGCCCGATTTCTAAAGGAACACCGATGAGCATCCAGGTCGAAAATGTGTCCAAGCGCTTTGGCGATTTTGTCGCGCTCGACAACGTCTCGCTCACCATCGAGCCAGGCGAACTGGTGGCGCTTCTGGGCCCCTCAGGGTCGGGGAAGACCACGCTTTTGCGGGTTGTCGCTGGCCTGGAGCCGCCGGATTCGGGGCGCATTTATCTGGATTCAGAAGATGCCACGCACAAGCACGTTCAGGAACGGGCGGTCGGGTTCGTGTTTCAGCACTACGCATTGTTCCGGCATTTAAGCGTGTTCGAAAATGTGGCCTTTGGTCTTCGGGTCAAGCGGCGCCGTGAGCGGCCAAGCGAAGCCGAGATTGCGGAAAAAGTACACCGCCTATTAGGGCTCGTCCAACTCGATTGGCTCAGCGACCGTTATCCCCATCAGTTGTCCGGCGGACAGCGCCAGCGCATTGCTTTGGCCCGCGCGCTCGCCATTGAGCCCTCCGTCTTGCTTCTCGACGAGCCTTTCGGTGCGCTCGATGCCAAAGTCCGCAAGGACTTGCGCCGCTGGCTGCGCCGGCTCCACGACGAAATTCACCTCACGAGTGTCTTTGTGACCCACGATCAGGAAGAGGCTCTTGAGGTCGCCGATCGCATCGTGGTGTTCAATCATGGCCGAATCGAGCAAATCGGAGCCCCGGACGAAGTCTACGACCATCCGCAAACGCCCTTTGTCTACGGTTTTCTGGGACACGCGAATCGTTTTCCCGCGATGATTGAAGGCACGCGCGCAACGGTCGGTCAATCGCTCATCGCCACCCCTGAATTTTCCTCCGCTGAAAAAAGTGGTGGGATCGCCTACGTGCGGCCGCATGACCTCGAGATCGTCGCCAGTGCCGCCGAGGCGGCGGTTAGCGCAACGCTCACGCATGCCATCAAGATCGGACCGTCGGTAAGGCTGGAATTGCTGCGTGGCGACACCAGCGAGACGATTGAGGTCGAACTCACGCGCGAACGCTACACAGAAATCGGTCCCAAGATAGGGCAGATGCTGCACCTCGCCTTGCGACGCGCGAAAGTCTTTGCCGTAACCGGGGCGAGCGAATTGTAACGAACTATGATGGTTCGAGTGAACCCTTAATTCGCCCGAAAGGAGGCCCAGTGAGCCAGCCCGATTCCACAGTCCGCTCCATTCTTGAGCGCGCCCACGAGCGTGCGCAGGCGGCAAATCTTCCTTACCGGGGTGCCGTCACGCCCGCGGAAGCCCACACTCTCCAGGCGCACGGAGCGGCCAGGATTGTCGATGTGCGTACGCGCTTTGAGGCGGAGTACGTCGGCCGTATTCCGGACACGCCGCTCATCGAGTGGCGCATCATGGGGGCCCCAGCGCCCAATCCCGACTTTCTGGGAGAACTGGAAAAGCTCGGCGACAAAGGCGGCAATTATCTGTTTTTGTGTCGCAGCGGAGTACGTTCGCACGCTGCTGCGATTGCCGCAACGCAGGCTGGATACACGGGCGCCTTCAATATTCTAGAAGGGTTCGAAGGCGATTTGGACGAAAAGCATCAGCGCGGTACCAAAGCAGGCTGGCGCCACGCCGGTTTGCCTTGGATCCAGAGTTGAACGAGGGCGACTAGCCCATTTCGAAACCGAAAGGAGCTTCACATGGCACTACGTCTTGGCGACATGGCACCGGATTTCACGCAGCAGTCCACCGCGGGCGAAATCAAATTTCACAACTGGCTGGGCGACTCATGGGGGGTGCTGTTTTCGCATCCCAAGGATTTCACGCCGGTTTGCACCACTGAACTGGGTGCCACGGCAAAACTCGCGGAGCAGTTCAAGCGCCGCAACGTGAAAGTCTTGGCCGTCTCGGTCGATCCTTTGGAGTCGCACGAGCGATGGGTGGGCGACATCAATGAAACACAGCATACGACGGTCAATTTCCCGATTCTCGCCGATCCTGACCGCAAGGTATCGGACCTCTACGACATGATCCACCCCAACGCGAACGACACCCTGACGGTGCGCTCGGTCTTTTTCATCGATCCCAAGAAAAAGGTGCGCGCCACCATCACCTATCCGGCAAGCACGGGACGCAACTTTGACGAGCTCTTGCGCGTCATCGATTCTCTGCAGCTGACGGACAACTACAGCGTCGCCACACCCGTGAACTGGAAGTATGGGGAAGACGTCATCATCGTCCCGGCCCTGCAGGATCCCGAGGTCCTCAAACAGAAGTTTCCAAAGGGGTATACTGCCGTCAAACCCTATCTGCGGATCACGCCGCAACCCGATCTAAAATGAACTTTGCAGGAATGAGTTCGAGAAAGCTCGCCCTGGCGGGCTTTCTTGTTTGTGCCGGTCTGATTGCCTTCGCGCTGTATCTTCAGTACGAGGTCAACCTGGAGCCGTGCCCACTTTGCATGCTCCAACGTCTGTGTTTCACGGCCCTAGGTCTCGTGTTTCTGATCGCGTTCTTGCATGGTCCCGGCAGGAAAGGGGTGCGCATCTATGGGGCACTCGCGTTTCTCATCGCGGCTACGGGGATCGGTCTGGCCACGCGCCATGTCTGGCTCCAGTGGTTTCCACCGCTGTCGTCGTCCTGTACGGCCGACTTGTTCTTTCAGCTGCGACGCTTTCCGTTCCTGTCGGTCATCGAAAAGGCGTTGCGGGCGACAGGGGACTGCGCCAAGGTCGACTGGCGCTTCCTCTACCTGTCAATCGCTGAATGGTCCTGGGTTTGGTTCGTGCTGCTGACCATCTTCATCGTAGGTTTCTATGCGCGCGCCGTCCCAAGGCGACTCTCCATGTGGCGCTAAGCGGTTCATTGCCCCGTACGCGGGGCACGAAGATGCGGCAACTATGAACAAAGCATTTGTGAAGGAATCGGAAGATGGGGATGAGGACGATGATCCCACGCCCGTGCTCCAACCTGCGGGCGTCAAGAACTACATCACGCCCCAAGGCTATCAGCGCCTAAGAGACGAATTGCTCGGGCTCATCGACGTCGAGCGGCCGGAAGTGGTGCGCACCGTGTCCTGGGCGGCCTCCAACGGCGATCGCTCCGAGAACGGCGACTATATCTATGGAAAGCGACGACTGCGGGAAATCGACCGGCGCATTCGTTTTCTGACACAACGTCTGGAGATTGCGCAGGTAGTTGACCCCACGCTTCAGGAAAACATCGATCAGGTTTTCTTTGGCGCCACCGTCGCCTACGCCAATGCAGATGGTTCCGTCCACAAGTTGACCATCGTCGGCAGTGACGAGGCCGAACCGCTCGCGGGCAAGGTCAGCTGGGTCTCGCCCATCGCAAGGGCTCTCCTGAAGGCCCGCGAAGGCGAAAGCGTCACCTTGAACACTCCTAACGGAAGCGAAGAAATTCAAGTTCTGGAGATCAGCTATCCCCATGCCGAGTGAGCCTCGCACGGGGTGCAGTGTCCTAGGATTTCACGCGTACGATGCGCGCCATCTCGGGCAGACGCCGTAAGCGACGGATCAACCGGGCCAGATGCGCACGATCGCTCACCTGGACGATGAAATGCAATTGCGTAATTTCTTCGGCCTCGTCGTCCATCGAAACGTGGCTGATGTTCGAGCCGGCCTCCGAGATTTCGACCGCGGTCTTGGCCAGCACACCCCGTTCATTGCGCAGCGACACATCGAGCTTGACGTCGAAAAGTCGGGTGTGATCGATATCCCGTTCCCACTGTGAGTCGATCCAGCGTTCGGGATCGCGCGTCCTCTGGCGGGCCGCGGTCGGACAATCTGCGGTATGTACCACAAGGCCATAGCCGCGGCGGATATATCCGAAGATGTCATCGCCGGGAATCGGTCGGCAACAGGGCGCGAGCATCACCGACATTCCCTCGGTTCCACTGATGAGGACGGGGTGGGGCACGCTGTCGTGCGGAAGCTCGGCCTCGGTCGCGCCGCCCAGTCCGCTGAGAATGAAGCGGCGCGCCACCACTGCAGCGATGCGCCGTCCGAGTCCCAGGTCGGCCAAAAGTTCCTCGCGTGTTTTAGCTCCGCTTTCGTATTGCACGCGCTGCCAATCCTCGGCCGTGAGTTCGTCATAGCGCCGATCAATCTGTTTGAGAGCCTGATCGAGCAGGCGCGCACCCAGATCGACCGACTCCTCATACTTCATGGTCTTAAGATAGTGCCGGATCTCGGAGCGCGCGCGGCCGGTCCGCACGAAGTTGAGCCAGCTCGGGTTAGGCCTCGATTCGGCCGAAGTGATGACTTCGACCACGTCGCCGCTTTGGAGCTCCGAGCGCAAGGGAGAAAGCTCTCCGTTGATTTTCGCGGCGATGCACTGATTTCCGATATCGGTATGGATCTGGTAGGCGAAATCGACCGGGGTCGCGCCGCGCGGAAGCGTAATGATCGTCGACTTTGGCGTGAACACATAGACGGCGTCCGGGAAAAGGTCGACCTTGATGTGTTCCAGAAATTCGGCCGAGTCACCGGTCTGATTCTGAATGTCGAGCAATGACTGGAGCCACTGATGGGTGTTTTTCTGCACCTCGGAGAGCGACTCATCCCCGTCTTTATAGAGCCAGTGCGCAGCCACCCCCGATTCGGCGATGCGGTGCATCTCCTGGGTTCGAATCTGGAATTCGACGGGGGTGCCAAACGGTCCCAATACGGTCGTATGCAGCGACTGATAGCCGTTGATCTTGGGGATCGCGATGTAATCCTTGAACTTCGATGACACCGGTTTGAATAGGGCGTGCAGTGCTCCAAGGGTCAGATAGCACGAAGCGTGGTCGGGTACAACGATTCGAAATCCGTACACATCGAGGACCTGCGAGAAAGAGAGCTTTTTCTCGATCATCTTGCGGTAGACGCCATAGATGGTCTTCTCACGACCATAGACCTCGGCACGCAGGCCGGCTGCCGGCAGAGCCCCGCGCACGGCTTCGAGAGTCTTGCCGACGACCTCGCGGCGATTGCCACGGGCCGCCAGGATGGCCTTCTTTAAAACCTCGTAGCGGTTGGGATACAGATTGGCGAACGCCAGATCCTGCAGTTCCCGATAGATCGCGTTAAGCCCCAAACGATGGGCGATGGGCGTATAGATCTCAAGAGTCTCGCGGGCAATGCGGCGGCGCTTATTGGGCGGCAGCGCCATGAGAGTTCGCATGTTGTGAAGACGATCGGCGAGCTTGATCAGAATCACGCGTACGTCGCGCGCCATCGCCAGCAGCATCTTGCGAAAGTTCTCCGCCTGGGCTTCCTGACTGTCGCGAAACTCGATCTTGTCGAGCTTGGACAAACCGTCCACCAGATCGGCGACCTGTGCTCCAAATCGCTCGATCAGGATTTCCTTCTTGATCCCCTGATCCTCCATCACATCGTGCAGCAGCGCCGCCATCATGGCATTGGCGTCAAGCTTCATTCCGGCGCAGATCTCCGCGACGGCAATGGGATGAGAGATGTAGGCTTCCCCGCTTGAGCGGAATTGGCCGAGATGGGCCTCGTCGGAGAAGCGATAGGCGTCCTTGATGCGCTTGATTTCCGTCGGGCCCAGATAGGCCGACAGCATTTCCATCAAGGGTGCGAGACTGACACTGCGAACCGGTGCGCTCGGCGCAGGGAACTGAGCCATCACGGCGGACGGATTGTCGGTGTCGATTCCGACCGTCGTGACGATGGCCGGTTCGCGCTGCAGATCTTCCCTACGCCGCCGGAAATTGACCAGCCGGGCAACAGAATCGAGGGCTGTACTCAAACTCATCGCAAGGCTCTCGTTCGGTCATCCTGGACATGGGTTATCTCAAACTCAGATTGGGACCTTCTTGAGCATCTCAATACCTACCTTGCCCTCGGCGATCTCGCGTAAGGCCGTCACGGTAGGCTTGTCCTTGGCGTCGACTTTGGGCGTATGCCCCTGCGCGAGCTGGCGCGCGCGGTAGGTCGCCGACAGCGTGAGCTGGAAACGATTCGGAATGTGCTTTAAACAGTCTTCGACGGTAATGCGGGCCATGGCTGAGATCCACAAAATAGGCACCGGTCAGTCGGTCTGGCGACTTGCGACGATACCCAGTTGATTGAATAGTTCGGCATTTCGAACGGCTTGAGACGCGAATCGCAGCCGGGTGGCGCCGACGATCGCTGTAAGCTGCCCCAATGCGACCGGAAAGTCTTGATTGATAATAACATATTCGAATTCTGGAGCATGAGCCATCTCGCTGCTTGCGGCCAAAAGACGACGCTCGATGACACTCGGGCTGTCCTGTCCGCGCTTTCTCAGACGTTCCTCAAGCGCCTCGACCGACGGGGGCAGGATAAAGATTCCGACCGCATCGGGAAACTGGGCGCGAATCTGCTGGGCTCCTTGCCAGTCGATTTCCAGCAATACATCCGTTCCCCGTGCCCTTTGCTCAGCGATCGCAAGCCTGGAGGTCGCATAGAAGTTGCCGTGGACTTCGGCGTACTCCAGAAATTCGCGACGGCTGCGACGCTTGCGGAATTCCTCCGGCGACACGAAATGGTAGTCGCGGCCGTTGACTTCGCCCGCGCGCGGCTCTCTCGTCGTAAAGGAGACGGACAAGGAGATGCCTTGGTCGGCCCCGAGCAGGGCGTTGACCAGGGTCGATTTTCCCGCGCCCGAGGGGGCGGCGACGATAAAGAGATTTCCCGACGGATCTGCGGATTTCATGGGTTCTCCTGCGGATGCCGACCAAGACTTCGAAAGAATTCCACGTCCGCCCCTCGCTTGATGCACTTTCCCGGTATCAATGGTGGACCCGTTTCATGTCCCCATCCGGTTCGAAGCGCCCCTTAAGCCGAGGAGTATATAAGCTCGCCGGACTAGGTCGTTGCCCGCGCCGTCCCGATCTTGCGGCCCCCAAAGTCGCCTATTCGGGCGTCTGGTCGGCGGTGCAAGGCCCCGTCCACTTGGCATCAACGGTGATCCCGGTGTCGGTTACGGTTCCTTTGGCCGTATTGGCATAGCGCGTGTGGACTTCGGAATGGAAGGCCGTATCGGCACTCACGGTCGTCTCGCTATGGCTCGTGATCTGGGTGTCCTTGAGCGTGCAAACGTAGTCCATGCTCACCACCGGTCCTTGGCTTGAGACCTCCTTTTTGGAACAGTTCATGCCCGCCTTCTCGAAGCGATCCATGGCCCGGCTGGGGTCAAAGGAGTTTTGCGCGCGGCAGACTTTTTGAACCGCGGCCGCCGGCTGTCCGGCGATGGTCACTGTGGTGTCCCAGCTCCCTACGCGAGTCGCGGGCAGGGGATCGGCACGACTACCGGCGGCGAGAAAGAGCATCAGGAGCGCAAAGGGCGCGTTCGGACATTTCATGGAGTCGATCCTGGGTGAATGCGAAATTCTGTTGCGTCCCGCCGGCATGAGGGCCAGCGACTGAAAGCAAGCCGATGCCATCACACGCATGGCCTGGCGACTGCATTGTAAATTCACTCTCGTCCAGTCGAAAGCCGCCCTGTTTTGCGGCCTTGGACGACCTGGCACACCGCCCTCAGGCCGCATCCATCGCAGTGCCGAAGTACCGTCGGCTCAACTTGTTACGCGGCGCAGGCGTGCCGTTACTCGAGATTTTGCACTTGTTCTCTCATCTGCTCGATGAGCAGCTTCAGATCCATGGCCGCATCGGCCAGCTCGGCTGCAGCCGACTTCGAACCCAAGGTGTTGGCCTCACGATTGAGCTCTTGCATCATGAAGTCCAGGCGCTTGCCACACGCCCCCCCCGCGTCCAAAATCCGCCGCGTCTCGGTCAGGTGCGCGGCCAAACGCGTGAGTTCCTCAGCCACGTCGATGCGCACGCCAAACAAGGTCACTTCCTGACGAATTCGATCGAGCGCCTCGTCGCGACTCAACGAGGGGCCGGAGTGGTTTTCAGAAAGGTTGGCCGGTGTCGCATTCAGGGCTAATGTCAGGCGCTCAACAAGTTTTTGCTGGTGTGCCGCGACTAATTGCGGTATGCGCGGCGCAAGCGAGCCTGCAATCTGCTCCATGGCGCTGACGCGCTCGAGTAGCATCTCGCGCAACTTTGATCCTTCGCGCGCCCGCGATTGAAGCAACTGATCGATGGCTTCCTTGGCCAGAGAACGGGCCAATTCGAGAGTCTCTTCGGTGCTTAGTTCGGAGTCCTCCAAGACACCTGGCCAATGCAGGACCTCGTAAACCCTTAGGCCTTCCGATGACGGCAAGCGCTCACGGACCTCGCGGTCCAGTCTGCCTAACTGCTCGACGAGCGCCGTGTTGATCTTCAACCCCTGGCTGCTCTGCGAAGCCCTGTGGATATAGAATCGGCAATCGAGCTTGCCACGGGAAAGGCGCGTCGTTAGCGCTTCGCGCAACACGGTTTCGCCCGCGCGCAATTCCTCGCTGATTCGGAATTGTGGGTCCAGAAATCGGGAGTTCACGCTCCGTATTTCTAGTACAACGGACCCGCTTGGCCGGTCCCTTCGTACTAGGGCAAATCCGGTCATACTATGCAAGTTCATACAGTGGTCCGATTGAACATAGATCTTCTTTACAAGAGGTCAGGAAATGACCAAAATCCTCGGCAATTCATCGAAAACATGGCATCTCAAACCAACGCACCGCTGCCGGACGGCTATGAGCTCGAGGGATATCGCATTGTAAAGAAGATATCCAGCGGCGGGTTTAGCATCGTCTACCTCGCACGCGACGAATTCGAGCGGCCGGTCGCAATCAAAGAGTACCTTCCGAGTTCCTTGGCGTTGCGGCGCGATGGCGAACTGAGTCCGACGATCTCCGAGGAGAACCTGCCGACGTTTCGTATTGGCCTGAAGTGCTTCTTCGAGGAAGGCCGTGCCCTGGCTCGCATCCTGCACCCGAACGTGGTGCGCGTGGTGAATTTCTTTCGCGCCAATGAAACGGTCTACATGGTGATGCAGTACGAGCAGGGCCGTTCCTTGCAGGAGCATATCCTGCGCCACCGCGAGCGCGGCGAGAAAAAACTCCTCGGCGAGCGCTTCATCCGGATGGTGTTCTCACAGGTGATGAACGGTCTGCGCGAAGTGCACACCAACAAGCTGTTGCACCTGGACCTAAAGCCGGCCAACATCTACCTGCGTTCGGACGGCTCGCCCATCTTGCTCGATTTCGGAGCGGCAAGGCAGACGCTCCAGGCCGACACCGGCAAGCTCTACCCCATGTATACCCCAGGGTTCGCGGCTCCCGAGCTCTACGAGAAAAATGGCTCCATGGGCCCTTGGACCGATATCTACAGCATCGGCGCTTCGATCTTCGCGGGAATGTCGGGCCATGCGCCGCAGCCGGCCGATGCGCGGCTATTAAACGACAAAATGTCCGCCAAATACCGCGACATGGCCGATTCCTACTCGGAGGAGCTGCTCGGGGTCGTAGAATGGTGCTTAAGGCTTGATCCCCTGGCGCGTCCCCAGAGCGTGTTTGCCCTGCAGAAGGCGCTTTTGGAGCGGGCCGCGACCAAGCCCAAACCCCCGCAAAACGGGAAGGTCAGGCGAGTGCTCCAGTCCCTGTTGCAAAAGGCCCTGCGTCCGAAGGAGCAGAACTCCACCATCAGCATGAACACGCATTGGTAGCAGGGAGCGGGCAGCGAACATGCGCTTTTCGATTTACCAAGAAAGCAAAAAAGGCGGTCGCAGGAACAACCAGGATCGCATGGGCTACTGCTACACGCGCGACGCGCTGTTGCTGGTCGTAGCCGATGGGATGGGCGGTCATGTACAAGGCGAGATGGCCGCACAGATCGCCGTGCAGACGCTCGGGGCGAATTTTCAGAAGCAGGCGACGCCGACTTTAAAAAGTCCCCAGCGCTTTCTTGAAGACAGCCTTTTGGATGCGCATCGCGAGATTCATCATTATTGCGAGACCAACAAGCTGCCCGAGTCACCGCGCACGACCGTGATTGCCTGTGTCGTGCAGAAGGGGGCGGCCTATTGGGCGCATGCGGGCGATTCGCGACTCTACTGGATGCGTGCCGGCGAAGTGATCGCCCAAACGCGCGACCATTCCAAGATTCAGAGCATGATCCAACAGGGGCTCGTGTCTCCCGACGAAATCGACAAGCATCCCGAACGCAACAAGCTCTTCAATTGCCTGGGCTCACCTTCCGCGCCCACGGTCGAGTTGTCGCGCAAGATGACCTTAAAACCCGGCGACACGCTTTTTCTTTGTACCGATGGCCTGTGGTCGGTGGTCTCGGAGACCATGATTGCCTCTGCCTTTGCCGGGAACACCGTGATGCGGGCCGTGCCCGATCTGATCTATCTGGCTCTCCTCGAAGGCGGGACCGAGTCGGACAATGTGACGGGTATGGCCATGACCTGGGAAGGCACCGATCTAGGCGACGACAATACCGGCATCTCGACGCTGCTCATGCCCCTAGGAGCGATTACGACCACCATTCACGCCTCGCGGCCCTCCGAGTTCGAGGTTTCGGCCGGTCAGGAGGGGCTCTCCGAGGACGAGATCGAAAAGGCGATCGAGGAAATCCGGGCCACCATTCGCAAATCCAACAAGCTCATGCCCAAGGTGTGATGCGGATTGTCTTCGCGATGTGCTCTCGATGAGCTCGCCTTCCTGGACGCGCGTGGAGGCACGCGCCTTCGACGCGCTACGGCCGGTGCGCTTCACCCGGCGCTACACCGAGCATGCCGAAGGTTCGGTGTTAGTTGAGTTCGGCAGGACCCGCGTGCTGTGCACGGCGAGCATCGAAAACCGCGTTCCGCCCTTTTTGAAGGGTAAAGGACAAGGCTGGCTCACCGCCGAGTACGGGATGCTGCCACGCTCAACGCACACCCGCATGGATCGCGAAGCGGCCAAGGGCAAACAGTCGGGACGGACGCAGGAGATCCAACGCTTGATCGGGCGCGCGTTGCGAACCGTCGTCGATTTGAAAGCGCTAGGCGAGCGTACGGTGCAAATCGATTGCGATGTGCTACAGGCCGACGGAGGGACCCGGACCGCCAGCATTACCGGGGCCTATGTCGCCGTCCACGACGCCGTGGGCTGGCTTAGGAACTCGGGTCTGATCGATGCAGGCACACAGGTCATCCGCGACAGCGTCGCGGCGGTGTCGGTTGGGATCGTCAAAGGTGTCCCGCTGCTGGATCTCGACTATGAAGAGGATTCGGGCTGCGACACGGACATGAATGTGGTGATGACCGGGACAGGAGAATTCGTGGAACTGCAGGGAACCGCCGAGGGCCATCCCTTTAGCCGCGCCGAGATGGACCGTCTTCTCGAGCTTGCCCAGCGTGGTATCACGCAACTGATCCAGGCGCAGCGCGAGGTCCTCGAGGCGGCGCCGTCCTCCTAAGCGCTGCGCGGCTGCCCCGCATGCCCGAGATAGAGCCTCTTCAGCTTGTGCTCGCCTCGAGCAATCCGGGAAAGCTGCGTGAGCTCAAGGCGCTTTTCGCGCCGCTGAAGTTCGCCGTTTGCGGACAGGCCGAACTCGGTGTCGGCGAGGCCGAAGAGCCCTTCTCTACCTTCGTCGAGAACGCACTGGCCAAGGCACGCCATGCGAGCCGGGCCACGGGGCGGGCCGCGCTCGCGGACGACTCGGGTTTGTGCGTGGAGGCGTTAGGAGGGGAGCCAGGCGTGCATTCGGCGCGTTACGCGGGAGAGCCCCGATCGGACTTGCGCAACAACGAATGCCTCGTGGCCGCAATGCAAGGCGTGGCGAACCGCAAAGCGCATTATTACTGCGTGCTCGTGCTTCTACGGCGCGCCGATGATCCCCAGCCGCTCATTGCCGAAGGCATCTGGCGTGGCGAGATCGTCCAGTCTCCGAGAGGCGAATCGGGGTTCGGCTACGACCCTCATTTCTACTTGCCGGATCGCGGCTGCACGGCCGCTGAGCTTTCCGCTGCCGAGAAAAATCGCATCAGCCACAGGGCCCAGGCGCTTTCGCAGCTGATGGAGACTCTCGCGCGCAGCTCGATCCGCGGGCACCAAGCTCCCGAAAAGGACGATACTGCCGCCTAGGGCCGCCGCACTTTGGGCGCGTCGGCCGGGCGGCCATTTTGCAACAGGGTGAGGCCCGTCACATGGGCATCGCGATCCCGATTGAACAACAGCACAGCATTAACTTCGCCCGCGAAAAACTGATCGCGCCCCTCGTTGGAGAGCTCGATGGCGGGCTGGCCGGTCACGCGGGCAAAGAGCCGCCCCTTGAGTGCCGAGACGGACAGGACCACGCCGGGGCGCAGCCGATATTCTCCCGTGAGTTCGGACAAATCGATGCCCTCGAGCGATCGGGCCACATGCGTGCGCTTGGTGGGTAGGCGCGCATCGATGAGATGCAATCCGAGGTCATCCAGGTCGACGTCCCCATTGACGAGGACGACAACGGCGCATTCGGTCGCGACAGAAAAACCGACAAAGGCGTGATAGCCGCCCGTCTGGCCACTGATCGAGACGATCAGCTTGTCCTGGTCCGTGGCGCGCAGCCAGGCCGTGCCGACCGAGAGGCCATCACCTGCGAAGAGCTCGGCGTGCGAATCCACCATGGCTTGCTCAAGCCGGGAGCGCTGGGGGGGAGCCTTCAACTCCGACACGAGATTGCCTCTCGCAAACAAAGCCATATCCGACAACGTCGAAACCATGCCCGTGGCCGCACTCAGTTCGGGATTCACGCGCCAAACCCGCCCCAGATGCAAGGCTCCATCGTGTCCGGAAACGCGATGGGCATCGAGCGTGGCATTCGAGCCCAATCCCGTCTCGTGAAGGCCCAAGGGCGTTAGGATCTGCTCGGATAGGAGCTGCTCGTAGCTTTCGCCGCTGGCGCGCGACTCGGCCAGTCCGAGCAGCATGAACCCGTAGTGGGAATAGGTGAAGCGCGCGCCAGATGGCCCAGCGGGGATTTCATGATCGAGAGCCTCGACGATCGAGGCGCCGGTCAACGCGGCGAAGGGATCGGCAGCGCTGGTTCCCGAGAGTCGCGGTGGCGAACGCGGCAGGCCCGAGGTATGCGTGGCCAGGGAACGCAGGGTCAGATTTGCGGCACGACGGCTATCGATTCCCTTGGGCAAGGTAACAAAGCGTCCCAGGGGATCGTCCAGACGCACTCTGCCGTCTTGCACGAGCCGCTGCAGCAGGATTCCGGCGAACGCCTTTGAGACGGATCCGATTTCAAAGACCGAGTGCGTATCGATCTTCTCCCCGGCCTGCCGACACACGGTAGTCGAGCGCATCTCCTCGCGCCCGGTCACGGCCACTGCGGCGCACAGGGGCTGGTCCTCGAGGGCAAGGCGCGCCAGGACGACCGAGGCGAGGCTGGCCGAATCAGCGCTTGCCTCCGGGCTGGAGGCGGCGTGGGCAGCGCCCATGAATGCCAGGGGCAGAAGGGCCGCCGAATACAGCCTGCGGGCCTGCCAGGCGAGCCGGTGTCCGGTCCTCCTCACGGTATCATGATTCCCTTGTGTCGAAGTTTCGTGATGATCAAAATCTTTCCTGCCCCACTGAGCCCCGATCGAGCCGAGCGCGCCAAAAGCGCGCATCTCGCGCCGGGTCCGTTGAGTCTTTCGGCGTTGCCACCCCTGACGCTCTACGTCCATTTTCCATGGTGCGTTAGGAAATGCCCCTATTGTGACTTCAATTCACATGAGCACCGCGATGAAGCGGGTGCTCTGCCCGAGGCGGAATACCTAAGCGCTCTGGTGTCCGATCTCCAGGCCGCGTTGCCGCTCGTGTGGGGTCGACGCTTCCATGCGGTTTTCCTCGGAGGCGGTACGCCCAGCCTTTTCTCGGTTGCGGCGATCGATGAACTTATCGCGCAGGTGCGAGCGCTCGTGCCGCTTGAGCCCGATGCCGAGATCACGCTCGAAGCCAATCCCGGAACGAGCGAAGCGCGGAAGTTTCGTGGTTATCGCAATGCGGGCGTGACACGCCTGTCGATCGGTGTCCAGAGCTTTAACCCCAGAGCACTGCAGGCGCTCGGTCGCATCCATGACGATCAAGAAGCCCGACGGGCCGTGGAATTCGCGCAGCAATCCTTTGAGAACGTCAACCTCGATCTCATGTACGCGCTTCCGGGCCAGACTCAGGCGCAGGCAGAAGACGATCTGAAGACAGCGCTGGCCTACGCCCCGGCCCACGTGTCGCTCTATCATCTGACCCTGGAGGCAAACACGGTCTTTGCCAAACATCCCCCCGTTTTGCCCGACGACGAAAGTGCGGCGGACATGCAAGATGCCCTCGAGGCTCAATTGCGCGCGGCGGGCTATGAGCACTACGAGATTTCAGCCCACGCGCGCGAGGGCAGGCGGAGTCGCCACAATCTGAACTACTGGAATTTCGGGGATTACCTCGGTATCGGGGCCGGTGCGCATTCGAAGCTCAGTTTCGCCAATCGGATCTTGCGCCAGGTTCGCTACCGTCAGCCTCAAAGCTACCTCGGGCACGCCGCGGCCGGTGCGTCGCTCGTGGCCGAGGAGCACGAGATCAAAGCCCAAGAC
The DNA here is from genome assembly GCA_049514215.1 of Burkholderiaceae bacterium. Lineage (GTDB taxonomy): Bacteria > Pseudomonadota > Gammaproteobacteria > Burkholderiales > Burkholderiaceae_D > BOG-994. The sequence goes on from JBEKVI010000019.1 coordinate 26,377, forward strand.
CTGCCGTTCGAATTCATGCTCAATGCCCTAAGGCTGACGGACGGCATTCCGAGCGCGCGCTTTTCCGAGCGCACAGGCCTGGCCTTGACTGCCATCCTGCCCACGCTCGAGAAGGCCGAGCAGCGGGGTCTTCTGAAACGAGACCACGCCCGGATTTGGCCCACCGAGCAAGGGGTTCGATTCCTCAATGACCTTCAGGAGATGTTTCTGGCAAGCTAAGGATAGCACCAAAATAGCGCGCCCCAATGTGCAATATCGCACCATAGTAGAGCATGTTGGCTTGCGGCCGACCTTGACTAGCCCAGTTTCGAGATTTCCGAGGGCGCAGATCGCGTCAGAGCGGCCATCGGGGCATTTGCGATGCTCCAATCGTGGGCGCGCCGGTGGCATAAATAGTGCTATATTTCCGGGCGAAAAATGGGCCGGGACGGCAGCAGACCGTGGGGCAGGCACCCCGCCGGCCAGATAGGCGCTGCGGCCGCCGATATCGATACTTGAACAGGAGAGCAACCAATGGGCATGTCTGCCGCGGACGTTTTGAAGTTGGCCAAGGAGAGCGAGGCGAAGTTCGTCGATTTTCGTTTTACCGATACCCGAGGCAAGGAGCAGCATGTCTCGGTGCCGATCTCGCAGTTTTCCATGGACAAGTTCGACGACGGCCATGCTTTCGACGGCTCCTCGATTGCCGGCTGGAAGGGGATCGAATCGTCGGACATGTTGCTCTATCCCGATCCCTCGACCGCTTTTTTGGACCCGTTCCGGGAAGAAACCACGCTGTGCCTGACGTGCGACGTCATTGAGCCCAGTGACGGCAAGGGCTACGACCGGGACCCCCGATCCCTGGCCAACCGGGCCGAGGCGTATCTGAAGTCGAGCGGCATCGGCGATGCGGCTTTCTTCGGACCCGAGCCCGAGTTCTTCATCTTCGATCAGGTGCGCTGGAGTGTCGACATGTCGGGCTGTTTCGTGAAGATTGACAGCGAGGAAGCCTCGTGGTCGACGGGCGAGAAGCTCGAAGGCGGAAATCTCGCCCATCGCCCTTCCGTCAAGGGCGGCTACTTCCCGGTCCCACCGGTCGATTCGCTGCAGGACATCCGCTCGGAGATGTGCCTTATCCTCGAGGCCATCGGTGTGCCGGTGGAAGTTCACCACCATGAAGTCGCCGGTTGCGGACAGTGCGAGATCGGGACCAAGTTCACCACTCTCGTCCAGCGCGCCGACTGGCTGCAAAAGATGAAGTACGTGATCCACAACGTGGCCGCTTCCTACGGCAAGACGGCGACCTTTATGCCCAAGCCGGTGGTCGGTGACAACGGCTCGGGCATGCATGTCCACATGTCGGTGTGGAAGGATGGAAGCAATCTGTTTGCAGGTAACGCGTACTCAGGGCTATCTGAATTCGCCCTGTACTACATCGGGGGGGTCATCAAGCACGCGCGTGCGCTCAACGCCATCACCAATCCGGGGACGAATTCGTACAAGCGTCTGGTACCTGGGTTCGAAGCGCCGGTGAAGCTCGCCTATTCGGCGCGCAACCGCTCGGCGTCGATTCGTATTCCTTTCGTATCCAGTCCGAAGGCTCGCCGGATCGAGGTTCGCTTCCCGGATCCGACCTCGAATCCCTACCTCGCATTTTCGGCGCTACTCTTGGCCGGGCTCGATGGTGTGGAGAACAAGATTCACCCCGGCGACGCCGCGGACAAGAACCTCTACGACTTGCCGCCGGAAGAAGACGCCAAGATTCCAACGGTGTGTTCGAGCCTGGACCAGGCGCTCGAATACCTCGATAAGGATCGGGCCTTTCTGACCAAAGGCGGCGTCTTTAGCGACGCGATGATCGACGCCTACATCGGCCTCAAGATGGAAGAGGTCACCCGGTTTCGCATGACGACGCATCCGGTTGAATTCGATATGTACTATTCGCTGTAGTCCGTTTTGCTTCGAGGCGCACGGCCAGCCGGCCGTGCGCTTCATGTTCTTCATCCCCGCGTCGTCTGACGCCGCCCTGTAAACCGACCGACGGCACCAGCCGTTACTGTTGTTGGGCTGGTTTGTAAAAGCCCACTTCCTGCCTTAAACTCAAAAGCCCTGCGTCACGGATGCTCACCATGCTGCTGTTTTGGCCTCGAATCGTCTCGCCACGCGGCGCCGCACTCGCGGCCCTGTTCTGGATGGGAGCGGCGTGCGCGCAATCGGAAATCTATCAGTGCACCGACGAGAACGGCAAAGTCGAGTACAAGAACACCGGCATCACAAAGGGCTGCAAGAAGATGACGGTGGAACCTGTCGTGGTCCCCAAGCTCACGGGCCCGACCGCCAAGACCCCCACCAACTTTCCGAAGGTGGACAACGACACGCAGAAGTCGCGGGACAGCGACCGGCGCCGCATTCTAGAAGATGAACTGAAGGTGCAGGAAGCTAAGCTTGCCGATCTTGAGAAGACCTTTAACAACGGCGAGCCGGAGCGGCAGGGAGACGAGAGAAACTATCAGCGCTACCTTGACCGGGTCCAGCAGCTCAAAGACGAGATTGCGCGGACCCAAAGTGATATCGACTCGATCAAATCCGAGCTCTCCAAGCTATAGCAATTTTGCTGAGATCCGGGGTTGGCTTTCGCGGCGCTTTCGTGGATGGCCGCTGCCGGTGATGCGGGGCACCTAGATGGCCATAAAATCGTTCTTCTCCTCCGAAGCCAGGGCGGCTGCGCGCCATCAGTCCCGCGGCACGAGCATCGAATCGACGGAGCGCGCCCGCGCCTTCGCCGGTCTGGATTTTCTAACCTCCGCGGTGGTCATCCTCGACGCCGACGCTCGCGTCGAGCATGCGAACGCAGCGGCAGAGACGCTCTTCGAGTTTTCCCGCAAGAGCCTGGTTTCGCAGCGTTTTTCGGGGCTCTTTCTGAACGGTCACGTGATCGAGGAACTGTTCGCCGAGGCCCTTGAGCACCAGTTCAGCAACAAACGACTGGACCTGAGCCTGCAGCGGACCCACCGCGAGCCTTTGCACCTGCACGCGATCGTGACGGTATGGCAGGATGAACCGACCACGCCCGTCGTGCTCGAGATGCAGGAAATCGATCAGCAACTGAAGTTTGATCGTGAGGAGCGTATTCTTGATCAAAGTCAGGCCAATCGAGAACTGATTCGAAATCTCGCCCACGAGATCAAGAATCCGCTCGGCGGAATCCGCGGCGCTGCGCAATTGCTCGAGCTAGAGCTCAACGCTCCCGAGTTCCGGGAATACACCCAGGTCATCATTAAGGAGGCGGACCGCCTGCAGACGCTCGTGGACCGGCTTCTTGCGCCCCATCGCCGCCCGCACATCGTGGGCGAAGTCAACATCCACGAAGTTTGCGAACGCGTGCGCAGCGTGCTGTTGGCCGAGTATCCCAGGGGGCTTGCGATCGAGCGGGATTATGACACCAGTATTCCGGAGTTCAGGGGAGACAAAGAGCAATTGATTCAGGCCCTTTTAAACATTGCGCACAACGGTGCCCAGGCGCTGCGTGAGCAAATCGAAGCCGGGACGGCGGAGATTCTGCTAAAGACTCGGATCGCACGCCAGGTCACCCTGGCCAAGATTCGCTATCGGCTGGCACTGGAATTGCATGTGATCGACAACGGCCCGGGAATACCCGAGGATATTAAAGAGCGGATCTTTTTTCCGCTTGTCTCAGGCAGGGAGGGCGGCAGCGGGCTGGGATTGACGCTCGCACAAACCTTCATCCAGCAGCACCATGGGTTAATCGAATGTGAGAGCCGACCGGGAAAGACCGATTTCAGGATTTTTCTGCCACTTCCCTGATCGTTTCGACGCGGGCTCGCGGCGGAGGGGGGATCCGGCGCGAGCCCCGGGTGACGGGGCGAAATGGGGTTTATGAAGCCAATTTGGATTGTCGACGACGATCAGTCGATTCGTTGGGTCCTTGAGAAAACACTGGCGCGCGAAAGTCTGGCCTGCCAAACCTTCAGCAACGTACAAGACGTCCTAAGCGCTCTGGAAAGGGAGTCGCCGCAAGTCCTGGTTTCGGATATTCGGATGCCCGGGGGGACTACCGGCAACGCAGGACTCGAGCTTTTGCAGGCGGTCAAAAGCCGCTATCCCGGTCTGCCGGTCATCATCATGACCGCCTTTTCCGACCTGGAAAGCGCGGTTGCCTCGTTCCAAGGCGGGGCCTTCGAATACCTCCCGAAGCCATTTGATGTCGACCAGGCGGTGGAGCTCATCCGCCGCGCTGTCGAGGAGAGCCTGCGCGAGGCCGCAGTCGAAGAGAATCTGGAGTCGACTCCGGAGATCCTGGGGCAGGCCCCGGCGATGCAGGATGTGTTTCGCGCCATTGGGCGGCTGTCGCAATCGAATGTGACGGTTCTGATTACCGGCGAATCGGGCAGCGGCAAGGAATTGGTCGCACGCGCACTGCACAAGCACAGCCCGCGAGCCACGCGTCCCTTTATCGCCTTGAACACCGCTGCGATTCCGAAGGATCTTCTGGAATCCGAGTTGTTCGGCCACGAGCGCGGCGCCTTCACGGGTGCGCAGACCATGCGGCGCGGGCGCTTCGAGCAGGCCGAGGATGGCACCTTGTTCCTCGATGAGATCGGCGACATGCCCCAAGAGCTGCAGACGCGCCTCTTGCGGGTTCTCTCCGACGGCCACTTCTATCGCGTGGGCGGGCATAACCCCCTTAAGGCCAACGTCCGCGTGATCGCGGCCACGCACCAGGATTTGGAAGAGCTGGTCAAAGCGGGCCTGTTTCGCGAGGATTTGTATCATCGGCTGAACGTCATCCGATTGCGGCTGCCTCCGCTGCGTGAACGACCTGAGGATATCCCCCTTCTGACGCGCAACTTCTTGCAGAAGAGCGCAAAGGAGCTGGGCGTGGAACCCAAACGCATCTCCGATGCGGCCATGCGGGTCTTAACAAGCCTTCCTTTTCCGGGCAACGTTCGACAACTGGAAAACCTCTGCCACTGGTTGACCGTGATGGCACCGGCGCTAGTCGTCGAGGTCAAGGATCTGCCACCGGAGATGCGTAGCGGGGGAGAGCTCGGACGCAAGGCGCTCGCCTTTCGGGTCCCGTCGCGTCCCGAGGGTCTTGATGCGGGCGCATCACCGGGTTCCATGGTCGGAGAGACCACGGGCAACAGCGACGGGGATTGGGCATTCGCGTTGGAGACAATCGCCGCCCAGATGCTAGCGGCGGGCAAAAGCGAGGTGATGGATGCCTTGACGCGCCGCTTTGAGGCGACCGTCATAAAGACCGCATTACGTCACACGGGCGGGCGGCGTATCGAAGCTGCGCAGAGGCTGGGCATCGGACGCAACACGATCACGCGAAAAATCCAGGAACTCGGTTTGGACGGGGACGAGGTCGCGCCGTCGTCGCACTAGGTCCGCGCTTTTCCTAGCGAGTGAGCTCGACGACCACAGGCGTATGGTCTGAAGGCTGTTCGCGTTTGCGCGGGAGCTTGTCAATCACACAACTGGTACAAATCCGCCTTAGGCTCTCCGAAAGCAGGATGTGGTCGATGCGCAGTCCCCTGTTGCGGCGAAAGGCGAGCATCCGGTAGTCCCACCAGCTATAACTCTTCTCGGCTTGCGGGAAGAGCCTAAAGGCGTCGGTCAATCCGAGTGCTTCGAGCGCGCGAAATCGCGCGCGTTCGGGTTCGGAGACCAGCACCTGACCTAGCCACGCCGCCGGGTCATGAACGTCGCGGTCCTCTGGAGCAATGTTGTAATCCCCCAAAAGCGCGAGCTCGGGATGCTTTTTCATCTCATCGGCCAGCCACGCAATGAGCGTGTCGATCCACTGGAGCTTGTACTGGTATTTTTCCGACTCGAGCGTCTGGCCATTGGGGAAGTAGGCACATAAGATGCGCACCCCTCCCACCGTTGCGGCAAGCAGTCGCTTTTGCGGGTCTTCGGATCCCGGGATCCCCGCTACAACCTCCTCACAGACCAGCGGCATGCGAGTCAAGATCGCGACGCCGTTATACGTCTTCTGGCCGGCGTACACTGCACTGTATCCGGCTGCGGTGAAGTCCGATGCCGGAAATTTCTCGTCGACTAGCTTGGTCTCCTGCAGACACAAGACGTCCACCGGGTTCTCTGCGAGCCAGTCTTGGACATGGCCGAGCCGCACGTTAAGGGAATTGACGTTCCAGGTGGCCAGTTTCACGTTTTGTACTCGACTCAGTCGCTTTGATGGCGCAATTGCGCTGATGCTACCCATCGCTCCCTTTTTCTGAGGGGAGTGAGAGCTTACCCAGGACAAGAAGTTACCAGAAGTACTGAGTGTGGTCGCGTTTTCCCTTCGAGAACTCCAGGGGTCAGCATGCCCGAGGGCTCAGGGTGTGGTGCCATTCACGCGCGCCAGATGTGGCCCCTTGGGGCGCGGTAGTGCTTTCCGTGCTCGGTGTGGCTAGCGCAGCGCGTCAGATCGCCAGCCGAAGCGTGCGAAAGTCGGTGACGGTGGCAAGGGGGGGAGAGACAGGGGCATCGGGCTGCTTCATCACGCGTTGCAGGACTTGGTCCTCCAGTGCCGCGAATCCAGGGCTCCCCCGCGAACGGGGGCGTGGGAGATCTACCTCGAGGTCGAGCGAGATCTTTCCGTTATCGATGAGAATAATGCGATCGGCCAGTGCGATGGCTTCGGCCACGTCATGCGTGACAAGCACGGCCGTAAATCGCTTCTCGGTCCAGAGCTTGGCAATCAGGTCCTGCATCTCGATGCGAGTCAGGGCGTCGAGGGCGCCGAGCGGCTCGTCTAGCAGGAGCAGCCGCGGTGCGTTCACGAGAGCGCGGGCGAGCGCGACGCGCTGGCGCTGCCCTCCCGAAAGAATCGCGGGCCAATCGGAGGCACGCTCTTCCAATCCAACCTGGCCTAGCACCTCGAGAGCCCGTGCCCGCCCTGCCGAATCGAGGCCGAGCGCAACGTTGTCGAGGACGCGTTTCCAGGGAAGCAGGCGCGCATCCTGAAACATCATGCGCGTTTGGGGATCGATGCCATGCTGCGCTCGGCCGTCGAATCGAATCGAGCCGCGCCCCAGCGATGGGACTTCGCTTGGCGTCTCGAGTCCCGCCAGAAGCCGCAGCAAGGTGCTCTTGCCGCAACCGCTGCGACCGACGACGGCGACGAATTGGCCCGGCTTGACCTTCAGATTCACGTCCTCAAGGACGGTGCGGTCCCCAAAATGCTTGGATAGTCTTTCCAGTTCGACCTGGACGGCACCGCCCTTCGGCAACAAAGGCGTGGGCTGCGAGGAGGGCTGCCACTCGACGTCTTCCAGCGATTTCCGTTGGCCCGGATCGGAGAGCAGCGCGCCCTCGAGAACGAGGTTTGAGCCAAACATGTTGGATCTCCTCATGCGCGTTGATAGGCCGGATTCCAGCGCAGGAGCCAGGTCTCCAACAGGCGCGCGAAGATATCAGCCAACTTACCTAAGAGCGCATAAAGCAGAATTCCGAGCAGCACCACATCCGTTTGCAAGAATTCACGCGCATTCATCGTCATGTAGCCGATGCCCGACTGCGCTGAGATGGTCTCCGATACGATCAGGATCACCCAGACCAGGCCCAGTGCGAACCGGATGCCCACGAGAATCGAGGGAAGGGCGCCTGGCAGGATGATTTCGCGATAGAGCCGCCAGCCCGACAGGCCATAGCAGCGCCCCATCTCGATGAGAGCCGGGTCGACCGTGCGGATGCCATGGAACGTATTGATATATACCGGGAAGAAGACACCCACCGAGAGCAGCACAAGCTTGGCCGACTCTTCGATGCCGAACCAGAGGATGACAAGAGGAATCAAGGCAAGCGCGGGAATGTTCCGGATCATCTGCAGGGTCGTGTCCAGGAGCGTCTCGGCAAAGCGAAACGAACCGTTGAGCAGTCCGAGGATTAAGCCCAGTCCGCCTCCGATGAGGAGCCCGAAGAAGGCGCGCAAGGCACTCACGCCGACGTGATGCTCCAGTTCACCCGAGCGTGACAGGTTCCAGGCGGCTCGCGCCACCGAGGATGGAGAGGGCAGGATTCGCGTCGAGAGCCAGCCCAACTCCGCCGATATCTGCCAGATCGCAAGTAAGCCCAGCGGGACGAGCCAAGGCAAAAGGCTGCGCCGCAACCGGGCGGAAAAGTCGCGTGCCAGGGTACCGCCGGGCTGCCCACCCCTGGGTCTGGTGCTCGGTGCCTCGTCGATGCGTTCCACAGCCATGGCTAGGACTCGGAGACTTTCAGAACATCGTCAATTGTCGTCCTGGGCTGGGGTGCGAGCCCATTGGCGATCATCTCTCCAAACGGGCCGGTCAGTACCTGCCGCCCGATGCTGCGAACCGCCTGGCGCGGAAGTAGGGGGAACACCAGCTCGGCAAACCGGAACGATTCCTCGAGATGGGGATAGCCTGAAAAGATGAAGGTGTCGATGCCCAGATCGGCATACTCTTGGATCCGTTTTGCGACCGTCTTAGGATCTCCCACGAGCGCCGTCCCTGCCCCGCCGCGAACGAGGCCCACGCCGGCCCAAAGATTGGGCGCGATTTCGAGATGCTCGCGGCTTCGACCCGCCTGCCCGAGTTGACCTTTGTGCAGCTCGGCCATCCGTTTCTGTCCCACGGAATCCATCTTGGCAAAGCTGGCCTGGGCTTTTTGTACCGTCTCATCGTCTAAGTGGCTGATCAGTTCGTCGGCAGCAGCCCACGCTTGTTCTTCAGTCTCGCGTACGATCACGTGGAGACGGATCCCGAATTTCAGGGTTCTGCCATGCCGGGCTGCGCGCTCGCGAATATCGGCAAGCTTGCTTGCGACCGCGTCCAGGGGCTCACCCCAAGTAAGGTAGACATCGGCCTGCTCGGCGGCCAGATCGTGGCCGGCGTTTGACGATCCCCCAAAATATAAAGGGGGATAGGGATTTTGAACTGGGGGAAACAGGCTTTTGCCCCCTTTTGAGGTCAGGTGTTGACCTTCGAAGTGGAAGTCCTTGTTCTCATGACTTGCCTCGAGGATGCCTCGCCAGATGCGCAGGTAGTCCGAAGAGATCGCATAGCGTTCGTCGTGACTGACGAAGATCCCGTCGCCTTCGAGCTCGCCGGGGTCGCCCCCGGTCACCACATTGATGAGCAGGCGCCCACCGGAGAGCCGATCAAAAGTGGCGGCCATGCGAGCGGCGAACTGGGGAGAACTTACGCCTGGACGGATGGCCACGAGAAAACGCAGCTGCCGGGTCTGACCAATAAGGCTCGACGCGACAACCCACGCGTCCTCGCAGGATCGTCCCGTGGGCAACAGCACACCGTCGTAGCCGAGCGTATCAGCTGCGACTGCGACTTGGCGGAAATAGTCGTAGTCCGCGGCGCGCGCCCCGATGGTTGTGCCGAGATAGCGTGAGTCCCCGTGTGTTGGGATGAACCAGAAAACATTCATGATGTGCTACTCCATCCGTAAGTAAGACCATGCGGTCGTGTCAATGTGGCGCAGGTTCGTATGCGCTGTCGATCGACTTCCAACTCGGCAACGATGCACCCCGGGTGATTCTCGGACTTGCGGCTAGCTTGGAAGCCCGGTGGTCGCAAGCGTTGCGTTTTTCACGAGGATCGGTCGAGGAATGAGCTTCAGATCCGCAAAGGTGTCGGCGATCTTCTGTTGCTCGGCAATGACCGCCGGACTCACCGGCGTGACCCCATAGCCATAGCGACTTGCGGCCAGTTCCAGCACGCCGGGCTCCAGTCCGAGCTGGGGCGCAAGTAGCGCTGCGAGCTCTTTGGGATGGTCCTTCCCCCAAGCGTCCACGCGACCGAGTTCTTCGAAAACGATCCGGGTCAAATCCGCGCGCTCTTGCGCAAACGAGCGAGCCGCCAGATAGAACTGGTGATTGCTCACCAAGCCTTGCCCGTCGGCCAGAATGCGTGCACCAATCTGTATTTGCGCGGCGGCGAGAAACGGGTCCCAGATGGCCCAGGCGTCGACGTTCTTGCTCTCGAACGCGGCGCGCGCGTCGGCCGGAGGCAGAAAGACCGTGCTCACATCGCGGTATGCCACACCGGCATGCTCGAGCGCTCGCACGAGCAGATAGTGCACGTTCGATCCCTTATTGAGGGCGACTTTCTTGCCCTTGAGTTCGGCCACGCTCTGAATCGGTGAATCGTGAGGCACGACCAATGCTTCACCTGCGGGCGAGGCTGGTTCGCAACCGACATAGACCAAATCGGCGCCGGCCGCCTGGGCGAATATGGGGGGCGCTTCTCCCACGGTTCCGAAATCGATAGACCCGACGTTTAACGCTTCGAGGAGTTGCGGACCCGCCGGAAATTCGTTCCACTGCACTTCCAGCTGCGCGGTGGCCAGGCGCTTTTCCAGAGCACCACGTGCCTTCAAGATGACGAGCGTTCCATATTTCTGGTAGCCAATCCGGATACGGCCTGGCTTGTCCTGGGCGCGCGCCCATCCCGGCCCGAGAGCCGCGAGAGCCCCGGCTCCTAGAGCCGTTCGAAGAAATTGACGACGAAGGGAATCCACGGTGGACATGGCTATGCCCGCTTTGGCGAAGCGGCGTCTCCACCGCCCGCCTTGGTCCGGATAGCGGAAGATTCATGCCGGTCCGCATTCGTCAGGTCGCAGTCACGCATAAACGGCCTCAAACACTGCATGAGATGCTCCGTACGCGGCCGGTCTCGGCCTCCTCGTCGGGTTCCAAGGTCTCCAGAATGGTGGCTTGGCGCTGGATGCTTGCAGCGCTACCCACATTGCGAAGCTTCAGGAGCGCCAATTCCAGGGCCAACTCCTCGATGGCATTTTCCACACGCGTGGCAATCTGAGGATCGAGGAGGGCCTCGCCCTCTTCGGTGAGGCTCACCTGCGAGTCGATGGCGTAGATGCCGCCTAGAATGTTGCGCGCACCTAGGGCCGAGAGCACCGGTTTTAAGCTGTACTCGAGCGCAAGAAGATGGGACGCGGTGCCGCCGGTCGCCAGTGGAAGAACCACTTTGCCGGCCAATGCATCCTGCGGAAGCAAATCCAGAAGCGACTTTAAGCCTCCACCCATCGAGGCCTTGTAGATGGGCGTGGCGAGGATGACCGCGGCTGCGAGGTCGATCTTCGCGCGTACGATTCTTGCCGCCGGACTTTGGTAGCGGGCTTCGATCAGATCTTCCGCAGGGATATCCCGCAGCCCGATAGAGGCCGTGGGAAATCCTCGACTCTCAAGCAGGCGCCTTGTGTGGCGCAAAAGCGCGTTCGAGCGCGATTGCCGCGCGGGACTTCCAGCGAGAGTAAGAACCGTCATGAGCTTTGTCAGTGGAGGACACCGCCCCAAACTTATCGTGGTTCTATAGATCAAACAAATAAGGTTTCTGCGTATCGATATGCTAAAAATCCCCTGCGCCACCCAGGCGCTTCGATCGCAGCTCCCGTCCCGCTGCGATCAGACCGGCTTATACCCGATGTTTTCTTAGAACTTGAATCCCGGAGGGGCGTTTCCACTCGCGGGGGGTGGTCCGGGCAGGGGAGCAGCAGAGGAGGTGGGCGAGGGTGCTGCCTGGGCTGTCGTGTTGGTCCCTTGCGGCGAGCCTGCAGCAACCGCGGCCGGATTGATGTAGCCCTGGGGCAGTTTGCTGCTCGACGGATAGCCCGCATCATCGAGCAAAGAGGCAAGCGAGCTTTGCACGAAGCCGTTCACCTTCTGGGGTCCGACCGAGAGCACGGGTAAATTGGAATCGTTGGAGACCTTTTTTAGAACCTCCAGGTCTTGTGTGGTCGTCACGGTTTTCTCAGAATAAGGCACGCCACGGCTTTTCAGATAGCTACGGGCCTGATCGCACGGCGCGCATCCCTCGCCTGTGTATAGAGTGACCGGGAAATTCAGCACGGCTTGCTGCAGGTCGTAGGGAAGTCCCGTGCTCGAGGGGCCCGAGGAGAATGTCTTCATCTGCACGCCCTTGGCCGTCGGTGGCGGGGGGATGTCGCTATAGGTGATCTCGCCATTGGGGCCAACGTATTTGTACTGCGCTTGAGCGAGACCGCACCAACACGAAAGCAGGAACATCAGCAACATGGCGTGTTTCATCAACTTCTCCTTCGTTCTTGATTCAGTTCAGGCCCCGCACTTCGACCATTCCGGTGTGGCGCAAAAGAGCGTCCAGCGTGGGCTCCCTGCCGCGGAACGACTTGAACGACTCGAGAGCCGGTCGCGTACCACCCACTCCGAGGATCTCGTCTCTAAAACGAGTCCCGGTATCGGGGTTGAGCACGCCTTCCTCTTCGAACTTGGCGTAGGCGTCGGCCGCAAGGACTTCAGCCCACTTGTAACTATAGTACCCTGCGGCGTAGCCCCCCGAGAAGATGTGGGAGAAGTGATTCTGGAAGCGATTGTAGGCTGGCGGCTTGAAAACAGCCACGCGATCCCGCACCCCGTCGAGCAATTGCTGTACGGATTGGTTACCCGCGGGATCAAAGTCCGTATGCAGCAACATGTCGAACAGTCCGAATTCGATCTGTCGCAAAGTCTGCATCCCTGATTGAAAATTACGCGCTGCGAGCATCTGGTCGAAGAGCGCCTTGGGCAACGGCTGGCCGGTATCGACGTGACCCGTGATGTGCTTGAGGACATCCCACTCCCAGCAGAAATTCTCCAAGAATTGCGAGGGTAGCTCGACTGCGTCCCACTCCACTCCATGGATCCCGGAGACCGGCAACTCCTCCACGCGCGTGAGCATGTGATGCAGTCCGTGACCGAACTCGTGAAACAGCGTGATGACCTCGTCGTGCGACAGCAGGGTCGGGCGGCCCGCTACGGGCTCGGAGAAATTGCAGGTCAGAAACGCGATGGGCGTTTGCACGCGGTTCCCGATGCGGCGTCGGGCGCGTGCATCGTCCATCCACGCGCCGCTGCGCTTGTTCGGTCGCGCATAAAGGTCGAGATAGAACTGGGCGACTAATTCTCCTGCCCGCGACTCGATCCTGAAAAAGCGCACGTCCGGGTGCCACGCGGGCGCCTGGTCCGGTTTGATCTGGATCGAAAAAAGCCGCTCGACGAGGCCAAAGAGGCCTTCGAGCACACGCGGTTCGGGGAAGTATTCTTTGACCTGCTGCTCGGAAAATCCGAAGCGCTTCTCGCGCAGTTTCTCGGCCGCAAAAAGCGCATCCCAGGCCTCGAGCTCGTTTATGCCCAGGTCGGAGCGCGCAAAGCGGCGCAACTCGGCTAAGTCGCGCTTTGCGTAGGGCCGTGCGCGATGGGCAAAGTCCTTTAGGAAATCCATCACCTGCTTGGGCGTCTCGGCCATCTTCGGCACTAGCGAGAGTTCCGAAAACGAAGAAAATCCGAGCAGCTTCGCAAGCTTCGAGCGCAGCGTCAAAGTGCGCAGGATCACATCGGTGTTGTCCTGAGACGGCGGCCCGAACTCGGATGCACGCTTGGCGTTCGCCTCGTAGACCGCCTGGCGCAGCGTGCGGCGTTCGGCGAATTGCATGACAGCGAGATAGGAGGGGGTCTGCAAGGTGATCTTGTAGCCGCCGCGGCCTTCCTTTTCGGCGCGCATGCGTGCGGCTGCGAGCGCCTCGGGAGGCATGCCCCGCAAATGCTCTTCCGAGTCGATCCAAAGGGCATACCCTTTGGTCGCATCGAGCTCGTTTTCCGAGAACCTCTGGCCGAGAATCGCGAGCTCCTGCTGGATTGTTTCGACCTCCCGCTTGGCAGCATCCGGGAGTGCCGCCCCCGCCAATTCGAAATCGCGCAGGGCGTGTTCCACGACGCGTTTTTTGGCCTCGGAATACCCCGCAAACTCGGTGGACTGTGCCAGGTCCCGGTACTTGGCAAACAGGAGCGGATTGTGCGAAAGACTGGTCCAGAACTGGGTCACGAGGGGAAGATTCTCGTGGTATGCGCTGCGCAGGGCCGGCGAATCTGCGACGCTGTTCAGATGTTCGACGGCCTTCCAGACGCGAGCCAGACGTTCGGTCGTTGTCTCCAATGGTTCAATGAAGTCGCTCCAGTTGGACTTCACATGGGGGCCTTCCAGGCGCGCAATGGTTTCCCGGGCGGCCGCCAGAAGATATTCGACCGCACTGCCCACGTGCTCGGGGCGGATGGCATCAAAGCGCGTAAGTTGCGCAAATTCGAGCAAGGGATTATCGCGGGGCTTGTTCATCGGCATTCGTGGTGGGGTCCGAGTCAAGAGTGTGAATCAGAATCGGCTTGGAACCCAACGTGTTTCGCACTTCCTCACACTAAGTGACGTGGCTTAGTTGCGCCGTTTGTCCCAAAATCCGGCACAAGACCCCGCCTCCGGTGTTGCCAACGCCCACTCGGGGATTCAGCCTTTGCGAGCCAGGGCCAGGCGCAAGAGGTCCGCGACGGTCGACGCGTTGAGCTTATCCATGATGTTGGCACGATGCGCTTCGACGGTCTTGATGCTGATTCCGAGATCGTCGGCGATCTGTTTATTCAGTCGGCCAGCCACGATGCATTCGAGGACTTGCTGCTCGCGTGCGGTCAGCTTGCCGAGGAGGGCGTCGCGCTCCTTTTCTTCGCGCTGTCGACTCGATTGGGTGCGGGCCCGATCGAGCATGCGCTCGACGGCCAGACTCAGGTCGTTTTCGTTAAAGGGCTTCTCGATGAAGTCTTCAGCGCCCTTTTTCATTGTCGTTACGGCCATTGGAACGTCGCCGTGTCCCGAAATGAACAGAATCGGCATGGGCGTGCCGCGAATGAGCAGTTGTTCCTGAAGCTCTAGCCCGCTCATCCCGGGCATGCGCACATCGAGAATGAGGCAGGCCGTGGCATTGGGGTCGTAGGCTTCTAGAAAGTCCTCGGCGCGCTCGAAACAGGCGACCTGGTAGCGGTTGGCCTCGAGCAACCACTTGAGAGAGTCGCGCACCGCTTCGTCGTCATCGACGACGTAGACGAGCCCAGGCGGTGTCGGTTCTGGAGGAGATTCGCGCATCATAGGCGCAATTCTACGCGAGGATCGCGGATGCGACCGCTGCCTTGGGCAGCGTGAAATGAAAGGTGCAGCCGCCGCCGACGTTGTTTTGGACCCAAAGTCGGCCGTGGTGGAACTCGACGATGGAGCGACAGATATTCAGTCCCATGCCCATGCCTTCGTCCTTGGTACTGTAGAAGGGCTCGAAAAGGCGCTCGTCGACATCGGGCGCGATTCCGCTGCCGTGGTCTACGACGGCAAACTCGACATGGCCGACGCGGTCGACGACCTGGACTACGACCTCGCGCACGATGGCGTCTTGCATGGCGTCGATGGCGTTCTTCAACAAATTCAAAAGGACCTGCTCGATCATGATCGGATCGGCCTGAATCTCTGCGATGGCCTCGGGGATCTCGGTTCGGATCAGAATGCGCTTCTTAGCGGCCTCGATCTCAGCGAATCCCACCGCGTCATCGACCACAGTCCGAAGATTGATGACACGCCGGTGGGGTTCGCTGCGTTTGACGAACTCGCGAATGCGGCGAATGATCTTGCCTGCTCGCTCGGCTTGCGCAGAAGTCTTCTGCAAAGCGATGAGCAGTTCCTGCGGGTCGGTGCGATCGCCGCGCTCAATCGTCGAGCGCACCCGTGCCACGGTTCCCATGCTGTAATTAGCAATGGCGGTGAGCGGTTGATTCAGTTCATGCGCCAAAGAGGAGGCCATCTCGCCCATGGTGATGAGACGGCTCGTCAGCTGCACCTTCTCTTGCTGCTGGCGAACCATTTCCTCGGTCCGTTTGCGCGCAGTGATGTCGGTGGCGACCTGCATCTGGACCTTGCGACCGTCGACCCACTGGATGGTGCGCTGGCGCACTTCAAACCACTTGCTGGTCGTGCCGCTATGGACCTCGTTGGTCGTGGCGTCGCGTTCGGGTCCAAAGGCTGCCGGATGCGTCGCGGAAAGTTCACGATGTCCGAACGCGTCCGTCCCGAAGAGACGTCGGTAGTAGCGGTTGGCAAACAACAACTGGTCGTGATCGGCGTAGCCCCCATAGACCGAGACGGCCGCGTCGAGCTCCTCCAGAACCGTGGTGAAGCGCTCCTGCGCCTGGGCCAACTCTTGGCGGATGCGCTTGGGTTCGGTGATGTCGGTCATCGAGGTCATCCAGCCGGTCTGCAGGCCGTGTTCATTCAACAGCGGCGAGACGTACATGCGGGCATCGAAATAGCTGCCGTCTTTGCGCATCACGTTCACTTCGAGTCCCGCCGCCGGAGCGCGGCCCGTGAGGATTTGGTTCAGAGTGACGTGATTTTGCGGGTAGCGCTCGCGCGGCCAGTAGGGATAAGGCGGTGTTGCACCGAGGAGTTCGGTCTCGGCAAAGCCCAGCATTCTGCAAAATGCCGGATTCACATAAGTGATGCGCCCTTCGAGGTCGATGACGCGCATGCCGGTGAGCAGCGAGTCCTCCATCGCACGGCGGAACGCCGTTTCGGCGACGAGCGCCTGCTGGCGCGCGCGGCGCAACGTCACATCGTGCGCGACGGCGTAGAGAAGCCGCTTCCCGGGTTTGGCCTGCAGGTCGGGATTGAGGGTCCAAACCAACCAGCGATACTCGGTCGTGCCATCGGCGATGATTCTGCGACACCGATTTTCGAAGGAGATCATGGGCTGGCCCATGCCCGCTTTGTGCAACTCGTCGGCAGTTGCAGCACGATCGTCGGGATGAACAAGATCAAGCAGTGAGCATCCCTCAAGAGAAGACGGCTCCCGGCCAAGGACATGCTGACAGGCGGGGTTGATCCGCAAGAGTTCCCCTTTGGCATCGAGAATGCACAAGATATCGAGCGAGAGGTTGAACAGCCGGTCGCGCACGGCTTCGGCTTCCAGTCGTCGCTTGTTGTGCCGCATCAGGATCCACAGACTCCAGATGATGAACACCGACAGTGCAGCGACCGCCCAGACCAGGAAGTTGTCGGTGAGATTGCTGCGGATCCGGTGCGACGTGACGTGGAGATAGATTCCGTGCCCGGGCGGATCGAATGGGAGCTCATAGTTGAGTTCGGAATCGCCGCCTAACGGGGGCAATCTGCCCACCAGCGGGGCGCCCTTGTCGTCCACGATCGAAATGCTGTACTTCTGGCTGCTCTCGTGGGGCACTACGTAGCGCGAAATATTCACTACCGAATAGACGGCGCTCAAGGTTCCGGTGAAGTGCCCGCCGACGAACACCGGGATATGCATCTCCAGAAGATAATCGTTGTCGGGGCCGGCAAACGGGCCCGAGTAGGCGGGCTCACGGGTATTTTCGGCTGCATCGAACGTGGCGCGTGATTCGGGACCGGCGAGGCGCTGCTTAGAATCGGGGATGCCGTCGTCGAACAGGGCATCGGACGTCACGATCCAGTGATCGGTATGGTCGGCGTCGATCCGTCCGATCTCGATGACTTCCGGACTGCTGGCCATGAACTGGCGCGCGAGGGTCCGAAAGCGCGCTGCATCGAGGTCGCCCTGGGCGGCCTCGCGCGCAAGCGCAATGAGCTCGTCCTGATTGTTTTGCATGCGCAGGCGCATCACCTGCTGTGCCCACTCCACGTCCCGATAGAGTCCCTGTTGCTGGCGATCAATTTCATCGCGGCGCAGCGCCCAAAAAAGAGTCACCATGACTCCAACAAAGAGAATCATCGCCAGCAGCGGAGCCAGCCAGTACCATCTCTGACTGACGGCGGCGCGGCGCGTGACGGCCACGATATCGAGTGGTAGCGTCGCGTTCTCAGCGTCGTGCAGCGGGACTTCCTGGATCATGTAGGCAGTTTAGCCGAGCTCGTGTGAACGAAACGAGGGCCGGGTCTCGGAAGAGGATCGAGGGCATGCCGTATTATGAAAATCCGTCCTACCATTCGGAATATTTCTTGATGTTGGAGTTGTGCTCAACTAGAATCGTAGACCTCAAACAAGAGTCGACTTGCACCTTCGCGCGATGCGGGGCAAAGCGCGTCTGAGCCGAATCGAGGACCCGAAAGTTGGGCAGATGAAGTTCCTGCCGAACTCGCACGGTTCTTCGACCAGAGCGGGTGCGTTTGGCGTCATAACCTGGAGACATCAATGGCGGCACTTCCCGATCCCTTACTTAGCGCTCCGGCCAACGACGCCGATTCCGAGGAAACCAAAGAGTGGCTTGATGCCCTGGCGGCCGTCATCGAGCGGGAGGGTCCGGAGCGGGCGCACTACCTGCTCGAGAAGCTCGTCGATCTATCGCGACGCTCGGGGGCCCATATTCCCTTTTCTTCGAATACCGCCTACATCAACACGATCCCCCCGCAGCTCGAGGAGCCGCTCCAGGGAAATATGGAAATGGAAGAACGGCTGCGCTCCTATATGCGCTGGAATGCGATGGCCATGGTGGTGAAAGCCAACCGCGAGGAAGGCGACCTGGGGGGGCACATTGCCTCGTTCGCTTCGTTGGCTGCCATGTTGGGCGCGGGGTTCAATCACTTCTGGCACGCGCCCCACGAGGGTCATGGTGGCGACCTCTTGTACTTGCAGGGTCATTCGGCGCCGGGGATCTACGCGCGCGCGTTCCTCGAGGGGCGCCTGACGGAGGAGCAGATGCTCAACTTCCGTCGCGATGTCGACGGTCACGGAGTGACGTCTTATCCGCATCCGAAGCTCATGCCCGAGTTCTGGCAGTTTCCCACCGTATCGATGGGACTGGGTCCCCTGCAGGCGATTTACCAGGCGCGTTTTTTGAAGTATCTGCAAGCCCGGGGCATCGCGGATACGGCTAATCGTAAAGTATGGGTGTTCTGCGGCGATGGCGAGATGGATGAGCCGGAGTCGATGGGCGCCATCGGTATGGCGGCACGGGAAAAGCTCGATAACCTTATTTTTGTCGTCAACTGCAACCTGCAGCGCCTGGACGGCCCGGTGCGGGGCAACGGGAAGATCATTCAGGAACTCGAGGCGGATTTCCGGGGAGCGGGATGGAATGTCATCAAGGTCATCTGGGGGTCGTACTGGGATCCACTCCTGGCGCGAGACCGCGACGGGATCTTGCAGCAGGTCATGATGGACACCGTCGACGGCGAATATCAGAACTACAAAGCCAACGATGGCGCCTACGTGCGCGCCCATTTTTTTGGAAAGAACCCGAAGCTTCTGGAGATGGTAGCCCGCATGTCCGATGAGGACATCTGGCGTCTGAACCGGGGTGGTCACGATCCGCACAAGGTCTATGCGGCATACCATGCCGCGGTCAATCACAAGGGACAGCCCACGGTGATCCTTGCCAAGACCGTCAAGGGCTACGGGATGGGGAAGATCGGCGAAGGCAAGAACACAACCCATCAGCAAAAGAAGCTCACCGATGAGGCCGTGCGCGAATTTCGAGATCGGTTTGCCATTCCGATCAGTGATGAAAAACTTCCCGAACTACCCTTTTACCGCCCTCCCGAGGACAGTCCTGAAATCCAGTACCTGCGTGAGAGGCGCATGGCTTTGGGCGGCTACCTGCCGCAGAGGCGCCGCGTCGCCGACGAGAAGTTTGAAGCCCCGCCGCTGAGCGCGTTCGATCAGGTGCTCCATCCCACCGCCGAGGGGCGCGAGATGTCCACCACGATGGCGTTCGTGCGCATCCTAACGGCGCTCGTGCGTGACAAAGCGCTGGGCCCGCGCGTAGTGCCGATCGTGCCCGACGAGGCGCGGACCTTCGGCATGGAAGGCATGTTCCGGCAGTTGGGGATCTTCAGTCAGCAGGGCCAGCTCTACGAGCCTGTCGATAAAGATCAGGTCATGTACTACCGCGAGGACAAGGCCGGGCAGATTCTGGAAGAGGGGATCAACGAGGCCGGCGCGATGAGCTCATGGATCGCCGCGGCCACCTCGTATTCGACCAACAACCGCATCATGATCCCGTTTTACATCTATTACTCCATGTTCGGGTTTCAGCGAATGGGTGACCTTGCGTGGGCCGCCGGCGATATGCAGGCGCGCGGTTTTCTCCTGGGAGGCACTGCGGGAAGAACGACACTCAATGGCGAAGGGCTGCAACACCAGGACGGCCACAGTCAGATTCTTGCGCTTACGATACCGAATTGCGTCTCCTACGATCCGACCTTCGGACACGAACTGGCGGTGATTATCCAAGACGGGCTCAAGCGGATGGTGGAAAACCAGGAGAATGTGTACTACTACATCACGCTCATGAACGAAAACTATCCGCATCCGGGTCTGAAGTCCGGGCAGGAGGAAGGCATCTTGCGCGGGATGTACCTGTTTAGACGCGGAACGGCTGGGGTCTCTCCAAGAGTCCAGCTGCTCGGGTCCGGCACCATCCTGCGCGAGGTCATTGCTGCTGCCGACCTGCTCGAGAAGGACTGGGGTGTCGCCTCGGACGTTTGGAGCTGTCCAAGCTTTACCCAACTCGCGCGCGATGGGGCCGATGTGGCGAGGTGGAATCTGCTCAATCCCACAGCCCAACAGAAGACCCCATATGTCTTCCAGCAGATCTCTGGAACCGAGGGGCCCATCATCGCCTCGACGGACTATATGAAGTTGTTTACCGATCAAATCCGCGCCTATCTACCCAAGGGGCGCGCTTTTCGTGTGCTCGGTACCGACGGATTCGGGCGCTCCGATACCCGGGAGAAACTGCGTCACCATTTCGAGGTCGACCGCTACTTTGTCACCGTGGCGGCACTAAAGGAACTCGCCGAGGAGGGCAGTGTCCCGAGTGCCAAGGTCGCCGAGGCGATCAAGAAGTACAAGATCGATATAAACAAGCAAAATCCCTTGTACGCATAACGCGCAGAAAATCAAGATCAACCAGGGCTGTGGTGCTCGCATAGCGGGCGCCCTGCGTCCTGGGCACCGGAGATTCCCGAGATGAGCGTGATCGAAATGAGGGTTCCCGACATCGGCGATTTCAAGGACGTCGAGGTCATCGAAGTACTTATCAAGCCGGGAGAATCGGTCAAGGCCGAGCAGTCGCTCATCACGGTCGAGTCCGACAAGGCGAGCATGGAGATACCGAGTTCTACTGCGGGCACCGTCACGGAAGTGAAAGTGAAACTCGGCGACAAGGTCAGTGAAGGCAGCCTCCTGGGTCTGCTCGAGACGGCAGGCGAAGCGGCCCAGGCGCCTAAGGCGCCTGCTGCTGCGTCACCGAAAGCCGCTGCCGAGGCACCGCCCAAAGCGGACTCGCCGAGTGCGAAAACCGCGGCGAATGCGCCGGCAACGCGTGCGCCTTCGGCCGGTTCGTCGGGTCCGGTTGAAGCGAAGGTGCCAGACATTGGCGACTTCAAGGACGTCGAAGTCATCGAGATTCTCGTGAAGGTGGGAGACACGGTCGCCCTCGACCAGTCTCTCATCACTGTCGAATCCGACAAGGCGAGCATGGAAATCCCCAGTTCGGCCGCAGGGCAGGTGAAGGAACTGCGGGTGAAGCTGGGCGACAAGGTTTCCAAGGGCAGCGTAGTGGCCCTCCTGGAGGCGAGCACCCAAAGCGCTCCGCCCGCGGCCAATGATGCGTTAGCGTCTGCGCCTGAACCTGCGAAGGATGCGACTGCGTCCAAGGAGTCAGCGAGCGTCCGGGCGAACACCCGCGAGCATCCGGTCCCGGCAGACGAGCGCGAGACTGCGGCGGGCCCACTACCCCACGCCAGCCCCTCGGTGCGCAAGCTCGCACGCGAACTCGGGGTCGATCTCACGCGCGTGACGGCTTCCGGTCCCAAGGGCCGCATCCTGGCCGAGGACGTACAGGGCTTCGTGAAGGCGGTCATGGCGCAAGCCGGCTCGGGGAAGGCGCCGGCAGTCACGGTCAGGGAAGGCATGGTTCCGATGGAACTGCTTCCTTGGCCAAGCCTTGAGTTCTCCAAATTCGGCGCAACCGAGCTTCTACCCCTGTCACGCATCAAGAAGATCAGTGGACCCAACTTGGCCCGCAACTGGGCCATGATCCCCCACGTGACCCAGTTCGACGAGGCCGACGTCACCGACCTGGAGAGCTTTCGCAAGAGCACCAACGAGGCGCTCGCCAAGGAGGGAGTCAAGGTCACTATGCTGGCTTTCGTGATGAAGGCCTGTGTTGCCGCTCTAAAGGCGTTTCCGAACTTCAACAGCTCCCTCGACGCGGAGCAAAGCAACCTCATTTTGAAGAAGTACTACAACCTCGGATTCGCCGCCGACACCCCCAATGGCCTCGTGGTTCCGGTCCTAAAGGATTGCGATCAGAAGGGCATTAGCGCGATCGCAGGGGAGACCTCTGCTTTGGCCAAGAAGGCGCGCGATGGAAAGCTCGGGCCCGCTGAGATGCAAGGCGCGAGCTTTACGATCTCCTCCTTAGGCGGGGTCGGAGGGACGGCATTTACGCCCATCATCAACGCACCCGAGGTCGCGATCCTGGGTTTGTCGAAGTCCGAGATCAAACCGAAGTGGGACGGCAAGCAGTTCGCCCCGCGCCTCATGCTTCCCCTCTCGTTGTCGTATGACCATCGGGTGATCGACGGCGCGCAGGCGGCACGGTTTACGACCTATCTGGTCGAAGTGCTTGCGGATCTGCGGCGCGTGCTCCTGTGAAACGCTGCATCGGCCCAAGGCGCACACCGTGACGACCATCGTTGCCGTACGCAAGCACGACACGGTTGCCATTGCCGCCGATTCGCTGACAACCTTTGGCGATACGCGTCTGTCGGGCTTGTATGAGGCGAATCGAAAGATCCTCGATGTGGGCGACTCCCTGATCGGCGTTGCCGGAACATCGGCGCACTTTTCGGTCTTGGGCGGCGCGTTTGCCGCACTGGGTGACGAGTGCCGGCTCAAGTCCCGGGAGCAAGTATTCCTGACCTTCCTAAAGCTCCATGCGCTGCTCAAGGAGAGCTATTTCCTGAACATCAAGGAGGAGGAAGACGATCCCTACGAGTCTTCCCAAATCATGGCCCTCATCGCCAATTCCAGCGGAATCTACGGGGTGTATTCCTACCGCGAGGTTTTCGCGTTCGACCGGTTCTGGAGCATCGGTTCGGGGCGCAATTTCGCCCTTGGCGCAATGTATGCCGCCTATGATCGAATGCATTCGGCAGCGCAAATTGCAGAAATTGGAGTGTTGGCCGGGGCCGAGTTCGATAAGAGCTCCAGTGGTCCCTTTCAGATCCGTGAGATCCCACTGGATCCGGGATCACATCCGGAGTCGCGATGAATCCCATCGAAATCAAGGTCCCCGATATTGGCGATTTCAAGGACGTCGAAGTCATCGAGGTCCTGGTCAAGCCCGGTGACGAGATCAAGGCCGAGCAATCGCTCATCACGGTCGAGTCCGACAAGGCAAGCATGGAGATCCCAAGCTCGGCTGCGGGCCGGGTCGCGGAGGTGCGCATCAAGCTGGGGGATAAGGTCTCTCAGGGCTCGACCATCCTGATGTTAGAGGCGTCCGGTGCCTCGGCCAGTGGGTCTGGCACCCCGGAGCCGGCGCCTCGTTCGGCGCCAGCTAGCGCCCCCCCAGCGGAACCCGCGAGCCGCGCGGACGCGCCGGCGAAAGCTCCTCGGGCGGCCGATGTCTTTACGGGGAAGGCCGACCTGAACTGCCAGGTTCTGGTACTTGGAGCCGGTCCCGGCGGTTACTCCGCCGCCTTTCGAGCCGCTGATCTGGGGTTGTCGACCGTCCTCATCGAGCGATATCCGACGCTTGGGGGAGTCTGCCTGAATGTCGGTTGTATTCCGTCCAAGGCGCTCTTACATGTGGCCGGCGTGATGGACGAGGCGGCGCATTTCGCAGACCTGGGGATCGCATTTGCCAAGCCCAAGATCAATCTCGACCAGTTGCGCGCACACAAGTCCAAGGTGGTCGGCAAGTTGACCTCGGGGCTGGCCGGCATGGCGAAAGGACGCAAGGTGACCGTGGTCAAAGGCGTCGGATCCTTCGTCGATTCGCACCACCTTTCAGTACAGACTGAGGCAGGCTCGAAGATCATTGCATTCGAAAAGGCCATCATCGCTGCCGGTTCCGAATCCGTGAGGCTTCCCTTTGCGCCTCAAGACGAACGGATTGTCGATTCGACAGGGGCGCTTGAATTACCTTTCATCCCGAAAAAAATGCTGATCGTGGGAGGCGGGATTATTGGCCTGGAGATGGGAACGGTGTATTCGACATTGGGCGCTCGTCTCGATGTCGTCGAAATGCTCGAAGGCTTGATGCCCGGCGCCGATCGTGACCTGGTCAAGGTCTGGACCAAAATGAACGAGGCACGGTTTGACCGCATTCTGCTCAAGACGAAGACCGTCTCGATGGAGGCCAAAAAAGACGGTATCTGGGTACGCTTCGAGGGTGAGGGCGCGCCGGCCGAAGCGCAGCGCTATGACCTGGTCCTCGAGGCGGTGGGCCGGCGACCCAATGGGGGCCGTATCGGCGCTGAAAAAGCCGGTGTCGCGGTCAGCGAGCGCGGGTTCATCGAGGTCGATCGTCAGATGCGAAGCAACGTCGAACATATCTTTGCCATTGGCGATCTGGTGGGTCAGCCCATGCTCGCTCACAAAGCCACGCACCAGGGCCACGTCGCGGCTGAGGCTGCTGCCGGCGAAAAGTCCTATTTCGACGCGCGCGTCATTCCGTCGGTGGCCTATACTGACCCCGAGATTGCCTGGGTCGGACAGACGGAAGATGAAGCCAAGGCGAGCGGGGTTACGCTCGGTAAGGCGATCTTTCCCTGGGCGGCATCCGGTCGGGCGATCGCCAACGGCCGGGACGAAGGATTTACGAAGCTTTTGTTCGATCCCAAGACCCACCGTATTGTGGGCGGCGCAATCGTGGGCACCAATGCGGGGGACCTCATTTCGGAACTTGCGCTTGCCGTCGAGATGGGAGCGGACGCGACCGACATCGGCCGGACCATTCACCCCCATCCCACGCTGGGCGAGACCGTCGGGCTTGCGGCCGAGGTGTTCGAGGGGGTGTGTACCGACGTACCGGCCGTGCGGAAAAGGCCGACCTGAAGCGGTGAAAAAAGAAGGGTCCCCTGGGGTCGGATGCGTGTGCCAGAGGGGCGGGATCGAAGATGTTGCGATGAACATGGCCCAAGAGCTGAGCAAGCAGAAGGCGGCACAGTCGGCGATTCAGCTGGTGGCCGCGGAGCTGCGCCCGGAGTGGCCGATCGGCGTGGGTACCGGCTCGACCGCGGAGTACTTCATCGAAGCGCTCGCGCCCTATCGCGGCCGATTTCTCGCTGCCGTGGCCAGCAGTGAGAGGACCGCGGCGCGGCTGTCCCATCATCAGATCCCTGTCATAGAGCTCAATGAAGCGCAAACCCTGCCTCTGTATGTGGATGGCGCCGACGAGATCTCCGACGATCTGGTTCTCGTCAAGGGCGGCGGCGGGGCGCTCACACGCGAGAAAATCGTGGCCGCCGCAGCTGCGCGCTTTATCTGCATCGCCGACGAGAGCAAGCTTGTCCCAAAACTTGGGGGGTTCCCCCTGCCCGTGGAGGTCATTCCGATGGCGCGCAGCTACGTCGCACGCGCGCTTGAGCATATCTGTGGTTTGGGAGTGACGATCCGTTTGCGAAAGGACAGCGACGGACTGACCTTTACGACCGACAATGGCAACATTATTCTTGACATCGAGGGCCTCAACATTACGGATCCCGTCCTGCTCGAGGCGGAAATAGACGGGATCGCTGGTGTGGTCGCCAATGGCCTTTTCGCCAGGCGCCGCGCCGATGTCGTATTGCTGGGACAATCGGAAGGTGTGCGAAAACTGCTGGCGGGACGCAAGGGCTAAGCCAAGATCTTGCCGTCGTGAAACAAATGTGTCATACACGTGGATTAAGCTGAAGAGAACGTAACGACCCGCACCTTATGTCCGACCATACATCGAAGCAGTTTGACTCCGAACTGGAAGCCGTTCGATCCAGCGTGCTGCAGATGGGCGGGCTCGTCGAAGAACAGATCAATCGGGCCATCGAGGCCTTGGGCTCGGGCGACATGGCGCTCATCGACAACATTACGGAGACCGACAAACAGGTCAACCGTATGGAAGTCGATCTCGACGAGCAGTGCAGTCACATCATCGCGCGCCGCCAGCCCACAGCAGGTGATCTTAGACTCATCATGACGGTGGTCAAAATGATCACCGATCTGGAGCGCATTGGCGATGAGGCCCAGAAAGTCGCTCGCATGGCGCGCCTCATCCACGAGGCCGAGCGTGCCCACATGCCCCGTGTTGAGCTCGGACACATCGCAAGCGCAGCCATAGCGATGCTGCGCAAGGCCCTCGACTCGTTTGCCCGCCTCGATCCCGTAACGGCCGCCCGGGTGGTACGTGACGATCTGGAGCTCGATGACGAGTATCAATCCATCGTTCGTCAGCTCATCACGTTCATGATCGAAGATCCAAGAACGATTTCGCGTTCCATCGAAATCCTGTTTATCGTGAAGGCTCTAGAGCGTATTGGCGACCATGCCAAGAACATGTGCGAGTACACGGTCTACATGGTCAAAGGTCGCGACGTGCGTCACATCGCCGTCGACGATCTTGAGCGCGAGGCGGCCGAATAGGGCAGGGCCGTGTGCATTCGGCCACACCAGTTCTGAGCGTCGGGCCCTCATTTTTGCCGCGGTTTGCGCTGAATTCCGCGCCAAGCCGGGTGTCCACCCTTAAACCGCATACGGGCAAGTCATGCCAAGCCGATGATCCTGCGGCTTGGCCCGGACCCTGGGCGACATTCTGCTCTCGCCCGATAGAGAGGTCCTTCCTCTAGGCGGACTGCTCAGGAGGCAGCGCTTGGGGGAACGTAGCCTTGGGCAACATCGGCACCCTCTCCAAAAAAATGACGCTCGGCCTGTTGCATCAGATATTTCCGTGCGCGGGCATCGGCGAGATTGAGCCGATTTTCATTCACCAGCATGGTTTGCTGCTTGAGCCAGCCTGCCCAGGCCTCCTTGGAGACGTTCTCGTAAATCTTTTTGCCCAACTCGTTTGGATAGGGAGGAAAGTCGAGCCCCTCTGCGTCACGGCCGAGTTTTATGCAATGAACCGTTCTGCTCATTGGCGTTCCTAGGTAAACTACTTTAATGTCCTGTAATCTTAAACCACTTGATTGCCATCGCGCTCGTTTGCCTGCGCGGCTCAGTGCCCAGTGAATACTGAAACTCCACGAACCGCCCGGCGTGTTGCGCGTCCCAAAGGCGGTGCCTCCGCCCGTCAAATCACCGCCGCCGAACTGCGCGCCACCGAGCGCGAGAAGGTCCGTCTCAGTACCGAACTGCACGATGGCGTGGGGCAGCACCTGACGGGGATTGCCTTTCTGGCCAAAGCTCTGGCCAACCGCCTGCGGACCCAGGCTGCAGTCGAGGCCGGGGACGCCGAGGAGATCGCGCGCCTGACCAATCAAGCCATCGGGAATATCCGCGCGCTGGCGCGAGGCCTGCGTCCCGTGGGTCTCGAGGACAATGCGCTAACGGTGGCGCTGTCCCAGCTCGCCCGTGACGTGACCCGGGTCTATGGGGTCGAGTGCATGTTTGGAGAGGACGAGCCCGTCACGATCGCGAGCGCGCTGGTGTCCCACCATCTCTATCGAATCGCCCAGGAAGGCGTTCATAACGCGGTCAAACATGGCAGTGGTGACCGGATTACGCTCGATCTTGTCAATCGCGGAGACACCATCACGTTAACCGTATCCAACAAGGGCAACCTGCGCGTGCCAGGCGGCAGCTTGCGCGACAGCCCTGGCATTGGCATCGCGAGCATGCGCCATCGCGCGCTCGTCATCGGAGCGAGGCTTACCCTGGAGAATACCCGCGCAGACGAAGTACGACTTAAAGTCACGATAGGCTATGATGCAGCACAAACGCTGCGCGAAGAGGGGGAGCGCCAATGACAAATGCCTCATCAACGATTGGCCCGTTGCCAGAAAAGGCCCGCATCATGATCGTCGATGACCATGTGATCGTGCGCCAGGGCATCGCACAACTGGTCAATCGGGAGCCGGATCTGGATGTCTGCTGCGAGGCGGGCGACGCCGAGTCGGCTCTGGCTGTGCTGCGCTCGCGTCCAGTGGATCTGGCCATCGTCGACATCTCGCTGCCGGGAACGTCGGGAATCGAGCTCGTCAAGCTTTTGCATCAGCAGCAGGCGGATCTTCCCGTGCTCATGATGAGCATGCATGACGAGGCACTGTACTCGGATCGGGCTTTTCGGGCTGGTGCCCGGGGCTATGTCATGAAGCAGGAGGCGACCGAGAAACTCCTCATGGCGATTCGAAAGATCCTCAATGGCGGGGTCTATGTGAGCGATCGCATGCAGACCGTCATGGTGCAGCGCTTCCTTAGTAGCGGCATGGATCAGAAGGTCTCGTTCATCGACAATCTGACGGATCGCGAATTCGAGATCCTCAGGATGATCGGTCAAGGGCTGAGCGTCTCCGAAATTGCGACCAAGCTCGGCCGCAGCGTGAAAACCGTGGAGGCGCATCGCGCGAATCTGCGCGAGAAACTGGGCCTAAAGCGCGCCGCCGAGCTGGCCCGGTTCGCCACGCAGTGGGCCGAACGCGGAGACTAGTCCCTAAAGGCGCTTGAGCAGGACCTGACTCTTGCGCGACCAGTTGTACATCCTCTGGCGGTCCTTGGGAAGCTGGTCCACCGTGCCAAGCACGAAACCGCGCTTGAGGAACCAATGCGCGGTCCGGGTCGTGAGGACAAAAATCTGATCGAGACCCATGGCCCGCGCGCGAAGCTCAATGCGTTTCATCAGCTTTTCCCCGTCACCCATGCCCTGAGCATCGGGTGAAACGGTGAGACACGCGAGCTCCCCCATCCGTTCCGTGGGGAAGGCGTAGAGCGCGGCGCAGCCGAAAAGGCGTCCGTCGTGCTCGATGACACTGAAGTACTCTATCTCGCGCTCGATACGTCCGCGCCCGCGCTTGACGAGCGTGCCATCGATCTCGAGCGGCTCGATGAGCTTCAGGATCCCGCCGACGTCGTCAATCGTCGCCTCGCGCAACTCTTCGAGCTCGTCAGCTGCGATCATCGTTCCAACCCCGTCATGGGTGAACACCTCAAGCAGGGCACCACCGTCGATCGAGAACGGGACCAGATGGGCGCGCGGAACGCCAGCGGCGATGGCACGCAGGGCGTGCTTGAGGTAGGAAGCAGTATCCGGGGAGAGCTTGCCACCGGCCAGATGACGGCTGGCCGAAGGGCTCGACATTTCGCGAATCAGTTCGTGCTTGTCGTCCACGATGCCTGCGGTCTCGGTCAGGAAGATGAGCTTCTCGGCCCTGAGGGCGGCCGCCACGCTTGAGGCAACATCTTCCATGTCCAGGTTGAATGCCTCGCCCGTAGGCGAGAAGCCAAGAGGAGAGATCAACACCACCGCCCGCGTGTTCAAGGCGAGTTCGATGATCTGGGCCGAGACCTTGCGCACGATGCCGGTGTGCTGGAAATCGACGCCATCGACAACACCGACCGGTCGTGCCGTGATGAAGTTGCCCGACATTACCTTGATATCGGCGTTGGCCATCGGGGTATTGGCCAGGCCCTGGGAGAACGCGGCCTCGATATCGAGTCGGATCTCGCCACTGGCTTCCTTGGCGCATTCGAGGGCGGCGGTATCGGTCACCCGGGTTTGGTTGTAGATCACCGAGTCGATGTGGCGTAGTCGCAACTGCTCTTCGATCTGCGGCCGTGATCCATGGACGACCACGACGCGAATGCCCAAGGCCCTGAGCAAGGCCAGATCTTCGCAGATGCGTGTGAGCCGGCCGGCCTGCACAGCCTCTCCGCCGAAGGCGACGACAAAGGTCTTGCGCTTGAACGCATGGATGTAGGGCGCCACGGCGCGAAACCAGGCGACGAACTGCGCCTGATAAACCGCGTCATCGTCGGACAGGCAGGGTAGATCAAACGTCGCCGAGTCTTCGTCCGGACGAATCGGCAGGGGCGAGTCGGTTCCATTCATAACGCGCATTATAATTCTTCAAATCCCAATCGAGGCCTGCGCCGTCGCATTCCGCAACGGCGATGCGGTCTTTTTCTGATGCAACAGTCCCCAAGCCAAAATCGCTCGCGTCCTGCGGCGGCCGCGCTGCGACCGCCGCGCAAAGCCCATCCCGGCTTTGCCAACCCGATTCCGCCGCTCACATTTCCCGAAGAGCTTCCGGTCTCGGAGCTTAGAGAAACCATCGCCCGCGCGATCGAGCGCCATCAGGTCGTCATTGTTTGCGGGGAGACGGGTTCGGGCAAGACGACGCAGTTGCCCAAGATTTGTCTGGCTCTGGGCCGTGGACTGGGAGCCGGCGGGACCGGCCTTATCGGCCACACCCAGCCGCGCCGGCTGGCTGCGACCTCAACGGCGCGTCGCATCGCCGACGAATTGGGTTCGCCTCTGGGCGAGCACGTCGGCTTTAAGATCCGCTTTCACGACCAACTCAGTCGCGGGGCCTCGGTCAAGTTGATGACGGATGGCATTCTGCTCTCCGAGACGCAGAGCGATCCCCTGTTGCGGGCTTACGACACGCTGATCATCGACGAGGCCCATGAGCGCAGCCTGAACATCGACTTTCTGTTGGGCTATCTGAAGCGCATCCTCCCCGAAAGGCCCGATCTGAAAGTGATCGTGACCTCGGCAACGCTCGACGTGGAACGCTTCTCCAAGCACTTTGGCTCCCCCGATGAGGCCGCGCCCGTCATCGAGGTCTCGGGTCGGCTGTATTCGGTCGAGCATCGTTACCGTCCGATCGACAACGGCGAGAAGGATCGCGACCTGATCGATGCCGTGGTCGACGGGGTGGACGAGGTTTGTTCCTGCGGACCCGGCGATGTCTTGGTTTTCCTTCCTGGCGAGCGCGAGATCCGTGAGGCGGCCGAGGCGCTGCGCAAACACCATCCGCCCCACACGGAGATCCTACCGCTGTTCGCGAGGCTCTCGTCAGCCGAGCAGGAGCGCGTGTTCGAACGCTCCAATGCGCGTCGCATCGTCTTGTCGACCAATGTGGCCGAGACCTCCTTGACCGTGCCCGGAATCCGCTACGTGGTCGACACTGGGCTCGCGCGGGTCAAACGCTACAGCTATCGCAACAAAGTCGAGCAACTCCACATCGAGCCAATTTCCCAAGCCGCGGCCCGGCAGCGTGCGGGCCGATGCGGACGCGTGGCCGACGGCGTTTGCATTAGGCTGTTCGAGGAAGCGGACTTTCTGTCACGCCCGGTCTTCTCCGAGCCCGAAATACTGCGCTCCTCGCTTGCTGCTGTGATCCTGCGCATGAAGTCGCTCCATCTTGGAGAGGTCGAAACGTTCCCCTTCGTTGAGCCCCCCCTCTCGCGGGCCGTCTCCGACGGCTATCAGCTACTCACCGAACTGGGCGCCGCGACCGAGGAGCGCACGCTGACCGACCTGGGTGAAGAGCTTGCACGCTTGCCGCTGGATCCGCGCGCGGCGCGCATGCTACTGGCCGGTCGCGACGGGGGCTGTTTGACCGAGATGCTCGTGCTTGCCAGTGCCCTTTCGGTGTCCGATCCCCGGGAGCGACCCCTTGAGCAGCAGGAAGCGGCCGACAGCGCGCATCGCCGATTCGTCGATGAGAAGTCGGAGTTCCTGGCCGACCTGAAACTTTGGAGGTGGTACGAGGATGCAATCGTGCACAAGAAGTCCAACCGCCAGTTGCGCGAGGCCTGCCGCGAAGCTTTTGTGTCTCAGCTCAGGCTGCGCGAGTGGAGGGACGTTCACACCCAGCTTATGACCACCGCGACCGAGCGCGGCTGGCGGCTCAATGCTTCGCCGGCGACGTTCGAGCAGATCCATGTGGCGCTGTTGGCGGGCCTTTTGGGCAACATCGGTCTGAAGTCCGACGAGGATGCCTATTTTCTCGGGCCGCGTGGCATCAAGTTCTATCCCTGGCCGGGCTCGACCCTGGCGCGCAAGACGCAACGCTGGATCGTCGCTGCCGAACTCGTCGAGACCAGCCGGCTTTTCGCGCGCAAGCTCGCGCGGATCGAGCCGGCGTGGCTCGAGCGCGTGGGATCCCACCTACTGAAAAAATCCTACAGCGAACCGCATTGGTCCCGACGTTTGGCGCAAGTGACCGCCTACGAGCGCGCGACGCTTTACGGACTGGTGGTCTACGCGCAGCGCCCGGTTGATTTTGGGCAGCTCAATGCCGAGTTGGCTCGGTCGATCTTCATTCGCGATGGATTGGTGGGCGGAATGCGCGGTCAGGCCTATGAGCCAAAGTCCGGCGCCGTGATGCGCATGCTCACGCACAATCGAAACCAGATCGAGCAGATCGAAGAACTCGAGCACAAGGCGCGCCGGCCCGACGTGCTCGTTGACGACGAGCTCATCGTCGCCTTGTGCGAGAGCGTGGTACCGCAGGACGTTCACGATGGCGCCTCCTTCGAGAAATGGTATGGGCGTGCGAGCCGGGAGGAGCCGCGACTCCTGTATCTGTCAGCCGAGGATCTGATGCGTCACGAGGCCTCGGGCGTGACGACCGAACTGTTTCCGAAATCCCTCTCGCAAGGCGGAGTCAGCATGGCGCTTGACTATCACTTCGAGCCCGGTGGGGCGCGCGACGGGGTCACGCTCAGCGTCCCGCTGTATGCCCTGAACCTTCTCGACGCCGAGCGGATGGACTGGCTGGTCCCGGGGCTGCTCAAGGAAAAGGTACAGGCGCTTTTGAAGTCGCTTCCGCAAAAGCTGCGCCGCCATTGCGTCCCTCTGCCCGAGTACGCGGACCAGTTCTGCCTGCGCCACCCAAGCATGCCTGAGGGCACATCCCTGATCGATGCGCTGATCGAGGATGTGCGTGCGAGCGTCGGTCAAGTGGTGCGCGCGTCGGATTTCAAACTTGAGACCGTTCCGCAGCACCTTTCCATGAATTATCGGGTGATCGATCCCGATGGACGTCAGCTCGCTGCAGGACGTGATCTGGACGTGCTGCGCAAGGAACTTGGTCAGGCCGCCCAGCGCCAGTTCCAGCAGGCATTTCAGGAAGCACGAAGGACCGACCCCTTGGGACCCGACTCCTCTGGACCACCGGCTGCGGCGCGCGTCGTGCCGACCGAGGGCTCCTTTGGCACGGCGGATGAGCCTCTCGAGAGCTGGGACCCACAGGCGCTTGAGGAGCACCTGACGGCCTGGACATTTGGGCCGTTGACCTCGATGGTCGAAATCCGCCAGGCCGGGGAGACGCTGATCGGCTACCCGGCGCTCGTCGATCACGAATCCTACTGTTCAATCGAGGTTCTAGACGACCCTGCCAAGGCGCAACGCCTAACCCAGGCGGGGATCCGGCGGCTTTTCGTGCTCGGTCTTAGGGACACCGTGCGCTATCTCGAGAAGAATCTGCCTAATCTGCAGCAGATGGCGTTGCAATACATGCGCTTTGGCTCCCTGGAAGACCTGCGCGACCAGATCATCGATCTCGCGGTCGAAAGAGCGTGCATGGCCGAGCCCTTACCCCGCGATGCGCACAGTTTCGAGTTACGCAAGCAGGAGGGCAAAGGCCGCCTGGTGCTGCTGGGTCAGGAGATCGCAAGGCTGGTCGGACAAATCCTGGCTGAAAACACTGCGATCCAAAAAAAGCTCGTCGGAATCAAAGTCCATGCGCAGGCGGCCTCGGATATCGAGGGTCAACTCGCGCGCCTGCTTCCCCCGCGTTTCATTGACGAAACCCCCTACGAGCAGCTGGCTCACTATCCCCGATATCTGCGGGCCATCGCTTCGCGAATCGACAAGTTACGCATCGATCCCAGTCGCGATGCCCGCTGGATGGGTGAGTTCGGACCGCTCTATCAGCGCTGGTTGCGCGCCGACAGCCAAAGGCGCGGCGCCGAAAATCGGCGCCTTGCCGAGTTTCGCTGGTTGCTCGAGGAACTACGCGTATCGCTATTCGCCCAAGAACTGCGCACACTCATGCCGGTTTCGATCAAACGTCTGGCGAAGATCTGGGAAACCGGCCAGAACTAGAGATCGCCGGGGCTTACAGTACAATCATCAGTCGCAGCGGGGAGCGTCATCGAGTGCCCCCGCGGACGATCCAACCCCGCTCGCTCTAGTCCCTGCCCGCGCCACTGAAGGCCCACCCCTGATCCACTTGACCCCTGCTGCAGCTGCCATGCGCCCACTCCCCCTAGCATGAAACTGGTTGCCACCGCGCTGTTTCGCGCCGTTTTGACCCAGTTGCATCCGCGCATGCTGTGGCTCGCGCTCTGGCCCTTCCTGCTTGCACTCCTGTTCTGGGGGGCGGTTGGATTCTGGTTTCGCGATGAGGCGCTAAGCGCGCTGCACGATGTGATCTTCGGGCTCGAGCTCACGCGCTGGGTGGAGGCGCTATTCCGATTTTTTGGCCTCGAGGGGTTGGTCTTGTTTCTCGTACCGATCCTCTACGGATTTCTCCTTCTGGCCTTGACGATTGTCACCGCGTTGTTGGTGATCGGAATTGCGATGATGCCGACCGTGGTGGGCCACGTCGCGTCGCGGCAGTATCCCGGTCTGGTACGTCTGCATGGCGGCTCTTTTTTTGTTAGTGCCAGCAACGCTGTATTTTCGACGGTGCTCTTTCTGCTCGGCTGGATCATTACCATGCCGCTCTGGCTGATCCTGCCCTTGGCGGTTCTATTGCCGTGGTTCTGGTGGGCGTGGCTGTCGATGCGCATCTTGCGCTATGACTCGTTGGCCCAGCACGCCAGCGCCGAGGAGCGCAGGATCCTGTATCACAAGCACCGTATCGGATACTTCGCCATCGGGCTTGCCACCTCGGCCTTGAACTTCGTGCCGCCTTTGTTCTTCCTCGCACCCATTTTTTCGGGAATCGGCTTTACCCACTACAGTCTTCTTTGCCTGGGGGAGCTGCGCGGCGGGGCTTTCGGAGCTGAACCCGCGCATTCGTCCGGTCCGGCCGTGCCGCCCACTGACGCGTCGCGAGGTGTTCCTCCGAACCCGCCCCAGGCCGAGCCCGGCCCAGTGCCCCCCGTCGCCTAGGAGACTGAGGCCATCATGACGCAAACGTTTGGATTGTTCATCGTCGGCGACGAGATTCTTTCGGGAAAACGCATCGACAAACACCTTCCCAAAGTGATCGAACTGCTCGCGGCGCGGGGACTGGCCCTGCGTTGGGCACAGTACCTAGGCGACGATCGGGCCGACATCACTGCGGCCCTAAGGCGCAGTTTCGCAGGCCCAGACGTGGTCCTGTCGACCGGTGGCATTGGTGCGACACCCGATGATCACACGCGGCAGGCTGCCGCCGCAGCGCTGGGCGTTGAGCTCGAACTACATCCCGAGGCCCAGCGTCTCATTGAAGCGCGCATTGCAGAGATGAATCAGGGCTCGTTGAGTGCCGCGGAAAACCGCCAGCGCATGAAAATGGGAGAGTTTCCGCGGGGGAGCAGCATCATTCCCA
Source organism: Burkholderiaceae bacterium (assembly GCA_049514215.1). Taxonomy (GTDB): domain Bacteria; phylum Pseudomonadota; class Gammaproteobacteria; order Burkholderiales; family Burkholderiaceae_D; genus BOG-994. The sequence continues at coordinate 61,671 of JBEKVI010000019.1, forward strand.
ATCCCTACAACAAGATCCCGGGATTTTCCATTGGGCGCCATTTCTTTGTGCCGGGGTTCCCCGTGATGGCGTGGCCCATGCTGGAGTGGGTTCTCGAGACGCACTTTCGTGACGCCTTTCACTGGCGACCCCAGGCCGAAAGATCGATGCTCGTCTTCGGAAGCGCTGAATCCACATTGACTCCCCTCATGGAACAGATCGAGATGAGCCATCCGGGCGTGAAGGTCTTCAGCCTGCCTTCCGTCGGCGAGGAGGGCGGGTCGGGCAAGCGTGCACGGCGTCACATCGAGCTCGGGGTCAAGGGACCCGTCGCCGATCTGTCAGACGCGTACGATGCGCTTCGCGCCGGGGTTCAGGCGCTTGGAGCCGAGTTCGACGAGGACCCTTAGCCGCTCGCCCTGTCCGTCTTCTGCGTATGGGCCGGTCGTTCTGCCTTATTTCGCCGCTTCAGGAAAAGGTAGGGGTTTGCCGGCGGGCACTCCCTCTTCTGCCAACGATAAAAGCATGGCCACCGTCACATAGGTACCGCTGACGGCGATCAAGTCCACTAGCTGCTTTTCGCCCAAAATCGATTTGGCGCGATTAAAGAGGTCGTCGCTGATTTCGTGCTGATCGGACATCTGCATGCACACGTCGTAGACGACCTCCTCGTCGGGTCGCATGCCTTGCGGGCGTACGTTGGCCTTAAGCGCGTCGGCCACCGAGGCGGGCAGGCCGGCCTTCAACGCCAGGGGGTAGTGGGCATACCACTCGACCTGGGAGGTCCACAGACGCCCCTGGATGAGGATGGCAAACTCGTTCAGGCGCGTGGGTAAGGAAGTCTCGAACCGCAGGTAGTCCAGAAGCCGCTTAAGCCGCTCGGCCATGACGGGGCTCCGCAGCATGGGATTGTACGGTCCCCCCAATCCGACGCTCGAAATCTTCATGATTTCCTGGCCGAGGACCTGCGCCTGGGGGTCGAGTTGCTCAAGCGTGATTTGGGGAAAGCGTTTGGGCTTCTCGGCGGTCTGCCCATGGGCTGAAGGAGGGCAGATGGCGAATCCCAGTAGCGCCGAAAAAAGCGTCAAGCGATTGAAGATCATGGTCACAGTCTCCCGTTCGATTCGTTGCGGGTTCCCAGTTCGGGGCGCAACGAGTATCCCGCGTGCGTTCGGCGCCGTCCAGAGTGCACTCGCGAATTTGGCTCGAGGCTGGACTCGACGGTAAAGGTCCCAAACGCGGGAGCATGGAGACCGGTCAAGCCGGCCCAAAGCTCGCGTCACGGTGCGATTTCACGGTGAAGCTGCTTCTTGGGGAAGCGAAGGGGATTCGGACCCTAAAACAGAAACGCCCAACCGGATCCCCGGTTGGGCGTTGCTGAGAGTGCCGGTGAAGCTACGTGCTTAGGCTGCCTTTTTGGCGCGAGCCGCGGCTTGACCAGCGGTCTTCACGGCGGCGTTGGTCGCTGCAGCAACATTCGCTTCAGCGATTTCGACGGCTTGCTTGGTCGCCTTGGTGAAGCTGTCATAGGCGGAGCTAGCAGCAGCGACGGCCGATTTCACCATCGCTACAGCAGTCTCCGAACCAGCCGGGGCGTTCTTCGAGGCGGTATCAATGAACGAGACGAGCTTCTTGTTGGCATCAGCGACTTGCGATTCCGCTACGCGGGTGAACTCGGCTTGCGTCGCGCTGGCGATGTCATACAGGTGACGCGAGTAGGCGACGGCCTTTTCGGCGCTCGGTTGCAGTTGCGAGGCGTGGAACGACAGCAGTTCTTGCGGATCCTTGACGGAAAGCAGGGACTTGGTCCGATCCACGGTTTCTTCCAGATTGGCGCGGGCTGCACTCAGATTGAGCTCGACAACCTTCTCAACGCTTTCGAAAGTGGTTTGGGCCAAAGCGAAGAACGTGTCGAGGTTCGCTTTGTAGGCGGCGGCAAATTGCTCGGGAGTAGCGGTAGTCATGGAAGAATCCTCTTTGGGGTATGAAGTTGGAAAATTAGTCTCGCGACGGTTGTTTTATCAGCGATGTGCAATTGGTGCGTTGCAACAATACGTATTGTAGGCGCCCTTATTGAAATGTCAAGAGGTTTTGGTGCGTCGCACCAAAATATTTCTCAAGCCCTCCATAATCCCATCTAACTTTCTGAAAACAAAACAATTTATCGTCGGCTGCCCCGGTCGGGCCCGGCGCGGCCGGCGACGCGCGACCATCTTACTGTGCCGCAGCAAAACCCCCTCGGCGGCGCGGCCGTAAAAGTCCCCATGCTAGACTCGATCGGGTTGCCCACCTGCCATGGATCGTCCTGCGTGCGTGCCTACTATTGCGACGAATTTGTGCTGCCCCTTCCGCCTGGGCACCGATTTCCCATGCGAAAGTACAGCCTCACGCGCGAGCTGGTCGAGCGTAACCTGCCCGCTGTTAAGTTATGCGTTCCCCAGGCCGCCTCCAACGCGCAACTGGCCCTGGCCCACGCAAAGGACTACATCGAGAAAGTCGATTCTGGGCGCCTGTCGCAACAAGAGCAGCGCGAAGTGGGCTTTCCCTGGTCGCAGGAAATGGTCGCGCGCTCGCGCCGTTCGGTGGGGGCGACCATCAGCGCATGCCGCCGCGCACTATCGGATGGCGTCTCGGTCAATCTGGCTGGCGGAACCCATCATGCCTATGCTGATAAGGGCAGCGGATTTTGCGTCTTCAATGACGCCGCGGTGGCGGCGCGCCAGATGCAACTCGAGACCCTGGCCGGTCATGTCGCCATCGTCGACCTCGATGTGCACCAGGGTAACGGATCAGCTTCCATCTTCCATGACGACCCGAGCGTGTTCACCCTGTCGTTGCACGCGCAAGGAAACTTCCCCTTTCGCAAGGAAAGAAGCGATCTGGACGTCGCGCTTCCGGATGGGACCGGCGATGACGGCTACCTGGAGGCGCTTGGAGCTGCCCTGGCGGAACTGGACGACCGTTTCACCCCGGATCTCGTGATCTATCTGGCCGGGGCAGATCCCTACGAGGGCGATCGATTGGGGCGCCTGAAGCTTTCGATGCAAGGTCTTGCCAGTCGTGATCGGGCCGTGTTCGACTGGGCCGCGAGCCACGAGCTTGCCGTCGCTGTCGTCATGGCCGGAGGCTATGGACATCGCATCGAGGAGACGTGCGCGATCCACGAGCAAACGGTCGCGCTGGCCCTGGAATTTTTCGAAAGTCACGCACCACACCGATCGCAGTTTCCTCACTCTGCGATGAGCCCGTGACCCCGTCCAGCCGCCGACTGGTGCGACTTGCACCTTGCCTTTTCATCTTTATCTGGGCCTCGGGATACCTCGCTGCCAAGTACGCGCTTCCTTACGCCGAGCCACTCACGTTTCTATCGCTGCGCTATTTCGTGGTGGCGGGCATGATGTTGCTCGTAACCGTGGCCACCGGCTCGAACTGGCCGAGCTGTCCGTCGCAATACTTCCATATCAGTGTCGCCGGGATTTTGATCCAGGCGGGATACCTGGGTGGCGTCTGGTGCGCAATTGCGCTGGGAATGCCTGCGGGGATTGCGGCGCTCATTGTCAATTGTCAGCCGCTTTTGACCGCCATGTTTGCCCGTTCGGTCGGGGAAAAGGTGGGATTGCGCCAATGGGCGGGCCTTTTGCTCGGCCTGGCTGGCGTCGCTTTGGTCGTCTCGAACAAGGTCTCCACGACCGGACTGTCGACGCCTTCCATTGTGCTGTCAGTCTTCGCGCTCGTGGCGATCACCTCGGGAGTCCTCTACCAGAAGCGCTACTGTCCGGCGATCAATGCCCGCTCCGGACAGGTGATCCAGTTTGGCGCATCTTTCTTGGTGACGCTGCCTTTCGCACTCGTTCTTGAGGAAAACAATATCCAGTGGACGGGCGAATTTGTCGCCGCGCTCCTCTGGTCTGTGATCGTGCTCTCGGGCGTGGGCATGTCGCTGCTTTACTTCATGATCCGTAACGGCGCCGCGACCCAGGTTACGAGCTATCTGTATCTCGTACCGCCGGTCACGGCCATTCTGGCTTACGGGCTGTTTGGAGAAGTCCTCAGTCCGCTTGCCGTCTTAGGCATGCTTGTGACGGTGGCCGCGGTGGCGCTTGTCGTGCGCCCGCTTCGCTCGCCGCAGCCACGGCTCGATCCGGTCCGGCCGTGAGAAAATAGGCCGATGACCGCAAAGCCTGGCGTCAAGGACGACTACCCCCACCTGCACTCCATCACCACCCGCTGGATGGACAACGATGCCTATGGACACGTCAACAATGTCGTGTACTACAGCTGGTTTGACACCATCGTCAACGAGTACCTGATCCGTCAAGGTGTCCTCGACGTGGTCAAGGGCGAGGTGATCGGACTGGTCGTGGAGACGCACTGCAACTATTTCCGCTCGGTTGCCTTTCCCGAATCCATTGTTGCGGGCCTGCGCGTGGCGCGCCTTGGAACGACCAGCGTGAAATACGAAATCGCCGTATTTCCAGGGAGCGAACACGAGGCCGCCGCCCAGGGTCACTTCGTCCATGTCTACGTCGACCGAAGGTCGCGGCGTCCGACGGCGCTGCCCGCGGATTTGAAAAATGCGCTGTCCCCACTATTGGTGAACTCATGACACAAACGCCTCCCTCCCTGGCTGCCACACAGGTCGTCGACGAGGCCATTCGATCGCGGCGTTCGGTCCGCGCATTTCTGCCCGCCGAAGTGCCGCAACCGACCATTGTCGAGATTCTCGACGTGGCCGCGCGTGCACCTTCAGGGACCAATATCCAGCCCTGGCGCGTCTATGTGCTCACCGGATCCAGTAAGAAAGCCTTTTCTGCGAAGGTTCTGGCGGCCCACAACGATCCGGTCGCGCTTCTAGAACAGACCGAGGAATATGCCTACTATCCGCGCAAGTGGGTCTCGCCGTTCATCGAGCGCCGACGCAAAATCGGATGGGACCTCTACGGGCTGCTCGGCCTCACCCGCGAGGACAAGGTCGGAATCCATGCACAGCACGGACGCAATTACGTGTTTTTCGATGCTCCGGTGGGTCTCTTGTTTACGATCGATCGGGTGCTCGAGCTGGGTTCGTGGCTGGACTACGGGATGTTCCTCGAGAACATCATGGTCGCTGCACGGGCTCGCGGGCTAGACACTTGCCCCCAGGCGGCTTTCACCCCGTTTCACCGAATCGTCAAGGAGCACCTGCAGCTTCCGGAGAACGAGAAATTCGTCTGCGGGATGAGTCTCGGATTCGCCGACCCGAGCCGCATTGAAAATTCGCTCGTGACCGAGCGTGAGCCCGCGGCGAAATTCACCACCTTCTTGGATTAGGTGAGGGGCCGCGGCGCACCGTTTTCTACTGGCACATCGGATCATTCGAGGATCGCATGAGCGCTTATCAGATCGCGGCAATTCCCGGGGACGGGATCGGCAAGGAAGTCATGATCGAGGGACTGCGGATCCTAGACGAAGTCAGCCGGAAGTTCTCCATCGCGATTGACATAACCCATATCGACTGGGCCAGCTGTGACTGGTACGAAAAACATGGGGCGATGATGCCCGACGACTGGTTTGACCAGCTCGTCAAGCGCGATGCCCTGTTTTTTGGGGCGGTAGGATGGCCTGCGACGGTACCCGATCATGTCTCACTGTGGGGATCGCTGATCAAGTTTCGGCGGGGGTTTGACCAGTATGTGAACCTGCGTCCGTGCCGGCTCATGCCCGGCGTTCCCTCGCCGCTGGCCAACCGCACGCCAGGTGATATCGATTTCATGGTCGTACGGGAAAACACCGAAGGAGAGTATTCGAGCGTTGGTGGTCGCATGTTCGAGGGATCCGACCGGGAGGTGGTCTTCCAGCAGGCCGTCTTCACGCGTCACGGCGTCGACCGGATACTCAAATTTGCATTCGAACTGGCGCAAAAGCGTCCGCGCCGGCATCTCACCTCGGCCACGAAATCCAATGGCATCTCGATTACGATGCCTTATTGGGATGAGCGGGTCGTCGAGATGGCCCAACGCTATCCCGAAGTCCGGGTGGACAAGTTCCACATCGATATCCTTTGCGCGCAGTTCGTAGCCCATCCAGACTGGTTCGACGTGGTCGTCGCATCGAACCTTTTTGGCGACATCCTCTCGGATTTGGGCCCGGCGTGCACCGGCACCATCGGGATCGCCCCCTCGGCCAATATCAATCCGGAGCGTCAGTTTCCCTCCTTGTTCGAGCCCGTGCATGGATCGGCGCCCGATATCGCGGGCCAGGGCATTGCCAATCCCGTGGGGATGATCTGGTCGGCTTCGCTGATGCTCGAACACCTGGGCCAAGCCGCCGCCGCCGCCGCCGTTCTTGCGGCCATCGAAAAGGTGCTCGGGGACCCGCACGCGCCGCGCACGCGCGATATGGGGGGGCGTGCCGGCACGGCTGATCTGGGCAAGGCGATCGCCTCGCAGATCGCATGTGCGTGAAATTACCTGTAAGTGCGGCTCGTCAGATCAAGGGAAAAGGTCAACAATCCGCGTTACCGGTCCGTTACTGTTGGACCGAGCGGACAAAACCGGCGGCGTGACGCCCCTGATTTTTGTCTCATAAAAGCATCATCGGGGTTAGGGGCTATCCAGATTTTGCGTTAACGATCGCTCCTAGGTCATTATTCTTGAACATTTTTTTTGTTTTGGTACACTACAACCCAGTTCTCACTGGAGGAGCCTGACCGTGCCTGCTTGCCGAGGAAAAACAATCACGACCTTGGTGCTAGCGCTTGTGGCGGCTTGGCTACCTGCGGCACCTGGGCAATCTCAAGCGGCGGATTCGGAAGGGTATCCGGCCCGTAAGCCGCAGCATTCCGTGGCGCCGACCCGACACCACCTCGTGCTCACCCGGGCGACGGTGCTTAAGACACGTCACATTGTGGCTCCCGAGCACCCGTCCATGGCGGCCCTGGAAGGACTGCGGGGGGAAGAGGTGGGACCTCTGGGACTTCAATCGAGCGTTGCGCTCGTGATGGATGACAAGACCTCGGATGTCATCTTCTCCAAGCATTCGGATGTCGCCTTGCCGATCGCCTCGATCACTAAGCTGATGACGGCACTGGTGGTCCTCGAAGCACGGCAGTCGCTCGACGAGCCGGTCGAGATCACAGACGAGGATCTCGACACGGAAAAAAACACCACGTCACGCCTGATCGTTGGGACCATTCTTTCGCGACGCGATCTGATGCACCTGGCATTAATGTCTTCGGAAAACCGGGCGGCGCACGCGCTCTGCCGGAACTATCCGGGGGGCCTTATGGCGTGTCTTGAGGCAATGAACAACAAGGCCTTGCAACTGGGCATGCTAAGCACCCACTTCAACGATCCAACCGGGCTGTCGAGCCAGAACGTGGCCAGTGCCGAAGATCTCGCCAAGCTGCTTAAGGCGGCGTCCGACAACGCCACGATTCGCGACTTTTCCACCGACGCGGGCTACACCGTCCCGGTTGGTCGACGCATGGTGGCCTTTCGCAATACCAATTCGCTCGTCTCCAATCCGGCTTGGGACATCGCAGTCCAAAAGACGGGCTATATCGTCGAGGCCGGCAAGTGCCTTGTTATGAAGGCGAAAATCGAAGGCAAGTCGGTCCTCATCGTGCTTTTGGATTCGGTCGGCAAATACACGCGCTTTGGCGACGCCAATCGGATCAAGAAGTGGATGGAAGCCAATCCCGCAGTCCTGACCACGACTCCTGCCCTCCCCAAGGCGGACCTGCCGCGCGTATCAAGCTAGGTCAAAATCAAGAACGGCCGGCTAGGATGCTTCGGTCGCGCCGGGGGTCGCGTCTTCATATCCCAAAGCGCGCGAGATGCGTGCCGCCGTATCGGTCAATTCGCCCAACCAGGATTCCTGCAGGCGATCGGCAGGAGCCGAGAGCGACAGTCCGGCGACGAGCTTGCCAGTGTCGTCGCGAATCCCGGCGGCCATGCAGCGCACCCCCAGTTCCAATTCTTCATTGTCGCGGGAGTAGCCGCGCGAGCGGACCAAAGCCAGTTCTCGATCGAGCCTCGCAAGCTCGGTGATGCTGTTTTGGGTGTGTCCGGCAAGTCCGGTGCGGGTGGCGTAGCTACGGACGTTTTTGGGCTCGTCTGCCGAAAGAAAAAGCTTGCCGACGGAGGTCAGGTGCAGGGGCGCACGCCCGCCGATGGCCCTGACCACCTGCATCCCGCTAAATTCATTGAAAGCGCGTTCGATGTAGACGATCTCGTCGCCTTGGCGCACCGAGAGATTCACGGTCTGGCCGGTGACTTTGTGCAGGTTGCGCATCAGTTCGAGGGCGGCCTCGCGGACGTTGATGCGTCCTTTAACCAGGTTGCCCAACTCAAGCAGCCGCATTCCGAGACGGTAATGGCCGGGATCGGTCCGATCGACAAAGCGCGCAATCACCATGTCGTTGAGGATTCGATGTGCCGTGGAAGGATGCAGTCCGGTCCCGCGCGACAATTCCTTCAGGCTCACGGGCTCACGGTTCTCAGCGAGTTTGTCGAGCAGCGCCATCATTCGCTCGATGACCTGGATAGCGGTTTTCTTGGAGGAAGAGTCGCTCATGGTGCGATGCGATAGAGATTTCTCTTTATATCACATCGTGAAAAATAATCCAGAGAGGCGGGTTGGGGGCCGGCAGGCCACAATGCCCTCAAGCGGGGCCTCGGGGCGAAAGGCGCATAATCCCGTGCTATCTAAGTCACTGAGTTGACGTGGAATGAGCGCCAAGCCGAAAGTCGGTCTGTTTCTAACCTGCCTCGTCGATCTGGTCCGACCCGAGATCGGATTTTCAGCCCTGAAACTTTTGGAGCGCGCCGGCTACGACGTGGTCGTTCCAGAAGGCCAGACGTGTTGCGGACAACCCGCCTTTAACTCGGGGGACACGCCGCCTGCGCGAGCCTTGGCCGAGAAGTTCTTGGCGGAATTCGAGGTCTTCGACTACGTGGTTGTGCCCTCGGGGTCGTGCGGTGGCATGCTCAAGGTCCATTATCTGGAGCTGTTTGCCGACGATCCGTCCTTGAAGTCTCGCATTGCAACCCTGTCGACCAAGATCTACGAGCTGACGGACTTCCTGTCGAGTGTTGCTGAAGTCAAGAACTTCTCAAGCGCGTTTTCCGCTCAGGTCACCTATCACGACTGCTGCAGCGGACTACGCGAACTCGGTATCGCGGCCCAGCCGCGCATGCTTTTGGCCAGCGTTCCGGGAGTTCGCCTGACCGAAATGCAGGACTGTCGTACCTGCTGCGGGTTTGGCGGCACGTTTTCGGTGAAATACGGGAACATCTCGACTGCCATCGTCGACGAAAAAATAAAGCATATTCATGAAAGTGGTGCAGAGGCCGTGGTCTTGGGCGATCTGGGCTGCATTCTCAACATCGAAGGTCGTCTCAGACGCACCGGGGATTTGCATACACGCGTTTTGCACATCGCCCAGGTTCTCTCGGGCGAGACGTAGGAGAGCGCCCCCGCTTTTTCGCGGGCACGGCGCACCGTTCGAAAACCGATTCCTGGCGGAGAAACAATGCAAGTCCAGTCGATGCATTTTAAGGCGCGGGCCAGCCAGCGGTTGGCCGATCCTCGCCTTCAAAAAAACCTCACCAAGCTTGCGACCAAGTTCATCAGCATGCGGGCTCAAGCGATCACCGAGCTCGATGATTTTGAGGCCACGCGGGAAGCGGCCCGGGAGTTGCGGAATCGGGCGCTCGATCATCTTGATCTGTGGCTGGAGCAATTTGAACGCGAGGCGACACGGCGCGGTGCGACCGTGCTCTGGGCCGAGACGGCTGAGCAGGCGGCCGCCCTTGTGGTCGAGATCGGCAAAAAGCATGGGGTCACCAAAGCCATCAAGTCCAAGTCGATGGTCTCGGAAGAGATGGAACTCAACCATCACCTCGAAGAGGCGGGCATTCAGCCTGTGGAAACCGATCTGGGGGAATACATCCTGCAGATCAACAATAACGAAGCACCCTCCCACATCATTGCGCCGGTCGTCCACAAAGATAAGGAAGAGATCTCCGACCTTTTTGCCCATGTGCACAAACGACCGCGTCTGACCGACATTCCAGAAATGACGCGAGAGGCGCGTCTCATGCTGCGCCCCCATTTCATGAGCGCCGAGATGGGGATCACTGGGGGCAACTTTCTCATCGCCGAAACGGGATCGGTGGCCATCGTGACCAACGAGGGTAACGAGGGCATGTGTACGCTTGTGCCCAAGGTCCACGTGGTCGTCACCGGTATCGAAAAGGTCGTGCCCACCCTGGAGGACCTCTCCACCCTCATGCGGCTCCTACCCCGTTCCGCTACGGGGCAATCGATTTCGAACTATCTCTCGATCCTGACGGGCGTTCGCCGTGACAGCGACCTCGACGGGGTCGAGCACATGTATTTCGTCCTCCTGGACGCCGGGCGCACGGGACTTCTGGGAGGAGAATTCCAGGAGATGCTGCGCTGTATCCGGTGCGGGGCCTGCATGAACCATTGCCCGGTGTATCAGAAAATCGGTGGACACAGCTACGGCTGGGTCTATCCCGGGCCGATGGGCTCGGTACTGACCCCAAGCTATGTGGGACTGGAAAATGCCTTGGACCTACCCCAGGCCTCGACGCTGTGTGGCGAATGCGAAGTCGTATGCCCCGTGAAGATTCCTCTGCCGCATTTGATGCGCAAGTTGCGTGAGACCCAGATGGAACGAGGACTTCGACCCTGGCTGGAGCGCTTTAGCCTGCGCGTGTGGTCGTTTGCGGCACTGCGTCCCGCGCTCTATCGTTTCGGGGCCGCCGGAGCGGCTTGGCTTCTTGGCCAACTCGGAGGACAGCGGCGGCTCATTCGTTCGCTGCCCCTGGGCGGGGGCTGGACGGACACGCGCGATTTTCCGGCTCCTTCGGGCAAGACGTTTCAGCAACTCTACCGAGCCGAGCGCAAGGCGCGCTCACAAAACAGGGCTCGACCGGACTCTGCCTGAATCACGTTAGTCTCGCCAGGGCGGGACAACCGAGTCATGACCGGTTTCGGCGGCAAGGCGCGCGTCGACGACGACATGGTCGTGAACCTGGATTCCGAGCGCAAGGCCCGGGTCGGCTGCGGCTGCGCCATAAAGTCCCCGATCGGCGATGGCCGCGATATACGGCAGGGTCGCAGTGGTCAGTGCCAAAGTCGCGGTGCGGGACACCAGGGCGGGGATATTGGGCACGCAGTAGTGCAATACGCCCTCTTCACGATAAAGAGGCTGGTCATGGCTCGTGGGACGCGAAGTCTCGGCGATGCCTCCCTGATCGATGCCCACGTCCACGAAAGCGGCACCTTCTCGCATGCTGCGCAGCATTGCGCGGGTTACAACACGCGGCGAGAGCCGGCCCCGCTCGAGGACCGCACCGATCAACACCGTCGCATCGACGAGTTCGGCTGCCAGAGTGGTCTCGCTCAGAAGCGCGGTGCGGATGGAAGACCGCCCCTGCGCGCGTAGTGCATCAAAGCGACGAGGGGTACGCGCGAATACGACCACCTCACAACCTAGGGCGCTTGCGATCCGAGCGGCTTCTCCGCCGACCTGACCTGCCCCGAGAATGACGACTTTCGCGGCCGGTAGACCCGATACCGAAGACAGGAGTATGCCGGCCCCCTCGAGTGTCTCCGCTCGGCCCGAAAACGTCCCCTTGGCAAGAATCCAGGCCGCAATCTGCGGCGCGAGACAGCCCGCGATGCGAGACATCGGGGACAAGAGGCAAAGCTCGCCGCGCGCGTCTTCGACGGTCTCATAGCCGATGCAGGTCACACCCCGCGCCAGCACTGCGCGAAGCAACGGCGCCGTTGCCGCCAATTGGTGGTACGCGAAAATGCAGGTACCGGCTTTCAGGAAGGCAAATTCGCACTCCTGTATCTCCTTAACCTTGACCACCAGGGGACACTGGAACGCAGCCCCGGCCTCCCC
>JBEKVI010000020.1:0-65127 GCA_049514215.1 Burkholderiaceae bacterium
CACTAGCGTCACAGCCCACGTGCATCAAGGAGCAATCGATGTGCTAGGTGCCGTCGACATTCCCAGGAGCGTGCATCAGTCCAAATTCTCGATGGGGACGGTACTCGCCCTGATCGCACTGTACGGACGCGCGGGCCTTAGCGAGTTTGATCACCACTTCCAGGATCCCCAGGTCGAGCGGTTTCGCGCTTTGGTCAGGATGCAACTCGACCCCGAGGTCGATGCCGCCTATCCGAGCCGCTGGATCGGCAAGGTGACGGTGCATACCCAGGCCGGTCGGAAACTTGAGGCACGCGTCGACGAACCCAAGGGGGATCCGGGGAACACGCTTTCGCGTCCCGAGCTCGAAGAAAAGGCGATCCGCCTTGCGACGCATTCCAAAGCGGCAACCGAAAGCGAGATCCGGGAGATCGCGGCCCTGGTGTGGAATTTTCGCGGCCTCTCGAGCGTGCCAAGCCTGCTGTCTCCTCAAAATCCATTGCGGTCCTCGAGGGCCGTTGACCAGAGAACGGCATGAAGTCCGAGATTGTCGTCATCGGCGGCGGCATCGTTGGCTCGTCGATCGCGCTTTTTTTACGGCGCGCGCCCGCGGCCGCCAGCGTAACCGTGATCGAGCCCGACCCCACCTATCAGCTGGCCTCGACACCGCGCGCATCGGGGGGATTTCGGCGTCTTTTTTCGCTCCCCGAGAACATCCAGATGTCGCAGTTCAGCATTGACTTCTTCGGCAACTTCCAAAAAGAGGCGGCCGTGGACGGCTATGCGCCGGATCTCTCCTTGAAACGTCAGGGATATCTGTTTATCGGCGCGGACAGTCTCATTCCCGTTCTGGAGGCGAACTACCGCACACAAAAGGCTCTGGGCGTGAACGTCGAACTGCTGGATCGAGAAGCGCTGGCGCGGACCTTTCCGTCGCTGCGAAGTGACGACATCGGCATTGCGGCCTATTCGCCCGACGATGGCTGGCTCGATCCACATTCTCTTTTGCAGGGCGTCAAGGCCAAGGCGCAGGCGCTGGGCGCGCAGTATCTCCAAGCCCGTGTGGTCGGCATCGAGGCCCGTGAGCGGCTGGTGCGCAGCGTGAGCCTCGATTCCGGCGAGAAGGTGCAGGCGGACTGGATCGTCAACGCCGCAGGTGCGTGGTCTCAAGGCATTGCCGATCTGGTGGGGATGACGCTTCCCGTCTATCCGATGCGCCGCTTCGACCACTACTTCGAGTGCAAAGCGAAAGTCGAGCCGCTACCCTACATCAAGGACATCGCCAAGCTCGCCCTGCGGCCCGAGGGAGCCGGATTCACGGCGGGCGTGCCGAACTGGAACGAGCCTCGCGGTTTTAATTTCGAGGTGGATCACAGCGATTTCGAACGCGTCGTCTGGCCTGCCATCGCGCATCGCGTGCCCAAGTTCGAGGGTGTCAAGCTGAAGAGTTCCTGGAGCGGCCTCTATGACCAAAACGCGCTCGACACCAACATGATCTTAGGTTCGTGGACGAACGGCTGCCCGAACTTGATCGTGGCGGCCGGATTTTCCGGGCACGGTCTCATGCATGCCCCCGCAGTCGGACGCGCCACGGCGGAGCTGATCTATGACGGCGGCTACCGGAGCCTGGACCTCTCGAAGATGAGTTACCAGCGGGTGATCGATGAGACACCCTACGCGGAGGCGGGAATCATCTAAACGGCCGAGCGGCTAAACGTGATCCCCCTCCTCCACCTGGGGGTGCGATGAGACGCGATTGTCGACAACGGCAAAGTTGGATACATTCGTTGCGTGGAATCCAAACTGCGGAATAAAACCTACGGGCAAGTCGTCGACCGCTTCGCCGTTGAGTCCGAGCACAACGCCATCCTCGAGCTTTTGGACCGCTATCGGCAACTCGGAATTAGCGCCTCCTATGTCGCCCCGGAGCCCCAGGACAACTTTCGAGGAAGCTATACGGTGCTCTTTCAGGGTGAGCCCTATTCTGGCGTAACGTTTAGGTCCGCTGTGGAGACCGCCTTCAAGGAGAAGCTCAGCGTGATTTGCGGCGAGTCACTTGAGGAGTCCTTCGAGCGCGCTCTGGATGCCCTCAGATCGCGCGCGCGCCGCCAGCAGCCCCGGGTTCGCCCGATCCCCAACACACCCGGTCGCTAAGTTTCACGCGTCACACGCGTCGGAAAACCAGGGCCGCCCCCAACGGGTCGCGACGGGTTTCGGGTCGACAAGCGCTCGCGACCTCATAGACCACACGATCCTTCGGGCGTCCAGCTGAGCTCTCGGTGCGCCTTTTCGACCGAGACCGCCCCCGCCGCTCCAGCAAGAAAGATCCTCTTCTTTTGATTCATGATGAGGTACCCCGTTGAAGATGGTGCCATCGGTCATGCCGCAGAGCACATGGGGCCAACCCAATCATTGAAACCCCTGAACTTTACCCGCCACAGGAACTCCGAGAAAATAGCTTGGAGCGATGAGCGCAACAATCGAGGGCGCTTGCTTGACGTTGCACGATGCAAATCAACAGAGGAAACGCGAGGCGAATACGTCGATCACGGCACACTCGCAGATCCGAAACCCGAGGCTGCCTTCATGATGCCTCGGCCCCACGGGCGCTTCTGGATCGGGCTGAGCCTTGGCATTCTCCTGGAAATCTTGTGTCGACCCGTCCTGGCCGGTCCGCCCTATGTCTCCGACGATCCCGAGCCGACGGATCTTGGGCATTACGAGATCTATTTCTTTGGCAGCGGAACCCTTACGCAATCCACCCGAGACAACCAGGCCGGCGTCGACTTCAACTACGGAGCCGCACCCGATCTGCAATTGACGGCAGTCATCCCCGTCGAACGCGACGCGGCGACGGGTTCCGCTAGTGGATCGGGCTTGGGCAATGTGCAATTGGCGGCGAAGTATCGATTCATGCACCAGGAGTCCGAGGGTTGGGATGTCGCGTTTTTTCCGCGCATCCTCCTGGCCAGCCCCACGTCGGCTGTCGGAGTCTCGCGACCATCGCTGTTTCTGCCGTTCTGGCTCGAGAAGGATATGGGGCCATGGTCCACGTTTGGCGGGGGCGGCTGCACTTTTATCCATGGCTCGCGTTATGAGAATTCCTGCCTTCTGAGTTGGGCCATAACGAGAGAAGTCATGCCCGATCTTCATGTGGGAGCCGAGGTCTTCCATTCGACCCCCGCAGCGCGCGGCGTTTCGGCTACGACGGGCCTCGGGTTTGGAGCCGTCTACGACCTCAACGAGAACATCCACCTGCTCACGAGTTTTGGCCCGGGAATCGAGAACGCCGCATCGACCAACCAGTTCTCATGGTACGCGGCAGTTCTCTTTACATTCTGAAAGCTGAATCTCCCAAAGACGCCATGCACCGCGATGCCAATCCGATCCATCCCGAGTAAGCTCACCGTAGCCACAGTGTCGTTCTGGATCGGCAAGATCCCGGCTACGACGCGAGGCGACGTCCGGCGAATTTGCTCCGGCATTTGAAGGACGACCCCTGTGCAGACTGGATTGATCACCGTGAAACGCATCCTCCTTGCCGCTTTGCTGCTTGCCGGTTGCATGGGCGCTTGGGCCCGCGCCCAGACGCCTCCTCTCTACAAGGTGACAGCGACTGTCGCATTGGGCGCCCCCGATCGCTGGGACTATGTCTATTTCGATCCGAGCTCGCACCACGTTTTTGTGGCCCATGGTACGGAAGTCAGCGTCGTCGACGGCATGACCGGTATCGTCCTGGGTCACGTCCTGGGCATCCCGGGCGGGACACACGGAATCACGGTCGTTCCCGAAGCAGAACATGGCTACACCGACGATGGCCAAGCGGGACTCATCAAGGTCTTCAATCTGAAGACCTTTCAGATCGTGCAAAGCATCCAAGGAATTGAGGATGCCGATGGAATCGTCCGTGATCCCGCGACGGGCCATGTCTTTGTGATCAATGGCAAGTCCGGCACGGCAACGGTGGTGGACCCCAGGACCAATACCGTCGTGATCACGATCCGCGCCGAGGGCGCCCTTGAAGCCGGCGTGCCAGATGGCACGGGACTTCTTTATCTGAACGCGGCCGAGAAGCGGCTGCTCTTGCGAGTGGATACGCGGACCAACGCCATTACGGCGCGCTGGCCCATTTCCGATTGCGAGAGCCCGCACGGCATCGCCATGGACCGGGAGCGCCAGCGCGTCTTCGTAACCTGCGTCAATGAACGCATGGTCGTGGTCGACGTGATGAGCGGCGCAGAGATCAAGTCGCTGCCGATCGGCAAGGGAACGGATGCGGCAGCGTTTGATCCGGTTAGGCGACGCATCTTCAGCTCGAACGGGCGCGATGGAACTCTGACGGTGATCGAGGAGGCCGACGGCGACCAGTACCGGGTCATTGGAACCGTCGCGACCGCGCTTTCCGGTCGCACGATGGACATCGACCCGCAAACCGGGCGCATTTTTATCGTCGCAGGCGAAGTCTTGGCGGGCGCGGGAACCCCCAATGGCCGCCCCGCGATCAAGCCCGGATCGTTGAAGTTGCTCATCCTTGATCCCGTCCCGGAATAATCAATCATGTCGGTCTCCGAAGAGCGTTCCAGACACCGCTCTTGGCGCGAGCCCGCGCAAAGGGCGGCTAGCTCGGCCGGGTACCCAAAGGTAGTGGTGGGGCGCGATGCGCCACGGGCGTTGACTGGACCACCGATGTCGTCGTCTCTCCGTACAGGAGCACACGATCCAGGATCTGGTCCAGGTGCTCGATGGCATCTAAGTAGACCTTCATGATGAAGCAATCTTCGCCGGTGACGCGATGGCATTCGGTGACCTGAGGCAGGGAACGCGCGAGTTCCAGGACTTTCTGCAATTTGCCCGGAAACGGTCGCACCCGGATGAAGAGGGTAATCGGCAGGCCGACCGCGGCGGGATTGATGTCGAGGCGAAAGCCCTCGATGACGCGCGCCTCCTCGAGACGAGCCAGGCGCTCCCGCACGGCAGGCGCGGACATGCCGATCCGTCGCGCGAGCTCACTGACTGCCATGCGCGGCTGGGCTTGCAGCAGGCGAATCAATTCGACATTGCGCGGGTCCTCGAGCAGAGGATGTAGTGAAGGCATTTTCGGTCGTTCTCCTTCATATCAATGCTCTGCAGAGCCTTATGCCTTCAACATAGCATAGACGCGCCCGGACTGCGATGCGAGCATTGAAGCATGGTCGATCGAAGTCACAAAGGCGATGCGAACAAAGCGTCACTCTTTATCGGACGACGCGTGCCACCCCTGGCTTATTTTGCCGTGAGTGCCCTCTTCCACTACCTGGGACCTGCTTTGGCCGTGCTCCTGTTTGCGCGACTGGAGCCCTTGGGCGTGGCGTGGCTGCGCATCGCGAGCGCGGCGATCGTCTTTTGTGTCTGGCGCCGCCCCTGGCACTTGTTGTCCGTATTGCCCCGAGGCGCCCTGTGGACCATCGTCACCTTGGGCGGTGTTCTTGGACTCATGAATTCGATTTTCTATCTGGCGATAGACCGACTCCCGCTGGGCACCGTGGGGGCCATCGAGTTTTTGGGCCCGATTGGCTTGGCCGCGTTCGGTCAGCGGGTCGTGCGCAATTGGGTTGCCCTCTTGCTCGCGACTTTAGGCGTGTATGCCTTAAGCGCCGTGCGCATTGAAGGTGCTCCATTGGGCTATCTTTTCGCCTTTGCGAATTGTGCCTTGTTTGTGCTCTACATCATCCTGGGCCATCGACTCGCCAATAGCGCCGGACCAACCGGAATCGATCGCCTCGCGCTGGCGATGTTTTTTGCGATGCTGGTCTCGCTCCCCCTGGGGTTTGCCCAGGCCAGGCCCGCCTTTGACTCCCCCCCGTTGCTGGCCGCGGCCATTGGCGTTGGGATCTGTTCGTCGGTCGTGCCCTATGTCTGCGATCAGCTCGCCATGGCGCGCATGCCGCGCGCAACCTTCGCGCTCCTCCTTGCGCTGCTGCCTGCGATCGCCTGCGCAATCGGCATCCTGGTCTTGGGGCAGGTTCCTTCAAGACAGGATTTGCTGGGCATCGCGCTGGTTGTGATCGGGGTGGCCGTGCACCAACCCGAAGCGCCCCGGCTCCCATCGGTGAGCTCATCCGGGCTCAAGAAGGTGCACCCCGACTGATCGCCCAACTTCATTCGGTGAAGCGTTCGCCTTCGGAAAGATGGTGGACCGCGTAACCATCGAGCGCCTTGGCCGCCGATACGGACTCCCAAAAGGCGATGCGCACGGCGCTCCATCGCTGCGGATTGTAGGCGATCACACTGGCCAGAGCTCCTTGCGCGATCGCATCGCTCCCCTTCTCGCGCTCGCTTTGCCAGAGATCCCCGAGATCGGCGTGATGCGGGATCGCAAAGTCGTCGTGCGTCGCAAAGCGCGCCTGACGCAACGTCTTTAACACGTGGGCGTCCAGCACCACCCAGGTCTGGACCTCGGGGCGACCAAAGGCCTCCTTCAACCCCTTAAAGCCGCTTCCCAAGAGAAACTGGTTCATCCCGTCCTCGTTCGCCCACAGATAGAAGGGCGCGTACCGGTTTTCCCGCTGGGGCGGATTGCCCTTCTTGTCGGCAACCAGGTAGGCCTTGAAACGCAAGCCCGGAAAGTGGTCGGTCTGCCGACCCTTTTCGAGAATTCGACGCTCGATGATCGACATGTCATAGTCCGCCGGAAGCGCGATGGTGTACTGCATCGCGATCATGATTTCGCGCCCTCGATGGGCGTCATGTACTGCATGACGCCGTTGGCAAACGACCAGTCATCCGGCCCGGTTGTGTTGACGACGATCATCACGTCTTCCTTCCGGATCCCGGGAGACTCCACCAGTTTTTCGACCACGCGTCGATAGAACGCTTCCTTGGTCGTCTGGCTACGCGCCTTGCCCGCAGTAATCTGAATCAGCACGTAGTCCGAACTGCGTGGGCCGCCCAGGTAGGTCTCATCGAAGAGGAGTTCTCCCGGTCGATAGAGGTCGATGGCCTGAAAGCGGTCCTTGGGTGGGACATGAAGGCACTCGACCATGGCCTCGTGGACGCCGTCGGCGACCGCTTTGATCCAGCGGGGTGATTTTCCTTCCAGAGTCGCAATCCGAACGACAGGCATGATGATTTCCTTTCTTGATCAAGCGTGGCGCAAGACCTCGGCGGCCGATACCGCAGCGGGCCACCCGGCATAAAAGGCGAGATGCGTTACGACCTCGGCGAGTTCCTCGAGCGCGAGGCCGTTCTCCTTCGCCCGCTGGAGATGAAAAGGCAATTGCCCTGTCTTGCCAAGAGCGACCAAGGCTGCCACGGTAATGAGGCTGCGTTCGCGCTTGGACAGTTCGGTTCTTTCCCAAATGTCGCCAAAGAGAACGTCGTCGCTTAACTGCGCGAGCTTCGGTAACACATCACCTAAAACAGACTTCCCCGTTCCGACCGGCTCTCCCATCGCGGCGCTCCAAGTGCTCTTGACAAGCTCAGGATAGGCCCCGACAATCGTTTTGAAAAGACGATTTATCAGAACCAATAGTTCGAAAAAACTGAATCATGAAATGGATTAATCTCGACCTTGATGCCCTGCGCAGCTTGAGTCTGGGTATGGAGCTCGGCAGTTTTGCGCGGGCTGCCGACCGGCTTGCGCGCTCTCCTTCGGCCATCAGCGCGCAACTAAAAAAGCTGGAGGATCAGGCCGGCACGCCGCTTTTGCGAAAGCGGGGGCGACAGATGGAATTGACCGAAGCCGGAGAGCTTCTTCTTAGCTACGCTCGACGCATGCTGGAGATCAACGACGAGGCCTGCGTGGCGCTCCGCGGCATCGAGATGGAGGGCTCGATCCGCTTTGGATTGCAGGAGGACTTCGGCGAACAACTCCTGCCACAGGTCTTAGGCCGATTTGCGCGTGCCCATCCTTCGGTGTTCATCGAGGCCAAGATCGCGCGCAATGTCGAACTCGTTGAAGCGGTGCTCAATGGGGGCCTGGACCTGGCCTTGGCCTGGTCCGTGGGGCCACCGCGCGTTTCGATCCGGAAACTGGCGACGTTGCCGCTGCGCTGGATCGGCCCCGCAAGCCAGGGCGCTTCGGGCCCCGGACGCGAAGGGCCTCTGGCCAGCGCGCACAGTCCTGTTCCGCTTGTCATGCTCGATGCGCCTTGCGTCATGCGCACCATCGCAACTGAAGCGCTCGATCGTGCAGGTCTTCCCTGGCGAGTGGCCTTTACGAGCCCGAGCCTGGCGGGCGTGTGGGCAGGCGTTGCCGCAGGCCTGGGCGTAAGCGTTCGGACCGAGTTGGGCCTGCCAGGCTTTGTGGCACCGCTGGCCCGCACTGCGCGACTTCCCGATTTGCCCAGGATCGATCTGGCCATCCACGCGCCCACCGAGCCCGCTACTCCCATTGCCGAACGACTCAAGGAGCTGGTCGAAGCGGGCGTCTTCGAGATGACACGAAGGGCGACGCACACGGCCCAAGGCGAGCGCCGCCGCGAAAAGGCGCAAATAGCCTAAAGCACGCCGCCGCGGGCCCGGCTGGCGCGCCGCGCTGTGCCATGCTTCAATGCCGGACCCCGCGTTGGGTCTGGTTTGGAAATTTCGGCACTGCAAGCCTGCCGGGCGGAAAAGCCACCAGAAAAAAGCGCCCAAGCGCGATTGGAGACAGCATGCAAGCAATCACTGCGGGAGCCGCCTTGGGCGACTCCCCCCTGTTTCAGGGAACCTACCGCAAGGTCACCGTCCGGCTCATTCCGTTTCTTTTCATCTGCTATCTGATGGCCTACCTGGATCGTGTCAACGTCGGGTTTGCCAAGCTGCAGATGCTCACCGATCTGCATTTCTCCGAGACGATCTATGGAATCGGCGCCGGAATCTTTTTCATCGGCTATTTCATTTTCGAAGTGCCAAGCAACCTGATCCTCCAAAAGGTCGGACCCAGAGTCTGGATCGCCCGCATCATGGTGACCTGGGGCGTGATCTCGGCGGCGATGATCTATACGAGTTCGCCCCTCGTCTACTATGCGCTGCGCTTTCTGCTCGGGGTCGCCGAGGCTGGATTCTTCCCCGGCATCATCCTGTATCTCACCTTCTGGTATCCCGACGCCTTGCGCGGCCGGGTCATCGCCTGGTTCCTGACTGCAGTAGCGCTGAGCGGCGCCATCGGCGGTCCCATCTCGGGCTGGATCATGCACACCTTCGTCTCCGTAGGAAGCCTTGCCAACTGGCAATGGCTGTTCCTTCTCGAAGGTCTGCCCTCGATCCTGCTTGGGGTCGTCACGTTTTTCTACCTCGATGACGGCATCGATCAGGCGGCGTGGCTTACGCCCGGCGAGAAAGGCGAGTTGCGCGAGAAGATCGCGGCCGATTCAAGCCGGCGTCGCGACATGCCACTGTCCGCGGTCTTGAAAAACGGCGCCGTCTGGACCTTTGGCGCCATCTACTTCCTCTTCGTCATGGGGCTCTACGGGGTGAGCTTTTGGCTGCCCAATCTCATCAAGAGCGCGGGCGTCGCGAACCTCGTCAATGTCGGATGGCTGAGCTCCATCCCCTACATCGCAGCAGCCATCGGAATGGTTCTCATCGGACGGCATTCGGATCGAACCGGCGAGCGTCACTGGCATATCGCCGTGTGCGGATTCATCGGCGCGGGGGGATTCGTGCTCAGCAGCCTGTTTGCCGAGAACCTGGCTGTGGCGCTCGTGGGGATCACCATCGCCACCGTCTCGATACTGACTACGATCGCGCTCTCCTGGACGTTGCCGACCCGCTACTACGCGGGGACGGCCGCCGCAGCGGCCATCGCGCTCATCAACTCTCTGGGCAATCTCTCGGGCTTCGTGAGTCCCTACCTCATCGGCTGGATCAAGGACGAGACCGGCAGTCTCACCGGGGGACTGGCGCTTCTGGCGGCCTGCTTCGTGGCCGGCAGCATCGTCACGCTCCTGTCCCGCCGGATCGACTATTCCTAGGCGGGGCTCGAGTTCATCACCGCGAGCTTTCCTTCCTGGAAGTCGCGCACGGCCTGGACGAGTTCGTCTTGCGTGTTCATGACGAAGGGCCCGTATTGCGCGATCGGCTCGCCAAGCGGCTTGCCCGCCAGCAAGATGAACCGGGCGCCCTCGGGGGCTTCGATGCGCACGCCATCCGATCCGGGTTGGGTCGCAAAGACCGCCATCCGCCGCTCTTCGACCTCGCGGGCGCCGATTGCAATGCGACCGCGATAGACATAGACGAAGGCGTTGAACGTAGGATCAAGCGCCTGGGTGAACGAGGCGCCAGCGGGCAGCTCGACATCCAGATAGAGCGGTTCGGTGTCGGCACGCTCTACTGCTCCCGCGATGCCGTGGCTTTCTCCCGCAATCACCCGCACCTTCGCACCTTCGTCGGTGAGAAACGCGGGAATCTCGGCCGACGTGAAGTCGCGATACCAGGGCGTGGTCATCTTCTTGGCGCTCGAAAGATTCAGCCAGAGCTGGAAGCCCTCCATGCGGCCTTCCACCTGTTCCGGCAATTCCGAGTGAATGACGCCGCGACCGGCCGTCATCCACTGTACGCCGCCACTCTCGAGAAGCCCTTCGTTGCCGGCGCTATCCCGATGGCGCATGCGACCGTCGAGCATGTAAGTCACGGTCTCGAATCCGCGATGGGGATGGTCCGGAAAGCCTCCGATGTAGTCGTTTGGATTGTCGGTGGCAAACGCGTCGAGCATCAGAAAAGGATCGAGGCGCCGTTGCAGATGCTGTGAAAGAACGCGGGTGAGCTTGACCCCGGCGCCGTCCGATGTGGCTTGTCCGACGACAATGTGTTCCACGCCCCGCGGGCTGCTCACCTTTTCAGGGCGGCCCGCGTCTAATGAGTTGCTGTGAGACATGACATTCTCCAATCATTGGTTCCGGCTGTGGCTTAACTAGGCACTCACCATCGCTTCGATCTCGCGCTGCGCAGTGCTCCAGGCCGACTCCACGGCATCGGGCCCAAGCGAGAGGCCCTCGGCATAGACGAAGTGCACCTCGGTCATGCCGAGAAATCCGAGAATGGTCCGAAGATAGGGTACCTGGGAGTCGTTGGCTGTATCGCGATAGATGCCGCCGCGCGTTAGCGCAACATGGACCCGTTTGCCTTTGAGAAGACCCTCGGGACCCTTTTCGCTATAGCGAAACGTCACGCCCGCCCGGGCGATGGCATCCACCCAGTTCTTGAACTGGGTGGGGACTCCGAAGTTGTACATCGGAATCCCGAGCACGACGACGTCGGCCGCCTGAATTTCGGCAATGAGTTCATCGTCCTGCGCCACGCGACTGGACTGCTTGGGCGTGCGTTGGTCCGCGGCTGTCAAAAGCGCGCCGAGCGCCTCATCGTCCAGATGAGGATGTGGTGTCTTGGCGAGGTCACGCACCTTCAAAACGGCTCCCGGATGCGAGGCTTTGAGCTTTTGGCTGATGACGGTGGCCAGTTGCGTGGAGCTCGAGCCCGCGGCACGGGCGCTGGAATTGATTTGCAGGATATTCATGATCGGGACCTTTGTGTGAGCGGTAATCCCAATGTAGTTGTTCCAATCCAGTATATAAAGAAGCGAATTTGGATATAATCGTTCCATGAATGGAACCATTGACGCGCTTTCGGCCAACGACCTACTGCTTTTTGCCACGGTTGCCGACCTGAACTCCTTAAGCCGGGCCGCGCTTCGCCTCGACATGCCCAAATCGACGCTCTCACGCCGCCTAAGCGGCCTCGAGACGGCTCTTGGTGAACGCTTGTTCATCCGCTCCACCCGCAAGCTGCGGCTGACCGATTTCGGAGAAGCGGTTCTCGTGCACGCCCATCAGCTCCAGGAAGAGGTCAACGCCACGCGCGCCTTGTCCTTGCACCATCAAGGCGTACCCCGGGGTCGCCTGCGGGTGTCCATGCCCGCCGATCTGGCGATCGACCTCTTGGAGAAGATCCTGGCCGAATTCAGCGCTCGCAATCCCGAACTTTCGATCAGCCTCGATCTCTCACCCCGTCACGTCGATCTCATCGGCGAGAATTTTGATCTTGCCATCCGCATGGGGGACTTGGCCGACGATGCGACGCTTGCGGCACGCAGCATTGCGGTTCTGCCCGTGGCCCTGTACGCCTCGCCCTCGTATTGCGAAGGCCACGGAGTGCCTTCCGAGCCGGAAGCGTTGATGGAGCATGAGACCCTGCGTGTGCTCTCGCGCAAAGGCGACGCAGTCCCATGGATCCTCTCGCGCGGGGCCGAGCAATGGGAAGGCATGCCACCCAGCCGCTTCACCGCCAACTCCCCCGCCTTACTGACGCGCATGGCGGTGGCGGGCGCCGGAATCGTCGCCGTCGCCGATCATATCGCCGAGCCGCACGTCAAGGCGGGACGTCTGGAGCCGGTTCTCGCCGACTGGACCATGCCCCCGGCCACCGCCTGGGCGGTATTTCCGGGTCGCAGGCTCATGCCTGCCAAGACGCGCGCTTTTCTGGACGCTCTCACGGAAGCCTTCTCGAGCGAGCAATGCCAGATCGTTCAGGATCGGGTGTCGAAGGTGAAGGCTGAACGCCTCCACGCCTCGCAGATGTCGCGCGCGAAGCAAGCGGCCCCCACCGGCAATGATCAGAAGAAGATAGCCCAAGGGTCGCGTTAGGACGAAAGCAGAAGCCCTTGCCCGATCCGTCTCCGACCTAGACCGGCGTTTCCCGCGTGACACGCACCGAAGCTTGCAATGCCTCTAGATCCCCGGCAAGTAGCAATAGGGAGCCTGCGAGCAACTTCGTGGGATCGCTTTTGGCGACATCCGGAGCGATCGCCTGCGTCGTAGGACCGGTGCGCGCGGCAGTTGTTGCCCCATCGGGGAGTCCGCCTTCCATCTCGTTTGCAAGCGCAGTGAGCCTCGCTGTGAATTCGTCGGCGGCGACCTGCCAATCGCCCGCCCCCGCTGTCCCGGCGAAAAAGGGCTTAAGGCGCGCGAACTGGTTCAAGTCTTCGACCACGCATGCGGTCAAGCCCACGAGCTTTTGATGGAACCCCTTTTCAGGCGTTGCGCGCGCGCTCCACGGCCATCGCGGCGCTCGGTCTGCGCTAAGCGCCAAAAGCGAGAGGCGTTCCAGGCCGCGACGCACGGCATCGCTTGAGCGGGCAGCGGCGAGCGCCTCTTCGCCGGTACGCCTGTTCAACTTTTGGGCCGTGCCGCGCAGAATGCGCGCGCATCCCCGATTGAGCGTGTCGATCGGCCGCACCCGGGAGCTCACACTGGCGACCAGAAAGCCCACACCGACTCCAATGAAGATCTGGGCGACGCGCACAAACGCAATCTCCAGGGCCGAGTGTGCTGAAGAACTCGATGCCGAAACGACGATAAGCGCCGCAACCGGTGCGGCCCGAAGCGCAGGTTTTCCGGC
Source organism: Burkholderiaceae bacterium (assembly GCA_049514215.1). Classification (GTDB taxonomy): domain Bacteria; phylum Pseudomonadota; class Gammaproteobacteria; order Burkholderiales; family Burkholderiaceae_D; genus BOG-994. Next base: position 13,336 of record JBEKVI010000020.1, read on the forward strand.
ACTCGCAAAAGCCAGGATCGCAACAAGCCCCAAGCCTGCCAGTGCGAAGGGGGCCCCGAATTGCACGAGCGCCGCACCGATGACTCCGCTTGCCGCGCCCAGAAGCGTGCCCAGGATTCGAGCGCGTCCAGCGTCCAGCGTCGAGGCCCGGCTGGGCCTTAGAACGACTAAGGCTCCCATCACAGCCCATAGCGGCTCGACAAGGCCGAATAGGAGCGAGATACCGTAGGAGAAGACGACGGCAAGGACGAGTTCGACACCGTGCGAGAAAGAACCTGACTTGGTGAGGAGAGATCCAAGCTGCCCGATGCGCGTCACGGAGCGCGCCTTTTATTTTCTGCGGCCTCGAAGGCTTCCACTTCGATGGCCCCATCCAGGCGATCGAGAAGCTCGCAGGCGGCCAGAAGCAGCGCCCTTTCCTGGGGATCCAGATGCCGTTGAATCACCTGGGCCAACGAGGCGTCCCCGGTCTTGGCTGCGCCAGCGAGCCGCCTTCGACCATGGGGGCTTAACGACAGCCACGACTGACGTCGATCGAGCGCATCGGGCACGCGCTCAACCCACCCATCGGCCTGCAACTCGGCCAAAAGCCGCGTTAGGGTCTGGATCTTCACGCCTTCCCGTTGCGCAAGCTCGGTCGGCGTCACGCTTTTCAGGCGATGGATCTGTCCCACCACGCTAAGCTGGGCGACGCTTAGTCCATGGATGGACTGATGCGCGCGCAACTTTCGATGAAGGTGCGAGAGGGTCCTGCGAATTCGCGTGGCGCAAATCCGCGCGTCCGAAGCGATTTTTGGCATGGGTTGCTGTGCGCGATCGCGACCGGCTGGGGTCCCCGCCATTTTTATCACCCAACTTTCCCGCAAAGTGCTAATAATAAGACTAATCTTACTAATTGGCAAGAACACCCTCGCCGCGTTCTCGTTTTCTCGTCAATTCCGAACCCCGTCTTCCTCGGGGCGAACCCACGAGAACCCGGGCCCGCGTGATAATGTGTGCGCCCAGCTACGGTTGGAAAATCGGCCGCTGTCCCGCGTCATCCATCAGGGGTCAGGCATTAAAGGGGCGAAGAATGTCCAGAGGTTTGAAAACCGCGGTCGCATTGACCACCAGATTGTTTCTATTCGCAGCCTTTGGACCACTCGCCGCGCAAACCCAGCCGCCGGTGGCTGCGGTGCGACCAGTCACGGACGATTACTTCGGCACCGAGGTGGTCGACCCGTATCGCTGGATGGAATCCGGCGGCCCCGAGCTTACGGACTACATGACCGAAGAAGACAAGGTCACGCGCGCAACGCTTGCTCCCTATGCCGCACAGGACGAAGCCTTCCTCGCGCGACTGACGGCCCTCTCGAAGGGCGTGGCGCGCGTGAGGAGCGTGCACCGCGTCCGAGACCGCTTCTTCTATCTCGAGCTTTCCCCCGATCGGGACACGCCAATCCTCGCAACGCGCAACCGGGGTGAATCCGAAAAGCGCACCCTGCTTGACCCGGCGGAATTCGCCAAGAGCGACAGTCATGCGGCGATCGATTTTTTTGAACCCTCCCCGGACGGAAAGTACGTCGTTGTGGGAGTCTCGCCGGGCGGATCCGAGAACTCGACCCTCTACGTCATTGAGACCGCAAGCGGAAAGCGCCTGTCCGAATCCATCAGTCGCACGCAGTCAGCCGATCCTTCGTGGGACGAGAAAGGGGAAGGATTCTACTACTCGCGCCTGCAGGTGCTCCCCGAGGGAGCGCCTGCATCGGCGAAGTACGAGAACATGCGTGTTTACTTTCACAGGCTCGGGACCGACCCTGAAAAGGATGTGGCGCTTTTCGGACCCGATGTCGTCTCTGACCCCCTACTGCCCAAGCTGGGGCACGTCAACGCGGTCCATCTACGGGGCACGCAACTGGTATTGGCCGGCCAGAAGACCGGAGTCGTCGAGACGACCGCCTTGTGGCGCAGAAACGCAAAAGACGGCCGTTGGGAGCCGGTTGTGGGACACGAAGATGGGATGCTCAAAGCAGACTCCCGGGGCACGACGCTCTACCTCATCTCCAAGACGGGCGCACCGAACGGCAAACTGGTGTCGTTCGACGCTCACAAGGACAGCTTTGCTCAGGCCCGCGAAATCCTGCCGGAGTCGGATCTCGTGCTCTCTTCTCGCACCAGCTCGGGCGTCGTTGCGGCTCGCGACGCCTTATACGTCTACGGAGAGCGTAAGGGGCTAGCCGTCGTTGAACGCCTACCTTACGGATCAAAGAAGCCGGTCGAGCTGACGCTTCCGGTCACGGGTTCGTTGCACGATATCAGCGCGGACCTCTTGCGTGATGGCATCGTCATCGGCATGGATGGCTGGACCGCTGCACCGCGCTACTATTTCTACGATCCCGCCTCGAACGCGTTTCGCGACACGGGCTTGCAGACGCAGGATCCCGCCGATTTCTCCGGGATCACGGCCTCGGAGGTTGAAGTTCCAAGCGCCGATGGCACCCACGTTCCCGTATCGATCATCTATCGGCGTGATCTGAAGCACGACGGCTCGAACCCAACCCTGGTCGAAGCGTACGGGGCCTACGGCTATTCGCTTTCGCCCTTCTATTCCACGGCACGTTTGCCGTGGCTCGAGCGCGGCGGCATTTACGCCGTCGCGCACGTCCGCGGTGGGGGTGAAAACGGAGAGGCATGGCATCTTGCCGGGCAAAAGCTCCAGAAGCAGCACACCATCGATGACTTTGTGGCCGCCACGCAGTATCTGGTCAAAGAAGGCTTCACCAGCCGCGAGCATCTGGCCATCGAGGGCACGAGTGCCGGCGGCATCGCGGTGGGCGGATTTCTGACGCAGCATCCGGAAATGGTGAGCGCCGTGCTCTATCGAGTCGGCATCACCGATCTTCTGCGTTCGGAGCAGCGCGCAACGGGGACGGCCAACGCCGCCGAATACGGCTCGGTGAAGATCCAGCCTGAATTTCGGGCCATGTATGCGATCAGCCCCTACGCCCGCGTCGCCGCCGGAACCGCCTATCCCGCGGTGCTCCTTGAGACCGGAGCCAACGATCCGCGTGTGACGTCCTGGATGCTCACCAAGATGACAGCGCGGCTGCAGGCGGCCAACGCGTCGGATAATCCGATTCTTTTGCGCGTGGACTTCGATGCCGGACATGGCCTGGGCTCCGACCGCAGCCAGGCGCTGCGCCTGAAGGCGGACGAGTACACTTTCCTCGGATGGCGCCTCGGAATGGACGGCTTCTGAGTCGGCTGTCGATTGATCACAAGGAGTAGAGCATGTCCTCGGACTCTTCGATAGGAGCCGCGCATCGCGGCCGATGTCTGTGCGGCTCGATCCATTTTCTGGTGCAGACCGATCCGATCTGGGTGGCGCACTGCCATTGCGATAGTTGCCGGCGCGCGACCAGTTCTGCCATGACGACCTATGCCGGATTTCTCAAGACCGACGTACGCTTTATTGGGGAAACACGCGGGGTATATCCATCCTCGCCCGGTGTCGAGCGCTCCTTTTGCACGCGCTGCGGCTCTCCTCTGAGTTTTGCCAGCACGCAATGGCCCGATGAGATTCATCTGTTTGTCGCAAGCTTCGAGACGCCCGGTCAGTTCGTGCCGAACGCCCACGTCCACGTCGGAGAACAGCTCCCGTGGCTGCACCTGGGTGACGGACTGCCGCGCTATTTCACCACTTCCGATGAAGGGCCACCTCTAGCATAGGACCCTCCCACGTCCGAGTTTCCTGGGGTGGCGGGACGCGCATGCTCCACGGCTGAAGGACCGCGATAAACCACCTTCTGGTCTACGGCATAGAGCACGCAGGGCAAGGAGGTATGGGGCTGACAGTTGGCCAGCGCACGGCTTTGCGCATCCTCACCCAGGCCAATCCCGTAGTGGCCGTCCGATGAGAAGGCAAAGGCACGGGGCGGGCTCATCCAGAGAAAGCGCCGGTAGTTTGCCTCCACGACGGGGCTTGCGCCATCGTAGGTGTTCAGACGCTCGAAATCCTCCACGTCGAGAGTGTCGTCGGGGTCGCGTAAGGTGAACCGAACCTCGAAAGGCAGGCCCCTCGCGACAAAGAACTTCTCCACCAGAGGCAGCCAGATGGCAACGCCTTCCTCCAGATGGAAGAGCTTGTGGGAGTCGTCCTCGAACACGCCGATGTCGACAAATTCGGCGTGCCCTCCGGCGCCGGTGTAAGCCTCGAAAAGCTCGGAGGGCAGTGGCTTGGGGAAGTAACTGTCGTTATCGCCGTAGATGAATAGGGCCGGAACGTGACTCGTCTTCCCAAAGTGGGCAAAGGCCGTAATCAGATTCTCGGACCAGCCGATGCAGTTGTCCTGGCGCATGCCGCCGGCGAAATTGACGATCCCAATAACACCTGGGATATTGCGCGCGCCAAGAGCTGCGCTCACCAGGCCGCCCTGCGACTGACCAATCACGACGATGCGCGTGGGATCCACGTAAGGCAGCGATTTAGCATATTGGATGGCCGCTACGACGTCATCGGCCCAGAGGTTGCCGGTCGAATCGAACTGGCAGCTTCCTCCGATGTAGCTGCCCCCCGATTTCGAGAATCCCGCGCGATTGGGAGCGACGACCACGTATCCCCGTTTTACAAATTCGAGCGCCGGACCGTAGAACGCTCCGCTTTTCTGGAAGGCGGGATTGCCGTTGGCCTTGCCATGATTGATCACGACAAGCGGAAACCGACCTTCGGCGCGGGGCGCATAGATCTGCGTTTCGAGCTTGATATCGACAATCCCGAGCGACTTCGGAATGAAGACCGTCTCTTCCCGAAGGGCGGCAGCAGGCGCTGCATTCCCCGCGTAGAGCAGGATGACGCCGAGCGCAAAAGCGGCTAAGCGCGTCATCGCGTGCTCGCTGCCATGCGCACGTTACATCCCGACAGGAACATCAGAGGCGAGAGCATCTTAAGTGTGCCGGTTAACCCCTGTCATCAGTTTGAAAGATCCATTTCGTAGTGTTGCAAGGTGCGCCAGACGCAAAGAGTGCACCGTAGCTCACCGAAGATTGCGAGGATCGCAAGAGATCGAGCAGGGGGGCGTTTTGCACTCTGGCCAAAGAAGGTTTAGGACGTTTGCCCACGACGCCCCCTTGGGACGCGATCAGCGGGGCGCAGTGACGTGCCCCGCACCACATCAGTATCTGCAGAAAGTATCCCGGCATGCCCGCAACGCGGAATATGGATTCTTAACTTGCTTCTCACAGTCCTGACGTCCTCCTGCCAATGGGCATTCCGACATCGCGCAGCCGGCTCGTCAGTCAATCTCAATAAGGATAAAGGAGAACACGTATGAAATTGCATGGCTCCCGCTCAAGGACTGTACACCGAGCGCGTGTGGTACTCGCATCTTTTCTGGCGATCGCCCAATGCGCATTCGGTGTCCCGCTTGCAGCTGCAGAATCGGCTCACCCAGATCGCGAGGATGATCATACGCGATCCCCTATCAAGCACGTGATCGTGATCATCGGTGAAAACCGGAGCTTCGATCACGTGTTCGCGACCTACGTTCCGCAACCTGGACAAACGGTAAAGAACCTCCTCTCTGAAGGTATCGTCAATGCGGACGGCACCCCCGGCCCCAACTTTGAGAAGGCGCATCAGCTCTCCGCGACCGACACCGACACGTTCCTGCTGAGCCCTCCCAAGCAGAAGTTTCCCAACGATGTTCTTCCGGCTCCGTTAGCGGGCGGTCCCAAGGCCGCAAACGGATACTTTTCCGGCACCGCTCCTTGTCCAGGGCAGCCAACACTGACCGCCGTGCAGTGTGCAGAGGTCTCCGAAAGCGGTCTGCCGACGAATTATTATGCGAGCCTTGCAAGCGGCGGCACTGGAGTGACATCCAAGACCCCGGACACGCGTATTGCCAAGGTCACCGACCTTCCGGCGGGGCCATTTCAGCTAAGCCCCGGAGCCCCGTCCACCGCCTATTCGGCAAGCCCCGTGCATCGCTTCTACCAGATGTGGCAGCAGGAGGATTGCAGCGTGGAACACATCACCCCGGACAATCCTTCGGGATGCAATCACAAACTGTTTTCCTGGGTTGAAACAACCATCGGGGCGGGCGACAACGGAGTGGCGCAGCCCCCTCTGTGCTCGCCTGGGGATACCACCACCTGCTTTAGCACCAACTACCTGGCCAACACCCCCGGGCAAGTCACGACCGGTGAAGGTTCCACGGCGCTGGGCTTCTACAACATGCAGCAGGGCGACGCGCCCTATTTCAAGAGCCTCGCCGACAAGTATGCGATGAGCGATAACTTTCACCAATCCGTCGATGGGGGAACCGGTGCCAACCACATCATGTTCGGCCATGGCGACGCGATCTGGTTTAGCGATGGCAACGGGCACCCCGCCGTGCCACCGGAAGACCGTACCGTATACACCGACCCTTACAACGGCGGACCCAACCCCGACACGGGAACCGTGAGTGAAATCGAGAACCCCAACCCTCAGCCTGGAACCAACAACTGGTGGATCCAGGACGGGTATGGCAACTCCGGTAATTCCGGATATCCCCCACCCTACACCGCTTCGCCTGCATCGGGCGGCGGGTCCTACAGTGACTGTTCGGACCCGTCTCAGCCGGGCGTCGGACCGATCGTGCACTACCTGTACTCCCTCGGTGTCGATCCGCATTGCGAGCCCGGGCACTACTATCTGCTCAACAACTACAACCCGGGGTATTTCGGCAACGGGAAGAACGCCTTTATCGACCAGAATCCGGCCAATACGCCCTTCACGATTCCGCCCTCGTCCACACCCAGCATTGGCGACACTCTGAACGCCCACCATATTTCCTGGAAATACTACGGTGATCAGTGGAACAACTACGTGGGCGACCCGTATCAGGAGAATTACGGTACCAACGGGCCGAATGCTGACGAATACTGCAATATTTGCAACCCGTTCCAGTACGACACGTCGATCATGTCGCATCCGGAGCAGGTGGCAGCGCACATCCAGGACAGCGTGAATCTCTACAAGGACATTGCGCAACATACCCTGCCGGCGGTTTCCATCGTCAAGCCAAGTGGCTACGTGGATGGGCACCCCGCATCCTCGAAGCTCGACATGTTCGAGGGATTCAGCAAGAAGATCGTCGACCAGGTTCTGGCATCGCCTTACGCGAAGGACACGGCGATTTTCATCACCTTCGATGAAGGCGGTGGCTACTACGACTCCGGCTACGTTCAGCCGCTGGACTTCTTCGGCGACGGTACGCGTATCGTCTTCCTGGTCGTGGCGCCCTACCTGAAGTCACCCGGTCTGATTTCACATGAATATACCGATCATGTCTCGATCCTGAAATTCATCGAGCACAACTGGAGTTTGCCGACCGTCTCGAAGCGGAGCCGCGACAACTTTCCGAATCCGATCACGACTGCTGGCGATGCTTACGTGCCCAAAAACAGCCCGGCGATCGGAGACCTGTTTGATTTCTTCGACTTCAAGAAATGACCCCGTGGTCTCTCGCCAGGCGGTGATTCTGACCGCGGGCATCTGACCCAAGGCAAGCGCAGCAACCTCCGGCGCCATGCGATGGCGCCGGTTTTTTTGGTACCCCCGGCCGTTATGATGAGCGCCCAACAGTCGCTGGAATCAGCACGAGTGCGGCCAGCGCGGTCCCCCAGACCGATATGCGTCCAACGATGGCGACAAGGCGCCAGTCCGATGGGAAAGCAAGCTTGCACACCAAAACTTGCGGCCACGAATTCGCCCCGGTCCGCAAGCCCTTTCACGGAACCCGCCGAGGTTCTCGCCCCTGGGCGCGAAAGGATCTCTCGGTCCTCTTTTGGCTTGGACGCGCGCCGTCACAAAACGGTCAGCATCTCAGACTATGCTTTTTTGCCCTGCACCAGGCTGCACCGGTCGCAAGCGGGGTAACTCAGGAGCCTTATGCTCGATTCTTCAAGATGGCCGAGTGGGGCAGGACGCTCACATCGGCAGGGGCGGATTTGGTTTGGATGGGCGGTGTTGCTCTTCGCTGCTGGACTGGGTTCATCGCAGGCCCAGGGAGCGAATCTCGATCGCTGTCCGCGCCCCGGGCCCGGAGGCGAAGTCAGCGCGCCCGCGGACCTGCGCAGCCATGATGGTGTGCTGCGAGTCGACTTTTCGATTCGTAACCAAAAGCAGGCCGACGGTACCGTTCGCTACTGCTACGTAACGCCCGAGGGGACGCAGGCGCCCACGCTGCGGCTCTCGCCGGGCGATGAGTTGGTGCTCCGGCTGAAAGACGAGCTGACCGAGGTCGATGCAGTCCGCGGTGGCGTCCAGAACAAGGGACGTTTGATCGCGCCCGCGCCAGCGACGCTCGCCTCCGATCCCTGCGAGCGCCCCTTCATGTCGGACACCTCCGCAAACCTGCATTTCCATGGACTCACGCTGCCACCGGTGTGCCATCAGGACGACGTGTTGATGACGTCGATCCAACCGGGTGACGCCCCGTTCGAATACCAAATCCGGGTCCCGGCCGACGAGCCTCCCGGCCTGTACTGGTATCACGCACATATTCATGGATTTAGCATGTCGCAGGTCGTAGGCGGGGCTTCCGGCGCGTTGATCATCGAGGGGATCGAGCGCGCCAACCGGGCGGTCGCGGGCCTGCCCGAGCGCGTGCTGGTGATCCGGGACCAGGATCTGATGCATCCGGATGCATCGCCTTCGAAATCCGAGCCGCCGGTTCCAAAGATGCTCATTGATCGCGACGGCGACGCGGGCAATACCGGCACGGGTTTTGGCAAACCCGCCAAGGACCTGTCGATCAACTTCGTTCCGGTGCCCTATCCCGACTATCCACCGGCCGTGATTCGGATGAAACCGGGACGGCGGGAACTGTGGCGTGTGCTCAATGCGTCTGCGGTGACTTACCTGAACCTGCAGGTCCTGTTTGCGCGTGTACCGCAGAAGCTGGGCATCGCTGCGATCGACGGGGTACCGATCAATCGTGCAAAGATGCCAGAGCCGGATCTCGTTTGGGTTGATCACATCGGCCTGCCACCTGGGGCGCGCGCCGAATTCGTCGTAGAGGCACCGCCCGAGGGCGGGCAGGCGCTCTTCGTCACACGCTCGGTCGATACCGGTCCAGACGGGGAGAACGATCCGAACCGGGCGCTAGCCTCGATCGTCTCCAACGCCACCGCCGCCGATCCGCCGTCGGTGCTGGCGGCCGACCCCGTCGCGCTGCCAGCGCCAAGCCAGCCCTGGCTCGGTCGCGTGGCCCCGTCGCGCGTACGCAAGCTCTATTTCTCGGAGCAGCAGGACGACCCGAATGATCCGAATAGCCCGACGTCGTTTTTTATTACCGAGGAAGGAAAGACACCCACGAAGTTCGATCCCATGTCCCCGATCGCGAATATCGTGGTCAAGCAAGGCGACGTCGAGGACTGGATCATCGAGAACAGAACATCGGAGCTGCATGCCTTCCACATCCACCAGCTGCATTTTCAATTGGTGGAATGGTCCGGTCGGCCCGTCAACGAGCCGTTCCTGCGCGACACGGTCAATATTCCGTATTTCAACGGGCGGATGCTGAGCTATCCGAGCGTGCGCGTGAGGATGGATTTTCGCGACCCCAACACGGTCGGCACGTTCGTCTATCACTGCCATCTCCTCGATCACGAGGATGGCGGCATGATGGGCCGCATCCGGGTGGAGCCCGATCCGACCAAGATGGCCCTGACCGAGCGGATCGGGGCACGCCTTCACGAGTGGGTCGCGCGGCTCGACGAGGCTGTGGCCTCGCCGGCCGTGGACATCGACGAGGTGCTTCGGGCGTCGTTTTGCAGCTCGACACCGCGCAAAAGCACGCGCTCGGTCGTCGGCTCGGCCCCGCGGCAGAGCGGGCGCGTGGCAGCCCAGGCCAGTCCTGTCGTCGAATTGCGCTAACGACGACCGCGCCCACTCCGACTTCTTCGGATCCTGCAACGATCCAGGCGGCAGACCCGGAGGCATCAACCGCCAGTCCCGGTGGCGCGCGACCATTTGCAGCGCGCCGTCCAGGTCGTAGCGACCAGACCGTTCACGCGCAGGGCAAGGAGGTGATAGGTCTGGGTCGTGAGGGCGATCGGGTAGGCGACTTTCAGCAGGTCGGCAATCATCCGCCACTCCGCTCGAACGCCACGCCAGAAGCCCAGCTTTTCGGTCTTTCTTGCCTGACTCACACCCGGCCAATCGCACACGGCAATTGAAAGCTGCTGCTCAATGATCTTGCGATTCATGAAGATCTCGACCCCGAATCGGGGGAGCTCGTGTACTTCCGTTAGCACTGCGCGTAACAGTTCGGCTCGCATCACGCGTTCTCCGGAAACGAAATCCATTCCCAGCGCGCGAAAAATCAGAAGGCTGTTTTGCCGCAGACTCATACTGACTGCGGCCCGACCCGATAGGACAGGCGCCGCAAGCGCTGCGAGGTCGGAGGCAACCAGACCCCGCAGGTCCGCATCCAAGAGCATCAGGATCTCGCCGCGGGCAGCCGCGATGCCCGCGGCCATCGCAGCGCTCTTGCCCCGATTGACCGATTGACGAATCAGCCTTACAGACGGAAATCGTCCGACGACCTCGCATGTGTGATCCGTCGAGCCATCGTCCACAACGATGATCTCATCTAGCACGGGATGACTGATCGCGACTTCGAGCACCGCCGCGATCCGGGGCGCCTCGTTGAATGCGCAGATGATGCATGAGATTTTTTGCGGGTAAGCCATGCTACCTGTCATAGGGTCGGTCTTGAGTCGGAGCTGCCGCTTCGCTTAGTCGCAGTGCTCGCGGTCCTGCACGCTACACGCATTCATGGGCGCACGATCCCCATCCGGCAGCACTCCTATTCGCCTGGCCGTGGACGGCAACGGACCTGTCGCCTGGGTCATGAGAACACGAAGACAAGTCTTGTCTGTGACGAACCCTGCCTTGGTGGGGTCGTACCTTCCGCGCCACCACGGATTCCGACCGGCACTCCGATCGCGAAGTCCGCGACGCACAAGGTTTGACAAGCCTCAGCCGCGGTTTTACCGGTCACGCCACTTCTTGAATGGGCAGGATCAGTCGCGCCTCAGTCGTTGCGTGTGTAGCGAACGTGCTCAGTCTGAAAGCGCGCGCTGGCCAGAGCCGGTTTGGAACGCTAAGCTAGCAGAAATCGCCCCACCCTTAGCGACCTTCGGGGCAGTAGAGGACCCGAGAAAATTACCTGAACTGGGATTGCGGCCTCTGGAATACCGTGGCTGATAGAGTTAGAAGTATCGCGTAATTGGGGCTCTGGAATCCGGACTGGGGCCAACTAAATCGCCCCGGGGCGATGCGGATTGGGCGCTTAAGTCACGTGGATGAGGAGCCGCTCAACCGTCCCTTGTCCAAGCCTCGAGGATTTTGGACAACTCAACTTCGGAGGCCCCAATGCGCTTTGCTCGCGAGCGACTATTTCGCGCACTTATCCCCCCGCTCGTCCTAGGCATGCTGGGCGTTGCTGCCGCAGCCGCAATCGATTCCGACGAGAATTCCTTTCTGCACGAGAACGCCCGGGCAATGTCAAAGATGATGTCGGACATGGCGGTGTCTCCCACGGGCGACGTCGATCGCGATTTTGTCGCGTCCATGGTGCCGCATCATCAGGGCGCAATCGAGATGGCCATTGCCGAACTGCGCTACGGACACAATGAGAAGCTCAGGCGCCTCGCACAAGAAATCATCGTCGATCAGCAAGAAGAGATCGCCGCGATGCGGGTGGCGATCGGACAGGCGCCACCGCCGTCAGCTCCGGCTCCGACCCAGTAATCAATTCTGCGCGGTTACGCGCACCAAACCCGCGGTGCACAGCAAGAGGAACCTTCATTGAAGACTTTTTTCGAGATGGTGGTCATGAGCATTTTCTGCGCGATGCTCGCTCCAGCGCAGGCCGGACAGGCACCGCTTGCCGCCGATGTTCCGGACACTCCCATCACCCACCGGGACCGTGTCTATGCGGCCGAGCAGTACTCCAATACGGTGTCGGTCACCGATCCGGCCGACGGGAGACTTCTAGGCGTGATCCGCCTTGGAGATCCGAATCCGGCCTGGATTAGCCCGCTCTATCGCGGCCAGGTGCTGGTCCACGGCATGGGCTTCTCACCGGATCACCGAACACTTGCCGTCGTCTCGATCGGCTCGAACTCGGTCACCTTCATTGATACCGCAACCAACACGGTTCGGCATACGAGCTACGTGGGCCGCTCACCGCACGAGGCGTTCTACACGCCCGACGGTCGCGAAGTCTGGGTTACGGTGCGCGGCGAGGACTATGTTTCTGTCCTCGACGCTCAGACATTTCAGGAGAAAACGCGCATCCAGACCCCCAACGGCCCGGGAATGCAGATCTTTTCGCCCGATGGAAGATACGGATATGTGTGCTCGTCCTTTACCCCGGAAACCGACGTGTTTACCATCGCCGAACACAAGCTGGTTGGAAAAATCACCCAGGCCAGTCCGTTCTGTCCGAACATCGCGGCCACACCGGACGGCGAGCAGGTCTGGTTCACGCTCAAGGATATTGGGAAGGTGCAGGTATTTAAGGCGAAGCCGCCATTTGATCTGATCAAGACCATCGATTCGGGGCCCATCACCAATCACGTCAATTTTGTGCACAACGAACGCGGAACCTTCGCCTACGTGACGATCGGGGGTCTGAATCTACTGAAGGTGTATCGCACGGATAACTTTGAAGAAGTCGCAAGCGTCGCGCTCGGGAGCCTGCCCCATGGGGTGTGGCCTTCGGGCGATGGAACCAAGGTCTATGTGGGTCTCGAAAACGACGACGCTCTGGCTGTGATCGACACGCGCTCCAATACGCTCGTCTCCACCATTGCGATCGGCCAGGGGCCGCAGGCCTTGGTCTATGTGCCCAACGCGGTGCCCGAGGGCGACGGCCTGGCCAATCTCCAACCGCTCGGTCTCGCCGGTGCGGCGACGTATCTGAGACTCGCGCCGGCCAGAACACCGGGAAACGCGGACCCCACGCGCGTGGCTCTCTTCGATCAGGGACTGACGCAGGTCCTTCAGGCCTCGGTAACCGGACTCGAGCCACAGAAGACCTATCAGCTCTCGCTCGCAGCGCACCCTGATGGCTCGGGCCCTCTCGAGGCGCTTTCGGCTTTCACGACCAATCCCGCGGGGGCTGCAATCGTGGTCGCGGTCGGCCCCATCCGGCAAGTGGTCTTGGACAACAAGGGACAGGATCGGCGCTATCTCGTGATCGTTCCGACCTTCGATGGCGTCGCGGCACGCCCCGTGCAGATTCAGCGCACGAGCGACTAAATTCTCCCTCTGGTCATCTTGACCGTGGTCTTGATTCCCCTCACCGGCGAAGGGTCATCCAGTCGTCGATGAGGTCCATACCGTAGAGCCGAAAATGGGGCACAATTGCGCTCCTCGATTCGTCGATCAACGCATCCTACGGGAGAAGAAATTGAACATAGCAAGCATTCTGCGTATTTCGGCCGTCGTCCTGGGTGTCTCGTTTCTTGCGAATGCGAGCGAGGTGGCCATGGCCGCTGCGCCCATGGTCAAGACCCAGGCTCCGGGTTACTTTCGGATGCCGCTCGGCGACTTCGAAATCACAGCCCTCTCCGATGGCACCGTCAAGCTTCCTGTCGAGAAGCTCCTAAAGACGTCGCCCGAGCGCACCAAGAGTCTTCTGGCCAAGTCTTCCTTGACCACGCCCTTGGAGACATCGGTTAATGCCTACCTCGTCAATACGGGAAGCAAGCTTGTTCTGATCGATGCCGGCGCGGGCACGTTGTTTGGTCCGACCCTGGGCAATCTCGTGGCCAATCTGAAGGCGGCCGGATATCAGCCCGACCAGATCGATGAGATCTACATCACCCACATGCACCCTGATCACGTTGGTGGTCTTGCAGCCGACGGTGCCATCGTGTTTCCCAATGCCATCGTGCGCGCCGATCAACGCGATGCGGATTTCTGGCTCTCTGAAGATCACCTGAATAAGGCGGCCGAGGGGGACAAGGATTTCTTCAAGGGTGCGATTGCCTCGCTGTCTCCGTACGTCAAGGCCGGACACTTCAAGTCCTTTAACGGCGACACCGAGTTAATCCCCGGGATCAAGGCCGTCTCCACCTACGGCCATACCGTGGGCCACACCAGTTACTGGGTCGAGAGCAAGGGCGAAAAGCTCATCGTCACGGGCGATCTGATCCACGTGGCGGCCATTCAGTTGGGCGACCCCACCGTCACGATCGGTTTTGACACCGACACCAAGGCCGCAGGCGCGCAAAGGCGCAAAGTCTTCAACGAGGCCGCGAAGGAGGGAGACTGGATCGCTGCAGCGCATCTCTCGTTTCCTGGAATCGGGCACCTGCGTACTGACGGTAAGGGTTATGACTTCATTCCGGTGAACTACACCACGCTGAAGTAAACCGGCGCCTCTTGCGCGCGGCTGAGCTTCTAAGCCGCGCGCTCGATGGCAGCTTTCTGCAGGAGCCGCTCGACGATCGCCACGATCTGATCAGCTGCGGCTTCGATATGCCGGGCGAGAGCGGCTTCGGCTTCCTCCGCGCGGCGCGCTCGGCACAGCTCGATCATCGACAAATGCTCGGCTCGGGCCTCGCGACGAATGGGTGCATTCATGACCTGGAGCCGAAAGTAACGCTCGGATTTCTCATGGAGAGCACGAATCATGTTCAGGGCCGATGGCCGGTTGGCGGGCCGATAGAGCGACTCGTGAAATGCCCAGTTCAAGGCGCCCCAGTCCTCGGGGAGGGCGGTATCCATCTTTGCGACGAGCGCTTCTGCCGCGTCCAGTTCTTCCTGCGACACCCGAAGCGCTGCATGCGAGAGAAGCCAGGGCTCGAGCCTGAGTCTCAGATCGAAGAGCTCGCGCACCTCGGCCTCCGAAAGCAGCGAGACGAAGGCGCCCCGGTGCGCGACCACGTCCACGAGGCCTTCGGAACTCAACAGACGAATCGCTTCGCGAAGCGGAATTCGGCTTACCCCGAGTTCGACGGACAGGGCTTCCTGGCGCAGCACCGATCCCGGCGCGAGAACACCCGAGAGGATGCGAGCCCTTAATTCGTCGACGACGAGGTCGACCGCGGTCTTTCGCACCAGCCGCCCGCCGTTGAGGGCGGGCTCCGTCCTGAAAGACAGGCCCGAAGTGCCTGATTCTTTAGCCATTTTCGAATTTTTGCGTATTTGATCGGATGCGCTCTGCGGAGGCGGCCCCCGAAAGCCTTTGACATTATATATTGTATCCAATATATTCTCCACATCTTCCGTCCCCTCACGCTGCCCGGGCCCATCCCCTTTTTTCGAGGACTTTCCATGACCTCCATTCAATGGCGCGGGGTATTTCCCGCGGTCACGACCAAGCTGCGCCCCGACTTCACACTCGACATCGATGCGATTGGAGTCGGATTGAATCGACTCATTGAAAATGGCGTAGCCGGCGTCGTCATGATGGGCATGGTCGGAGAAAACGCCCAGCTCTCCGCCGAGGAGAAGCTCATCGTCCTGCGTACAGCCAAAGAAGTCGTCAACGGCCGTGTCCCCGTCATCTCAGGCCTTGCCGAGACGAGCACCGAGAAGGCAACGGCGTTCGCCAAAGAAGCCCAGCGTCTCGGTGTTGACGGCCTCATGGTCTTTCCGGGTCTGACCTACCGCTCCGATGCGCGCGAGACCGTCGAGTTCTATCGCAGCGTCGCGCGCGCAAGCACGCTGCCAATCCTTCTCTACAATAATCCGCGTGGCTATGGTGTGGACCTCACGCCCGATGTCGTGGCCGAGCTCATGGACGAGAAGACCATCGTCGCCATCAAGGAAGAGTCCTACGACACCACGCGCGTGACCGATCTCATCGCCCGCTTCGGCGCTCGTCTGTCGGTGGTGTGCGGTGTGGATAACCTGGTGCTCGAGAGTGTCGCTCTGGGATCTTGCGCCTGGGTTTCCGGAATGGCCAACCCCTTTCCCAAGCAGTCCGTGAAACTCCTGAATCTGGCGCTGGAGGGCAAGTTCGAGAAGGCCAGAGTCCTCTATCAGGCGATGATGCCGCTTCTGCATTTCGACACCGTCGTCAAACTGGTCCAGCATATCAAGCTTGCCGAGCACATCACAACCGGAAGCGCCGAGACGGTCAAGCCGCCGCGCCAGAATCTCATCGGTGCCGAACGCGAAAACACGATCGCTGTCACCCGCAAGGTCATGAAGGACTTCGAGCGGCTGGGCTACTGATCCGGTAAGAAAGAGTTTGCACCCATGAACCGCACCTTCTTTTGCATCGATGGCCATACCTGCGGCAATCCGGTCCGCCTCGTCGCAGGCGGCGCGCCCGCGCTGGAAGGCCGCAACATGATCGAGCGGCGCGCCCATTTCGAGCGCGCATACGACTGGATTCGCCAAGCGCTCATGTTCGAGCCGCGCGGTCACGAGGTCATGTCGGGAAGCATTCTCTATCCGTCCACCCGAGCCGATTGCGATATCGCCATCCTCTTCATCGAGGTCAGCGGCTGCCTTGCGATGTGCGGACATGGGACCATCGGCACGGTCACCTTCATGATCGAGCACGGATTAGTCGAGCCGCGCGAAGCCGGTGTAGTCAGCCTCGACACGCCTGCCGGGCGCGTGCTGGCCCATTTTCATCGCAATGGCGACTTTGTCGACTCGGTTCGCCTGACCAATGTCCCCTCGTTTCTGCACTCCCGGGATCTGGCCGTCGAGATCGAGGGGCTCGGAGAAATCCGGTTCGATGTCGCCTACGGCGGCAATTTCTACGCCATCGTCGAGAGCCAGGCCAACTACGCCGATCTCGACAGTCTCACACCGGGCGACATCCAGCGCCTCAGCCCGCGCCTGCGCGCGAAGGCGAACGACAAATACCAGTTTGTCCATCCTGAGACACCCGAGATCTCGGGTCTGTCGCATGTCATGTGGACCGGCCGGCCGCGCTCTGCCGGTGCCTCGGCGCGCAACGCCGTCTTCTACGGAGATAAGGCGATCGACCGCTCCCCCTGCGGCACCGGCACTTCCGCGCGCCTTGCCCAGCTGGTCGCCCGCGGAGACTTGGCGATCGGCGAGACTTTCGTCCACGAAAGCATCATCGGCACGACGTTCAATGGAGTTGCACTGGAGAAGGTCCAGGTCGGGCGCTACGAAGGCATCCGGCCGAGCGTGGAAGGCTGGGCGCGTGTGACCGGACACAACACGATCTTTGTGAATGAGCGCGATCCGCTACGCCATGGTTTTGTGCTCAAGTAGCATCTCTCACCTTACGCACAAAGCTCGGGCGCTTTTGACCCCTCTAGGCCGGGTGACTCCCGCAACTGGCGCCTCGTGCCCAAGCTCGCCGTCGTAGGCGCGGGAATCGTCGGGTTGTGCTGTGCCTGGTCCGCCCGGCAACGCGGCTGGGACGTCACGCTCATCGACCGCGATTTCGAAGGAGACCGCGCCTCGCACGGCAATGCCGGTGGCATCGCCGTCAGTGAATGCCTGCCGCTACGCCTTTCCGGACTGGGACTGAAGCCATTGCGATGGCTCATCGATCCGTTGGGGCCTCTTTCGATTCGGATCGGGCACGCGCCTGCGCTTTTTCCCTGGTGGCGAGCGCTACGCAAAGTCTCAGAACCCCATCACTATCAACGCATCGCGCTCGCACTGGCGGCCTTGAACCGATCCTGCCTTACCGATTTCGAAGCGCTCCTGTCTGACCTTGGGATGCGCTCTGCGCTCCATCGGGAGGGCGCGCTTGCGGTCTACGAGTCCGAAGCCGGATTCGCCAAGGACGGCGCGGACTGGGAACTGAAACGCCAACTGGGGATGCGCTTCCAAGTCCTCGGTCAAGACGCGCTCGCCGCCCTCGAGCCGGGCCTACTACCCGTATTCCCACGCGGGGTGCTGCTTGAGGACTGGGCTCACGTCGACGACCCCTTCGCGATCGTAGTTGCCTTGCGGGAGCGCGCGAAGGCGCAGGGTGCCGAACTCGTGACGGGCGAGGTGCGCGCGCTGGATCTCGCCGCCACCGATCGTCCGGCGGCCATTCTCTCGGACGGCAGGCGCATCGAGCGGGATCGACTCGTCGTCTCAGCCGGGGCTTGGTCGGCCCTGCTCGCACGCTCGGCAGGCGATCGGGTGCTCCTTGAGAGCGAGCGCGGCTACAACACGACGCTTCCGGCGAGCGCCGGACTCCTGCGCCGCGAAGTCATTTTCGCCGAGCGACAATTCGTGGCCACCCCCCTTTCGCTTGGGCTACGCATCGGAGGTGCGGCCGAATTCGCGGGCCTTCATGCACCGCCCAACTATCGACGCAGTCGTGCCCTCCTGGAACTCGGACGGCGCTATCTGCGCGACTTGGATGAACGCGGCGCGCGCGAGTGGATGGGGCAGCGTCCCACCACGCCCGATTCCCTGCCCGTCATTGGCCCTTCGAAGGTGAGCGACCACCTGCTTTATGCCTTCGGCCACGGGCACCTGGGGCTCACGCAAGCGGCGACGACGGGCGAGATGATCGGGGCGCTCCTTGCGGGTGATCCGCCGCACGTCGCGCTCGATCCGTACAGCATTGGCCGCTTCTAGGATCTCCTCTTTCGTCGAGCTTCTTCTCTTCCCATCGATTTTCAGGCACGATCTCGCACGATCGCTTCCGGTGCAGCCCAGGTCAATCCCATGATAGCCAAAGACGCCATCGGCGCCGGTATCGGCGGTCTTTCCGTTGCCGCGGCGCTCGCAAGGCATTTCGAGCTTGTGACGATCGTGGAGCGCGACAAGCTGCCCGCTGAGCCGGTTCCTCGGGCACCGTAGGGATTAGCGCTCGCCGGGGCCGGTTTTCACCAGACCCAGGCGCACGAGGCTCTCGGCCGTGGCCACGATGGCGTCCTCGGCAGAACGCGGGCTCCAACCCAGGACCCGCTTGGCTTTCTCGTTGGTCACATGCTTGAACTTCCCCAGTTCAGGCACGACCTGGCGCGCGGTGGCATTGCGAAGCGCAGCCAGGCGCACCAGCCAGTTGGGCACCTGTCGTGTCGTCACCCGTCGCGCGCTTTCTCCCATGCGTGCCTTCAGCACGCGGGCCATCTCGACGACAGGCAGGCTATCGCCAGCGGTGGCAAGAAAGCGCTCTCCCTTCGCGCGCGGGTCTGTCATGGCACGCAGGTGCAGATCGACGACATCGCGCACATCGACGACCCCGAAATAGAGTTTCGGGCAGCCCGGCAGCGTGCCATTCATCAGACGCTCGATCAGAAGTATCGAAGCCGCATAGTCCCGGCTTAACACCGGGCCGAAGACGGCCACAGGATTGACCACCGCGAGTTCGAGATCACGTCCCTCCTTCGCCATGAAGTCCCAGGCCGCGCGTTCGGCCACGGTCTTGGATTTGACGTAGGCCGGCAGCCTGGCCGACAGGTTCGTCCAGCGCGTCTCGTCGAACGGGGCTTCTTGAGCAGGATGGCCGTAGCCGATCGCGGCGAAAGAAGAGGTGAGCACCACGCGTTTGACGCCGGCATCGCGCGCCGCGCGCAAGACGCGAAGCGCCCCTTCCCGTGCGGGAATGATCAGTTCGTTCTCGTCCTTGGGCACGCCTGCCGGAAAGGGCGACGCAACATGCAAGACGTAGTCGCAGCCTGCGACCGCTTCACGCCAGCCGGCATCGTCTTCCAGGTTGGCTGCGAAAAATGAGAGCGCTTCGTCAGAGCCCGTCCCGCTTTCCTTTAAGAGCGCGCGGACTTCCGGTGCGCGCTTGAGGTCCCTGACTGTGGTGCGCACGCGATGTCCGGCCAGGAGGAGTTGGATCAAGGCGTGGCTGCCGATGAAGCCTGAGCCACCTGTCACGAGCACCGTACTCATCGTAGATCCCTGGGCAAAGATGCGAAGACGTGAAAAGAAGAGGTGCGCACGGGACGGGGAACCGGACCTGGGCCCGTCTTACAATCCGAAGCAGACGAGGCGAACACCGGCTCCATCCAGGCGCCCCTAGCGCGCGATCGCAAGAATGTGAGAAAGGCGCGACATCGCCGCCACAGACCCGTTTCAGTGCGGCTATTCTACGGGCAAGCCTTGGGCCACGCTTTCCGACCTTTGGGAATTGCCAACATGAAACCCGTTTTTCCGCTCGTACAGGCCACCAACGCTGGATTCGTCGATACCGTCGGCTTTCTCGCGCTCCACGGCCTTTTCACCGCCCACGTGACGGGCAACTTCGTCACACTGGGCGCCTCGCTGGTCCTTGGCACATCGGGCGTGTTTGCCAAGCTCCTGGCGCTGCCGGTGTTTTGCGCGTTTGTCATTCTCGCCCGCCTCATCCGCTATCGCCTCATCGACTCGCGCCTGCCGGTCTTGCGGATGCTTCTTCTGATCAAGCTCGTTCTGTTCATCGTCGCTGGCATACTTGCGATCCGGTTTGGACCCTTTCCCAATGGCGACAGCGAACTCGCGATCCTGACCGGGATGACGCTCGTGGCCGCGATGGCCATCCAAAATGCCGCGCACCGGGTGCACCTCGCCTCTTTTCCACCATCGACCCTCATGACCGGAACGACCACGCAGATCATGCTGGATTTGGCCGATCTCATTCACGGTGTCTCCGGAGAAGCGCGCGCTGCGGTCGCGAGTCGGCTGGGGCGCATGTCGGCGAGCGTGATCTCATTCGCACTGGGATGCGGGCTGGCCGCGCTCGCTTACACGGTCTCCTCCACGTGGTGCTTCGCAGTGCCTGCCCTTTTGGGCCTGTTGGCCCTGGCCATTATTCCCGTCGAACCCGCTGAAGTCCCCAAGCCCGCCACACCGGCATAGGAATCTATCGACGCCGCGCCCGGCGCAACGCGAGAAGACGCGCTATGACGAGGATCAGCGCCAGAAGAACGAGTGCGCCCTCGAAAAGGGCCAAGACAAAATGGCCGCCCGGCCGATCGAGCGTTTGGGATAAGAGCGTTGGGCCAGGCTCTCCCGGCCTGGGAAGCGCAAAGGCCACGATGGCGTCGCCTTGCCTTACGCCCGTATCACGATGACCGCCGGCAGCGATCACCACGATCTGGCGGCCATCGTAGTCGAAGGTCATGGGGGTCGCAATCGCCGGTGCCGGAAGACGGCCCTGCCAGATCTCCTTCCCGCTGGCTGCATCGAAGGCCCGAAGGTAGCGGTCCAGGGTCGCTCCGATGAAAAGCACCCCGCCCGCCGTCACCAGGGGCGCTCCGAAAGTGGGCGTTCCCCAATGCATTGCCAGATGCAATGGGGCCAGCTCCTCGGTCGTGCCGAGTACCGACTGCCAGAGGATTTTTCCGTGCTCCAGATCGACTGCGGCCAGTTCCCCCCAGGGAGGAGGGTTGCAGGGCAATCCCAGTGGCGAGACCAGGACTTTGCGGATCATGCCAAAAGGCGCTCCCTCCATCGCCGAGACCTCGTTGTGGGGATGGGCCTCCTTAAAGGCCTCGAAGTCGTCGCGGGAAATGAGCTGAACCAGGTGCATGAGTCGCGACGTGTTCGCAAACACGATCCCCTTGGACGGATCGACGGCCACCCCACCCCAGTTGATCCCGCCCCCCGTGAAGGGAAAGAGGACCGTTCCGCGTAGCGAGGGAGGCGTAAAGAGACCTTCGGAGCGGGCGCCGGCAAACGCGTTTCGGCACTGCTCCCGGTCCCAGGGCGAAACGCCAAAGGCCTCATCTGCCTTGATGCTTTGAGGCACGAGCGCGGGAATCCGAGAGGGCGTGGGCTGAGTCGGCGAGACGACCTCGCCTGGGACGTCGCTCGCGGGCACCGGGCGTTCTTCGATGGGACTTAAGGGAAGCCCGGTATCGCGGTCAAGCACAAAGACGAAGCCCTGTTTCGTGCCCTGAATCACGACGTCGCGGGTTCGCCCTTCCCAGGGAATCGTGGCCAAGCTCGGCTGGGCCGGGACGTCGTAGTCCCAGATATCATGATGCACCAGTTGAAAGGCCCACACGAGCGCCCCGGTACGGGCGTTAAGCGCCACCACCGAATTGGCATTGCGGTTGTTCCCGGGCCTTCTTCCCCCGAAGAAATCCGGACTGGGACTGCTCGTTGGCAGAAAGACCAGACCGCGCCCGGCATCGAGTGTCATGGGGGCCCAAACATTGGCCGCACCGGCCTCCTGCCAGCCCTCACCCCACTCGTGCGTCAGGGGATCACTCGCCTTTTGCGGGATCGGGTCCCAGCTCCACAAAGGAGTGCCCGTTTGCGCATCAAAGGCATGCACGGCTCCGCGGGGTTCGGCCACGCGCCCGTTGTCGTTGATCGATGAACCCACGATGACGACGTTGCCCAAGACCACGGGCGGGGAGGTGATCTGGAATTCGCCGGGCCAATCGAGCGCCATGCCGGGATCGAGCCGCACTTGCCCGTGGACACCAAACGTCTCGCAGGGCTTGCCGTCACGCGCGTCCAGGGCGATGAGGCGAGCGTCGTTGGTTCCAAGAAAAATGCGCTGTGCGCAAAGGGCGTTTTGCGGCGCATTCGGGATGGCGGCCGCTGCGACCCCGCGACAGGTGAATCCGTTGGCGGGGTGGGATTGGACGTTGATGTTGGGATCGAAGCGCCAGTGCGGCTGCCCGCTTAAAGGATCGAGCGCAATGACCTCGTCAAAAGGAGTGCAGAAAACCAGGGCCTTGCCGACCAAGATCGGTGTGGCCTCCCAATTGCTGCGCCTCATGATCTCTTCGGGGCGCCCGCTTCGGTCACCGGTGTGAAATGTCCAAAGCGGCACCAGACGGTCGACGTTTTGCGGTGTGATTTCGCTTGCCGCACTAAAGCGGGTGCCACCGTCGTCGCCGCCATAGGCAGACCAGCCGGCGCCATGGGCCGCTGCGCACGCGATGCCCAGCCCGAGGGCCAGTGCGAGCGACGCCACTTGGGCCACGCCCCTGCGCAGGCGATCTGGCCTGCGCCCTTTTCTCACCGCCTTGGCCTCACGTGAGCGCGGCTCGCAGCCCACCATTTCACACCGCACGAAAGCTCCAGTGCAAAGCGCTGAGCGCTGATCTGAGAACACTCAACTGATCGCCGTTTTCCGATTTCGAAGGCACACACGAAGAAGTCCTATTTGAGCATCAGGGATTGAACGCGGGCGCGCTCCGCCCATTTCCGGTGATCCGAATGACCTATACGGAACATCGAGCGACTCGTGTACCTTGGCGTTCCCCGCATGGCCCTCAAGCGTTTTCCTGTCACATGCGAAGACTAACAAAAGCCTCCTCGGTTCGCGCGCTTGTCTTTTGCGCTCTCACCCCCTTCTTGAGCTCCTGCGGCGGTGGCAGCTCCGGGGGAGGCGCGAGCAACACCTCGGCGAGCGGCTCCTCGAGCACTTCATCGCCTGCTCCTTTGACGGATTCAGGCAATGGCCCTGCGATCACGTTGCAGCCACAGCCCCAGACGGTGACCCTCGGACAGCGTGCCTTCTTTACGGTCGCAGCAACTGGCGCTACGCAATACCAGTGGTACAAGAACCGAGCTGCCATCGCTGGCGCGACCAGCGCATCCTATTTCGCCGAGCCTGCGGCTTCAAGCGATGCGAACGCGCAATTCTTAGTCGCCGTTTCCGACAAGGCTGGCACGAGCGTCTCGGTGCCCGCCTTGCTGAGCATCAACCCCAATACGGACGGCTCGCCGCCTGACAGCTTCTGGGGCAATCCCGCAAGCCTGCCCGCAGCGACGCAGGTCATGACATTCGCATTTCTGAACCAGACCCAGGGCCATTATCCGGATTCGCAGATTTTCTGGTCGATTACGGGGACCTCCGCGTCGGGCGCTGCGATCAACGAACTTCACTCGATCGCCGACGCACCCACCTACGACATGCCGGGGATCAGTTCGGCTCGCATGTACTTTTATATCGCACCCAACGCGGCCAGTGCTACCCAGTCAGCCACAAGCTACTATGATTTCATCGAATTCAATTTGGGGCGGGCGAGTTCGAGCGTCCCGTGGAATTTCAATGGCGACACCACGCGCGTGGACGCCTTTGGGATCAAGCTTGCGATCCATCTGCAATGTGCCGATGGGACCGATGTCGTGCGCGGGGAGGATTATGGAACCTTCCTCGAAGAGCGCAGCATCACGTTTCAGAAGTATCTGGCGAGCGTGCCGGCCGAATTCCAGTCGACGGCGACCCAATTTGCGCCCTATCGCATCGTTGAGCCGGGAACGGCAGCCAATTTCCAGGCCGCGGGCGCAAACGCGAACTATTACAACAACTACATTGATACGGTGTGGTCGGCCAACGGGATCAATCCGGCCCTCGTTCCAAAACCCACGCCCTTTCTGAAGTTCGCCAACGGCTCCCTGCCCGACCTGATCGCAGCCGTCGAGCGTCACGTAGCCGACAAGCCCGGGACCTTCAATGCGAACGGAACGCTCGTCAATCCCAACTTCTGGAGTACCGCTTCCGAGGCGTCGTTCTACGCAGCCGCCCCGGCGAATTACTATGCGCAGTTCTGGCACACGCATGCAATCGCGCAACTGGCCTATGGGTTCTCGTATGACGACGTCGGAAGCCATTCGTCCGACATCGGATGCGACAGCCCGACGCGCCTTGTCGTAGCGGTCGGCTGGTAGTCCACGGGTTCGCGCTGCGGGCTCCGCCCACGAGATGGCCGGGATACGTAAACGCCGCCAATGCGCAGACCCTACTGAAATAGGCGCCCACCGAAGGCACTCTGAAAGAGGCCCTGGCCGCAATCGGCCAGGGCCTTTGTTTCCGGGGTACCGATTACGAAACGCCTTAGTGCTTCGCGGTCTCGGGCGCGGCTTCCTTGCGATGCATCTCGGCTAAGGTCTCGGCGGGCATGACGTGGGCGAGCGCGGCCTGGATCTTGTTTTTGAGCCCAGCAACGACACCGCCTTCGCCTCGTAACATGGCATCGAAACCCGTTCTCGCCACGCTCAGCGGATCGGCTTTCTTCTCGGTTCCGACCTTCGTATCCAACATTCCGGCGCGACGGAAAAATTCTGTGTCCGTGGCTCCGGGCATGAGGCAGGTTACCGTGACGCCGGTGTCTTTGAGCTCTTCACGAATGGCGTAGGAGAACGAGTCCAGAAACGCCTTCGTCCCGTTGTAGACCGCCTGAAAAGAGCCTGGCATAAAGCCGGCGATCGATCCGGTGATGAGAATCCGACCGAAGCCTCGCTTACGCATCTGGGTTGCGACCGCGTGGATGAGGTGCACGGTCCCTGTGATATTGGTATCAATCACGCGCTGGAAGTCGGCAGGATCCTGTTCGAGAAATCCGCGACCGAGTCCCCGTCCGGCATTGGCGAGCAGGTAGTCGACCTCACGCTCGCCGATGGCGCGCCGCACGCGCTCCACACCTTCCTCGCATCCGAGATCGACTTCGAGCGTCTCGACATTCGCTCCTCCCGCACGCAGGGTCGCGGCCACCTGCTCGATGCGGGGTTCATCGGCCACGATCAGAAGATTCATGTCGTGCGCTGCACAAAGTCTTGCCAGTTCCAGTCCGATTCCGGACGACGCGCCGGTCACGACGGCGAATTCTCGGGAGGGATTCATGGGCTGCTCCTGTTGTGAGAGAGGGCATGGGTCGACCCCGGACTTCCGGGGCTCCCCTTTTAAGAAGTCGCAATGCCCATGCCTGCCGAGGCGGAACTCCCCGCGAGAGCTCTTCAGTTTTGCGGCGCAATACCGCTTGGGAACATCACCGGGGAGACCGGCCACTTCATCGACGCCTAGAGCGCGCGAGCAATGACCTCTTTCATGATCTCGTTGGTGCCCCCATAGATCCTCTGGACCCGCGCATCGCAGTACATTCGGGCGACGAGATACTCCCGCATATAGCCGTAGCCCCCGAAGAGCTGGACACAGGCATCAATGACACGGCCCTGGGCTTCGGAGCCCCACAGCTTGGCCATCGAGGCCGTGGCCGTGTCCAGGCGACCCGATACGAGGTCCTCGACACAGCGATCGATAAAGGCACGCCCGACCTTGATCTCGGTGGCGATCTCGGCGAGCTTGAACTTGGTGTTCTGAAATTCGGCAATCGCGTGGCCGAACGCCTGACGTTCGCGGCAATAGGCCAGTGTCGCCTCAAAAGCACCTTCCATAGCAGCTAAGGCGGTGACTCCGATAATGAGGCGTTCGTAGGGCAGATCGGACATGAGCTGGAAAAACCCCTGCCCTTCGACGCCACCCAGAAGGCTCTCGGGGGGTACTCTGACCTGATCGAAGAAAAGCTCGGCGGTGTCCTGTGCAAAAAGCCCGATCTTCTCCAGCAGTCGCCCCACCTTGAAACCGGGGCAGTCTTGAGTCTCGACCAGAAAAAGCGAGATGCCACGGGCGCGCTGGGCAAGGTCGGTCTTGGCCACGACGATCACGAGGCCCGCGAGATAGCCGTTGGTGATGAAGGTCTTCGAACCCGTGATCGCGTAGCCGTCGGCGATCTTTTCGGCGCGGGTGCGAATCGCCTGCAGATCGGAGCCGGCATCGGGCTCGCTCATGGCGATTGCTCCCACCAGCTGGCCTTGCGCGAGCTTTGGCAGATAGCGTTCCTTCTGCGACTCGGTCCCGTGGTTGAGGAGATAGTGCGCCACGATGCTGTGAACGGACGGGTTCATTCCCGACAGGCCGCGCCGCGCCATCTCCTCGTAGAACACCGCTTCATGGCGGAAGTCACCTCCGCCGCCGCCATAGCGCTCCGGGACATCGGAGCACAAAAGGCCCAGCGCGCCTGCCTCCTCCCAAAGGCCGTGCCCCACATGCCCCCGCTCACGCGCGGCGGCATCGTCGGGGAGCATCTTCTCCGTAATGAAGCGCACCACCGTATCGCGATAGAGCTCGAGTTCCGGGTCGCTCCACGAGCGCTTGAAGTCGATGGCCAAGTTCGGGTCCCCTTCGCTTTTGAACGTCTTCGGGACGCGCATCACGAGCTTGCCGCGCAGAATCACGCGGCGCGTCATCTGACGTCGTGCCTCGCTCAAAGGCCCTGCCGCAGTCGGGCGTCTTCTCGCGAGCCCCCTCACCTTACATGAGGGTGGGATGAAGCGTACCCGATCCTGCGTCGCTCTGCTCACTTCGGAAGCACGCGAATCCAGGGGCGGTGCGAAGAGAGAGGGTCAGAAAGAGAGGCTAGCCATCGACGGGCTGCTTCGGTGTCTCCAGGATGAGTTGGTAGAACTCGAGATCAAGCCAGCGACCGAACTTGAATGCGGCTTCCCGGACTCTTCCGACCGGCTCGAACCCGAACTGACGATGCAGTGCAACGCTTGAGGCATTGGCCCCATCGATGGCGCCGATGAGAGTATGCAGATCCTGTTTGCGGGCCGCTTCGATGAGTTCGCCCAGGAGCCATTTACCAAGCCCCCGGCCGCGGTGGTCCTTGTGGATATAGATCGAGTGCTCAGCCGTGTACTTATAGGCCGGCCACGCCCGAAACGTTCCGTAACTCGCAAACCCGAGCAAGGTGCCGGTGTCATCCTCCACACCGATGACCGGAAAGCCCGCAGCTGATTTCGTCGCGAACCACTGCGTCATGGCCTCGGGCGTACGCGGCTTATAGTCGTAGAGCGCGGTGGAGTGCACGATCGCCTCGTTTAAGATCGCGAGGATGGCGTCTTGGTGTTGCGCCGGCGTGCAGCGAATGAGTTTCATGACGATGGCTCCGTCGCGTCTGTTTAATAAGATAGTTATTTTTCTCTTATAGTGGAAAATGCACGCGGAATCAAGGCCCATGGTAGTGCCCAAAGGACGTGCGACGGGGCCAGATTCTCGCACTTCACCGCGGATTGCGACTTCGATGTCTTTCTAGGGCACGACAGTCGTAAACAGATACGCGCCCAGAAGAAGCAGGTGCACGGCGCCCTGGAGGACCGTGGTTCGCCCCGTGCCCAAGGACAGGCTCGCAATGAACAGCGACAGAACGAGGAGCACGCTGGATTTGCCGTCCAAGCCCAGCGTCAGTGACCAGCCGGTGACCAGCGAGACGAGGGCCACGGCCGGAATCGTCAATCCGATGCTCGCCAGGGCCGAACCCAGGGCCAGATTCAGGCTCGTTTGCAGGCGATTGGCGCGCGCGGCCCGAAGCGCAGCCAGACCTTCAGGCATGAGCACGAGTGCGGCGATGAGAATGCCCACGACTGCCTTGGGAGCGCCGATCCGCTCGACCCCGACTTCGACCGCGGGCGCGATTGCCTTGGCCAGGACCACGACGGCGACCAGACACAGCAGAAGAAGGGCCGCACTGATCAAGGCCGTGCGAGCACCAGGTGGACTCGCGTGCAGCGCTTCGTCGCCTGTAGCGCCCGGAGGAAGAAAGTAGTCGCGGTGGCGCACGGTCTGGACCAGAACGAAGGTCCCGTAGAGGAGAAGCGATGCGACCGCGATGAAGCCCAGCTGGCTGGGGCTGTAGCTTGGACCGGGCACGGTGGTGGTGTAGTTCGGAAAAACAAGAGTCAGGACCGCGATCGCAGCTAAGGTCGCGAGCGACGCGGTCACGCCGTGCAGTCCGAAGCTCTGCTCGCGGTGCTCCATGCCTCCGATCAAGAGACAAAGGCCGACGATGCCGTTCAGAATGATCATGACTGCGGCAAACACCGCATCCCGGGCGAGCGCTGTCGTCTCGGGGCCGCCCGAGAGCATGAGGGAGACGATGAGCGCAACCTCGATGGCGGTCACTGCGACGGCGAGCACGAGGGTCCCATAGGGCTCGCCGATTTGGTGCGCCACCACCTCGGCGTGATGCACGGCAGCGAGCGTGCCTACGATCAATCCAACGACGAGAACAAGTGCGAAGAGGCCCTGAAGACCGAAGGCGGAAAGTCCGAAGAGGCCCCACGCGACGAAGGGGGCCGCGACCGACCAGAGAGGAAGTGCCTTCGGTGCATCAGGCGTGGCCAAGGCGAGGTCTCATGAGGGCTGCGCGTCGGATTGACTAAGCCCGCAATGTTAACCTTAAAGCCTGATGGGCTCCTTCGCGGAGTCTCCTTGGCCCGGCCTTCCAGACGGCAGGCCAGGGACAGCCAGTGCCGCGTGGCGCCCCGGGCAGCCGACCCTGCTTCCTAGAATTTCCCGTTCGAGTTTTTGCGCTCGCCTTCAGGCGGAATCGCCTCCAGCGTGTCCCAGTGCTCGGCGAGCTTGCCGTTTTCGATACGATAGAAGTCGTAGTACGCGGTGACCTTATCGCCAAACAGGCCCTCGGCCACGACCAGCACGAAGTTGCCTTCGCCCAGGATCTTGTGCACCCGGTCGTACTTGACGGCCAGACCTTGCTTGGCCAGAGCCTGAAGACCGGCGATCAATCCCGTCAGGTTGTCGCCCACCCAGGGATTGTGCTGGATGTAGTTCACCCCCTCGAAAAAGCTGGGAAAGGTCTCCCGACGACCTGCGATGAGATCGTCCATGTACCTTTGCATGAGCGCCTTGTTGTCTGCCGTCTTGTGGCGATCGGCGACCTCGCTCGGACCATCGGTCATCCAGTGGCCGCTCGGACTGGGCTTGGTTTCGGCATCTTGCATGTTGTCCCAATGCTCGACGATAGAGCCATTGGCGAATCGGAAGATGTCAAAACCGATCCTCTTCTTCTGGCCATCGACAAACTCACTGTGGGTGACGACGTAGTCGCCGTCCTCGTAGGCGCGTACCGTATTGACCTTCACCGTGCCCTTGGGTCGGGAAGCGAAATAGGCCTTCAGTCCCTCGAGCCCATCGGCCACGTTCAGGTTGTGCTCGATGTAGTGCTCCGGATCGATGTAGGACAGGGGTTGGGTGTCGCCAGTCTCGAGACTTTTCAGTAGTTCAATGGCGTGTTCTTTAGCGCTCATGGTAAGCCTCGCAGTTCGGGGCAAAGAAGTCGGTCTTCACGCCTTCTTCCCGCCCGTTCGAAGAAAGCGTGTCGGGGCAGTGCGCCCCGAAGTGGGAGCCGAAGTCGCGTCAGACTTCGGATTTTTTAAGCGGTGATGGCCTAGAGGAGGCTTTCGCTGATGAACGGAAAAAAGAAGAGGATCTGCAGCTGCGTGCCCAGACTCACGCCGGGCTCGCTCTGATAGATGGTCTGCGCACCGTTTTCGTTGGCAACCCATTCGACATGATCACCTGGCTCCTTGAGCTGGAGCGTATAGCTCCCCACCGAGCGTACAAATTCGGCCAGGTGCAAGACCTGGTCGGCCAGCACCGGCGACTCGACCAGGAGACCCAGTTCGGTGTTCTCGCGCGAGGAGCGCAAATCCATATTCATCGAACCCACGAAGGTGGTGTGATGATCGATGATGACGAGCTTGGAATGAGAACGGCCGATCGATGCGCGCAGCGCCGCACCGATCAAGGGGTCCTTGGCCATCTGATCCGGATCGATCTCGTAGATATGGACCCCCATCTTGAGCATCGCCACCCGGTAGCGCCCGTAGGCTGCACTGGCGAAGGGCTCATCGTTAGATGCAAGCGAGTTCGTCAGGAGATACACCTGGACGTCGCGATCGCAGATGCTCTTGAGGCCCTCAAGTCCCGCTTTTCCGGGGATGAAATAGGGCGAGCCGACCGTTACCTCCTTCTGTGCACCCTGCATCGCCTGAATCACCCGGGACGTCACCGTGGTCGGGTCGTCGCCCTTTTCGGCGCGTCCGGTCACCTTCTCGGGGTTGTCCGCGAAGACGTCGATTGCGCCATAGAGCATCTTCAAAGGAGGGTGCTCGATATCGGCGCTCAGGGGAAAGCTCCC
The DNA here is from genome assembly GCA_049514215.1 of Burkholderiaceae bacterium. Classification (GTDB taxonomy): domain Bacteria; phylum Pseudomonadota; class Gammaproteobacteria; order Burkholderiales; family Burkholderiaceae_D; genus BOG-994. The sequence goes on from JBEKVI010000020.1 coordinate 43,996, forward strand.
CAGAAGATCGGGTGTTTGGGCCGGCGGTGTCGGATAGGCCGTCTTCGCGTCAGCGGTCAGCTCTTCGAACCGCTGCCGTAATGCCTCCGGAGAATCACGGCTCGATTCCAGCGCGAGCAGCGGATAGACGCGCGGGCTATTCCAGTACGTATCGAAGATTGCGGCCATGCGCGGGACCGCGTCGCCCGCGACCAGAAGATCAAAGTCGACGAAGTTACCCTCCTTGTTGTTGAAAAAGTACTCGTCGGCGAGGTTACGCCCGCCCGCAACGGCAAATGCGCCATCGGCGATGAACATCTTGTTGTGCATGCGGTGATTCACGCGCGCAATGTCGCTCAGCGCAAAAGCCCAGCGCGTCGCGGAGAAGGCACGGCCTGCAGGAAACGGATTGAACAGGCGCACTTCGACGTTCGGGTAGGCCGAGAGATCGACCAGCATGCGATCGCTGCTGGCGGTGTAGAGATCATCGACGAGAATGCGCACGCGAACGCCCCGCAGTGCCGCATCCCGTACGGCGCGTAGCACGGTGTGGCCCGTGACGTCGTTTTCGAGAAGGTAATACTGAAGGTCGAGCGACTTCTGCGCGTGCCGCGCAAGCGTCAGACGTGCGTCCATGGAGAACACGCTTTGCGGCAGCGGCCGAAATCCCGATCTGGCAGTGGCGGGCACGCTTTCAGAGGCGATGCGTCCGAGCTCTTCGTTAGGGCTCGCCGCAATTGCAGTCGAAGGCACCTTGGACACTTTCTCTGGGAGCGACGCGCAACCCTGCAGGAGTAACACCCCGAAGGCAATTAGCCCGACGCAGACGCGAGGAGCCGTACGTCCAAGCCTCGAGGCCAATGCTGTAATGCCGGGGCGAATTCCCCCGAACGGCCGCGAGGTCGATCCGAAAAGGTATATCGACATGTCTTCCTCCCAATGCTTTCGTCTCACCCGACGATTCCAGGGTGCGGGGGTCTAGATGAGTTGCCGCCGCAACGCTGCACAGGGAACGCCCGCGCGGGCCGCCGTCTCGGTCGTTGGACCTTTGGGAAACTCCGCTGCATGATATATAACGATCGTTATCAATGCAAGCGCCCTATACAGTAAGCACGATTTTGGCGCTCCTTGCAGGTAGCCAAAGCCGGGTTGCACTCCATAATCCAGAAATCCATGCACGCCGGCCCGTAGGCCGCAACGCCATCCAACGGGAACGAGGGAAAGCCCACATCATGCGGTATAGCCGAGAACACACGGAAGAGACCCGCCAGCGCATTCTGGAGGCGGCGGGCCGCGAATTCCGGGAGCACGGCTTTGGCGGCGTGGGAGTCGATGGGCTGGCCCACGCGGCCGGTGTGACCTCTGGCGCGTTTTATCGGCATTTCCGCTCCAAGGCGGAAGCCTTTCGGGCCGTCGTCGCTGCCGGCGTGAAGCGGCTAAGGCTGGGCGTTGAGCACTATCGCAGACTCCATGGCCAGAAATGGGTCAAGCCCTTCGCTACTTATTATCTGAGTCAGGCCCACCGACGGGACGTCGCGGGCGGCTGTGCGCTGCCAAGCCTGTCAGCCGAAGTCGAGCACGCTTCCGATGCCACGCGTGCGGATTACGAGACCGAGTTGCAAATCCTCGCCAGCGAAGTCGCCCGGGGTCTTTCCAACTCCGAAGACCGGCAAGCCGCGTGGGCCTTGCTCGCGCAGCTCGCAGGCGGTGTGCTTCTGGCGCGCGCGGTCAAAGACGAGTTGCTTGCCAACGAGATCGCCCAAGCCGTTCTCGTGTCGGCGCTGGCACCGCACGGCGAAACGGAAAGCTCCGGCGTAACCTCGAAGACGGACCCGGGGCCCGCGACGCGCTAGAGGACTTCGAAAACGCTATACACCGGCCCGTCGGAAAGTCGGTGTCCGATGCCGATTGCCAGGATGCGATTGATCCAGTCATAGCGTGGCGCCGAAGTCTCGAAGATCGGATTGGTCCGGAAGTAGACGCGCTCGGGATCCACCACCTCGCCGCGCTCGAGCTTGGCGACGTCTTCAGGCGACCCATGCCGCAGACCCTGATACGACATGCCGATGAAGGCGCCATCGGAGGTCTTGAGCATGATGCGCACGTCAAGCGTCGTGGCGTTGTCCTTGCGCAATTCCTGCCAGTCGCTTCCGCCGTCGATGACCTCGCCCGAGAGTCTCTCGCCCTCGAACGTGCCGCCCGTGACGATCCCCACGCGACGAAAGCCGTTGGGCGTGGGGCCGATGACGACATAGCCGCGCACCGCCAGGCGCGCGACAAACAGCGGCCGTGTGCGCACGGACTGCAAGGTGGGAGGCAGACTCTCGAGGGCAAGCGAAGTCATGTTTTTCCTTTCTGGATCACGGCGTTACCTGTGGCATCGAGCCGAGCACTTTTCGAAGTGTTGCAAAACGCTGCCTGCGCGGCTCATGCGTCACAAAAGTTCCGAGCACCGGCCGCACCCTCCACAAAGCGCTTTGAGTGGGCGTACCATATTACGACATGTCATTAAATGGCGATCACCTTCCGATCGCCTCGAATAGGAGGAGTCTCGTGAACCAGTTTGTCCCCCGCCGCCTGGCGCGCACCCCCGCTCAAGTCTCGCTACTCAGTTCGCGTCCCTCTCCGTCCGATGTCGCCCTGGGCTCGCCGGCCAAGAGCCTCATGACCGACCTCGCGCTCACACCGGCCGTCTATACGCTTGACACCACGCAAATCGACGATGCCCTGGCCCGGATGGTGCATGCCTCGGTGAAACTTCTTTTCGTCATCGATTCGGCTTCACATCTGGTGGGACTCATCACCGCGTTCGATATCGTGGGCGAAAAACCGCTGCAGTATCTGCAGTCGGTCGTCGATCACGGCGCCGCCCGTTCGCGCTCCCAGGTCCTGGTGCGCAACATCATGCAGCCGGTCCAGCAATGGCGCGTTTTGGATATGGACGAGATCGCGCATGCGAGCGTGGGCGACATCGTCGAGACGTTCAAAAGCGCGGCCGTGCGCCACCTCATCGTGCTCGACGATTCCAGAGCGCCCGAGGCGCACGTGCGCGGCATCTTTTCGGCGACCCAGTTCGAAAGTGCGCTCAAGCTCGAATTGGGCGTGATCAAACGCGCAACCACCTTTGCCGAGGTCGAACAGGCGTTAGGGTCGCTCCCGAGCTAACCTGGGCGAGTCGCGGTTCGCGCTTCCGAGCCCAGGGCGAGGAGCGCCTCGCGCAGCTCCTTTAAGCCCCGATACAGAGGCTTGTCTCGGCGCACCACGACCGCCAGTCTTCGGTGGAGGCGGGGAGAGAGGAATCGCACCTTCAGCCCTTCCCTTTCCTTCGGCCCCGGGACCGCCATGCCCGGCAGTATCGCGCAGCCCAGTCCCGCTCGAACGAGTTCCTGAAGCGCACCTACGCTGCCCAGCGCCATGACCGGTGTGAGCGCCACACCATGCTGTGCAAACCACTGGTCGACAATGCGCCGGGTATTGCCTCCGGGCTCGAAGAGCAGAAGGGGCAGCGCCGCCAGTGCCGAAGGCGTAAGGCGCAAAGGCAGGGTCATGGATGACGGGGCGATGAGAACAAATTCGTCCTTTAGGACCGGTCTTACATCCAGGCTTCGGCCGCCCACGGGCATGGTCACCAGACCGAGGTCCAGCTGATTTTCCTCGATCGCATGAATGATATCGAGCGAATTTCCGGTGGTCACGGTGATCTCGAGCTTCGAAAACGCCTCGCGCATCGCGCGCAACACCGGAGGCAAGACGAACATGCATGCGGTGGCCCCCGTGCCAATCCGCACCCGGCCCATGGCGCCGCCTGCGTAGGGCGCCATCGCCTCGAGCGTTCGCACCACGGCGCCGTCGATCTGCCGGATCTGAAAAAGCAGTTCAGCGCCCGCGGCGGTGGGCCGCGCGGTCCGGCCCACGCGCTCGATGAGTGCCACGCCAAGGCGCTTTTCAAGTTGCCGGATCTGGAGGCTCACGGCCGGCTGCGACAGATTCTGCCTTCGTGCCGCGGCCGAGAAGCTTCCCAACTCGATGACGTCCGAGAAGGTTTTCAGGTGATTCAAATTGAGGCTCATACGTCAAAGAAAATCTCATACTTTGCATAAATTGTAAAAGCTTCCCTTATCGTATGGCGAGCCCCATCATGAGGCGTTTCGATCTCCAAGGGGAGCCGACAATGGGCGTTGCGCGGCGCAAGGCCGTCTTTGCGGGAGCGGTGCGCGATGCGCTCGAAAGCGACATGGCTCAGGTCCAGGCGATCTATGCCGATCATGTCTTGCACGGACTCGCCACCTTTGAAGAAGTCCCTCCTGCAACGAGCGAGATGCTCATGCGACGCCATGCGGCGCTGCAGATGGGACTGCCGTATCTGGTCGCCGAGGACCACGGAAGAATCGTCGGTTTTAGCTACGCCACGAGCTACCGGCCGCGACCTGCGTACCGCTTTTCAGTCGAAGACTCGGTCTATGTCGCCTCCGGGCTTGGTGGCCGGGGGATCGGACGGGCGTTGCTTTGCGAGCTCATTGCACGCTGCGAAGCGGGGCCGTGGCGCCAGATGATTGCGGTCATCGGTCACAGTGAAAACCGCGCCTCGATCGCATTGCACGCGCGTTGCGGATTTCGCAAGACAGGCACGCTAAAGTCCGTCGGATTCAAACTCGGCCGCTGGGTGGACACCGTTCTCATGCAAAGGACACTGGGCCAAGGTGATAGTACCGACCCCTCGGGGAGCGGGTTCGACGGATGACCGGCGTGATCCCCAAGAGGACCGTCTTCTGGCTGGGCATCACACAACTCGTCTCGTGGGGTATCACCTACTACCTCGTTGGCGGATTTGGCGAACTGATCGCAGCCGATCTGCACTGGTCCGAGGATGTCGTCTACGGCGGCTTTTCGGTCGCATTGCTGGTGATGGGGCTCTTCTCCCCGCTCGCAGGGCGCCTCGTCGACCGCTACGGAGGCCGACCCGTCATGGCCTGGGGTTCTGTCATCAACGCCGCCGGATGTGCCTTCATCGCATCGTCGACGAGCATCCCCGGCTACTTCATGGCGTGGGTGGTCTTGGGCATCGGCATGAGACTCACGCTTTATGATGCAGCTTTTGCGGCGCTAGCGCGCCTGGGAGGTCCGAACGCTCGGCGTCCCATGGCGCAGATCACTCTTCTGGGCGGCCTTGCCTCCACGCTTTTCTGGCCACTCGGGCACACCTTGGCGCTCGAAATGGGCTGGCGCGGCGCGGTCTGGACCTATGCCCTTCTCGCGCTCCTGGTTGCTCCGGCACACCTGGCCATTTCGGGCGAGCGGTATTTAGCGCCCGCGTTGCCGGTCGACGAAATCGAATCATCGCCCACGGTTTTAGGACGCAGCGACACACTCCTTGCCGCCGGTGCGTACACCCTCATCACGGCACTGACCAATTTTCTGAACGCCGGCATGTCGGCCCACATGATTGCGATCTTGATCGGCCTGGGAGCGAGCGCTGCAAGCGCCGTGGGAATCTCGAGCTTGCGCGGCGTGGGCCAATCGGCCGCGCGCTTTGGCGAGATCCTCTTCGGTCGCCGCATGTCTCCACTGACGCTCAATGTCTGGGCCTGCGGCCTTTTGCCCATTGCCTTTGCATCGGGCTTCTACGGCGGCCGCTTTGCGGGCGCAGCCTCGCTTTTCGCCCTGGCCTACGGCATCGGCAATGGCATTGCGACCATCACCCGAGGCACCATGGCGCTCGTTCTTTTCGATCACCGGACCTACGGGATCTTCGTGGGTCGACTCCTCGCGCCCAGCTTTGTCCTCTCGGCCATAGCTCCCCTGATCTACGCGATCGTGATAGGGCATTTCGGTGAGACCGGTGCGCTCCTTTTGTCCCTCGGCGTCTCGCTCGTGGCCCTGGGTGCGGCCTTGGAACTGAAGCGCCGCGTCGGAGAACACACCAGGAGCGCGGCAGCCAAGGGCGCGACGTCGGACCCGCGCGCGTCTCCCCCCTAGCGGCTGCGCACACAGAGCTACGCCTTCTCGACCGAGGCGCCCACCCCGGCCGCGTCCGCCTCGATCCGAACGGGCGGGGCGTAACCCAGGGGCTTGTCACCGAGCGCATGCGTGCCGGCCAGCATGGCCTGCATTTGCGGGGTGAAGAAGCTGTAAGGAAATCGGGAGGCAGGCACGCTCGCGGCATCCAGGCGCGCGTTCAGTTCGGGCGGAATCTCGAACTCGAGGGCGTGCAGATTGTCGTTGAGCTGCTCAAAGCGGGTCGCGCCGATGAGAACGGTCGCAACACCGGGTCGATGAGCGACCCAGTTGATTGCGACTTGCGCCATGCTGCGGCCCAAGGTGTTGGCCACCCGCTCCAGTTCAGCCACGATCGCGAAATTACGCTCGGTGAATTTCGCGAACGCGGGGTTTGAAGAGGCGCCAAGCGTCCGCAGGCGCCCGTCGCCCGACGCCCCGTCCCGGCTTGGACGGTATTTCCCGGAGAGAAGGCCGGAGGAGAGCGGGCTCCACGCCATGACACCCATGCGGTAGCGCGTGCCCAGCGGGACAAATTCATCCTCGATGGAACGCTCGGCCAGCGAGTACTCGAGTTGCAGCGCCGAAATCGGCTCCGAGCCCCGCACTTCTGCTGCGGTCTGCGCGCGACTGGCGTACCAGGCAGGAACGTTGGACAAACCCGCGTGACGTACCTTGCCCGATCGAATGAGATCTTCGAAGGTGCGCATGACTTCCTCCACCGGCGTCACCTGGTCCCAGGCGTGCAGGAGATACAGGTCGACATAGTCGGTGCCCAAGCGCTTGAGCGAGCCGTCGATGGCGCGCAGCATGTTCTTGCGTCCGTTACCTCCGGCGTTGGGATTGGTCGGGTCCGCCGAAAAGCTGAACTTGGTCGCCAGAACAACCTTCTCGCGTACGCCCCGCTCCCGGATGAATTCTCCAACCCAGCGCTCGCTTTCGCCATTGGTATAGAGATCGGCGGTATCGACGAGATTGCCGCCCGCCTCAAGGTAGTGGTTGAAAAGTGAGCGGGCCATGTCCTTGTCGGCGCCCCAGCCCCAGGCGGTGCCGAAGGTCATGGTGCCCAGCGCAAGACGGCTTACGCGCAGGCCGCTTGCACCCAGGGTGAAGTATTCGTTTCGGCTCATCGTCATTCTCCTCGCAGTCAGTGAAATGGGATTCAACCGGTCCCACTTTGGGCCTATTCATAGTGTTGATAAAGGCGTAGAGTCTTTACGTTCTCTCAACTTAAAATTGATAATCCATGCGCCTGCAGCAACTTGACGGATTGGTTGCCTTTGCGACCGTGGCGCGCACCCGCAGCTTCACCGAGGCCTCCGCCCTGCTCGAGGTCACTCCCCAGGCCATCAGCCAATCCGTGCGCGCCTTGGAGGAGCGCATCGCGGTGCGCCTTTTTAACCGCACCACGCGCAGTGTCGGTCTAACCGAGGCGGGAGAGCGTCTGCTTGCCAAGGTGGGGCCGGCGCTGGCCGAGGTCTTCGAGGCGCTCGAGTCGGTACGCGACCTCTCGGGTCGCCCCTCGGGCCTGCTGAGGCTGAATCTTCCGCGGCCCGCGTACCTGTCCTTGGTCGAGCCCATCCTCGCGGGATTTCGGAAGACCTATCCCGAGATCCGCCTGGAGCTCTCCTTTGACGATGGCTTTGTCGACATCGTCGAGCGAGGCTTCGATGCGGGCATCCGTTTGGGCGAATCGGTCGCGAAGGACATGGTCAGTCTTCCCCTGACCCGGCAGGAGCGCATTGCCATTCTGGGATCTCCCGAATACTTCGCGCAGCGACCGGCGCCCAGGACTATTGCCGAACTCAAAGAGCACCAGTGCATTCGCTTTCGCATGCCTTCCACGGGCGTGCTCTATCGCTGGGAATTGCTCGAGGGAAAGCGGCTCATCGAGGTGCACGTCGAGGGTTCGCTCACGGTCAACGACACGAGCGCACTGGTTCGGGCCGCGCTCGACGGGCTGGGACTAGCCTACGTGTTGGAGAGTACGGCGCAGGATCCCATAGCGCTGGGAAAGCTTGCCCGTGTGCTCGAACCCCATTGCCCGGTCTTTCCGGGATTCCATCTGTACTATCCAAGCCGCCGACAGGTGCCAGCGAAGCTGCGCTGCCTCATCGAGTTTCTGAAGGCCGCGCGAGACGATGGTGCACGTCCGGGCGCGAGCGCGCGTCGAGCGCAACGCAAGCTGAACTAGACTAAAGCCCTGCGCTCCGGCCTTAGGAGTGGACCAGCAAACCGCGGTCGACGTTGTACTCGTAAGGTGGGATGTGATCGAGCGCGGCACGCGCCACCCCTCCAGGATCGGTTGCGATGCGGCTTTGCGTGTTGAGCAGCATCACCGAGCGGCTGTCGGCTCGATACTGCGGCCAGCTTGGCAATCCCGGGGTGTCGGGAGTCCCCGAGTGCGCAAAAGCGGCCCAGGCCGCCATGACCGAGCGCGAGAGTTCGCCAAGCTCGCGACCATTGCCCACGAGCCCCGATGCGGCGGCGTACGTTCCAAACACAAACGGAACCTCCACCGTGTGCGGCGAGTGCAGCACCCCTCCCATGACCGGCGTCTCCCAATCGAAGAGATAACTGTAGACGGGGGCCTGCTCCGATTGCAGGGCCGCGATGCGCAGCGTGTTGCGGCGAAACACATAGTCCGTGCCAATCGCATCGAGCACGTCGGAAGGCTGCGGATTGCCGAGCGCTTCGGTGTAGGTCGCGATGATGCGATCGGTGTTTGCGTCGTCGAGCTTAAAGAGTCTCGATAGCCTTTGGTGCACCTCGGGGGCACCGATGGAAAAGTTTCTCGGATCGGCGGCGAGGTAGAGGGTCATCTCGGTTGCCGCATTGCCGATGAGCGTGGGTACGGCGGCGGCAAGCGGGGTCGCGCGCGGCTCGAAGGGATCCTGCAGAAACGAGCGTCCGTCCAGAACGGGCCGGTAGGGGTCCTTGACCGCGCGCATGGCCCCGATGAGCGTTTGCATCGGTACCGCCTGCAAGGCGACCGGATCTGGACGGCTCATCCCAAGCGCGGTGGCCAGAAGCTCGGTCTGTTTTGCCGCCTCCTCCGGCCCATCCAGGCGCGTGCCCCCTGAACAGCTTTCCACGATGGCGCGGTGGAAAAGTCCCTTTGCAGCGGGCATGTCCATGAGCGCTGCGACCTTGGCGGCCCCGCCCGATTGTCCAAAAATGGTCACATTCCGGGGATTGCCACCGAACAGGGTGATGTTGTCCTTGACCCAGTGTAGTGCGGCGACGAGATCGAGAATGCCGGCATTGCCGGAATCGGCAAAGCGCGGATCGGCTTTTCCAAAATACAGATAACCAAAGGCGTTGAGTCGATGGTTGAGCGTGACGACCACGACGTCGCCATCGCGCGCCAAGCGCGTTCCGTCAAAACCCGGCGCCGTTCCCGAGCCGCCCCACCAGCCCCCGCCATGGAGCCAGACCATCACCGGTCGTTGGGCTGAACTGCGCCTCTCAGCCGGCGCGAAGACGTTCAGGAAAAGACAATCTTCGCTAACCGGCATAATGGTCGAGTACCAGGCGGTGGTGGGACCTGGCGAATCGGAAGGCTGAGGCGCGGATGCGCCAAAGGCCCGCGTCGGCTTCACGCCAGACCACGGCTGGACGGGTCGGGGCGGCAGGAACCGGTTGGCCCCGCTCGTGCTATCGCCGTACGGGATCGCCTTAAAGACCTCGACGCCGTCGATCTCCTCTCCCTGGATCTTTCCTGAACGGGTCTCGACGACGGGAAGACTCGCTGCCGCATGCGCGCCGCGTGTGAGGATCCAGGGCGCGGCCAAGGTACCCAATCCCAGGGCCGCAGATTGCAACGCCCGGCGCCGGCCGGGCGAGACTACGTCGCAGGTGGCGCTCTGCGCCTCTTTAGGGCCTTCATTCATTTCGACTTCCTCCTCGACAGCGCTGGATCTTGTGCAAGACGAGACCATGCGCGCACGGCTAGACGGTCGCCACCGGCGTGGCGGGCGATGCGATAGCGCCCGGCAGGCAAAGCGGCGGCGCGGTCAGCAAAAACCGCGAGCGATGGCTCGCTCGCAGGTGCCGGGCCAAGGGCGAAAGCCTCCAGAGCTCGCCCAGATGGATGCCGAGCTTGAAAAGACAATGCTCGTGCAACGGCAGTGCGGCACAGCAAGGCGGACCCTGACGGGCCGGGTAGGCCTCCACGGCATAGTTGTCCGCGACAATGGCAGAGACACCGGAGTCGGTGATCCATTGCAAGAGCTTCGCATCGCGCCCATCGAGCACGCAGCCCGTGGCCGAGAGGACCTCCATGTCGGGCTTTTTGTTCATGCCCAGAAGCACTTCGGAAAACCCGGTGTGCAAACAGAGGATGTCGCCTTCTTCGACCACCACTTTGTCTTCATCCATGACGCGCATGAACGCCTCATATCCGACGACCGTGCGCGTATCTCCGTGGTGCGCGTGCAAGTCAACCAATACGCCCCGGCCCTGGACAGCTTTCATGGCCATGTGCTCGATGCCCAACGAGCGCGCCTGCGACGTACTTTTGGACATCTCACCCTGGATGACTCCTGCGTCCTCGACGCGAGCGGGTCCGACGACATCACGATGGGCCGCATAGCCGTTGTAGTAGACCGCCTCGGGCAGACCATCGCCATTGGCATCGAAGAGCGAGCCCGCATGGGCGAGCCCATCCCACTGGGTCGAGTACTGCAGGTGCAGGATCACGAAGTCGTCACTTAAGACATCCGTGCGACCGGGATCAATCTCACTCAAAAGGCAGTTGAAGTTGACGCGCCCGTGCCTAAGCGTAGGCCGTATCACGGGCGGATGCCGGTTGGGATTAAGGAGGTTGCCCCCGGGAACGTCCAGGGGAAGGCTCAGGCAAAAGGAGAGTCCTTCCCTGACCTCGGCTGCGCCCTCCAAGACCTTTTTGGGCGTAATGAGATTAAGCCGGCCCAACTGATCGTCGGCTCCGAAGTCGCCCCAGTTAGAGCCCTCCGGCCGGCACTTCCATCGGGGGTTCATCGTGCACCTCCTTGATCGCTGTGGACGTCTTCTAAAGTCATCGGAGCCTGGGTCACTGCTGGCCGAGGACAGAAATTCATGACTTCTTCACCAGTGCGCAACGCGACTGCGACAGGGGCAAGAAGGCCTGATCACCCGGAATCGTTGCGCGAAGCTTGTAGTAGTCCCAGGGATACTTCGATTCACTGGGCTGCTTCACCTCAAAGACATACATGTCCCGGATCATGCGCCCGTCTTCGCGCACGCGGCCGTTCTTAACGAACATGTCGTTAATGGGCATCGAGCGGAATTTCTGCATGACCGGTGTGGTGGCGTCCGTGCCGGCCGCCTGGACCGATTTCAAATAATGCAGGGTCGACGAGTAGACTCCGGCCTGCGCCATGTTTGGCATTTTCTTCATGATGTCGAAATAGCGACGCGACCAGGCCCGGGTCTCCTCGTTCATGTCCCAGTAGAACGATTCCGTCACGAACATGCCCTTGGTCGCCTCCAGGCCCAGCGCGTGGACATCGTTGATGAAAACGAGCAGACCGGCCAGACGCTGATTCTTGGTGAGTCCGAATTCACGCGCGGCCTTGATCGCATTGACCGTGTCGCCCCCGGCGTTGGCGAGCGCCACCACCTTGGCCTTGGACGCTTGCGCCTGGACGATGGCCGAGGAGAAGTCAGAGGCATTCAGGGGATGGCGCGCGCTCCCGATGACCTGCCCCCCCTGCGACTTGATCACATCGGTCGCGTCTTTTTCAAGGGCATAGCCGAAGGCGTAGTCGGCGGTCACGAAAAACCAGGTGTCGCCACCTTCCTTTAAGACCCCGCGCACCGTACCTGCGGCTAGCGCATAGGTGTCCCAGGAATAATGCACGCTCACGGCCGAGCAGTTTTCATTGGTCAGCTGGCTTGCACCGGGACCGCTCATAACGACGATCTTGTTCTTCTGGCGCGCGACTTCGACGACAGCCAGAGCCGCGGCGGAACCGGACACGTCTCCGATCATGTCGACCTGCTGCGTATCGAACCATTCGCGCGCCTTGGTCGAGGCGATGTCGGCCTTGTTCAGGTGATCCGCATACAGAATCTCGATAGGCCGCCCGAGCACCTTCCCGCCAAAGTCGGCCGCCGCCATCCGCGCCGCCTCAAGCGATCCCTGGCCCGTGACGTCCGCATACAGACTGCTCATATCCAAGAGAAGTCCGATCCGAACGGGGCCGCTCCCCGCGCTCTCCGATTGTGCGAGCGCGCCTTCGGACCACATCGCAGGTCCGAGCGCGGTGCCGAGCACGAGCCCTAAGCCGCGACGATGAAAGCGCCGGCGTTGCGCGCTAAAGTCCATGCGGGACTTCCCTTTGGGATCGCCGAACTCGCTCATGCTGGTCTCCTCGTGGATTTTTATAGGTGCCGCCGGTTTCGGATTCGAAGTCTCGCGCCTTTCTCCTCTATCCGTCAACAATGTGACACCTGAAATCATGGAAGAACAACTCCTTTTCGGGCACTTCTCGGCGTGCTCTTCATTCCAGAGGGCTTAGGCGGACTCGTTGCGTTTTGCAAGCATTCGCACAGCGATCTTCAGCGAACGGTTCTTGCGGTTCGGGGACGCACCATCAAAGGGCGGCGTGAGAGAGTATGATCTTTGCCCGGTCTGCACATTTTAGGAATGACAATGGCTCTTTCGATGCAAGAGGTTTGTGTGCCCGCGTTCGTACGTGGGCTTTCCGTAGTCTCCTCCCTGATCGACAAGGCGGAGGCCCACGCGAGTGAGAAGGGAAGCGACCCCAAAAGCATCATCGAGGCGCGACTCGCACCCGATATGCTGACCTTTGCGGGACAGATCCAACGTGCAAGCGATACCGCCAAGGCGACGGTCGCGCGGCTAACCGCAGTGGAAAGCCCCAGTTTTCCCGATACCGAGTCGAGCTTTGCGGAACTGAAGGCGCGCGCGGCCAAGACGATCGAATTCCTGCACAGCGTGAAGTCCGACCGCTTTGCAGGCAGTCACGAACGTCTCGTGAATATCAATCTGCGTCTGTTCAAGGGAGACGTTCGGGGCGATGCCTATCTGCTTCGATTTGGACTGCCCAATTTTTATTTCCACGTGACCACGGCCTATGACATTCTGCGCCACCTCGGTGTGAACGTGGGCAAGGCCGACTACTTAGGGCCGCTCGGCTGAAGCGCTCGCTCTAGGGCAGGCTCGCCGGACTGCTCAGGTATTGGCTAAAGAGATTCTTGAATTGGCCGCCGTCGGTCGCGATCGTCGTCTGCGAGCTCGCGCCGGCGCTAAAGACGGCGGCTACGCTCCCGATGGCTGTGTACTGGGACGCGTTCTTGAGCATATAGTCGACGTGGTCGTCCCGATAGTGATTGGTCGTTCCACCGGGCGTCGCTGACGGTACACCCATGGGCGTTTGCCACCAGACGATGGGAAGGTTCTTCATGGAGTCATGCATTGCGGACCAGGTGCTAAGACTCTGTTCGAAGTTCGGGGTCGTCTTGTTCGACTCGTCCCAGTAAAAAGGCCCCGCGCCCCTTCCTGCGCATTCCGGAGGCGGCGTGGTCACCTCCATGCAGCCGGCATCGCGGTCACTGGTTTGGGCGACGATGAAATCGGCATTTTGCGCGCCCAACTCGTTCATCTCGGCTGCGACCTGACTCGCTGTCCAGCCGAAAAACGAAGGAGGATAACCAATCAGGGCCTTCGGTGCATAGGCGCGTCCGAGCGTCAGAAGACACTGGGCCACTCCGATGGCGTTATTGGCGAGTTTCGCGCATTCGGGCTGGAGCGACACGTGGGCAAATAGATTCGCGGGATCGCCCCCGGTGGCCTGCTGCTTCACATAGCCCCAGAAATCGGGTTCGAGGTTGACGAGCACAGGCTTGTTGTAAGTACCGAGAATCTGGAACATCAGCTTGGCCTGGGCCCAGTAATTCGTCATAAAGGTGGAATCGTTTAGGCCCGACAGATTTCCATCCCCGTTTTGCGCCATCTGGTAAAGCGTGAACATGGGGGTCGCGCCAACGCTTTCTGCCTGCTGGGCGAAGATCGTGATGAACGCGCCATTCGGACTGTTCCAGTAAGGCCAGGATCCACTGCCTACGCCCACGAGGTACTGATCGAAGATGTCGGGTCGGATGGACTGACTATTCATGTCTGCCACCACGTTGCCCGCACCCAAGCCGACCAGGAACCGATTCGGCTTGCCGAGTTTGGCATTGAGTGATTCGCCGGCCGTGCCGGCCGCAGACGCGCTCCCACCGGTGGTGGTGCTGCCCGACGCTCCAGAGCCCGTCGAACTCGCACCGGCACTCGCGCTCGTCGACCCCGAGCCTCCCCCACCTCCGCCTCCGCCGCAGGAAGAAAGGCACAGGGCGAAAATGAGGTTCAGAAAAACGCAAAGAGCCCGCTTGGACATTCGAAGCCTAGGAATCGAGAACAACAATCATCGTCTCTGTGCGCTCGCTAACAGACCGGCGCGCAAAGCTTATTTTCATCACTTGAGCAGAAAGAGATACGATGCATCATGCCATGCGAACGTCGAAGGAATCGGCTCGTCCCCCATTTACTTTGTAAATCGGCCATCAATCGAAAAACCCCGTGTGCTCTCTAAGTGATCGACGGCAGATCACTTAGGAGTTTGTCTGAATCGACATCGAACGAGCGTTGATTCGAAGCGCTCTAGCAATGCTCGGCCAGCGCGTCACATTCTCCCCTTTTTCAGTTTGTGTTAAGAAAGGCGGGCAGCGTCACATTCGGTTGCGATGCGCCGCGCGAACTTGACGCATGAGCATGCAGTTCGTAGCATGCGTGAACGCCGCCGCGCCACGCACTTCCATTTCCATCGTGCGTGACCAAGAAGTGCGGCGCCTCGTCTTGTGCCGCGCAACAAAGAGACACCGGCATCGCATCCTTTTTCATTTGATCCACGCATTGCGGGTTCGCATCCTTGGGAGAGCCGCATGTTTATCAGGAACTCTTGGTACGTCGCCGGATGGAACACGGAACTCGCCGATGATGCGCTTCTCGGCCGAACGATTCTGGGTGAAGATCTTCTGTTCTGGAAGGATGCCCAGGGTCATCCGGTCGCACTCGCGAATCGCTGCTGTCACCGCGGCGCCCCGCTCTCGCTTGGCCGACGCGAGGGCGATTGCGTCAGGTGCATGTATCACGGCCTTAAATTCGACACCAAGGGAGTCTGTGTCGAGATTCCGGGGCAGGATCGCATTCCTCCCCAGGCCCGCGTTCGCTCCTACCCTGTCGTCGAGAAGAACCGGTGGATCTGGGTCTGGATGGGTGACCCTGCCAAGGCGCGCGCGGAAGACATTCCCGACACGCCCTGGTTGACCGACTCGCGTTGGCGCGGAAAGGAAGCTTATCTTCACTACAAGACGAACTATCTACTGATCTGCGATAACCTCCTGGACTTCTCGCATCTTCCCTACGTGCACGCCAAAACGCTCGGGGGCTCGGAGGATTACGCGAAGATTCGGCCGGTCGTCGAACGTCTGGATCGCGGCGTGCGCGTGACGCGCTGGGTGCGCGATATCGACCCTCCGCCCTTCATCCTGAAGGTCAAGAACTGGGGCAAACGAGTCGATCGCTGGAATATCTACGACTTCATCGTGCCGGGTCTGCTTCTGATGGACTCGGGCATGGCTCCGGCCGGCACCGGGGCGCCTGAGGGTAAGCGCGTCGACGCTGCTGAATTCCGCTCGTGTCAGGTCCTCACGCCCGAGACCGAAAACAGCACCCATTATTTCTTTAGCCACATGCATGGCTTTGCGCTCGATCGGGCCGAAGTGACGGATCAAATTCATCAAAGCATCCTGGATGCCTTTGAAGAAGACCGCCGGATGATCACGGCCCAGCAGAGCACGCTGGCGAGCGGGCCCCATTTCAAGATGATGCCCCTGCCGATGGACAACGCGCTCACCCACTTCCGACAGGTCATCGAGCGCCTCGCGCGCGACGAGCGCGATGCACAACGCTACGGGGCCGGCGAGCAGCCCGTCAGCCCTTTGACCCGAACGTCGACTGCACCGGAGTTACCCCGGCATTTTTAGACAAAGGCCGGTGTCTTTCAAATGACTTGAGCCTGTATTTCGGATGTCGCAAGCGGGTCCTAAGATTGCTGAGTCCGGGACGGGACCCAAGGTGCACCGATCACAGAGCGACGCCATATTCGGTTCCCATCCATTTTCCAGGTTCCGCGGAGGACCAATCCATGATGCCCATCCAGCAAATACGCACTTCGATGCTCGAGCTCGCCTACGAGGAGCATGGCACACCCAACGGCCCACCTGTGGTGCTGCTGCATGGCTTTCCCTATGATCCACGCGCCTATGACGAGATGGCCCCGGCCCTTGCGGCCAAGGGTGCACGGGTCATCGTTCCCTATTTGCGTGGCTACGGACCGACACGCTTCGTATCGGAGAAGACCCTGCGCTCGGGACAGCAGGCGGCACTCGCACATGATCTTTTGGATCTGCTCGATGCGCTGCAACTATCGCGCTCCATTCTTGTGGGCTACGACTGGGGCGGTCGCGCCGCGTGCATCGTGGCCGCCCTTTGGCCCAAACGCGTGCGCGGCCTTGTGACCGGTGGCGGCTACAACATTCAGGATATCGCGCACGCCGGCGAACCGGCGGCCCCGGAAGTGGAACATCAGCTCTGGTACCAGTATTACTTTCATACCGCGCGGGGCAAGGAAGGTTTGAAGAAAAACCGCAAGGCCTTCTGTGAGCTCCTCTGGAAGCTCTGGTCGCCATCCTGGAACTTTGACGAGGCCACCTATTCGCGCAGTGCCGCCTCGTTCGACAACCCGGATTTTGTCGAAGTCGTGATTCACTCCTATCGTCACCGGTACGGTGGTGTAGCGGGCGATGCGGCGCTTGAGGAAGTCGAGCGACAGCTGGCCCGGCAACCGGCCATACACGTGCCGACGATCGCGCTCTTCGGTGGCAACGATGGTGTGGCCCGGCATCAGGTTGCTTCAGAGAAAGATGAACGCTTCACCGAAGCCTTCGAGGCGCGCACGCTCGCCGGAATCGGGCACAACATTCCGCAGGAGGCGCCTGAGGCGACATTCGCGGCGGTGATGGACCTGCTCGCTGCGACCTAGCGTAACGAAAAGAAATCGCGCTCGATTCTGCGGCGCACCTGGCTCGCAAGCACCCGCGGCGGATCCCCGCTGCAATGCCCGTTGCGCGAGCCTGGATACGCCTTGATCCTTGCACTACACTGCAATGACTGAAGTCTTACGATCAGTCAAACGCAGTGCCCGAGGAACACTCCACCATGATCGATCTGTGCGTTCGCTGGCTTCTCGTTCTCGTCACAAGTCTTGCGGGAACGCTCGCTTTTGCCAACACCGAGATGTTTCGCGGAGATGCACGACATTCCGGTGTCTATGTGTCACCGATTGTCCCCACTCTTGCCGAATTGAAATGGAAGTTCAAGACGGGAGCCATGGTCATCTCGTCGCCGCTCGTTGCCGATGAAGTCGTCTACTTCGGAAGCGCAGATCATTTCGTCTACGCGGTTCGTGCGGCAACCGGGGAGCTGAAGTGGAAGTTCGAAACGCAGGGTCCGGTCAATGCCTCGCCGGCCAAGAGCGGCGGGCTCGTTGTCATCGGTAGCAGCGACGGCTTCGTCTATGGCCTCGACGCCGAAAAGGGCGAATTACGATGGAAGTTCGCCACGCACGGCGAGCGTCGCTTCACGGCGCCGGGGATTCACGGAGCCATACCGCGCACCGAGCTTATGGCCGACCCCTACGATGTGTTTCTTTCGTCGCCCGCGGTGGCCGATGCGACCGTCTATGTTGGCAGCGGCGACCATTCGGTCTACGCCCTCGATCTGAAGACCGGCCGTCTGCGCTGGAGGTTCATTACCGGCAATGTGGTTCACGCCTCCCCCGCGGTCGTCGCAGGTGTTGTGTACGTGGGCAGCTGGGACCGCGACCTGTACGCGCTCGATGCGGCGTCGGGCAAGCTCGTCTGGAAGTTCGAGACCGGCGACGACCGCGAGATCTTCAACCAGGTGGGCATTGCGAGTTCTGCGGCCGTCGTGGACGGCATCGTCTTCTTCGGATGCCGTGATGGCCATTTCTATGCGCTCGAGGCCAAAAGCGGCAAGAAGCTCTGGGCAGAGGATAATCAGAAAGGCTGGGTCATCGCCTCGCCGGCCGTCAAGGACGGCGTGGTGTACTTCCCAACCTCTGACGGGGAGCGATTCAAGGCACTGGATGCAAGGACCGGAAAGACCGTCTTCAACAGTTCCATCCAGGCGATCTCCTTCTCCTCACCTGCCATCGTGGGGGACACGGTTTTCTTTGGCACATCCGACGGACGGCTGCATGCCTTCGATCGCATCAGTGGCCAGGAGAAAGCCGTCTTTCAGACTGATGGCTACAAGCAGAACGCGGCCAAATATCTCGACGAGAAAGGTGCCATGAACTATACGGCGCTCTATCCGGATTCCACGCTCGATGGAATGATCATTGGCGTGGATCGGATGTATTCGATGGGATCGGTGCTTTCCTCGCCCGTGGTCTCGGAGGGAATCGTGTACTTCGGCAGCACTGACGGACATCTCTACGCGATTCATTGACACCCGAAACCCCAGGCGAAGACGCGCCTAGCGCCGCTTTCCCTGTGGCTCGACTTCCTCGATGAACTTCAAAAGCGCTTGGCTAACGAGAGCAGGCGCCTCTTCCTGGAGGGCGTGCCCGCAGTCGATGGCTTCGCCTCTCACGTCTTGGGCTTTCTCGCGCCAGGTCGCAAGCACGTCGTAGAGCTGACCGACCACGCCCTTTTTTCCCCAGAGCGCGAGAAGCGGCATGGCGAGCTTTCGGTCACCGTCGGCGGCATCGTGTACGAGGTCAATCCCAGCCGCAGCGCGATAATCCTCGCAGATACTGTGAATGGTTCCCGGCTGGCGATAGCAGCGCAGATACTCCTGGATCAGGGTCTCGCTCGGCACGCCCGGTGTGCGGCTTTGGCCGGCGAGGTGATAGCGCAGGTAGAACTCCGGGTCCGATGCGATGAGGCGTTCGGGCAAGGGTTCTGGCTGGATGAGAAAGAACCACCAGAAGTAGCGGGTCGCAAACTCGCGGTCGGCCCTCTGATACATGGTCGCCGTGGGCGCAATGTCGAGAACCGCGAGCGCCCTGACGTTTTCGGGGTGGTCCAGGCCCATCCGGTGCGCAACGCGGGCACCGCGGTCATGCCCGACCACCACGAATCGCTCAAACCCCAGAGCCTGCATGACCTCCACCTGGTCGAGCGCCATCGCGCGTTTGGAGTAGCCGCTGTGGTCGGCCCCCCCAGGGGGGCGCGCCGAGTCCCCGTAACCGCGAAGATCGGTCGCCACCACGCTATAGCCGGCCTCGACGATGCGAGGTGCGACCTCGCTCCAGGTGACGTGGGTCTGGGGATGCCCGTGCAAGAGGAGAACGGGTGGTCCCGCGCCGCCTTTGGAGCCGTGAATGACAATGCCTTCCCGCGTGCTCATGTCAAAGCCTTCGAAGTCAGGCAGAAGGACTTCTTCAAGACTCATCGTGTCTCCTTGGCGCGGGCTCAATTGACGGGCGTCACGGGCTCGGGACGACCGGTTTCGACCACCCTTTTCAGTCGTACGGCCTGGTCCGTCAGCATTCCTTCCACAGGCCCTGCCCATTGGTCGAGCTTCGAGCCCGCCGTGCCATTGACGCGGTAACGCAACTTCAAAAGCGTTCGGCCCTCCTGCAAAGTGGTCGTGAATTCGAGAACACCCGAGACGGCCATCGACTGAAGCGGCCCGAGCGAGCCTGTCATGCGTAAGAGCGCGTCCTGTTTGACGAGAACGACGCGGGCGTGCTCGACCGAACCCGTAGCCCAGCGCTCGCAAAAACACCCTCCGCCCACGGGCTCGAGGCTCAGATTGCGCGCATCGCTCGAATAGCTGTGCTCGGGGTTCCACCACCGGCTCGGTGTGATGAGCGCACCGAACACCGCCGAAGGCGGGGCATTGATGTCTTCCTGGATCGAAACAAGAAATCCGGCAGGAGTGACCTCACTCGTTTCGGCCCAGGCGGCGCCGGCGAACATCGTCAGAAGAGCGGCTTTAAGCAGAAAGCGAAGGCTTGCGCTAAGGCCCGACTGGATGGGAGAGTTCATCGGCGATTTTCGAGCTCATTGAGGTGGGTGGGGGAGTCGGGCGGACTCTTGCGCTGACGCATGAGCCCGCCCAGGTAAGAGGCGGGCAGGATGAGTGCATCGGAGGCCACGTGATACCAGGCCGGAGCGCTCTCCCAAAGAACGATCGTAAACAGAAGCGCGATCGCAAGGGCGATGGCGCCCAGGGCCAGTGCGTGCCGCATGGGGTGGCTGGGCGCGAACCAGGCGGCAAGGTAGCTTCCGAGGACGCCAAAAGCCACGGTGTAGGCCAGGATGAAGCACAGAACGGGCGCGGCGGGTGTGTCTCCCTCGGCACCGAAGACACTCGGAAACAAGGTGCTCAGCGCGGCATCGGTGCCGAAGGTCAAAACGGCAGCGGTCACGAAACCGGCGGCGACTGCCCCCACACTCTTGAGCACGGCGCCCTCCCCGATGAACGACGCAAACGGCCTTCTGATCGGGTCAAGCGTACTGCCATGTGGGAGCGACACGCAAGAGCGTGACGACCGGGCCCCGGCAGCTTGGGCGTTGCAAGAGAATGGCTAGGGGATCGTGGAGGCGCGAGCCGCTTTCTGCCGACTTCGCAGGATCGACCTCCTATAGCCGCTCGGAAGGTTCGCGGGCAGGGCTTCGGGAGCAAAAAGTCCGAGTTCGCGGTGCTCGAGGCTCAGAGCCGGACGAAACGGTCCGGTCGCTTCGCAAGAATAGGTCGAGATGATCACGTGACGCGTCGGAATCACTTCGAAAACATAGGAGTCGAGGGGGCACGCCACTTTCACTTCGATACGCAGTTCCTCGAAGATTTCCCGAACGAGCGCGATCGCGGTCGACTCACCCGGCTCGATGCGGCCGCCTGGCAACTCCCATTCGTCGCGCTCGTTAAGCAACAGCACGACTTTCTCGTCGGGCGAGAAAAGAACGCCCTTGACCGAGACCGGATACCGATGCCGAATATGATTCCTGATGGCTCACTCTCCATCGTTCAGACGTAGTCCCCCACGCGGCGCT
>JBEKVI010000021.1:0-64829 GCA_049514215.1 Burkholderiaceae bacterium
GATTCCCTGCGTGGTCGCATCGCCGAAATTGACGGGTTGCGAAACCCAGCGCGGGAACTTCGAATAGACGACCGTCTCAAGCGTGGTGACGTTGCGCATGAGATCGTGGATATCGCGATCGAATACGCTAATCGACATGACGCCGCTGTGGAAATCGTAGTGTTCCAGGGCAATGTCCAGACCGGTGGCGAGTTCGGGCTTCAGATGGGGATTGCCCACCGTGTCGGGCGCCGAGGCGACGTTGGTCCCGGTGACGGGATAGAGCGTGGTCACGCTTGGCAGCGCGATGAGCTGCTGCAGCGTGGGCGCCCGGTAGCTGCGCGTGACGCTGATGCGTAACTGGTCGCGGTCCGGTTCGTCGAAGCGCCAGACGGCATGCGCCAACGGCGTGAGGACATCGCTTGTGTTGGTGACCTGATTTAAGGCGTTATCGCTGGTCGTCGTGATTCCTTCCCAGCGCAGTCCCAGTTCGGCCGCCCAATGCTCGAATGGCGACCAGTCATCCTGCAGGTAGGCGGCCGAGCGCATGACCGATGCCTGAACGTCAGCGCCGAATGCCGCAAGGAGCGGCACGCCGTTTTGAATCGTGGAGGCCGACTCGTTGCGATTGAGATTCTCCAGCTCCGCGCCCGTCACGAACGTCTGGGTCGGCGAGAGCCGTGTGGTCACCTTGCCTGTCAACTGCCAGGACACGTCGTGAATGTCGCTCAGTGCGAGCTGGGTGAGCGCGCGTGCGCCGTCGGATTCCAATTCGTCGATGAGCGAATTGGTCTCTGACTCGAAGGCCCCGACGTAGCTATGAATCTCGAGCTTGGTGTCATGCCCCAGGGGCTTGACCCATTGCAGCTGAACGCGTTCCAGGGCCGAGTGCGCCCCACCCGTGGTTAGACTGGTGGCGTAAGGAGGAAGCGAGAGTCCGACAGGCTGGTAGAGCGTGCCGTCGATCTGGTTCTGGCTCTTGGAGAGCGTGAAAAACGGCTGCAGCGTCAGCTGTTCTCCGCCGCCTAGCTGCCACTGCAGGCGTGAGGTGAAATGGACATTATCGCGTCGGCCGACCTGCTCGGTGTTGACGTCCTGCTCCAGCTGCGTGGCGCCCGTAGTCGCATTGGTGAAATCGTAGCGCGTGAGCGTATCCGTCAGAAAGTTCGTCTGGGCCACCGACAAGGTGATGTTGTAAGTCCCATGTTCGCCCATGATGTCATTGCGGATCCACGAGACATTCGACTGGCCGCGGCCGGCTTCGTCGCCGAGCTGGACGCGCACTTCGTTGATGTGCGTGCGCAGCGCTTCGCGCAGCACGATATTGATCGTTCCCGCGATCGCCCGTGCTCCGGTTTCCGCCGTGGGGGCGCGATAGATCTCGATGCGTTCGACCTGATCGGGCATGAGCTGGTCGATCGAGAAGCCCGGTGGCACGCGTTCCCCGTTGATGAGGATCTGCGTATAGCCGTGCCCCATGCCGCGCATGACGATACTGCCGCCGCGGCGGGCCCGGCCCACGATCGAAATGCCCGGGAGGCGCTTGAGGACCTCGTCGAGCGTCGAGTCACCGAAGCGTTCGATTTCCTCGCGCCCGATGACGATCTTCGCGGCCGTCGACTCGCGGCGCTGATCGGCGTCGGATTTCACCCCGGTGATGTCGATCTGCTCCAGAGGTTGGCCTGGCTGGACCTTGCCATGGGATTCCTCGTTCTCGCCAGACGGAGTCGGCTCCTCGTTCATCTCCGGATTGCCCGGCGGATTGCCTGCCGGCGGCCCGCCGGGCGCGGTTCCGGGGATGCCACCCGTATCCGGCGCGCCACTTGAAGCGGGGCTGCCTGGAGTGTCGCCAGGCGGTGCGGCTTCGACGTTTCCCGCGTACAAGGCCAAGGTAACGGCACCCCCTACGAGGACCAAGGCAGCATCCAGGCGAGTGCGCTTGGGATCTTGGGGAGTTGCAGACTGGCGGATCCGGCCGGGCCTCATCCGGGTGGTTGGCGGCGCGAACGGATCACCGGAGGAAGGGGGCTTGAACAAGGATCTCTGGCTGGACTGGGTTGCCGGGTCGCGTCATTTGCGCATTGAAATTCGCAGCGAGTGTGCCCGAGACGCGCGTCTGAATGATCACAACGAAGGGCTGGTCTGTCATCAAATCTCACGGCGAGCCCAAGAGGGGCTTCCAAGCGAAGAAGCGCGTGCTGGAATAAAATAGCGTTTTTGGAGCGCAAGCGGGGACCGCCTCGACTGCGCCCGCCCACCTCCGATCGATACTGCGGCCGTCACCCGCCTGTCTTGCCCGCGCCGCCGCGGTGTCCCTCCAAGAGAGCCTTCTACATGAGCACAACGGTTTCAAGTCTTCGTCCAGCGGGCGCCCCGCCGTCGGAGACCACGGGGTTTGGCGTCCTTGGGGCGCTCAGTTTCTCGCATTTCCTCAACGACATGATGCAGTCGTTGATCCTTGCAATCTATCCGCTGCTCAAGGGCGACTTTAGCCTCAGCTTCGCGCAAATCGGTCTCATCACGCTGACCTATCAGGTGACCGCCTCGTTGTTGCAACCGATCGTGGGGCTCTACACCGACAAGCACCCGAAGCCCTATTCGCTGTCGATCGGCATGGGATTCACCCTGATTGGGTTAGTCGCCCTCTCGATGGCACCGAATTTCGAGACCGTGCTCCTGGCGGCCGCCTTGGTTGGGACCGGCTCATCCATCTTCCATCCGGAATCCTCACGGGTCGCCCGCATGGCCTCGGGAGGCCGCCATGGCCTTGCCCAGTCGCTGTTTCAGGTCGGAGGGAATGCAGGCAGCGCGATGGGGCCGCTTTTGGCGGCATGGATCATCATTCCCCACGGGCGGCCGAGCCTGGCCTGGTTTTCGTTGGCGGCCCTGTTGGCCATGATCGTGCTGTTTCAGGTGGGAACCTGGTACAAGCACAGCCGCCAGGCGGCGCGCGCGAAGACGGCAACGCCGCGTCCGATGCTGGTTTTGCCCCGCTCGAAGGTCATGCTCTCGGTGGGCGTGCTTTTGGTGCTCGTCTTCTCCAAGTACTTTTATCTGGCGAGCCTGAACAGCTACTACACGTTCTACCTGATGCACCGATTCCAGCTCTCGGTACAGGCCGCTCAGATCTATCTGTTCGCGTTTCTCTTCGCTGCGGCCGTGGGGACTTTGGTTGGAGGTCCGGTCGGTGACCGGATCGGCCGCAAATACGTCATCTGGGGCTCGATTCTGGGTGTCGCACCCTTTACGCTCGCGCTTCCCTACGCGAACCTCTTCTGGACGGCGGTCCTGACGATTATTATTGGTCTGATCATCGCTTCGGCGTTCTCGGCAATCGTGGTCTATGCCCAGGAACTGATTCCCGGCAAGGTCGGAACGGTCTCCGGACTTTTCTTTGGGTTCGCCTTCGGCATGGGTGGGGTCGGGGCGGCCGTCCTCGGGAAACTGATCGATCTGACGGATATCACCTTTGTTTATCGGCTCTGCGCTTTCTTGCCCCTGATCGGTTTGGTCACAGCTCTCCTGCCCGACCTCGAGCGCGCCAAAACCACCACGGCCGCCAAGGGGGCAGGCAGCGCTGCGGTCTAGAGGCGCCGAGCCCAGGCGGCCGCCGCTTGCGGCGCGAGCAGATAGCCGCGCGAGCCGAAACGACCCAGGTGCGCAAGCCCTAATGGAAGGTCGGCGCTCTCGAGCCTGACGCCGTGCCAGCGCAACTTCGGGGTGAGCGGCTTCTGAAACACGTCTTGGCAACGCTCGATGAGGCGTTCGTAGGCGGTAAGGCTCTCGCTTTCCGATGGGAAATGCTTGAACTGGGCTTCGGTGGTCGACCCGACGATGCTGCCCTCGCGATGGGGCGCGCAGTACAGTCCGTAGGAGAGCGCCTCCTCGGAGAGGCGCTCTCGGGTGAGGAGCACGCTGCCGGGCCGAAATCGGGCATTGGCTCCGATCTGCGCGGCGCCTCGCGCGCCGCCGCACCACAGAAGCGTGCGACCGACGATGGTCCGGCCGTCGTCCAGCATCAATTGGTTTTGCGCGACGTCGATGCGAGCGACGCGGGCCTGCATGAACTTTGCCGCGCTGGCCTTACGCAGAGCATCGAGTAAAGGCGCCGTCTCCACCCAACCGGAATCGGGAAGGTAGAGGGTCGCGACCCAGTCCCCGCGGACGACAGACCGTATTTTCTCCCCGCTCTCCCACGCGTGGCGGACACGATCCCTCAAGATCGCGGCCCATTCGTCGCGCTGCGTGGTCTCAGGCACGGGTCGCCAGAGCCCGCGCCCGAAGGCCAGACGATGGCCCTCCACCCGGAGCGCCTCGATGAGTTCGAAGGTCGTTCTTGCGCCTTCGATGTCGAGCGGCGAGAGCCGCGCACGATAGCCCCTGACCGGGTTAATCAGCGCCGTGGGGACGTGGCTTGCGCAGTCGAGCCCGGAGTCGATGACAAGACAGCGGCGATTCCGACGCGAGGCGAAGTAGGCCGCAGACAGGCCGGCGATACCGGCTCCGACGATCACGACGTCGGCATCGCTTGCGTGCATGGAAGCACGGCTCCTAGGTTTTTTGGGCGCGCAACCATTCGCGCTTGCCCGGCAGACCTTCGCAGCGCTCGACTTCGAGCCCCGCGGCGGACAGTGCCCGGCGCACCTCTCCGGCGGCGCTATAGGTGGCAATCCAGCCCGAAGGCCGCAGACAACGGGCAAGTCGGCACACGAACGCGGGCGTCCACAGTTCGGGATTCACCTTCCTCGAGAATCCATCCAGATAGACCGCATCGGCCCATGCGGTCGGAAGCAGCGCCGAAGTCGCATCGGAAAAAATGACCCGCAGCCGTCGCTCGCCAATCTCGAGCTCCACGGGTTGGTGTTCGCAACCGGGCGATTTCGACTCGCGCGGCCAGGCGTCGATGAGCGCCTGCCAGAGGGGCTCGTTTGTGCCGGGATGAGACTGTGCGCAGGCGGCCAGGACCGCGGCCGGCTGCGGATCGAATTCGTAGGCCAGATAGTCCAGAGCGCTCTTGCGCGCGGTCACATCGGCGAGCGTGACTAAGAAATTCAAGCCCAGGCCGAATCCGATTTCCAGGACGTGCGCATGGGCACAGCGATCGAGCTGGGTCCCCCCAAGAAAGACGGTGCGCGCCTGCGTGAGGGCTCCAAAGCGGCTGTGATAGTGCTCGCCAAAGCGCGAGGAGAAGCGTGTCGTGCTCCCATCGGCGGTTGGCTCGAACTCCGCCGTGGGATCGAGGACCACCTCAATCCTCGGCCCGCAGATGCGGAAAGAGAATGACGTCGCGAATGTTGGGCGAGTCGGTCAAAAGCATCACGATCCGGTCGATCCCCACACCACAACCTCCGGTCGGAGGCAGCCCGTACTCGAGAGCACGGATGTAGTCGGCGTCGAAGAACATCGCCTCCTCGTCTCCGGCCTCCTTGGCCAGAACCTGCTTTCTGAAGCGTTCGGCCTGATCCTCGGGGTCGTTGAGTTCGGAGAAGCCATTGGCCATTTCCCGACCCGAGATGAAGAGCTCGAAGCGGTCGGTGAGTTCGGGGTTCTGATCGGACGCCCGCGCCA
Organism: Burkholderiaceae bacterium; assembly: GCA_049514215.1. GTDB lineage: Bacteria > Pseudomonadota > Gammaproteobacteria > Burkholderiales > Burkholderiaceae_D > BOG-994. Next base: position 5,548 of record JBEKVI010000021.1, read on the forward strand.
GCGGCGAGACCTCGGCCGGGTAGTCCATGATGAACGTGGGGTTCCACAGATGGGCTTCGGCCACCGCCTCAAACAGGGCCAGCTGCAGCGCACCGGCTCCTGCGTTGCGCAACGCCGGCGCTTCGAGACGGGTATGGTGACGCTTCAGTTCCGCCCGCAAGAACGCCGCGTCGTCGAGTTGAGCGTCGTGGTATTCGGGCGCATGCCGCAAAATCGCCTCGCGGATGGTCAGACGCTCGAAGGGTCGCTCCAGGTCAAGCTCGCGCCCCTGGTACTGGATCACGGCGTGACCGAGGGTGTCGAGTGCGGCCTGGCGGATGAGCCCTTCGGTGAAGTCCATGATCCAGCGATAGTCCGCGTAGGCGGCATAGAACTCGAGCATCGTGAACTCGGGATTGTGGCGCGGAGACGTGCCTTCATTGCGGAAATTGCGGTTGATCTCGAAGACCCTCTCGAAGCCGCCCACCACGAGGCGCTTGAGGTAGAGCTCGGGGGCGATGCGCAGGTACATCTGCATGTCGAGCGCATTGTGATGCGTGACGAAAGGACGCGCGGCCGCGCCACCGGCGATGGGATGCAGCATCGGCGTCTCCACCTCCAAGAAGGCGTGGCGGTCCATGTAGCTGCGAATCGAAGCGATCGCCCGGGAGCGCGCGACAAACGTGCGGCGCGTCGACTCCTCGACGATGAGATCGACGTAGCGCTGACGGTAACGCAGTTCCTGGTCGGCGATGCCGTGAAATTTGTCCGGAAGCGGTCGCAGCGCCTTGACCAGAAGGCGAAGGCTCTCGACCTTGACCGAAAGCTCGCCCGTGCGGGTCTTAAAGAGGGTCCCGGTCGCCCCGACGATATCGCCCAGATCCCAGTGCTTGAATTCACCATAGGCCTCGCTTCCCAATGCGTCGGCCGTGACATAGAGCTGGATGCGTCCGGTGACGTCCTGGATAGTCGCAAAGCTGGCCTTGCCCATGACCCGTTTGAGCATGATCCGCCCTGCCACACACACCGCATGCGGAGTCTCGCCCAGCGCTTCGGCCGGCACTTCGCCGAATTGGGCATGGAGTGCATGGGCCTTGTGTGTCGGGACGAAATCATTGGGATAGGCAATGCCTTCGCGCCGCATCTGGGCGAGCTTGGCGCGCCGTTCGGCGATGATCTGGTTATCGTCCAACGAGGAAGGCTCTCTCGGGGGAATGGAGGTGCTCATGAGTGCGCAGTAGGAGGAGAGGGGCTGGAGTGATTGCGCAGGTCGTCGATTTCGTTTTGACCGAAATCCGCGCGGCCGATGAATTCGAGGATGCGTTTTGCGACGTCAGACGCCTGAGCGAGCTGATTGCCGGCCTTCATCGCACGAAAGCGCTCAACGTTGGGGAAATCGCCCTGGTCCTGACCGCGAATCTGCGTTTGCATCTCGGTATCGATGACTCCCGGGGCCAGCGAGACAATGAGCGCCGGATTCGGTTGTGTAGCCTGTTCGAGCTTGACGCAGCGCGAGAACATGTCGAGCGCCGCCTTGGTGGCGCAGTACGCGCTCCAGCCCTGGTAGGGATTGCGCGCGGCACCCGAGGAGATATTCACGATACGACGCGCACCGCTAAACGTCTCGGTCGCCTTCAGAAAGCGCGACGTGAAGATCATGGCGGCCGTCACGTTCAAGTTGAACGCCATGGCCAACTCATCGCTGGGAAGGTTGGACGCCTGTGCGACCGGCCCCACCATGCCCGCATTGTTGATGAGCACAAGGCGCAGTGCCTTTTCGTCGAGCTCGTCGCAGATCGACTGGGCGAGCATGTCGGTGGCTTCGATCTGGCTGAGGTCCTGCAGATAGTAGTCGAGCCATCCCGAGGCGTTCTGGGCTTTCTCTTCCAGCGCGCGATTGGGGCCGCGCGCAACGCAGATCACGCGCCGCTCGGGCGAGATGAGCTCCTCGGCAAGCGCGGCTCCCAGGCCGCGCGAGGTGCCGGTAACGATGAACACTTCCATGGCACTCCTCCTGATGCGCGACAAAGCGCTAGACGCCCTGCTTTAGGCTGGCTGCGATAAAGGGATCGAGATCGCCATCGAGGACCTTGCCGGTGTTGGAGATCTCCACATTGGTGCGCAAATCCTTGATGCGCGACTGGTCCAGCACGTAGCTGCGGATCTGATGCCCCCAGCCGACGTCGGTCTTGGACGCCTCGAGCTTGTCCTGCTCGGACTGGCGCTTGCGAATCTCGAGTTCATAGAGCTTCGATTTGAGCATCGCCATGGCCTCGGCCCGGTTGCGATGCTGCGAGCGATCATTTTGGCATTGAACGACGATGCCGCTGGGCAGGTGCGTGATGCGCACCGCCGAGTCGGTCTTGTTGATGTGCTGGCCGCCGGCGCCGGAAGCGCGAAAAGTGTCGATGCGCAGATCCGCCGGATTGATCTCGATCTCGATGGAATCGTCGACCTCGGGATAGACGAACACGCTTGCAAACGACGTATGGCGGCCGCCGGCCGAATCGAAAGGCGATTTGCGGACCAGTCGATGCACTCCGGTTTCCGTGCGCAGATACCCGTAAGCGTAGTCGCCCGAGACCTTGATGGTCGCGCTCTTGATTCCCGCGGTCTCGCCCTGGGATTCCTCGAGCAGTTCGGACTTGAAGCCCTTTCGCTCGGCATAGCGCAGGTACTGACGCTCGAGCATCGAAGCCCAGTCCTGGGCCTCGGTTCCGCCCGCGCCAGCCTGGATATCGATGAAGCAGTTCAAAGGGTCGGCGGGATTGGAGAACATCCGGCGAAATTCCATGCCTTCCACCGTTTCGCGCAACTTGGAGACGTCGGCTTCCACCGCCACGAGCGTGGCATCGTCGTCTTCAGCGCGTGCCATCTCGAAAATCTCCGCTGCGTCATTTAACCCGGTGTCGAGTCCGCGCAGGTTCCCCACCACGTCCTCCAGGGCCTTCTTTTCTCGGCCCAGGTCCTGCGCGCGCTTGGGATCGTCCCAGACCTTGGGGTCTTCGAGAGCGTGTTGAACCTCGATCAGGCGATTAGCCCTGGTTTCGAAGTCAAAGATACCTCCGCAGTTCGCGCGCACGTGCGCGCAGGTCGTCTAAAGTCGATTCAATCAGGTTGAGGCGTTCGGCTTCCATGGCGCTGGGTCTTCGGGAAACCGAAATTATAACCCCCGCGCGGCAGGCGCAGTTCTTTCGCTGCGGACTTCCGCTAACGGGTGCGTTTGGGCCGTCCCGGACGCCTTCGGGCGCTGCTCTTTTTGGGCTGCAGCGCGAGGGTGTCGTCGGCCGGATTCCAGGGCAGTCCGGTCCTTTGCTCAATGAAGCCGCGAATCAGTCGGCGAACGACCTGCGAGGGGGTCGTATCTTCATCGGCGCAAAGGCGTTCAAAGACCCCCTTCTTGCGCGGATCGATGAGGACCGTCAGGCGGGCAGTGCGATTTTCGATGGGCATGGTCGGCGCCTCGGTAGAACCTCTTGGGGGATGTTCATTGTATGATAACTGGATTATCATCAAAGTTAAATATCATGGAGGTGGCATGGTCGCGTTGACGACCCGCGAATACGCGCGTTTATTCCTGCCCAAACTCGTCACCGTGCTGCGCGAGGGCTACGGCCTGCGCGATCTGCGGGCCGACACGCTGGCCGGGCTTACGGTCGCGATCGTCGCGCTCCCGCTGGCCATGGCGCTTGCGATCGCAAGCGGGGCGTCGCCGGAAAAGGGCATCTATACGGCGATCGTGGCCGGATTCCTGGTTTCCGCCTTGGGCGGCTCACGGGTGCAGATCGGGGGACCCACGGCGGCGTTCATTCCGGTGGTCTTCGGGGTCATCCAGCGCTTCGGATTCGGTGGCTTGATCCTGTGCACGCTTCTAGCCGGGATCCTCTTGATCGCGGCCGGGCTGCTCAGACTGGGTACGCTCATGAAGTACATGCCTCAACCCGTGATCACGGGCTTTACCGCGGGCATTGCCGTGAGCATCTTCAGCAGCCAGGTGAAAGACGCCCTGGGCCTGTCGATGGATCAGGTGCCGGCCGAGTTCGTCGATCGCTGGGCTGCCTATGCCGCCCATGTGACCACGGTCCAACCCGCGGCCTTGTTTTTGACGGTCTTCTCGCTCGTGGTGATCTTCGCGCTGCGGCGCTATCGGCCACAGTGGCCGGGCTTCCTCGTTGCGGTCGTCTTGTGCACGCTCATTGCGGCCGGCCTTCATTTCTCCGTCGACACCATCGGCACGCGCTTTGGCGGTCTGCCCTCGAGTCTGCCGGTTTTCGCAATTCCGAGGATCCCCTTCGAGCGTACCGGGGAGCTCTTGCGCAGCTCCTTTACCATCGCCTTTCTGGCCGGGGTCGAATCGCTCTTGTCCGCGGTCGTGGCCGACGGTATGACCGGGGGGCGCCACCGTTCCAATGCCGAACTCGTGGCCCAGGGCGTGGCTAATATTGGGTCGGCGGTTTTCGGAGGACTTCCAGCCACGGGCGCCATCGCGCGGACCGTCACCAATATCCGTACCGGTGGCCGCACGCCTGTGGCCGGCATTACGCATGCCTTTTTCCTGCTCATTTTCGTTCTGCTCCTCGGGCCCTACATGCGCTACGTCCCGCTCGCGGCGCTGGCTGGCGTGCTGCTCGTCGTGGCGTGGAACATGAGCGAGATCGAACAGTTCCGTCAGACCCTGTCGGCACCACGCGGCGACTGGTCGGTGCTGATTCTGACCTTTGTCCTGACGGTGGCGTTCGATCTGACGCTCGCAGTCGAGGCCGGACTCGTGGTGTCTTCGTTCGTCTTCATGTTTCGCATGTCGCAAAGCGTCGAGGTGGCAGCCGGTCGCGGCACGAGCGAGGCGATCGAGAGCGAGGACAATGACGGAGAGGATCCGACCCAGCGCTTAAGACTGCCGGCCAACGTCGAGGTCTACCAGATTACCGGACCTCTATTTTTCGGCACGGCAAGCCGGATGGATGCGCTCCTGGATCAATTCCAACGCCGTCCGAAAGCGCTCATCCTGCGCATGTCGCTCGTGCCGCTGGTCGACGCGACGGGAGTGCACGCCCTAAAGGGATTGTGCGATCGTTGCCGGCGCACGCACATCACGCTCGTCATCGAAGGTTTGCAAGCCCAGCCGCGTCGCGTCGTGGACCAGATGCACCTGACCGAGCGCGCGGGTGACTTCTATCTCGTCAACGACTACGAAGCCGCCCTTGCGCTGGTCGCAGCCGAGATCAAGCCTGGCGTGGCCGCGGCTTCGAAGGCTTGACGGGGCCCGTTCCTGGCGGGCCGTGTCAGCACGCCCGTCGCGCCAACGCCCGCAGCGGCGGCGTCGTATCGATTCGACGTGGCCTGCGCCTCGCATTAAGATGGCGGCACAACTCTGGAGACGATTCATGCATTTGCTCGGGCCCGATGTATCCCGGCGCCGGTTATTGCTAGCGGGGATCACGGCAGCGGCAGCCAGCGCCAGTCGCTTTTGCCTCGCCGCGGACGCCGCGGGGGCGAATGCGCCGCCGGCTGCGACCCCGTCGGCAACGGACACGCCCGCCCAAGCCGTGACGCAGCAGTGGGCCCGGTTCTGGAACGCCGAGTCGCTCGATGCGCTCATGGCGCTCTACGCCAAAGACGGCGAGTTCTATCCGACCTCGGGCGAGCGCGTGACCGGAACGAGCGCGATCCGTGCTCTGTTTCAGGATGCACTGGCCGCCAACAAGCCCGTCATCCAGATGACGAGTGTGACCAGTGCGCGCTCGGGGACTCTCGCCTTCGATAGCGGAGATTACGTCGAGATCATCACGAAAAGGGCCAACGGGACCGCCTTTCCGGTCACGGGCCGCTATCTTTTCGTCGTGCGCCAAGCCAGTGGCGGCCACTGGCTCATTGCCCAGCAGATGTGGACGGAAGGTCCGCAAAAGGCCAAGTAGGAACGGTCCGCCCGGCGGCGTCCTACTCCTCGGGAGCGCCGATCGCCTCGAACAGCGCCGCCGTGTCGAGTAGCCGCGCACTGGCGCTGTCGATCTGATTGGTCCGCTCCTCCTGCCAGGTCTGCTCGCTGTTGACCACGGCCAGGATCGTCTCGCTTCCGAGGCGGTAGCGGCGTTCGGTTTCCTCGAAGAAGTTGCGCGCCGCACCTTCGGCACCCTTTCTTTCGGATTCGAGGTGGGCATCTTCCTCGAGGGTGCGCAAGGCATCGGCTACATTTTGGAACGCACGCAAGACAGCCGAGCGGTAGCGCTCGCGCGCCGACTCGAGGTCATCCTGGGCCTGCCTTTGACGCGCGCGCAGCGAGCCGCCCGCGAACAGCGGCTGAGTCACCCCGGCCGCGAGGCCCCAGACCGTGGTCGGGCTACGCAGGAATTCGCCACGCGTGAAGCTTTCCGATCCATAGGTGCCGGTCAGACTGATCTGGGGGTACAGATTGGCGGTGGCCAGACCGAGCTTGGCATTGGCTGCATGCAGGCTGGCCTCGGAGGCCAGGATGTCAGGCCGGGTATGCACGAGTTCGGAGGGCACGCTGATCGGAAGATCGGAGGGCAGCGTAAGACTTGCGAAGGGAAGATCCTCGGGCGCTTGTTCCGGCGTGCGGCCCAGAAGGACTGCAAGCGCGTGGCGGTCGTGCGCCCACTGCGTGCGAAGCGGAGACAGCGCGGCAGCTGCAGTCTCCTTCGCGCGCAGAGCATCGAGCACGTCGCGGTGCGGGGCGGCCCCCAGGGCGTAACGCTGGCGGGTCAGGGCTTCGGCCGTGCGGGCCAGCTCGACCAAGCGCTCGGTCGCCTGGATCTCCTCGTGGAGCGCGGCAGCGCGAATCGCCGTCATGACGATATTGCCCGCGAGCACCTGGCGCGCGGCGCGCAACTCGAGTGCCTGCATCTCGACTTGTGCGCGACTGGCCTCGTTGGCGCGGCGAATGCCGCCAAAGAGGTCGAGGTCATATCCCACGTTGATCACGCCCGCATAGAGCTTGTAGATGGAGGTGGGTGGACCAAAGTCGGGAAGCCCGATGGAGCGCTCGTGCGCGAGTTCCCCCGAAAGGCTCGCATAAGGCAACTCGGAGGATCCGACCTGGGCCGAAAGTGCTTCTCTTGCGCCAAGCAGAGATGACGTCGCGCTCGCGATATCGGCGTTGTGGGCGAGCCCCTCTTCGACCAGGGCGTCCAGCGTCTTCGAGTGGTAGGCCTGCCACCAGCGCACGGGTGGCGCGCCAAAGGAAATGACCTGCGGACTGTCCAAGCCAGGGGAGAGGTCCGGCGGCGTCGCATCTGCGGTGTAGTGCGTGCTTGGAGGCGCTTGGGGTCGCTCAAAATCAGGGCCTACCGCACAACCCGCGATGCACCAGGCCAAGGTCAGAAATGGGGCCCAGTATGGCGTGCGCTGTGCGGCGAGCCCAACGGCTCTCCTGCCCACCTTTGCAAGACGCTCGCGCGTATCGCTCATGGTGCAAGCGGCGCGTTGATCTCGTCGGCCCCAACGCGGAACCAGGCGGCGTAGAGCGCCGGCAGATAAAAGAGCGTCAGAACGGTCGCAACCGTGATCCCCCCCATGAGTGCCGTTGCCATCGGACCGAAAAAATTGCTGCGCAAGAGCGGAATCAAGGCCAGTACGGCGGCTGCGGCAGTCAGGGTGATGGGTCTAAAGCGCCTGACCGTGGCCCCGATGATCGCCTCCCAGCGCGGGATGCCGGCTCGAATGTCCTCATCGATCTGGTGCACGAGGATGACCGAGTTGCGCATGATGATTCCAAACATGGCGATGATCCCCAAGAGCGCCACAAAGCCGAACGGTTTGCCAAAAGCCAAGAGCGCCGCGACGACGCCGATCAATCCCAGCGGAGCGGTCAAGACCACCATGAGTACACGCGAGAGGCTTTGCAGCTGCAGCATGAGCAAGGTGAGCACCACAAGGACCATGATGGGCATCTGCGCGTTGATCGATGACTGCGCCTTGCCGTTTTCCTCAACGGCGCCGCCGATTTCGATGTGGTACCCGAACGGCAGCCGGCTGCGGAGACCGGTCAGGCGCTGATCGATCTCATGCGTGACATCGATCGGCTGCACGGATGGAATCGTGTCCGACTGGACCGTGATCGTCGGCTGCCGGTCGCGTTCCCAAACCACCCCGTATTCGAGCGTATTGGTGACGTGCACCAGCTGCGCCAGAGGGATGATGGCTCCAGAGGGCGCGCGAAGCGTCAAAGATCCGATCGTATCGGGGTCGACGCGCTGCGCCGGCAAGGCGCGCAGATCCACCGCGATGAGCTTGTCACGCTCCCGGTATTGCGTGACCGTCATGCCAGTGAGCGTCAGATTCAAGAAACGGGCGACATCGTCGGAACTCAGGCCCACCAGGCTTGCCTTGGCCTGGTCGATCTCGAGTCGCACGCTGCGCTCGGCCGGTTCATCCCAGTCGAACTGCACGTTCGCAAGTCTGGAGTCGGCACGCATGAGTTCGGCAAGCTCATCGGCGATCCTGCGCACCGTTCCGATCTCTTTTCCCTTGACGCGAAAGCGCACCGGAAATCCCACCGGAGGGCCGCTCTCCAGGCGGGTGATCCGTCCATGGGCTGCGCTAAAGTCCGAGCGCAGCCTTTGAGCCAGCCAGCGCGCCAGCGACTCGCGCTGAGCGACACTGCCGGTCGTCACGAGAAATTGGGCAAAATTCGGTTGCGCGAGCTGCTGGTCAAGTGGCAGGTAGAAGCGAGGGGCACCCGAGCCGACGAAACTGGCGAAGTTGACGATTTCGGAGCGCGCATTCAGAAGCGCTTCCATCCGCTTGACGAGCTCGAGCGTGGCGTTAATCGAGGCCCCCTCGGGGAGCCTCAGGTCGATAAGAAGCTCGGGGCGATCCGAACTCGGGAAGAACTGCTTGGGGATCTGGCCAAAGCCGGCCATTGCGACTGCGAAGAGCACGATCGTGATGAAAAGGACCACGAAGCGGCGCTTGACGCACCAGTTCAAAACGACCCGCAGCCGGCTGTAGAAGGGCGTGTCGTAGACGTCGGGTTCTCCGTCGTGCGTGACCTTTTGGACGAAGTTCGCAGGTCTTGGCGCCGGCCGCAAGGCGCTGGGAACGAAGCGATGCCACCAGGGGGCCACACGCGTAGCTCCGGGCGCCAGCGCACCATGTCCGTCGGGCAGCAGGTAGTAGCCCAGAAGCGGGATGATGATCACTGCTGCAAGCCAGGAGATGATCAAGGCAATCGCCGAGACCTCGAATATGGAGCGCGTGTATTCACCGGTTCCCGACCGGGCCAGCGCGATCGGCAGAAATCCGGCGGTGGTCACAAGCGTGCCCGTGAGCATCGGAAAGGCCGTGCTCTGGTAGGCGAAGGCCGCCGCGCGCGTGCGTTCCCATCCCTGCTCGAGCTTGACCTTCATCATCTCGATGGCAATGATGGCATCGTCGACCAGAAGGCCCAGCGCAAGGATGAGCGTCCCCAGGGACACCTTGTGCAATCCGACGTCAAACGAGCGCATGAGCCACGCTGTTGCCGCAAGGACAAAGGGAATCGCGATGACCACGACCAGTCCGGTACGTACTCCGAGGCTGACCAGGCTCACCAGCAGCACGATCCCGATGGCCTCGGCGACGGCCTCCGCGAAGTCGTCGACCGAGCGCGCGACCGCATGCGGCATGCTCGTGACTTCGACAAGCTTTAGACCCGCCGGCAGACGCTGACCGAGCCGCTTGACCTCGGCATCGAGCGCGTGTCCGAGCTGGATCACGTCGCCTGCCGGTTGCATTGCAATGCCGATGCCCAAGACGGTCTGGCCGTCGACGCGCATGAGTTGAGCGGGAGGATCGTCATAGCCGCGGCGGATCGTGGCGATATCGGCCAGACGCACCGGCCGGCCATTGATCCGAAGCATGGCTTCGCCGATGTCTGACACCTGTTCGAATTGACCGGAGGTGCGCACATAGACGCGGTCTCCGGCTGCCGTGTAGGTGCCCGAAGGGCCCACGGCGTTCTGGTGGCCAAGCGCTTCTGCGATGTTCTCCAGCGAGAGCCCCAAGCGTGCGATTTTCGCGTTGTCGAGTTCGACGTAGATGCGCTGGGTCTGATCGGCGATGAAGTCGATCTTGGCAACATTTTCGATCGGCAGGAGCTCGGCACGGATCTGCTCGGCGTAGTCGTGCAGCTGGGCAGGCGAATATCCGTCGCCTTCGAGCGCGTAGAGATTCGTATAGACGTCTCCGAACTCGTCATTGAAGAACGGACCGATCACCCCGGAGGGCAATGTGGCGAGGATGTCGGCTACCTTTTTTCGGACCTGGTACCAGGTGTATGGGACCTCCTGGGGTGGCGCCGAGTCCTTGATGTTGAAAAACAGCTGTGACTCTCCGGGTCGGGAGTAGCTGCGGATAAAGTCGACGTTGGGCGTTTCCTGGAGCTTGCGCGCGATGCGGTCGGTCACTTCCTCTTGCATCTGGCGCGCCGTTGCCCCGGGCCAATAGGTTTGCACGACCATGACCTTGAACGTGAAAGGCGGGTCTTCAGACTGGGACAGACGGGTATAGGAGATTGCGCCCAGGATCGCCACGACGACCATGACGTAGATGACCAAGGCCCGGTGGCGTAGTGACCACGCCGAGAGGTTCCAGCGCTCGTTCACGGCCGTGCGGTTGCGAAGTCCGAAGTCTGTGGCGAGACGACCTGGCCCGCGTTGACGGTGTGAACTCCCTGAGCGACGATTTCTTCTCCGGCCCGGATCCCGTCGGACAGATCAACGACTTCAGCGCCATAGCGCGCAATCGAGACCTTGCGCAGTTCGAGTTTGCGGTCTGCCGGATGGATCACCCAGACCGCGGTCGCGTCGCCCTGGTGAAACAGGGCGGATGCGGGGATCCGGAACACGGTCGTGGCTCGGGCGTTGGCCAGCCGCGCGCTGGCCGTCATCCCGAGACGGACCTCGGGCGCTTCGCCCTCGAGCGCGAGCTTGACGCGATAGGTCCGGCTCTGAGGGTCGGAGGCTTCGGCCAGTTCGCGAACGTGCGCAACATAGGAGCGACCCGGCAGTGATCCGAGGGTCACGATGGCTTGGGCCTTGGGGGCAAATGCGGCAATACCCTCCTCTGGGACATCGATGAGAATGTCCTTCTCACCACCCCAGGCGAACCCGAACACGGCCTGACCGGGTCCAACCACACTGCCGACCTCGGCCAGTTCTGCCGTGATCACGCCATCGCTTGGCGCAGCCAGCGTGGTATAGCGTGCCTGGTTTTGCGCGAGCGCAATCTGTTGCCGGCTTTGTTCGAGTTCGGCCCGTCGCACCGCCAGGTCGGCTGCGCTTTGATCGTGTTCGGCGTGGCTGATGAGATCGGCCTGGGCTTGCTGTCCATTGCGCGCCTCGATCTGGCCGGCCAGCGTGAGACGCTCCTCGGCCACACGCGCGGCGGCCAGTGACTGGGCCAGATTGGCTTGGGAGTCGGCCTGGTCGAGTACGGCCAGCGCTTGCCCCACGCGCACCTTCTCGCCCAGATGCGCGTGCCGGGCCTTCAGTTGGCCCGCGATCCGAAACGACAGGGGTGTCTCGAAATGCGAGCGAACCTCGCCCGCGTAGACCACACTTTCGCCCGCCGGTGCGGCGAGAACCGTGGCCGAGAGGATGGGCTGAGGGCTCTCGTTTGCAACCGGGGACTTGGAGCAGGCGGCAAGGACGAGGGCAACCCACAGGAAGGCGGTGGCGCACACGAGGCGGCCGACGGCGTTGCCTGCGGGCTCGCGGAATCGATTGTGCCATTGGACCAACCCCATGCTGACCTCGCAAGAACCTGTCGAATGCGCGCTGCTGCGGCGCGGAAGGATCTCGCGAAAGTTATATAATCATTGAACAGTTGTCAATGATTAGTTATGGCTTCGGCGCACGATTCCGTGAAACTGGATTTCGATCAGTTTTGCGACGAGCTCTTTCTTGCTCGCCCAGGGAAAGCCCGTCATGGTGTTGAGCAGCGCGACCAAACCATGGCCGGCCGCCCAGAGGCACTGGGCGACCACCGCCGGCTCGAAGTTGAGCTCGCCCCTGCGTCCGATGAGCGCGATGTGCTCTTGCAGCAGGAGAAAACACTGAATGCCCTGGGGCTGCATTTCCGCGGGCAAATCCATGTTCTTGGCCTCGGTATGGTCGTCATGTCGGCTCAACATGAAAGCGATACGATATTCGTCACTGTGCTCGAGCCCGAACTCGACGTACGCTTGCATGAGAAGGCGCAACTTCTCCAGGGGCTCGCCTTCCCCTTCGGTGACCTTGCGAAACAGACCCACAAGCTTGGTAAAGCAGCGTTCGCACAGCGCATCGAGGATGGCATCCTTGGTCGGAAAGTAAACGTAGAGCGTCGTCTGCGAGATCCCAAGCGCGTCGGCGATGCGACGCGTCGAGACGCTCTCAAAGCCGTGCTCCACAAAAAGCCGGGCGGCCGCGCCTAGGATCTCATCGCGCCGCTCATGGCCCCGGCCCCGCGGCTTACGCTGCCCGGGTTCGCTCAAGAAGATGCTCGATTGGTGTTCTTTGGTCATGTTGGCTTCCTCGGAGCAAAGCGCCCAGAGGTTTCGGGTTTCCTTTTTTTTAGTGTACAGCGCAAGCCCCTGCACAGGTCCAGCGCGCGTGATGATCTGAAACCCGGCAGGCTCGCCTCGCCCGCGCAACACCCAGGCCCTCAGTTCATGCCGCTTCGGCCTGCTCGATTACGAGTTGCAGGCGCGCGACGCCGCGAAAGCTGTCTTCGGCGAGCCGGTAGGCAAGCCGCGCGCGTGGGGGCAGGGCATCGCAATGGTTGAACCAGATCGCCTCGAAGCTGCGACCGGCGTCACTGCGCAAGACGAGCTTGAGGTGTTTGTCCTGGAGGACTTGCTGTTTCACGACCATGAACTCGTTGCAGAAGAGGGGAATCGCGAAGCCCTGTCCCCAGACCTCGGCGGCGATCGCCCGCGCCGTGGCCGCGGTGGCCTCGGCGTCGTCGAGCGGCCCGTCGACTTCGAGCGTGCGCGCGAGCAGCTTAGGGTCGAGCGTCGCGCTCACGGCCGCCTCGAAAGCCTCGGAAAATGCGTCAAAGGCCGTCTTCTCGATGGTCAGGCCCGCGGCCATGGCGTGCCCTCCGAACCGTTGGATCAATCCGGGATGGCGTTTGCTGACGAGATCGAGGACATCGCGCAGATGCAGACCAAGGATCGATCGCCCCGAGCCTCTCAGGGTGCCGTCGGCATTCGGTGCAAACGCGACGGTGGGACGGTGAAAGCGGTCCTTCAGCCGCGAGGCCAGGATTCCGACCACGCCCTGGTGCCAGGCTGCATCGTAGAGGCAAAGGCTTGCGCGATGCGAGGCGATCGATTCGGCGCCCAGCCGTTCCACCAGCTCGAGCGCCGTGGTTTGCATCTGTTCTTCGATGCCTCGCCTTTCCCGGTTGATCGCATCGAGCTGTTGCGCGATTTCAAGCGCTCTTTCGAAGTCGTCGGTCAAAAGACATTCGATTCCGAGCGCCATGTCTGCAAGGCGGCCGGCGGCGTTTAAGCGCGGACCCAGCGCGAACCCCAGATCGTGGACACTGGCGAGCCGCGCCTGCCGGCCAGCGGCCAGAAAAAGCGCAGTGATGCCTGGTTGCGTCCGCCCCGCCTGGATGCGCTGCAGCCCCTGGGCGACGAGCCGCCGGTTGTTCGGGTCCAAGCGCACGACGTCGGCGACCGTCCCCAGGGCGACGAGACCCAAAAGGCTGTCCAGGCGCGGTTGCGGCGCTTCGCGATACGCGCCCAGTGCGCGCAGGTGCGCGCGCAAAGCCAGGAGAACGTAGAACATCACGCCCACTCCCGCCAAGTGCTTGCTCGGAAAGCGGCACCCCGGCTGATTTGGGTTGACGATGCAAGCTGCCTCGGGAAGGACATCGGCCGCCAGATGATGGTCGGTGACGAGGACGTCGATGCCCAGCCGCCGCGCCTCGAGAGCCCCTTCCACGCTCGCGATCCCGTTGTCGACCGTGATGATGAGATCGGGCCGGAAACGCTCGTGGGTCAGGCGAACGATTTCCGGCGTAAGGCCATAGCCGTATTCGAAGCGGTTGGGCACGACATACTCGATCTTCGCCCCGAACAGGCGCAGGCCCCGTACACCCACCGCACAGGCCGTGGCTCCGTCGCAGTCATAGTCGGCCACGATCACCATTTTCTTGTCGGCGGCGATCGCGGCGGCCAGAAGCTTTGCCGCATCCTCCACGTTCTTTAATGTGTCGGGCGGCAAGAGCTGACCGAGCTCGAGATTGAGTTCGGCCGCATCGAGCACCCCACGGGCGGCAAACAGTCGCGCGAAAAGCGGGGAGACCCCCGCCTCGACCAGTCTGCGCAAGGCAGGTTCATGAATCGGCCGTGCCACGAGTTGCATCGAAGAGGTGCCCATGGCTCTTAGGATAACGCGGCTTCGGGCGCTGCCAGGAGCTCGTGCGGCGTTCCGCGTTGCCACACTTTCCAGAAGTCGCGCCGCTTCAGACGTACCGTGCGCAGCGTCGCGGTATCGCACAACACCAGGATGAGTTCCTTCAGCATGCCCGAGCGCACCTCGGCGATACGCTGGCCTATCCGGATGTCGAGCTCCTGCAGTGCTTCTTGCCAGGCGATCCAGTCTTCGCGCCGGGCAGGATCGGAAAGCCCCTGGAAAGTCTCGAGCGCGAGCCTTGGTTTTTCGCTCGTGCCCAAAGCCGACCAGGGCATGGCACTTTGGCGCACATCCGAGTAGCGCAGCCGTGGCATGTCGGTGGATCCATTGCCCGAAAGCCAGAGGGTGTTCACGACGGGTTGGCCTTCGGCCTCGCGCGCGGTATTGACGCCGTGCGTAAACCAGGTCATCTGGATCTCGTTTTGCGCGTTGCGCCAGGCGCGCGCGGCTTCCTCGTCGCCCTCGGGCAGCCAGTCGAGAAGACTTCGGCCAATGGCGCATTCGATGCTGGCCCCGCGAAGGCGAAGCGCACGGTGGGAACGCAGGAGCCAGCGTTCACGGGAGGCGACCTCCAGGTCGAATCCATGATCCGCGAGGATCGGGCGCGCCATGGCCGCAAGCGCTTGGCTTTCCGCGTCGTCTAGTGCGAGCTCGGCCGGATTTCCGAGCACCAGCTGGTTTTGCCCGACGGTGAAATGTGCTGGTTCGAGCATCCAGAGGGAAGCGTTGGGCAAAGGCGGGGCGGCATCGAGCGCGTTGGCCCAGGCGAGCGCAAGATTCGCGTTGGAATCCCCCAGTATCCACTGCTGCGCTGCCGTCAATGGCGCCTGGCCCTCGAGAGGGACGATGCTTTTGGCCGAGCCCCGCATCGCGACCAAGCGCAAGGCCGGAAGATTGAGCCCCGCCACGAGTGCGGGTGCGATCTCGGCCGGAATCAGGGCGTCGGGCACGACGATTTCCAGGGCATCCATGCGGGCGAATTGTAGGCCATCGAAACTATGGCAAACTTCTCGCTTCCCCCTTTCACGGCCAGGCCGCATTTGACACTTCCGTTCGAGCTGCAAATTGGATTGCGCTATACGCGCGCCGGAAAACGGCGCCAGGGCGCGGGCTCTGGCAATGGTCTCATCTCCTTCGTGTCCCTGATCTCCGTACTGGGCATCGGCTTGGGGGTCGCAGCGCTCATCACGGTGCTCTCTGTCATGAACGGGTTTCAGAAGGAGGTCCGCGACCGGATGCTGGGGGTCCTGGCCCATATTGAGATATCGGCCGCGAGCGGCAGCATCGGCGACTGGCAGGCCCTGGCCAATGACGCCCGACGCAATCGCGAGGTCACCGGCGCTGCGCCTTATGTGACCGGTCAGGTCCTTCTGACGCGGGGCGACACCTTTCGGGGTGCCCTGCTGCGGGGCGTGTTGCCCTCAGCCGAACCCCAGGTGTCGGATCTCGATCGCGACATGATCCTTGGCCATCTCACGGACCTGGTCCCCGGCGAATTCGGGATTGTTCTGGGCTCGGAACTTGCCCGCTCGTTTGGCGTTGGTCGAGGCGACAAGGTCACGATGGTGGTGCCCGAAGGGCAGGTGACTCCGGCCGGGGTCATGCCCCGCTTTCGCCAGTTCACGGTGGTGGGCGTGTTCGAATCGGGGCACTACGAATACGACAGCACGCTTGCGCTCGTACAGATCGATGACGCCACCAAACTCTTTCGGCAAGACGGCTACACCGGTGTGCGCCTGAAACTGCGCGACATGCAGGATGCGCCCGAAGTCGCCTACGCGCTCTCGCGCCAGCTACGCGGGGATTACCTGGTGCTCGACTGGACCCAGCAGAACCGCAACTGGTTCGCGGCCGTCCAAACCGAGAAGAAAATGATGGCCGTCATCCTTGCGCTCATCATCATGGTGGCAGCGACGAACCTGGTTTCTTCGCTCGTCATGACCGTGCGCGACAAACAATCCGACATCGCGATCCTGCGCACGCTCGGTGCGGCGCCCGGCTCGATCACGGCGATTTTTGTGATCCAGGGCGCGCTAATCGGACTGCTCGGATGCGGGGCAGGCGTTCTTTTGGGCGTGTTCCTCTCGCTGAACATCGGATCGATCGTCTCGGGAATCGAGAATCTGTTTGGCGTGAGTTTTCTGCCCAAGGACGTCTATTTCATCAATACCATGCCTTCGGACATGCACCTGTCCGACATCGTGGTCATCGGCTGCTTCTCGATCGTGCTAAGCCTCGTTGCGACGCTCTATCCGAGCTGGCGCGCGGCGCGCGTCCAGCCGGCCGACGCGCTACGCTACGACTGATGATGGATTGTCTCGTGCGTCGCGCCAAGGAATGCGAGGCTCAGGAACTCACGGCGCTTGCATTGCGCGCCAAGGCGGCTTGGGGCTACGCTGGCGAACAGCTTCGCCAATGGGCAGCCGAGCTCTCGATTGGAACTGAATTGGTGCGGGAGAACCTGTGTCTGGTCGCCGAGCGTGAAGGACAGATCGTCGGTTGCGCGATCGTCCTTAAGCGCAGCTCCGAGTGGATCCTCGACGCGCTCTGGGTCGAGCCCAACCTCTTCGGGCAGGGAGTCGGAACGCGGCTTTTGCAGGACGCTGCGGCGAACGCACGACAGGAGGGGGCGTGTAGGCTCACCATTGATGCAGACCCCAACGCCGAGGGATTCTATGCGTCCCGGGGCGCATGCACCGTGGCTCGGGTAGCCGCACCGATTGCAGAGGATCCGGCCCGCATGCGTCCCCAGATGGTTCTAGGGCTCGTCGGCGGCCCTTCCTCATAAAAAACTCTTCTTCGGAGACCAATCATGAAACTTGTGGGCTTGTACGATTCACCGTTCGTGCGCCGAGTGGCCATCTCCTTGCACGTACAGGGCTACACGTTTCATCATGTTCCGCTTTCGGTCTTTCGCAATATCGACGCGTTTCGCCTCTACAATCCCCTGATCAAGGCCCCAACGCTCGTCCTCACCGACGGCACCGTACTGGCCGAGAGCAGCTTGATCCTGGATTACCTCGATGAGCGTGTGGAGCGGCGCCTCGTTCCTGGCGCCGGGTCCGAGCGGGTGGCGGCGCTGCAGACGATCGGCACCGCACTTGTCGCCTGCGAAAAAGTGGCCGCCTGCGTCTATGAGACTGAGCTGCGTCCCGTCGAGAAGCACTACGCTCCCGTGATCGATCGCTATCGCGGCCAGATTGCGACGGCGCTTGAGATCTTGGACGGCAAGGGCATTACGCTCGCAGTGGGTCAGCCGCTCGATCAGGTTGTGATCACCACGGCTGTGGCCTATCGTTTTGCCGGACACGCGATTCCCGACCTTCTAGGGCACGGCCGCTATCCGCATCTCGCGGCGCTTTCGGCGCAGTGCGAGGAACTACCGGCCTTCCTGTCCGCGCCCCTGGAGGGTTGATGCCGACGGTGCTATCGGCCGAGCATCTCGCCAAGACCTTTCGTCTTGGACCCACCACAGTGGAAGTGCTGCGCGATGTCAATCTGTCCATCGCGCAAAGCGAAACGGTGGCCATTGTCGGCGCATCAGGTTCGGGCAAGAGCACGCTGCTGCATTGCTTGGGGGGCCTTGATGCGCCCACGCACGGCAAGGTGTTCGTCGATGGCGTTGACCTCGCCACCCTTTCTGAGCAGGGGCGTGGCAAGGTCCGCAATGAGCGTCTTGGGTTCGTGTACCAGTTTCATCATCTCCTGGCCGAGTTTTCGGCCGAGGACAACGTGGCCATGCCCCTGCGCATCCGTCGCATGCCCGCAATAAAGGCCCGTAACGCCGCGCGCGCCATGCTCGAACGCGTCGGCCTCGGGCACCGGCTCGAGCACCGGCCCGGAGAGCTTTCGGGCGGCGAGCGCCAGAGAGCGGCGCTCGCCCGGGCGCTGGTCACCGAGCCCGCCTGTGTGCTTGCCGACGAGCCGACCGGCAATCTGGATCGCGGGACGGCACACGAAATCTTCAACCTCTTGCTGGAGCTCAATAGCGGCCTTAAGACCAGTTTTGTTGTGGTCACGCACGATCTGGAACTGGCCGGTCAGATGAATCGCACGCTTTCATTGCGCGACGGTGCGCTCTAGCGAGGGCTTGTGAATGGACGAGGCCGGATCGACGAGCGGGCAGAACGATCGCGCGACGCCGTCCGAGGTGGGCTGGATCGATACGCACTGCCACCTGGACGCATCGGAATTCGATTTGGATCGCGATGCGGTCGTCGACGGTGCGCGTGCCAACGGGGTCCGTCAGATCGTCATTCCCGCCGTCCACGTTGGCAACTTCGCGGCCGTACGCGCTCTCGCACACAGGATTCCGGGTGCGGCCTATGCGCTCGGGATTCATCCCATGGCGACGCCCCATTCCCAGAAAAGCGACATCGAACGCCTTCTGGAGGCGCTCGAGGCGTCTCGGGACGATCCAAAGCTGGTCGCCATTGGTGAGATCGGGCTGGATTATTTCGTCACCGACCTCAAATCGGACTCCGCGCGTGACACCCAGGAGTGGTTCTATCGCGAGCAACTCAAGCTCGCCAGACGGTTCGCTCTACCCGTCATCTTGCACGTGCGCCGCTCGGCCGACCGCCTGCTGAAGGACTTGCGTCAGATCGAAGTGCCAGGAGGGATCGGCCACGCCTTTAATGGAAGTGAACAGCAGGCCCAGGGTTTCGTGGATCTGGGCTTTCGTCTCGGGTTCGGGGGAGCGATGACCTTCGAGAGGGCATTGCAGATCCGCCGGCTTGCGCAGTCCTTGCCCGAGACGGTACCCGTGCTTGAGACCGATGCCCCGGATATCGCACCGGCCTGGCTCTATCGTCAGCGTAATGCTCCCGGGGAGTTGCCGCGCATCGCGGAGACGCTCGCTTTGCTGCGGCGCTGGAGCCCTCTTGAGACCGCACGAATAACAACCGAAAACGCCTACGCGGCGCTGCCTCGCCTTAAGGCCCTTGGCCAGTCGGCCACGCAAACGGCTCGCTAGGCCAGAATGAGTGACGGGGCGAAAGCCGCAATTGGCTTTCGCCCCGTCTTTTCGCGTGCGCAACAACCGATTACGTGCTGCCGCCCGACGAGTCACCGTGGCTCGATGCGCCGTTTAAGCCCGCGCCACCGCGCACACCACCGCCTTCCAGACGGCTCGAGGCGCCTCGCAGGAGCCCGCTGCTCGCCCTCGGTGCGAACCCAGCGCCCTGCTCGCGCACCACGAGGGCAAGTAGGGCATCGACTAGTGAGCCCCCGGCGCTGGTGCCATCACCGGAGCCGCCCACCTGGATCTGCGGGACGATGGGAATGCCGCCCGCTTTGATGGCGTCGGCGAAACGCTCGAAAACCTGTTGCGCCAATTGATACTCAGGCCCGCCAAACGCGTCGACTTTCAAGCGCGTTGCGCTGGCTTCGGCTCCTCCGACTTTCGCAATGCGTTGAGCCTCGCCTTCGCCCAGCAGCGTGAGTCGCTCCGCTTCGGCGCCAGCAGCAATGCGGATGCGTCGCGCGTCCTGTTCGGCAAACGCCGCCGCGGCCCGGCCTTCATTGGCCCGGACTTCGACCGAAAGGAGGGAGCGCGTGATATCGCCTTGCTGGGCCGCCTTGGCTTCTGCCTCGCGCAGGGTACGCTCCTGAATGGCGGCACGTTCGCGCAATTCAAAGGTTGCAACCTGCTCGATGGCGATTTGGCGTTCGCGCAGCTGACGCAGGATCTCCTCGATCTGGCCATTGGCCCGGTCCGACGAGCGCGGGGTGCCGATGAGGACCTCCTGCAATTCGAGCGAATAGGCGGCAAACTTGGTCTTCATGTCTTCGGAGCTCAGGCGTTGAATATCGGAGCGCTCTTGCAAAAGCTCGATCAAGGTCTTGGTCTGGGCGATATTTTTGAAATAGGCCGAGACCATGGGGTCCAGGGTCTGTTCGACTAGACGCCGGATGTCGCCGAAACGCTGTACCACCAAGGGCGCTTTCATGTAATCGATGTGAACCACGACCGACAGCGGGAGCGAGGGCTCGAAGGCATCCTTGGTGATGAGCGAGACTTCCTTCAGGTTCTGGTCAAACTTGTGTTCGCTCGTCACCTCTGCGCTCCATTTCAGAATGAAGTTCGTCGTAGGAACGAGGACGACTTGGCCGGCATAGGTGTTAAAAGCATATTTGCCGGGCAGAAGCGGAGTGGCCCACACGCCGCGAAACCCGGTCTCGACCAGCTCCCCATGGCGGTAGGCATCGCCCGAGACATCCCTGCCTTGTTTTCCGGTGTAGGAGACGACGACGCCGGCGTGTCCGACCGGAATGACGGTCTTTCCAATCAGTTCCACCGTGGCGAAGAGTCGGTTCAGGTAGTACGAGCCATCCACGAGGACCTGGTACTGGCGCCCCCGATATCCGGCCTTCAGAAACCGGTCCGGATCCTGAAAATTGTTGTGAAAGGCCGCCGAGCCCGGCGCATCTCCAACCGCGGGCGCGATGATCTCGCCAGCCGGTAGCGCCGGTCCGTCATGGATGGTCACGACGCCAACCAAATCATCGCGGTCCTTGATGACCAGGGGCGTATACCCATGCCGTTCCTCGAGCGTGGCTCCGGTCTGTGCGAAAAGCGCCTCCTCGCTCGCGTCCAGCTGGAGAGCGAAGAGCTTGCCTTCGGTCAAGACGACGAATTGGGCCAGATTTAAGGCATAGGTCCCTTCCCGCAGGATGGTCCGTTGGGGACCCTTTTGACCGCCGGCCAAGAGGAAGACACGCACGTTCTCGAAGGAGGCGGCCTCATCGTTAGAGGCGAGGGTCTGGCCGGCCGAGAGCGGGCGCCCGTCCCGGGCGAAGACGTAGCCGATCTGACCTTGCGTGATGGTCACGAGCGGGACATGATGGATCCGGTATTGAAACGGGGCGAAAAAATGAAAACCGCCCCGAAGCACTTCCGGCTGATAGCCGGCTTCACCGGCGAGCGCCATGAGGCCCGTCTCTACCGAACCCTGGGCACTCCAGATTTTTTCCACGATGCCGACCTGGCTGTTCGGAATGTATCGAATCACGCCTGAGATTCGGATGAGCCAGGCGAGAACCAGCACGGCAGCCACGACGTAGGCCGCCCGCGGAATGAGGCTCAATAGCTCACTTAAGGTATCCATAACACTTTCCTTCCTTTCTTTTTATGTGCCGCGCGACTCGGGCGGGACCTCCCCACCCGCGCTCCGGCAATCCCAGCCTAGGTTTGCCGCCATAAAGATTCCGTAAAAGCCGACTGACGGCAGGCGGTGGGGGACCAGGAACCGGCAGGCACAGGCTTGGTGCCGTGAGGCGTGGGGACCGCGTCAGGGTGTTACTCGGGTGCACCGAATCGGTGTGGGATGCCCGCAGACGAGTCGCGCGAATGCTCGTAAATGGCGCGCTTCTTGCTAAACTGCGGGGTCGAATGCCATGGGGATCAGGATTCGTCCGAAACATTATCCAAGGACGGGCACTGCGGTAAGTCAGCGTCACAGATTTGCGGGGACTGCATGTCGGGAAAGCGCAGCAACCAGTTTTTTGACGAAATGTCCGAGGCCGAAGGCGGAATCCGAACGCACTACCAGGCGTTCAAGAGCTGGCTCGATGGGCAAGGGGAAGAAGCGTTAACTGCCAAGCGCGCCGAGGCTGAAGTGATCTTTCGGCGAGTGGGCATTACCTTCGCCGTCTACGGCGACAACGCGGGCACCGAGCGCACCATCCCCTTCGACATCATCCCCCGCATCTTTCCGTCGGCAGAGTGGCGCCAGCTCGAGATGGGTTTGCGGCAACGCGTGAAGGCGTTGAACCTGTTCATCCACGACGTCTACCACGACCAGAAGATCATTAAAGCCGGCATCATCCCGGCCGACCAGATCCTGAACAATTCGCAGTACCGTCCCCAGATGCGGGACGTGGATGTGCCTTTGAACATGTATGCGCATATCGCGGGAATCGACGTCGTGCGCGCGGGCGAGGGCGAGTTCTACGTCCTCGAGGACAACCTGCGGGTGCCTTCGGGTGTGTCGTACATGCTCGAAGACCGCAAGATGATGATGCGCCTGTTTCCCGAACTGTTTTCGTGTAACCGCGTCGCCCCGGTCGCGCACTACCCCGACCTGCTTTTGGATACGCTGCGTGCGGTCGCGCCGCAAGCCGGCACCGAACCCACCGTCGTCGTGCTCACTCCCGGGAGCTACAACTCGGCGTATTTCGAACATGCGTTTCTCGCCCAGCAGATGGGAGTGGAACTGGTCGAGGGGCAAGACCTTTTCGTCGACGACGGCTACGTCTACATGCGAACCACCCGGGGCCCGCGGCGTGTGGATGTGATCTACCGGCGCGTCGATGACGATTTTCTCGATCCACTGGTGTTCCGGGACGACTCCACCTTGGGGGTGCCGGGGATTCTATCGGTCTACCGCCACGGCAATGTCACCCTGTCGAATGCGATCGGGACCGGAATCGCCGACGACAAGTCGGTGTATCCCTTCGTGCCGGAGATGATCCGCTTCTACCTCGATGAGGACGCCATCTTAAACAACGTGCCGACGTATCAGTGCCGAAGGAAGGACGAGCTTTCCTATGCGCTGGCCAATCTCTCCCAGCTCGTGGTCAAAGAGACTCATGGCGCGGGCGGCTATGGCATGTTGATCGGGCCGGCTGCGACCAAGGCTGAAATCGAGAAGTTCCGTGCGGTCCTCATTGCCAATCCCGAGAAATACATCGCTCAACCCACGCTCGCGCTTTCGGCATGCCCGACTTTCGTGGAAAGCGGCGTCGCTCCGCGCCACATCGATCTGCGTCCTTTCGTGCTTTCGGGCAAGAGTGTGAGAATGGTGCCAGGCGGACTCACCCGCGTGGCACTGCGTGAAGGCTCGCTCGTGGTGAATTCCTCGCAGGGCGGGGGCACCAAGGACACCTGGGTGCTGGAGGAATGAGATGCTAAGCCGGACCGCAGATCACCTGTTCTGGATGGCCCGCTACGTCGAGCGCGCGGAAAACACGGCCCGCATGCTCGATGTCAATATCCAGATGTCGCTTTTGCCGCAGTCCAATATCGGGGTCGACGAAGGTTGGCGCGCCATGCTGGGAATCTCCGAGCTCCAGCGCGCCTACGATGCGCGCCACGATTCGGTCACTTCGCGCGAGGTGATCGAATTCATGGTGCGCGATCCGAGCAACAACTCGTCGATCCATTCGTGCTTGCACGCCGCCCGCGAAAACGCCCGCGCGGTTCGGGGAACGCTGACCACCGAAGTGTGGGAGACGCACAACGCCACCTGGCTGGAATTGAACAACCTGCTTTCCGGCAGAAGCCTCGAGCGCGACCCGAGCGAATTCTTCGAATGGGTCAAGTTCCGCTCGCACCTTTCGCGCGGTGTCATGATCGGCACCATGATCAAGGACGAGGCCTTCCACTTTGCCCGACTGGGGACCTTCGTCGAGCGCGCCGACAATACGGCGCGCATCTTGGACGTGAAGTATCACGGCTTGGCCGAACTGGGACGGCTGGTCGAGCCCGGCAGTGTCGATACCAAGGGCGAGCCCGAAGTCAATATCCACCGCGACTTCTACCACTGGGCCGCGGTGCTGCGCTCGGTATCGGCCTTCGAGATCTATCGCAAGGTGTATCGCGACGTGATCACGCCTGCGCGCGTGGCGGAGCTTCTCATCTTGCGCCAGGACATGCCGCGCTCCCTGGCCGCGTGCGTCCAGGAGGTCATGCAAAACCTGGCGAAGGTCTCCAACGACCACTCGGGTGAAACCGAACGCCGCGCCGGCATGCTCTCAAGCGAACTCGGGTACGGTCGTATCGAGGACATCCTGCAAACCGGGCTGCATGCGTATCTCACCAATTTTCTCGAACGCGTCAACGATTTGGGCTCCAGAATCAGTCGTGACTTCCTGGTCTGGAGCCAGTAAGCACCCTCCTTAAGGGATCAACTTGTCCATCCACGTCGCACTAAAGCATGTCACCGAATATCGGTACGACCGTCTCGTTGGCCTGTCGCCGCAGATCGTGCGTCTTCGTCCGGCTCCGCATTGCCGCACGCCGATCCTCTCCTATTCCCAAAAGGTCGAGCCGACCCAGCATTTCATCAACTGGATGCAGGATCCCTTCGCCAATTACCTGGCGCGCTTAGTCTTTCCCGACCGCACGCGCGACTTCAAGGTGACCGTCGATCTGGTCGCGGAGATGGCGGTCTACAACCCCTTCGATTTTTTCCTTGAACCCTACGCTGAGAAATTTCCGTTTCGCTACGACGCCGAACTCGCCCGTGAACTGGCTCCCTATCTCGTCAAGCTCGACGAGGATCTCTCGAAGCATCCGCGTTTCAAGTCGTTTCTGAAGAGCGTCGATTTGACCAAGCAGGGCACGGTGGACTTTCTGGTCGAGCTCAACCGCCATGTCCAATCGGACGTCGCCTATCTCATCCGGATGGAGCCGGGCGTCCAGTCACCCGAGCAGACCCTCGTTAAGGCCGCCGGGTCTTGTCGCGATTCGGCCTGGCTTTTGGTCCAGCTCCTGCGCCATCTCGGTCTTGCGGCGCGCTTCGTGTCAGGTTACCTCATCCAGCTCAAAGCGGATGTGAAGGCCCTCGATGGGCCTTCGGGCGCCGAGACCGATTTCACCGACCTGCACGCCTGGTGCGAGGTCTATCTGCCGGGCGCGGGATGGATCGGCTTTGACCCTACCTCCGGACTTCTTGCAGGGGAAGGTCATATCCCGCTCGCCTCGACCCCGGAGCCGGGCAGCGCCGCTCCCGTGACCGGGGCCGTGGACAAGTCCGAAGTCGAGTTCACGCACACCATGTCTGTCACGCGCATCTACGAGTCGCCGCGCGTGACCAAACCTTATTCCGAGGAACAGTGGAAGGACATCCTCTCGCTCGGTGAAATGGTCGATTCCCGCCTGGATGCAATGGATGTCCGCCTGACCCAGGGGGGCGAGCCCACCTTCGTGTCGGTTGATGACCGCGACGGGGAGGAATGGAATACCGCGGCGCTTGGCAAGACCAAGCGCGGCTATGCCACCGAGCTCGTCCAGAAGCTGCGCGACCGTTATGGTCAGGGTGGCTTTTTACACTTTGGTCAGGGTAAGTGGTATCCGGGAGAGCAGCTGCCGCGCTGGGCACTTTCGGTCTGCTGGAGGGCGGACGGGCAGCCGTGCTGGGCCAACCCGGCCCTGTTTGCCGACGAGCGCCTGCCCTCGTCGTATACCCCCGAGGATGCCCGGCGTTTCATCGATGCGCTAACGACGCGCTTGGATCTGGATCCGCGCTTCGTCATCCCTGGCTTCGAGGATGTTTTCTATTACATGTGGCGCGAGCGCCGGCTTCCGGTCAATGTCGATCCCTTCGATTCGCGCGTGGACGACGAAATGGAGCGCGAGCGTCTGCGCCACGTCTTCGATCGCGGCTTGAAAACCGAGGTGGGATTCGCGCTGCCGATCCGGGTGAACACCGACGCGCGTCCGGGACAGCCGCGCTGGATCAGCGGACCCTGGTACATGCGCGACGAGCGCATGTACCTGTTTCCCGGCGACTCGCCCATGGGCTACCGGCTGCCGTTGGATTCGCTGCCCTGGATCACGCAAGGCGACCAGATCCCCAGTTTCGCGCAGGATCCTTTCGCCGCGCAGAACGCCTTGCCTGCGTACGCCCAGTTGCGCATGCAGTCCCCGCAGCATCTTGTGGGCTTCGGTCCCGGAGGTCTGGCCTACACCGGCAACGTGCACGGCGCCTCCGAGCCCGCGCTGCAAGAAGGCGCCTTGGCGGCAACGGGCCTGCCTGCCGGCCGTGGCGCCGGTCCGGCCGCCCCGGCCGGCGCCGGTGCGCGGCCGCCGGCTGCCACGACGCTTGTGCCAGCGCTTGATAAAAAGGAAGCGCGCATGCCGGCACGCTTCGAATCAGCGGGCTGGCTCACGCGCACGGCGCTATGTGTGGAGACGCGCAAAGGCGTTCTCTACGTATTCATGCCGCCACTGACCGCACTCGAGGATTACCTCACCTTGCTTGCGGCCGTCGAGATGACGGCCGAGACTTTAGGCGTGAAAATCGTGCTCGAGGGCTATCCCCCGCCACGCGATGCGCGCCTGAAACTGCTGCAGGTCACACCGGACCCTGGCGTCATTGAAGTCAACATCCATCCGGCCGCGAATTGGGCCGAACTGGTGGATCACACCGAGTTTCTCTACCAGGCCGCGTTCGAGACGCGCCTGTCGACCGAGAAGTTTATGGTCGATGGGCGGCACACCGGAACCGGCGGTGGCAACCACTTCGTCCTGGGCGGCGCGACGCCGGCCGACAGCCCCTTCCTGCGCAGGCCCGACCTGCTGGCGAGCCTCGTGTCGTATTGGCACAACCACCCCTCGTTGTCCTACCTCTTCACAGGCCTTTTCATCGGACCCACGAGCCAGGCGCCGCGCATCGACGAGGCGCGCAACGACCAGGTCTACGAAATCGAAATTGCGCTTCAGGAGATCCACAAGCGCTCGGGGCCGGGAACGGTGCCTCCGCCCTGGCTCATCGATCGGACCCTGCGCAACATCCTGGTTGACGTGACGGGCAACACCCATCGCTCCGAATTCTGCATCGACAAGCTCTATGCCCCCGAGGGTCCGACCGGGCGGCTGGGCCTGCTGGAGTTGCGCGCCTTCGAGATGCCCCCCCACGCGCGCATGAGCCTGGTGCAGCAGCTCCTCTTGCGCGCCCTCGTTGCGGCTTTCTGGAAGAAACCCTACACCGCGAAATTGACGCGCTGGGGTACGGAACTGCACGATCGCTTCCTTCTGCCCAGTTTCGTCGCCTTGGATTTCGAGGACGTGCTCTCGGATTTGGCCGAGCAGGGTTTCGTGTTCCAGAAGACGTGGTTCGCCCCGCACTTCGAGTTTCGCTTTCCTCTTTTAGGCGAGGTCGCCGCACGCAGCATCCATCTGTCGCTGCGCTCGGCGCTCGAGCCCTGGCATGTGCTAGGCGAGGAGGGCGCAGCCGGCGGCACGGCCCGCTATGTCGACTCGTCTTTGGAACGCATCGAGGCCAAGGTGACCGGATTTAACGACACGCGCTACATCATTACCGTCAATGGTCGCGCGCTCCCGCTCCATCCGACCGGACGTGTGGGCGAGTTTGTCGCCGGGGTCCGCTACAAGGCATGGGCGCCCACGAGCGCATTGCATCCGACCATTGGCGTGCATGCCCCGTTGGTTTTTGACATCGTCGATACGTGGAACAACCGCTCGCTTGGGGGTTGCCAGTATCATGTGGCGCATCCCGGGGGCCGCAACTACAACACGTTTCCGATCAACGCCTATGAAGCCGAAAGTCGCCGCCTTGCTCGCTTCTCGAGGCTTGCCCACACGCCGGGGCGGTTTGACGTGGCCGCTGCGGTGCGAAGCCTCGAATTCCCCTTCACACTGGATCTGCGCCATGACTAGGTCAGCGAGCTTCTGCCATCGCGCACACGTGGGTTACGACGGGCGTTGTCGGGCTGGTCCCCTGCGCCACCGATGCGCGAGCGCTTTGGCCTGATCGTGCCCAACACGCTGTTCCAGACCGAGGAGGGTACCGAGGCCGCAGCGACCGCAGCGCGGCTGGCCCTTCCGCCTAAGCCGGGATATTTCGACGAATTGCGCAGTGACGCGGCCCTGCTAAGGCCGACGTGGCAGCGCTTTTTTGACCTCCTGGGCTCATCGGGCTTCGCCGACCTCGATCACCGCGTCGAGGTCGTCGCGCGCCAGATCCGCGAAAACGGCATCACTTACAACATCTACGCGGACAGCGACGGACCGGCGCGTCCCTGGTCACTCGATCTCTTGCCCTTTGTGATCGACCAGAACGACTGGTCCCAGCTCGAAGCCGGCCTGAAGCAGCGAGCCGAGCTGCTCAATGCGATCCTAGCTGACGTCTACGGCGCGCAGCAGCTGCTGCATCGCGGTCTTCTGCCCCCGGCCCTGGTCAATGGCCACCCCGGGTATCTGCGCGCCGTGCGCGGGTTCTCACCTCCGAAGGGCGTCTATCTGCACATCGCCGCCTTCGATATCGCCCGCGCGCCCGACGGGGGCTGGTGGGTGGTCTCCCAGCGGACCCAGGCGCCGTCCGGGCTCGGTTACCTCCTCGAGAATCGCCTGACGATATCGCGGCTGTTTCCCGACGCGTTTCGCGAGATGCACGTGCAGCATCTCGCAACGAGCTATCGCCTTCTGGTCGACAATCTGGTGCGTTTAAGTCCTGCAAGCGAGGGGGCTCCGCGCATCGTGCTTCTCACGCCGGGTCCCTACAACGAGACCTACTTCGAGCATGCCTACCTGGCGCGTTATTTGGGGCTGCCGCTGGTGGAAGGAAGCGACCTCACCGTCCGCGAGGATCAGCTTTTCCTGAAGACGCTCTACGGCTTAGAGAGGGTGCATGGCGTCCTCAGACGTCTGGACGACGACTATCTCGACCCGCTGGAACTGCGCTCGGATTCGACGTTGGGTGTGCCCGGCTTGCTGCAGGCGATGCGCTCGGGCAATGTCCTCATCGCCAATGCTCCAGGCACCAGCTTTCTCGAGTCGCCCGCCATCAACGGGTTTTTGCCGGCGATCGCACGCTACCTGACCGGCAAAGAGCTGTCCTTGCCTTCGCTGTCGTCCTGGTGGTGCGGCGAAGACGCGGCACGACAGCAGATCCTGCCCTATCTGCAGGATCTGGTCGTCAA
This sequence comes from Burkholderiaceae bacterium, assembly GCA_049514215.1. GTDB lineage: Bacteria > Pseudomonadota > Gammaproteobacteria > Burkholderiales > Burkholderiaceae_D > BOG-994. The sequence goes on from JBEKVI010000021.1 coordinate 34,599, forward strand.
ACCCACCTATCCGACGGCGAGTTTCGAGCCGATCATTGGTGCGAACGTGAGCGCTGGCGAAATCGAGAGTTGGCGTGCGCGTATCGACGACGAGGGCGCAGACTATACGGTGCAGGCCTACCTGCCGCTGTCGCAGGCGCCCACCTGGACGGCCGGGCGCATTGTGCCGCGGGCGGCCATGGTCCGGGTGTTTGCGATTGCCAACGAGGAGGGGGGCTGGCACATCCTGCCTGGTGGACTCACGCGCATTGCAAGTCTGGATCAGCAGGTGGTCTCGATGCAGCGGGGCGGCAGCAGCCTCGACAGCTGGGTGCTCACGGATGGGCCGGTCGATGCCTTTTCCATGCTTCCGCATCAGCTGGGGCCAGACGAGCTCGCCCAAAAGCGCCGACCAGTCTCCAGTCGCGCTGCAGAGAATCTGTTCTGGATGGGACGCTATGCCGAGCGTGCCGAGAACGCCGTGCGCCTCGCACGCGTCGTTCTCACCTGGCTTAACGGCGACGAAGATGCACCGCCCCCGTTTCTGGATGCCCTGGGCCAGCTGTGCGTCTTGCGCGGCTTGGTCGCCGAGACCGTGCCTTCGCCTGCGACCGACGCCCGCGAATTCGAGCATGCGCTTACGGCCGCCATGGCGGACAGCCAGACTTCCACGAGCGTGGGCTTTAACGTGCACGCCATGGGTTATGCCGCAAGCCAGATCCGCGACCGACTCTCGCCCACCCACTGGAGGTTGATCCTGGCTGCAGGCGACGAATTCTTCGCCAAGCTTCGGCAAACCGCCGAGGAGGTCTCGACGGTGGAAGTGCTGCCGGCGCTCGAGTACCTGGGGATGCAGCTTTCGGCCATCACCGGTGCCCAGACGGATCGCATGACCCGCGATTCGGGATGGCGCCTTATGACCATTGGGCGCCAGATCGAACGTCTGTCGAGCATGAGTTCGACTCTGTGGGCGTTGTTTCAGGACCAGGTGGTGCTGCTTGAACCCGGCTTCGATCTGCTGCTGGATCTGTTCGACAGCACGATCACCTATCGCGCGCACTACCAAAGGCGCCACGAGATACCCGCTCTTTTGGATCTGTTGGTCATGGACCCGGAAAACCCGCGCTCGCTTGCGTGCGTTCTCGAGGTGCTGCGCAACCAGATTCTCCTGCTACCGGCATCGGATTCCAAAAGCGGGGCACAAGCCGTAGGCGACCTGCTTGCGGTATTGCCCTTTGCCGGAGTCGGCATGAACCTCGAAGAACTCTGCGAGCGCGATGACCAGGGCCACTTCGTGAAGCTTCTTGCGCTCGCGAGTCGGACGAGCGAGGCCGCGCGCACACTTTCCGACGAGATCGGAAGGCGTTATTTCAGTCATGTCGCCGAACCGGATCGGGCGCTAGCCGCATGAGCGAGCGCCTTCAGACCCGGCTGCGGGTGGTGCACGAGACCCGCTACAGGTACGCGAGCCGGGTCGAATTCGCCCATCATCTGGCCTATTTACGGCCGCTTGAGGCGGCATCGTTCCAGATGCTCGACCGCTTTGGTCTGACGATCACACCGCGGCCTTCGTATCTTGCGGAGAACCGCGACTCCTACGGCAACGCGCGCGTGTTCTTCTCGCTCTATGTCCCGCATCGCGAGCTCATCGTGCGCGCCGAAAGTGCGTTGACCATCGCCGACCGCTTCGCCGGTGTCGATCTGGATGCGGGCATCAGCTGGGAGAAAGTGCGCAAGAGCCTGCGTTACGAGGCGGGCGAGCCGTGGCTTGAGCCCACCGAATACGTGTTCGCCTCTCCCTTTGTACTCCTGCACGCCGAACTGCGCGACTACGCCCTGGGCTCGTTTACGCCGGATCGACCACTGCGCCAGGCTGCCTTGGATCTCATGCACCGGATCCATGCGGACTTCACCTACGAGTCGGCCAGCACCGATGTCTCCACGCCGCTGTTGGAGGCGTTCCAGATGCGGCGTGGCGTGTGCCAGGACTTCGCGCATGTCTTCATCAGCTGCATGAGAAGCCTCGGACTGGCTGCCGCCTATGTGAGCGGCTATCTCCTCACGCATCCGCCTGCAGGCCGTCCTCGACTGACGGGGGCCGATGCCTCGCATGCCTGGGCCTCGGTGTGGTGCCCCGACCTCTCGGCCAACTCGGGATGGCTCGATCTGGATCCGACCAATGATCTCGTGCCCTCGATGGGGCATGTCGTTCTCGCCCGCGGACGCGACTACGGCGATGTCGCGCCACTCAGAGGGGTGATCCGCGGGGGTCGCGATCACGAGCTCTCGGTCGCCGTCTCGGTCGAGCCGGTGGGCACACCCGAGTACTCCCAGCCCTAGTTTTTTTGGCTCAGGGATACAGGCCGCGTTCCTCCCGGGCCTGCAGCACCCGTGTGCAGGCCACCACGAACGCCGCGGTGCGCAGCGGTATGCGGTGCTGGTCGGCGGTCTCCCAGATGCGTTTGAGGGCGTCGACCATGATCCGGTCCAAGCGCACGTTGATCTCGTCCTCGCTCCAGAAAAAGGAGCTGAAGTCCTGCACCCACTCGAAGTACGAGACCGTGACCCCGCCGGCGTTGGCGATGACATCCGGCACGACCAGGATGCCGCGATCGCCGAGGACCAGGTCGGCGTCCGGCGTGGTCGGTCCATTCGCGCCTTCGAGAACGATGCGCGTCTTGACGCGCTCGGCGCGGGCGCGGTTGAGCTGACCCTCGAGAGCGGCCGGAATCAGAAACTCGGACGGAACATCCCAGAATTCTTCCAGCGTGATCTTCTCTCCCCCCGCGAATTCGCCCACACCCCCTTTTTGATGGAGTTCGGCCATGAGGTTGGCGATGTCCAGGCCGTTGGGGTTGTAAATCGTCCCGGTGTGATCCTGTACCGCGACGATTTTTGCGCCGTTGCCGGCGAATAGTTCCGCGGCAGCCGAGCCGACGTTGCCGAAGCCTTGGACGGCGACGCGCGCGTTCTCCAAGGGAACATTCTGGCGGCGGGCAGCCTCGCGGCCCACCACGAAGACGCCGCGGCCGGTGGCCTTGACGCGGCCAAGCGAGCCTCCCAGAGGAACGGGTTTGCCCGTCACGACGCCCGTGGCGGTCGAGCCGACGTTCATCGAGTAGGTGTCCATCATCCAGGCCATGATCTCGGCGTTGGTGTTCACGTCCGGCGCCGGGATGTCCTTGTCCGGCCCGATGATGAGGCCAATCTCGCTCGTGTAGCGGCGCGTAAGGCGTTCGAGCTCCTTGCGCGAAAGCTCTTTGGGGTCGACGCGCACGCCGCCTTTGGCGCCGCCAAAGGGCAGATTCACCGCCGCCGTCTTGACCGTCATCCAGGCCGCCAGGGCCATCACTTCCTCCAGCGTCACATCCGGATGAAAGCGCACCCCGCCTTTGCCCGGCCCGCGCGAGAGGTTGTGCTGGACGCGATAGCCCTCGTAGTGGGCGACGCTGCCGTCGTCCAGTTCGATGGGAACGTCGACGACCAGGCACCGCTTGGGGCGGCGCAGGGTTTCGGCCCAGCGCGCGAAATGTCCGAGATAGGGCACTACGCGCTCTACCTGGTCGAGGTAGGTGCCCCACGGGCTGTTGGGGGAAGGAGAGACGTAGGAAAGGTTCGGCATGGGGCAACTCCCAGAATCGGAAATGGGCGCGACGATACAGGAGTTCAGGGGAGCATGTCCTGTTGCGTTGCAGCAAAGGAAGAGGGGAGCATTTGCCCGCTTTATTGTTAATCCGCGGTGCAAGCGTTGTATGGGACGCGAGTCTGGGGGTCAAACGAGACCGAAGGCGCCTACAATGCCAAGATACTCCACAAGCATACCGGCTGGGCTTTATGACTTATTGCGTTGCGATGCGCCTTGACGAGGGATTGGTATTTCTCTCCGATTCACGAACCAACGCAGGGGTGGACCAGATCAGCACCTTTCGCAAGATGCTGGTTTTCGAGCGGCCATCCGAACGCGTCCTGGTGTTGATGACCGCGGGCAACCTTGCCATCGGGCAGTCGGTCCGACAGTTGATCGAGGAGCGGACCAGCGCCCGCGGCAAGAATATCTGGACCGTGTCCTCCATGGTGGACGCCGTGCGCTTAGTCGGCGAGGCCGTGCGCGATGTGCGCACGCGCGATGCCGAAGCGCTCACCGAGGCCGGCATCGAATTTAGCATCAGCTTCATCTTGGGTGGTCAGATCGGCAACGAGCGCACGCGCCTTTTCATGGTCTATGCGGCGGGAAACTACATCGAAGCCCACGACGAGAGCCCCTACTTTCAGATCGGCGAATCCAAGTACGGAAAACCCGTGATCGACCGCATGATCCGGCCGGAAAGCTCGCTTGACGAAGGTGCGAAGTGCGCACTGGTCTCGATGGATTCGACTCTGCGCTCCAATATCTCGGTGGGACTACCGCTCGATCTTCTGTGCTACGAGGTGAATTCGCTCTGTGTGACGCGCTTTACGAGCATTGACCATCGCAACCAATACTTCCAGATGATCCACAACACCTGGGGCCAGCGCTTAAAGCAGATTTTTGCCGAGATCCCGGACCCGGTTTGGAACGAGAACCAACCCAAGGAGGAGGGCAGCCGCAGGGCGGCCTTGGGTGAGCCGGTACGCGCGATCCTGCCCGAGTCCCTCGCCTCGCCCAATGAGACCGTGCCGTCGCGGCGCTTTCAGACACTCGCCGAACAGGAACCGAACACGACCCAGTTTCTCTGACGCCGCGCAACACGCGCGCGTGCAGCCGAGGCTATGGCGCTTGTCCAGTTTTCCCACGCCAACGGCTTTCCGGCCGGAAGCTATCAGACGTTTCTTGGGTATTGGCCGCCTTCGCTGAAGGTGCGAGCCGTCGAGCGTATCGGTGTGGACCCGACCTATCCCATCACCGACGGCTGGCCGCACCTCGTGCGGCAACTCGTCGAACAAATCGAAGACGCCAGCGAGGCGCCGATTCTGGTCGGGCATTCGCTGGGAGGACTACTGAGCCTGCAGGCGGCCTATCGTGTGCCCAAGCGGGTGCGGGCGGTGATCCTCTTGGAAGCGCCGATACTGAATTCGCGGCGCGCGGCGATCTTCGCGCTCGCTAAGCTCGTTGGAATCGAAACACGCGTAACGCCAGCGGGCTTGACGCAGCGGCGGCGCGAGCGCTGGCCCACGCGCGCCGATGCGCGCCGCCATTTCCTGGACCGCGGCGTGTTTTCGCAGTTCGACCCCCGGGCACTGGACGACTATATCCGGGCCGGGCTCGTCGATGACAGTCAGGGCGTGTCGCTGGCGATCGACCGGACCATTGAATCGAACATCTACCGCACCATTCCCCACACCCTGCATCGACTCGCCAAGCGCCCTTCGATCGTGCCCTTCGGATTCATCGGTGGCCGGCGTTCCCGCGAGATCGCGCTGGCGGGAGCGGCACTCTCAGAGCAGTTTTGCGAACCCCATTTTCGCTGGATCGACGGCACGCACCTGTTTCCCATGGAGCATCCCGAACAGGCGGCGCAGGTGATTGTCGATCTCATGGTCGAGATGAAGCTTCTGTAGGCGAAACCCGGCAAGCGCTGAGCGCTCCGGGCTTGCAGAATTCGCTTAGAATCAGAACGTGCCGATGTAAGCCAACCCGTTTCGGATGCCCGCATGCCCCTCGAGCCGCGCCTTTTGGATGTCCAGTGCATAACCTCGGCCGGACTGCACCGGATGGCCTATGCGGAGTGGGGCGATCCGGCCAATTCCCGCGTGCTCGTGGCCGTCCATGGCCTCTCACGCGTGGGTCGGGACTTCGACAATTTTGCGCGCGCCTTCTGCGACGAGTACCGGGTCGTCTGCCCGGATGTGGTCGGACGCGGCCGCTCGGACTGGCTCAAGAATCCGATGCTCTACCAGTATCCGACCTACGTGTCGGACATGGTGACGCTTCTGGCGCGCTTGAATGCAAAAACCGTGCACTGGTTCGGCACCTCGATGGGGGGATTGATCGGGATGGGGATTGCGTCACTGGACTCCAATCCGATCGAGCGTCTGATTCTCAACGACGTGGGCCCGGTGGTTCGCGTCGAAGCCTTGCGACGCATCGCGGAATACTTTGGCCGCCCGATCCGGTTTGCGAGCATCGATGAGGCAATCCAGTACATCCGCACCGTCTCGGCGCCCTTTGGGCCGCATAGCGACGCCGAATGGCGTTATCTTACGGAAATCGTGCTGCGGCGGGACGGCGAGGGCTGGGTGCTCCACTACGATCCCCGGATCGCAGAGCCGTTTCGCGCCGACATGGCGGCAAATCCTGGACGGGGCGACATGCTGCTTTGGGACGTCTACGACAAAATCCGCTGTCCTACGCTTGCGGTCCGTGGGGCGCTCTCCGATCTTCTGAGTCCGCAGGACCACGAGGAGATGGGCAAACGCGGCCCGAAAGCGACACTGGCGACCATTGAAGGCGTGGGCCACGCCCCCACCTTCATGCATGCCGACCAGATCGCGGTGGCGCGGCGCTTTCTGGCGTCCGACGAGCTCCAGACCCATGGTTAGTCTCGGTCAGGGACCCGTCAAACGGCTTCATGTCGGACCGCGCCTGTCCGAGACGGCGATCCATAACGGCGTGGTCTACCTCGCAGGTCAGATCGCCGAAAACGAGGCGCCCACCGTCTACGAGCAAACGCGTGAGGTGCTAGGGCACGTCGACCGGCTGTTGGCCGAGGCCGACAGTGACAAGACCCTGATCCTGTCGGCGATGGTGTTCATCAAGGATATGGCGCAGTTCAACGAAATGAATCGCGCCTGGGATGAATGGGTGATGCCGGGCCATACACCGCCGCGGGCGACGGTCGAGGCGCGTCTGGCCCGCGAGACGATCTTAGTCGAGATCAAGATTATCGCAGCGCAGTATACCTAGGCGGGGTCGAGTTTCGGCTCAGCACAGCGGGAGCCGAAGGCAATGCACGAATGCAGTACGCAGCGACGGCAGCGGCCAAGCCTGCGCGCATCATCGAACCCTACCGGACCTATAATTCCATCATGGCGCCGACTTCCACTTCGCAAACGGCGTTAGGTCTTCCGAACGACCTCGCAAAGCTTGCGGAACGGTCGGCCGAGGACGCTGTCACGCCTCTCATTGCCCATCTGGACGAATCCGATGCACGTCGGGTCCGTCAGGCGTGGGAATTCGCGCACGCGCTCTATGGAGGCACCCGTCTGTCGACAGGCGAGACCGCAAGCGGTCATGCCTTGGGACTGCTGGCCATCCTCGACTCGGTGCGCGCGGATGCCGCGGCCCGGGCCGCGGGCGTGCTGTTCGGGGCCGCCGATCTGCTCGCGCGCCCCGAAGAGCAGCTGCTCGAAACGTTCGGTCCGGAAATCGCTCCGATCGCTCTGGGCGTGCGTCAGCTGGCCCGCATCGGCGAGCTCACGCGCCGCTCGGACCATTCCAATCCGCGGCTGCGCGATCCAAGGGAGGTCGAGCGGCAGGTCGAGATGCTGCGCAAGATGCTTCTCGCGTTCGCGACCGATATTCGGGTCGTGCTCGTTCGGCTCGCCTCGCGCCTGCAGACGCTACGCCACTTCGCCGCGAGCAAGCTTCCGATCGCGCCTGAGCTCGCGCGCGAATCGCTCGACCTGTATGCCCCGCTGGCCAATCGCCTTGGCGTGTGGCAGATCAAGTGGGAGTTGGAAGACCTCTCGTTTCGATTCATCGAGCCCGATACCTACAAGCGCATCGCGCGCCAGCTCGACGAGAAGCGGGTCGAGCGCGAGGCCTTCATCGAAAGTTCGATCGCACAGACTCGAGCCCTCCTCGAAAAAGCCGGGATTGCCGCCGAGGTCACCGGACGCCCCAAGCACATTTTTAGCATCGTCAACAAGATGCGGGCCAAGGGACTGGATTTCGAGAACCTCTACGACGTGCGCGCATTGCGTGTCATCGTCTCCGACGAGAAGGCGTGCTACAACGCTTTGAGCGTCATCCACGGGCGATGGGCGGCGCTGCCCGAGGAGTTCGACGACTATATTTCGCGTCCCAAGCCCAACGGCTACCGCTCCTTGCACACGGTCGTGCGCGACACCAACCAGAGGCCCTTCGAAGTCCAGATCCGCACCCGCGAGATGCACCGCTTCGCCGAGTACGGTGTGGCTGCGCATTGGCGCTACAAGGAGTCCGGTAGCAACCAGGGGGCGCAGGGACGCTATGAAGAGAAGATCGCGTGGCTAAGACAGCTTCTGGCCTGGAAGGCCGAGGTCGCCGACTCGGTCTCGACGGGCGATGGGTCCACGGGCGGGCGCGACATGCCCGACCAGATCGCCCCCGCTCGCATTCTCGATGAGCACATCTATGTGTTGACACCGCACGCGCAGGTGATCGAGTTGACGGCCGGATCGACGCCCGTGGACTTTGCCTATCATCTGCACACCGACGTCGGCCACCGCTGTCGCGGGGCGCGCGTTGACGGCGCAATGGTCCCCTTAAATACGCAGCTTAAAAACGGCCAGACGGTCGAGATCATCATGGCCAAACCGGGCAGTCCCGGGTTTGGCCCGTCGCGGGACTGGCTTAACGCGCAACTCGGCTTTCTGGCGAGCCCGCGTGCCCGGGCCAAGGTGCGGCAATGGTTCAATGCGCTCGATCTGTCCGAGACCGTGGCCGTCGGGCGTGCTTTGGTCGAAAAGACTTTGCAGCGCGAAGGCAAGACCGCGGTCAATCTGGACGAGCTCGCCCAAAGGCTCGGCTTTGCTCGAACCGAAGAATTGTTTGCGGCAGTCGCCAAGGACGAATTCAGCCTGCGTCTGGTCGAATCCGCAGTGGCGACCCCGCGTGGCGCGGGGCTGGACACCGATGTCGCCCAAGACGAGCCGTTTGTTGCGCGCAAAAGTCGTGCGGGCGAAGGTGTCTCGGGAAAAGGTGTACTGGTCGTGGGCGTTGATGCGCTCATGACCCAGTTGGCCAAGTGCTGTCGTCCCGCCCCACCGGACCCGATCGTCGGGTTCGTCACGCGCGGGCGAGGTGTCTCGATCCACCGGCGCGATTGCGCCAATCTCTCGACCATGTGTCAAAGGCATCCCGAGCGCGTCATCGATACCGCCTGGGGAGACGCCGACAATGCGGTCTATGCCGTCGACGTCATGGTGATTGCGACCGACCGCCAGGGGCTCTTGCGCGACATTTCCGAAGTGTTCTCGCGCGAGAAGATCAATGTCGTGGGTGTGAACACCGAGTCCCGAAAGGGGATCGCCCGGATGCGCTTTACGGCGGAAGTCGATGACGCCAATCAGTTGCAGCGGGCGCTTTTGCAGATCCGGGAAGTCAAGGGTGTCGAGGAAGCCCGGCGCGGCGCACTCTAGCGAAGTGCGCCCGCACCGCGCAGCAGGCCCTCAAATAACGACGGAGGTGGGCGGTGAAGTGGAACGTCGTGGTTTTCTCCGGACTCATTATTCTGGGTCTGGGTGGTCCGGCCGCAGCACAGGTGGCCGTGTCTGCCGCAAGCGACCAGGAGGCTCTTCTGGTTTCGGGTGACGCGAGGCTTGCCGCAAACAAGCGGCTCGTCTACGACTTCTGGCGCGAGGTCTTCGAAGGAGGACATCTCGATCTCGCGCCCCAGTATCTCGCGCCCGGATACATCCAGCACAATCCGAACGTCCCCACGGGGCGTGAAGGCTTCGTTCTCTTTTTCTCCAAGTTTGCCAAGCCCAAGCCCACCGAGGCGCGCATCAAGGCACCTTTGGTCGCGATCGTCGCCGAGGGTGATCTGGTGGTCTTTAGCTTTGCCCACGAACTCGCTGATCCCAAGGATGCCTCGCATCACTACACGACGACCTGGTTCGACATGTTTCGCGTGGCCGACGGAAAAATCGTGGAGCACTGGGACCCCGCCGAAATTAAGCACTAATCCTCCGGGCGAGGTGCCTAAGGGGTCCACGGCCCCCGGTTCACCGCAGCCTTTAAATCAGCCGGGCGACCAGAGGGACGTTTCGGGAGCGCGTCACAAGCGTTCGGGGATGGTTCTGCCGCAATTGGCATGAACTCTGCTTGTGTTCCATGTGGTATACCAGTCGGCGCCTCCCCCATGCCCCTATCGCTTCCCCTGCAGGAAAAGCTGCGGCACTTTCATGAAAGTGCCGATCATGCAGCTCCTTCGATCTGGATTACGCGCGGGCCTCAGTATCTGCTTGCCAACGCGAGTGATCAGGGTGGGGCGCTTGCCGGCAAGCTCGTGGCGGTCAAGGACAATATCGATGTCGCCGGCTTTCCGACGACGCTGGCGTGCCCGCCCATGACCTATCAGCCCACGCGTTCGGCGCGGGTCGTGGAGCGCCTGGTTCAGGCGGGGGCGCTCGTCGTGGGCAAGACCAATCTTGACCAGTTCGCCTGCGGATTGGTCGGCACCCGCTCTCCCTATGGTGCCGTACCCAATGCCTTTTTGCCCGAGTACATCAGCGGCGGGTCGAGCTCGGGTTCGGCCGTGGCCGTGGCTTTGGGACTGGTCGACATTGCGCTCGGTACCGATACGGCAGGCTCAGGCCGAATCCCGGCCGGCTATAACAACATCGTGGGGCTAAAGCCCTCGCGCGGCCTAATTAGCGCCCGCGGTGTCTTTCCCGCTTGCCAGCATCTCGACTGCGTCTCGATCATGACGCGCGAGGTGGGATTGGCGGCCGAGGTGTTAAGGGTTTGCGCGGGAGCCGATCGCGAAGACCCGTTCTCCCGGGCGCTTCCCCTTTTGCCCGGGTTTGTCGCCGAATCCTTCCAGTTCGGGGTACCCGGTGCCAAACAACTGGAGTTCTTCGGCGACGCCTTGTCTGCCGAGGCCTTTGGCCGGGCGCGGGCGCTACTGGCCGGGCTTGGCGGGCGCGAGAATACGATCGACTTTGCGCCTTTGGCCAAGGCCGCTGACGCGCTCTACGAAGACGCTTGGGTGGCCGAGCGCTATGCAGCCATTAGGTCCTTCTTCGATCGTCAGCCCGAGGCCATCGATCCGGTGGTGCGCGCCATTATCGAGCGCGGCAGGCACCATTCTGCGGCAGATCTCTTTGACGCGATGGTGCGCATGGGCCACTGGCATCAGCAGGCCCAAGCCCTCTGGGACGGGCTCGACGTGCTGGTGGTGCCTACGGCGCCTAACCACCCGACGATTGCCGAAGTGCAAAGCGATCCCGTCGAAACCAATCGACGTCTGGGCGTCTACACCAACTTCGTCAATCTCCTGGATCTGGCGGCGGTCGCCGTTCCGGCATCGATGCGTCCGGATGGCCTTCCTTTCGGGATCACGCTCATCGGTCCTGCTGGCAGCGAGTGGCGTCTGTTGGATCTGGCGAAGCGCATCCACGCCGCCACGGGGCTTGCGGGAGGATTGGTGGGCGAGCCGGAAGTCTCCACCGGACCCATGGCACGCGCGCCAGGCGCGATCGTCCGGGTGGCAGTGGTGGGCGCGCACCTCGATGGACTGCCCTTAAACGGGCTCCTACGCTCGCGGGGCGCGCGACTGGTGTGCCTGACGAGCACGGCTCCCGTCTATCGCCTCTACGCGCTTCAGGGAACAAGGCCCGCCAAACCGGGACTCGTGCGCCAGGGCGCATCCGGCAAGGCCGGGCTTGCGATCGAAGCCGAGATCTGGGAGCTGCCCACGGCGCACTACGGTGCCTTTGTCGCCGAGATTCCGGCGCCTTTGGGCATCGGCATGATCGAGATGGCCGACGGCAGTCGCGTGCAGGGCTTTCTGTGCGAAGCAGCGGCCGTCGAGAACGCGCTCGACATCTCCCATTTCGGGGGCTGGCGCGCGTACCTGAAGCATTCGAGCACATGATGGGATTCCTTTTTTCCAACGCCGGCCTTCCACAGAAGACATCACCATGACCGATACAAACGATGATTTGGGTGTGCGCTGGAAAAGCGGCGATGTGCGGACGGGCCGTCGGCGTTTTGTCGGACTTGCAGGCGCGTCAGCCGCCGTCGCCTTGGCGCCTTGGCGCGCAGCGCGCTCCGAGTCGGGCACCAAGGTGCGCATCGGCTACTGGCCGATCGCAGCGGGGCTGCCGTTTTACGCAGCTCTCGAGAAGGGCTACTTCAAGGAGGCCGGCCTTGATGTCGAAGGGGTGAAGTTTGCCGGTGCGCAGCAAGTGATGGAAGCGATGCTTTCGGGGCGCTGCGACGGCAGTGCCAATGGCACGGGATCGGCCAATCTCGCCATCGGCGAGATCGCCTCGCCTGGCCTGTTGAAGATCTTCGCATCGAATCCGAGCAACGCGAGCGCGGTCCTCGACGAATTCCTGGTGGCCAGCGCAAGTCCCGTGAAATCCATCTCCGAACTGAAGGGCAAGAGGGTCGGCTCGGGTCCGGGCATCCAGAACGTGACACTGGCCAAGGCCGTGCTCGAGAAGGCCGGCGCAAGCGGAGCCACGGTGGTGGAGTTGCCCATCGCAGCGCACGTCGGTGCGCTGGCTGCCGGGCAGATCGATGCGGTGTACACGCTCGAGCCCACAGGTACGGTCGGGCGTCTTGCCGGATCCACGCGCATCCTCGAGCCCGGCGTCATCGCCCACTATGTCCTGGGCGATCCGCAGGCACCGTGGTTCGGCGGTTCGGCCTCCCTGACGTCGTCATTCATCAAGGACCATCCGGCGGAGACGAAGGCGTTTATCGCGGCCTATGCCCGCGGCATCGATCTGGTCAGAAAGGACCCCAACGAAGCGCGCAAGTATCTCAAGGGGTATACGGCGATCGACGGAAGCCTGACCCAGGAGGTGCCGCTGGCAGCCTATAAGCTCTCGACCGAGTTCACGCATTCCGACGTCGAGATGTTCCAGAAGTTCTTCGACCTTTTCTCCGACAAGGGTATCTTCAAGTCGCGCGTACTGGTCGAACCGATGCTCTATAAGGGATGACCATGGAGACTTCCAGTGGCGATCTGGTGGCACCCGAAGCGTTAGCGCAAAAGCCGGTGAGACGATTCACCCTGGGGTCGGTTGCGACCGCACTCATCCCGCTTCTGGGGCCGCTTGCGCTTTTCATCGTCTGGGACGTCATGGTGCGTGCCCGCATCGTCAGTCCCGTCCTTTTACCGCTACCCCTGGCCACGCTCGTCACGCTCGTGACGGGCATGTTCTCGGGCTCGCTGCTTCAGGATTTCGGCTACACCCTCTTGCGCACTCTGGAGGCCTTTGGTCTGGCCGCAATTGTGGGCGTGCCCCTGGGCGTTCTTTTGGGCAGTAACGAGCGCGCCTATCGCAGCGTGGAATTCCTGATTGACTTCTTCCGATCCACGCCCTCGTCGGCCCTGATCCCGCTGTTTCTCATGATCTTCGGTGTCTCCGACATCAACAAGGTCGCCATCGCCGCATTTGCGGCACTCCTCGTCATCCTCTTTAACAGCGCCTATGGCGTCATCAATGCGCGCAAGCAGCGCGTCATGGCCGCTCAAGTCATGGGCGCCTCGCGCTGGCAGATCTTCCGGGACGTCCTCATCTGGGAGAGCCTGCAGCCGACTTTCGTGGGCCTGCGCAGTGCCATCTCGATGGCCTTGGTCATCGTCATCGTAGCCGAGATGTTCATCGGCTCCGAAAACGGGCTCGGCCATCGCATCATCGATGCGCAGCAGGTACTGAACGTGCGCGACATGTATGCGTCGATCCTCGCCGCCGGAGGCCTGGGATATGCGCTCAACATCCTTTTTCTCGTGCTCGAAAAACGCATCGTCCACTGGAGCGGCAGATAGTCGTGCGTCCCGTCAATCCCCCCCTAGCCGATACCACCCCAACCCCGGTGTTTGTCCCGGGGCCGCCCGGAACACACATTACCATCCGCGGGCTCACCAAGTTCTTCGCGGGGCGGCCCCTCTACCAGAACTTTGATCTGGACATTCCTAAGGCCAGCATCGTCTCGGTGTTTGGGCCCAATGGATGCGGAAAGTCGACGCTCATCAACATGATCGCCGGGCTCATTCCGATCGACTCGGGCTCGATCCTGTTCGACGGAAAATCGCTCGCCCAAACGAAGATCGGCTATGTCTTTCAGAACTACCGCGAGGCGCTTTTCCCGTGGCTGCGCACGATCGACAACATTGCCTATCCGCTGCGTCTGGAGGGCAAAACGCGCGCCCAGGTCGAGCAGCGCGTGGCCGAACTGGTGGCCTCGTTTGACGTCAAGTTCGATCTGCACCGCTATCCCTACGAGCTCTCCGGCGGCCAGCAGCAGACCGCCTCCATCATGCGGGCTCTTGCTCCCCAGCCGGAAGTGCTCTTTCTGGACGAACCCTTTTCGGCACTGGACTTCGAGATGACCCTGTTCATCCGCGAAAAGCTCCAGGAGGTCTTCATGGCGACCGGCACCACGATGATGCTGGTCTCGCATGACCTCGAGGAGGCCGTCTACCTGGCCGACCAGGTTCTCCTGTTGACCAAGCGCCCCACCCGCATTGCCGAAATTCTGACCTACGCCGATCACCGTCCGCGCACCGTCGAGACACTCTCGGCACCCAGTTTCATCCATACCAAGGCCAAGAGCCTTGAAATCTTCCAGCGCGAAGTCCGCCGATAGAAAGACACGATCCCGATGCAGCCCAGTGAATACGAAGAGTACGTGGCCGCCGCCTTAACGCTTGCGGGCTATTCGTTTGATGCGCCGCAGCGCGCGTTGATCGCGGCCGAGTTCGCGCGCATCGCCGGCATCGCCGCCGACTTTGTCGACGAACCCCTGGCCGTGGAGCTCGAGCCGATCACGCTGTTTCGTCCATGACTGTGACGACCGCCCAGCAAATCGGCGCGGCGATCCGTGTGGGATCCATCAGCGCGAGCGCGGTCGTGGAGGATTGTCTGGAACGCATCGCAAGGCGCGATCCGGTGCTCAACAGTTTTACCGAGGTCACTGCCGAGCGCGCGCGCCGTGAGGCGGCCGAGATCGATGCCCTGGCGGCCCGGGGAGCTGCGCTGCCGCCGCTCGCCGGAGTACCGTATGCGGTGAAGAATCTGTTTGATGTCGAGGGGGTGATCACGCTCGCCGGGGCCAAGATCAATCGCGACCGCGCGCCTGCCAAGGCCGACTCGGTGCTCGTAGGACGCATGCGCGCGGCCGGCGCCATCCTGGTTGGCGCGCTCAATATGGATGAACATGCCTACGGCTTCACCACGGAGAACACACACTTCGGGGCGACGCGCAATCCGCATGATCCTAGCCGGACTGCGGGCGGCTCTTCCGGAGGCTGCGGAGCCGCGGTGGGCGCCGGACTCGTTCCGATTGCGCTGGGCTCGGACACCAATGGTTCGATTCGCGTGCCGTCCTCGCTTTGCGGCGTCTTTGGTCTGAAGCCAACCTATGGCAGGCTGCCACGTACCGGAACGTTTCCGTTCGTGCACGGCCTAGACCACCTCGGACCCTTTGGGGCTTCGGTGGGCGATCTCGCCTTGTCTTACGATGCCATGCAGGGTTTTGATGCGGGCGATCCGGCCTGCGCACCCCGTGGCTTGGAGCCGACCTTTGCCGCCGTGCGGCGCGGTGCGCCGCCTCCCGACGGAGAACGCATGGCCGTCTTGGGCGGACACTTCGAGCGATGGGCGTCTCCACGGGCGCGCGCGGCCACTGCTGAGGTCGCGGCTGCTTTGTGCGTCACGCACCGGGTCGAATTGCAGGGGGCCAACCAGGCCCGTGCCGCGGCCTTCATCACCACCGGCTCGGAGGGCGGCGCACTGCATCGGCATGCCCTCATCGAGCGCTACGCCGAGTTCGAGCCGCTCTCTCGCGACCGGCTGGTCGCAGGCTCGCTCATACCGGCCAGTTGGTACATCGCAGCCCAGCGCATCCGCGCGCGCGTCTTAAGTGAGGCACTTGCCCTGTTTGAGCAGTACGAGGTGTTGATTGCGCCTGCGACGCCCGTCTGTGCGCCGGTGCTGGGCACCGAGTGGCTCGAGATCAATGGCCAGCGGGTTCCCGCGCGCGCAAGCCTGGGGCTACTGAGTCAACCGATCTCCGCACTGGGACTGCCGGTCTGCACCGTTCCGATCTGGCCTAGCCTGGTGCAAGAGAGCGATCCCGCGGACCGGCCGCGGCCTGCCCAGGACCCGGACGGTCATCTTCCCCTCGGTGTGCAGATCATCGCGGCTCCGTGGCGAGAAGACCTGTGTCTGATGGTGGCAGCCCGCCTGGAGGCCTTGGGCATCGCGCGTTGCATGAGCCCCTTGAGCTAGAGGACCGATCCATGGAAATCAATCGACCCGAAGTCTTAGCCGAGGTCACAGCGGCCTTTGAGAGCTACGAGAAGGCCCTCGTGGGCAACGATGTCGCCATGCTCGATCGCCTGTTTCGCGATGCGCCCGAGACCCTGCGTTACGGCGCCACCGAGAACCTCTATGGCTTTGCCGCCATTTGTGCGTTTCGCGCCGGTCGCTCGCCGCAGGGCCTCAAGCGACGGGTGCTGCGCTGCGTGATCACGACCTACGGACGCGACTTCGCCACAGCCAACATCGAATTCCAGCGCGAAGGCCAAAGCGCGGTGGGTCGTCAAAGCCAGACCTGGGTGCGTTTTGACCTGGGGTGGCAGGTGGTCGCAGCACACGTGAGTTTCCTTGCGATGGCGGCCTGAAGATGCGCATTGCGGCACCCAAGCGGCGCGATCCAGGCGAGCCCACGCTCGCCGACCAGGCCTACGAGCGCATCAAGGCGGAGATCTTCGATTTCGAGCTGGTCCCGGGCGACCGTTTCTCCGAAGCCGAACTTGCGCAGCGCCTGGGGATGTCGCGCACCCCGGTGCGCGAAGCCTTAAGCCGGCTGCAGCGCGAAGGCTATCTGGAAGTCCATTTCAAAAGCGGCTGGTCGGTCAAACCCTTCGATTTCGAGCAGTTCGAGCATCTCTACGACTTGCGCATGGTCTTGGAGACGACCGCAATCCGGCGCCTTTGCGAGGGAGCGGAAACGTTGATTCTGGCCGAGCCGATCGAGGAGCTCAAACGCATCTGGCTCGTCCCCAAGGAAGGCCGGGAAAGTGAGGGCTCCAAGGTCGCTCGGCTGGACGAGAACTTTCACGCCGCCCTGGTCGAGGCGGCCGGCAATCCCGAAATCGCGCGAGTACACAGAGCCGTCACCGAGCGCATCCGCATCATCCGGCGCCTGGATTTCACCCAGGCTGCGCGCATCGACAGCACCTACGACGAACATGCCCAGATCCTGCGCGTGGTGCTGGCGCGGCGTGCGCCCCAGGCCGAACTCCTTTTGCGTTCGCACATCGAACAGAGCAAAGCCGAGGTGCGCAAGATCACGCTTCACAAGCTCTATACGGTGCGAGCCGCCTCGGCCGAGCGCCATCGCGTCAAGCCCGAACTCTGAACGCCCGACGCCGGCAGGATCGGCTTCACAAGTCCCCTCTTGCCCGCGAGCGCGCGAGCGCCGTTGACATGGAGCGCCCCCTCTGCGAGCGTATGCGCCTAAAGTAGGCTCCGGCGAAGGAGACAGGCTATGACATTGCGACGTCGCGATCTTCTGGCGGCAGCCGGAAGTCTCGGTTGGATATCGGTCCTTAATGCCTGCGGCGGCGCGAATACCGAATCGGGAAACACGCCGCCGGCCTCGAACATCGATTTGAAGCTCCTAGCCGGCAGCGCACGGCAAAGCCCGGTCAGCAACGATGGTGTGGGCAGCGCTGCGACCTTCACCTCGCTTTTTTCCTGCGTGACCAACTCCCTCGGCAATATCTACGTCGGCGATACCGATGCGCTACGCATCGTCAGCCCGACGGGTGCGGTCTCGACCGTGGCAGGGCTTGCGAACAGTTCCGGCTACGCGGACGCGTTGGGATCGTCGGCCCGCTTTGGAATTCTGGGGGCGCTCGCGATCGATCAGAGCGGCAATATTCTGGCTTCCGATCAGTACAGTTTCGCAATACGCCAGATCACCCCCGCAGGACAGGTGAGTACCCTCATCGGGGTGACCGGACGCACCGTCCCAGGCGCAGGTGGCGCCAACGTCCCTGTCAACGGAACGCTCACCAACATCACGCTGCCCTTTGGCAGCTACGCTGGCGCCATCGCCCTCGATGGCAGCGGAAACATCTATCTCGCCTTTGCATCCGAGATCCTGAAGGTGTCCACGACGGGCGTGGTGACCACCTTCGCCGGCAGCGCGACCCAAGGCACCACCGACGGCGTCGGAAGCGCCGCCACGTTTGGCGTCATCACCGCGATGACCAGCGATGGCCTGGGCAATCTCTACGTCACCCAAAACACCGGTGCGGTCGAGACGGCGGGCGTGGCGAGCGTTGCCGCGACGGCCTCGGTGCGCAAGATCACACCCGGCGCCGTGGTCAGCACCATCGCCGGGGGCACCAGCGGCAACGCCAACCCGTATGGATACAAGAACGGAGCGGCGGCTCAGGCCCAGTTCACGCTGCTCGAAGGTATTGCCCTGGATCCCGCAGGTGATTTCTACCTGGCCGACAATGGCAATGGCGTGGTGCGCAAGCTATCGGCGGGCGGTACTGTGACGACCGTGGCGGGAACCACCGATCCTGTTGGGACCACGATCGTGCCTGGCCCTCTTCCGGCGGAGATCCTGCCTCCTGTCGGCCTTGCCCTCGCGGGAAGCAAGCTCGTCATCCTCTGTCCGAACGCGGTCCTTCAGACGACCGGCTTGCCTTAGAGAGTGGATAGACGTCACGCGTCCTTCGGTTGGCCTTTCTCGATCTTTTTCGAGTTGCGTTGTAAGCGAGATATTGTCATTGTTTTTCAGCCCGCTCGAACGCCAAGATGAAAAGAGTGCGCAGAGGCATCCGCTTTTGCGCGTCGCAAAGACCTCCAGGGTGTCGTGCTCGCCGGTCACCCCCAAAACTCGTCCGGCTACAATCATCCCAGGTGTCCGGGATCGGAAGATTCGGCCGTTTTGAAGAGCTGCGCGGGCCCGCCCCTATCAAACGAGGAGTCAGACCATGGCGATACAAGGTATGAGCCACTTCACCGTCCTGACGAATGACGTGCCGGCGACCGAGCGCTTTTACTGTGATCTTCTCGGTCTTGAAGTAGGCTGGCGTCCGGATTTCAACTTTCCGGGGCTCTGGTTGTACTCCGCCGGTGTCCCCATTCTCCACGTCATTGGCGGCCGTACGGAGGCAGAACTCCGAGCTGGCGTCATCGATCACATGGCGTTTGACGCCGTTGACCTTCCGACCACTGTCGAACGACTGAAGAACCAAGGCGTGAAATACGAGCTGCGCCGGACCGCAGGAAGCGCCCAAGGAATCTGGCAACTGTTCTGCTTTGATCCCAACGGCGCAAAAGTTGAACTCGATTTCAAGGCAAGTGAATCGCCGCCTGCCTGAGAGCCTAAGACGCGCCGATTCGACACCCGGGATGGCAAGACGGCCTAGACCGTGACCGGGCCAAGCGCTTCCTCTAAGGCCGACAACGGGGCGGTCCATCCCACGATGGCGCCCTGGGCCGTGATCATCTCGAGGGTCGCTTTCTTGAAGGCCGGGAAATAGCTCTCGGTTGCGTCCTCGATGAGGAGCCCGTTATAGCCGCGATCGTTGGCCTCGCGCATGGTGGTCTGCACGCACACTTCGGTCGTCACGCCGGCAAAGATCAGGTGCGTGATCTCGCGCGCGCGCAGCACCTGCTCGAGTGGCGTGGCGTAAAAGGCGCCCTTACCGGGCTTGTCGATGACGAGTTCGCCAGGCTTCGCCGCGAGCTGGGCCACGATGTTATTGCCCGGCTCCCCGGTGATGAGCACGCGTCCCATCGGGCCCGGGTCCCCGATGCGAAGCGAAGGTGATCCGCGCAGGCGCTTGGCCGGCGGGCAGTCCGAAAGATCGGGGCGGTGGCCCTCGCGGGTGTGGATGACGGCGATCCCGTGCGCACGGCAGGTTTCAAGAAGCGCGAAGACCGTCGGCACGATCGCCTCGAGCCGGCTGACGTCATTGCCCAGCGACGCGCCAAATCCGCCGGGCTCGACGAAGTCGCGCTGCATGTCGATGACGATCAATGCCGTGTGGGCGGGGTCGAACGCGTATTCGAAAGGGGTGGCTGCAAGGCGGCGCTCGGTCATGGCAAATCGATTCCGGATCAGTGTGTCAGCGCGGGAGATTCCGAGTGCCCGGCCATGTGTCGCCCGATCTCGCGCATGTCGGCATTCTGGACATCAGTCTCATAGACCAAGCGGCCCTCGGACATCACGGCGATCCGGTCAGCGAGCTCGAAAAGCTCGTCTAAGTCCTCGCTGACCAAAAGCACCGCCGTCCCGCCGTTGCGTGCCGCGATGATGCGATCGTGAATCTCGCTGACGGCGGCGAAATCGAGGCCGAACACGGGATTGGCGACAATGAGCAAGGATACCGGAGCCGAAAGCTCGCGCGCGAGCACTGCGCGCTGCACGTTGCCTCCCGACAACGTTCCGATGGCGGCCTTGGGCCCCTGCGTTTTGACTTTGAACTCACGAATCCAGCGTTCGGCCTGTGTGCGCGCCGCGCGCCGGTTAAGCCAAATGCCCATTGCCAGAGGGGCCTGGTCGAAGTTGCGTAGCGCCATGTTGTCGGCCACGCTCATGCGGGCGACGCAGGCGTTTTTCAGGGGCTCTTCGGGCAGGCTAAAGACGGCGAAGCTGCGGATCTCGTCGCGCTTGGAGTGGTACGGCAGGCCATCGACTGTGATCGATCCCGAACTGGGTTCGCGTTGACCGATCAAGGCTTCCACCAGTTGACGCTGCCCGTTGCCCGACACGCCGGCGATGCCGAAGATCTCTCCCGGCCGAACCGAAAGGCTCACCTTCTCAACGGCCGGCATGCCGATGTCATCTTCGACGACGAGATCGGTGACCAAAAGACGTGGTGCGACATCGGCCTTGAGCGGCGTTTTCTTGGTGTCGGACTGCGGAATCTGGCGCGAGCCCACCATCATCTCGGCCATGCGCTGCGCATCGAGCTCGGCAATCGGTGCGCCGCCCGCGAGCCGGCCGCGCCTGAGCACCGTGACGGCGTCGGCAAAGCCCAGGACCTCGCGAAATTTGTGCGTGATCATGAGAACCGAAAGCCGGCCCGACTGTGTCATCTCCTTGAGCATCCCGAGCACTTCGTCGGCCTCCTCGAGCGTGAGCACGGAGGTGGGTTCGTCTAAGATCATGAAGCGGCTCTTCAGATAGAGCTGCTTTAGGATCTCGAGCTTTTGTTTCTCGCCTGCGGCCAACCTTGAGACGGGGCGGTCGAGCGGCACCTGGAACGGGACCGATTGCATGAAGGCCGCGATGCGCTCGCGCTCGTCGCGCCAGCGGATGACCGCGGGCACGTCGGCACGCGACATGACGAGGTTTTCCGTGGCCGTCATGCTGGGTACGAGGGTGAAATGCTGGTAGACCATGCCGATGCCCAACGCGTGCGCATCCTGGGGGGTCGAGATGACCTGTTCGCGGCCGTCGACCATGATCTGACCTTCGTCGGCCAGTTGGTAGCCGACGAGACATTTGACGAGCGTGCTCTTGCCGGCTCCGTTTTCGCCGAGCAAGGCGTGAAACGATCCCGGCATGACCCGCATCGAGACATCCTCGAGCGCAGCAAATGAGCCAAAGCGCTTGGTCAGGTGCAAGACTTCGACTCCGACGGCGCGCTCGCTTGGGACCGCCGGATGGGTCTCGCTGCTGACCACCCTGAGCATTTCCGAAGGAATCGACATGGGCTTCCTAGAGGGCGACGGTCAGTTCGGCGCTGGTTGCGACGGCACCGAACACGCCGCCTTGCATCTTGATCATGTGCAGCGCTGCCCGATGATTGCCCGCGTCGGTGGCCGCGGTGCAGTCGGCCAGCAACAGGCATTCGAACCCGCGATCGTTGGCGTCGCGCATGGTGGTATGGACGCACACGTCGGTGGTGATGCCCGTGAGAATCAGGTTGCGGATGCCACGCGTGCGCAGCACCAGTTCCAGGTCAGTCGCGTAGAACGAGCCCTTGCCGGGTTTGTCGATCACGATTTCGCCGGGATGGGGCGCAAGCTCGGCGATGATCTCCCAGCCCGGCTCACCGCGCACCAGGATCTTGCCGCAAGGACCCGGATCGCCGATACCGGCACCGATCTGGCGCGAGCGCCAGCGCTTGTTGGCGGGCAGATCCGACAGATCGGGACGGTGGCCTTCACGGGTGTGGATGATGAGATAGCCCGCCTCGCGCATGGTCGCAAGCAGCGACTTGATGGGGCCGATGGGCGCGCGCGTGAGCGCCAGATCGTAGCCCATCTTGTCGACGTAGCCGCCTTCGCCACAGAAGTCGGTTTGCATGTCGATGATGATGAGCGCGGTGTTGCCGGGACGTAGATCGCCGTCGAAGGGCCACGGATAGGGGTCGGCTTGAACGAACATTATTTTTGGATCGAAAGTTCGCCGGGGGCTCCGGCCAGCGCGCGGGTGCGCGAGGAGGTCATGATCATGATTGCCAGGGTGAGCGCGTAGGGTGTCGCGTTAAAGAGGTAGTAGCCGCTCGTGATGCCGACCGACTGAAGTGCCGGACCCAGAGCTCCCGCACCCCCGAAGAGCAGGGCGGCCCAGAAGCAGTTCACGGGATTCCAGCGCGCGAAAATGACGAGCGCGACGGCGATGAGTCCCTGGCCGCTCGAGAGGCCCTCGCTCCAGCTGCCGGGGTAATAGAGGGAGAGGAAGGAGCCTCCGATTCCCGCAAAGATGCCGCCCACGCCGGTGCAGCCGATGCGCACGAGATTGACGCGGTAGCCCATGGCGCGCGCGGCTTCGGCGCTGTCTCCGACGATGCGGACCACCAAGCCGATGCGCGTCGTGCGAAATGCGTAGGCCAGCCCAATGGTCAGGACGATGCCGATCAAGAACAGGGGGTTGATCACCAACGCCGCGCGCAGTGGGGCCAGATCGCTCCAGTTTCCGAGCGCGAGCCCCGGAAGGAGCTTGGCCTGGGGCTGGATGAAGGGCTTGCCCAGATAGAACGCAAGCCCGGTCCCAAAGAGCATGAGTGCGATGCCTACGGCGATGTCGTTGACGCGCTTGAGACTGCAGAGCATGCCGTGCAAAAGGCCAAAGAGTAATCCCACCCCGCCTGCGGCGATCACCCCCCACCAGGGGCTGCCGGAAAGATAGGAGATCGCATAGCCAGTCATGGCGCCCATGACGAGAATGCCCTCCAGACCCAGATTGATGCGTCCGCTGCGCTCGGTGATGCACTCACCTAGGCTCACGAACAAGAAGGGCGTGCTCACGCGAATCGCGCCCGAGAAAATCGCCAGCGGCACGCCCCACCAGCCGATCCCGTTCATGACGTGGCCTCCTTGGCTAAGGGCTGTGGCGTGGCCGCGATGCTCGTTGGGGCCGGCTTGGCCCAGTTGATGCGGCCGTAGAGCGTTTCGCAAGCCAGGATGAGCAAGAAGGCAATGCCCTCAAGAACGAGCACGGCCGCATCAGGCATGTCCAGACGCCGCTGCAGCATCCCGCCGCTGGCTGAAATGCCGCCCAGCAGGATGGCCACGGGCACGATGGCAATGGGATTGTGGCGCGCGATGAACGCGACCAGGATCCCGGCGTAGCCGTAGCCTGCGATGAGTGACGCGTTGGCCGCGCCATGGACGGCGGCGACTTCCACCGCGCCGGCCAAGCCCGCCGCAAGTCCTCCGAGCGCGCAGGCCAGAAGCACAAGCCCCCCGGTCGGAAGTCCCGCAAGCAGGCCCGCACGCAGGTTTCCGCCAGCCACCCGCATGGCAAAGCCGATGGTCGTGCGATACACGAGGGCATAGGAGAGGATGCAGGCAATGATGCCAAAGCCCAGCCCCCAGTGGACATTGAGACCGGGCAGATTGCCCAGGCGATTCTCATCGCCAATGGGAAAGGTGGAGGGCTTGTTCAGGCTCGCCGGGTCGCGCAAGACACCTTCGACCAAGTGATTGAAAAGGGCGATGGCGATGTACGCCAACAGAAGGCTCGAGATGGTCTCGTTGACGCCCCGGTAATGGCGCAGGCCGCCGGCCAACATGATCCAGACCGCGCCCGTGACCATGCCTGCCAGAAGCATTCCGGTATCGACGATGAAAGCACCACTACCCGAGAGCAGATGTCCCATGACGGCAGCCGCAAGCCCGCCCAGAACGAGTGCGCCTTCTCCACCGATGATCATGAGTCCGACCTGGGCAGGCAGGGCGACACACAGCGCGGTGAGGATGAGAGGCGCAGCCCTCGAGAGTGTGTTCTGCCAGGAAAAGCCGCTCGCAAACCCGCCCCGGTAGATGAGTGCGTAGACCTCGAGCGGATCTTTGCCGAGTACCCAGACGAAAGCTCCAAAAAGAACGGCTGCCGCGCACAGCGCAATCAGCGGCACCGCGACCGCCTCGACAGCGGGTCCGAGCTGCGCTCTGCCGGGCCGTTCCATGGGAGCTCTAGATCTTGCCGACCACGCCGGTCACCAGATAGTTCATCTGCTCCAGAACCGGGTCCGTCTGCTGATAGGACGTGCCCGAGGCAATCACGGTCTTGCCCGCGTTGTCCACGAGGGGACCTTTGAAGATCACGAAGTCGCCCTTCACCATCGAGGCCTTGATGCCATCGGCGGTGCTGCGCGCCGTGGCGCTGGCGCCTGGTCCGTAGGGGGACATCTTGACGAAGCCCTCCTTGAGGCCGCCGCGCAGGAAGTTCTTCATCGGTGCGCCCGACATCGCGTCATTGACGTGTACGGTGTAGGGCGTAAGCCAGTTCCACTCCGCCCCCGTCAGATAGCCCTTGGGTGCGAGCGCGGACTGGTTTGCGTGGTAGCCGCACACAAAGATGCCACGCCGCTCGGCCGTCTCGACGATGACTTTCGGGCTGTCGACGTGGCACGTGATGACGTCGACGCCTTGGTCGATGAGACTGTTGGCCGACTCCGCCTCCTTCACGGGCAGCGACCAGTCGCCGGTGATAATGAGCTGGGTCGTGATCTTGGGATCGACGCTGCGCGCGCCCAGGGTAAAGGCATTGATGTTGCGCAGCACCTGGGGAATCGGTTTGGCGGCGATGAAGCCGAGCTTCTTGCTCTTGCTCGCATGGCCTGCGACGACGCCGTTGAGGTACTGGCACTCGTCGATGTAGCCGAAGTAGCTGCCGGCATTTTTGGGATGCTTGCCTTCGGTCCACATGCCGCCGCAGTGGGCAAAGCGCACCTTCGGATACTTGGCGGCCATGCGCAGCATGAAGGGGTCGAAATAGCCGAACGAGGTCGCAAAGATCAACCCGGCGCCGTCTTGTTCGACCATCGAGGACATGGTGTTTTCAACATCGGTGGTTTCAGGTACCTTTTCCTGCTCGACCACGGTCACGCCGGGCAGCTTCTTGATCTGTGCGGCTGCCTGGGCTTGCGCCTGGTTGTAGCCGTAGTCATCGCGAGGGCCCACGTAGATCACGCCGACCGTGAGTTTGTCGGCGGCGAACGCGCGCGAAAGCGAAAGTGGACCGACCGCGCTGGCCGCTGCGCCCATCGCGATTTGCTTTAGCACAGCACGGCGGGACGGGCTCTTGGGCGATGAACTCATGCCGTTTTCTCCTTATCCATGGAAAATAAAATCTGGGATACCAGACGGTGCGCAACATGGAATGCAATAGGCATGCCAGCCGCCAGACCGTGCAGGACCCGTCTCAAGGGCACGCCCTGGGCTTCGCGGCCGAAGCCGCATCCACATTGATTCTTAAGGGCGCCCGCGCGTAGTGTTAAGCGCAGCCGATGGGGCAGGTGATGAGGGCAGGCCTCGAGCCTGCAGCAGGCGCGTGGCCCGCTTTGGTGCACGCGCCAAACCGTTCTAGTGCGGATCGGTGCCGAGATGGGGGATGGCCGAAGTCATCGCCGCGGGCACCCGGGAATCCCCTGTCTAGTGGGGGCCTGCGAGCAAATCGAGCAGCTCTTTCTGGCCGTCGATGCGTTGTGCGCGGGTGCGCACGCGTGTCCAGGCGCCGTCGCCATCCATCTCCCAGGCGAGGACGTTATCGCGCAGGTGAATGAGCAGGCCTTCCTGGATGACGCGTTTTTTGAGCTTGGGGTCGCGTACGGGAAAGCAGAGTTCGACGCGTCGAAAGAAATTACGGTCCATCCAGTCGGCGCTGGAAAGATAGACGTCCTTGGCGCCGTCATTGTGAAAGTAGAAAATGCGGCTGTGTTCGAGAAAGCGGCCGATGATCGAGCGGACCGTGATGTTCTCCGACAACCCTGGAACGCCCGGACGCAGGGCGCACACGCCGCGCACCACGAGATCGATTTTCACGCCGCTTTGGCTGGCAAGATACAACTCGGCGATGACCTCGGGCTCGAGCAGGGCGTTCATCTTGGCGATGATGCGCGCAGGCTTCTGGCTGCGTGCGTGCTTGGCCTCGCGGCGAATCGCAGAGACCGTGTTGTCGTGCAGCGTGAAAGGCGAATGCCAGAGTTCTGCCAGAGGCTTGGCACTTCCTAGCCCCGTGAGTTGCTGGAAGACCTCATGGACATCACTGCAGATATCCTCGTTGGCCGTGAAGAGCCCGAAATCGGTATAGAGCCGCGCCGTGCGAGGATGGTAATTGCCGGTCCCCAGATGCGCGTAGCGCTTGAGGCGGCGAACTCCGTTGCGCGTGAGTTCGCCGCGCACCACGAGCGCCATCTTGGCGTGGGTTTTGTGCCCCACGACCCCGTAGACGACATGGGCTCCGACCTGCTCGAGCCGCGCTGCCCAGTTGATGTTGGTTTCCTCGTCGAAGCGCGCCATGAGTTCCACGACGACCGTGACCTCCTTGCCCGAGCGGGCAGCGGTCAGGAGCGCCTCCATGAGCGCGGAGTCGGTTCCGGTGCGATAGATGGTCTGCTTGATGGCCACCACGGCCGGGTCGGCGGCCGCGCTGCGCAGAAAGTCGAGCACCGGATTAAAGGACTGATACGGGTGATGCAAAAGGATGTCCTGCTTGGCGAGGACCTTGAAGAAATCGCTGTGTTTGAGCTGGGCCTTTTGGATCGCGTTGGGAAGCCCGGGACTGAAGGCCGAGAACTTCAGATCCGCCCGGTCGACGAGATCGGGCAGCTGAATCAGGCGAACCAGATTCACCGGACCGGAGACGCGGTAGACCTCGCGCGGCTCAAGCACGAACTCGCGCATGAGCAGCTGCGCGATCGCCTCCGAGCACGTGGCCGAGATCTCCAGGCGCACCGCATCGCCGAAGTGACGCTGTGGCAGCTCACCTTGGAGAGCCACCCGCAGGTTGGTAATTTCCTCGTCGTCGACAAACAGATCACTGTTGCGGGTCACCCGAAACTGATGGCACCCGTGTACCTGCATCCCGGCGAACAAGTCCGCGACGCAGGCTTGCATGATCGAGGTCAGCATCACGAAGCTATAGGGATGGCTGGCCAGTCCGTCGGGCAAGCGAATCAGGCGGGGCAGTGCGCGTGGCGCCTGCACGATGGCCACGCCCGAATTGCGACCGAACGCGTCCTTGCCACCCAACTCCACGGCGAAGTTCAGGCTCTTGTTGAGCACACGTGGAAACGGATGTGCCGGATCGAGCCCTATGGGAGTGAGAACCGGCAGAATCTCGCGATGAAAGTAATCGCGCGCCCAAGCGGCGATCTCATCGTTCCAGTTGGTCACGAGTTGCAAAAAGACGCCCTCGGCCTCGAGCGCGGGCAAAAGGGTCGAATTCAACAGTTCGTACTGGCGCGCCACGAGTTCCCGGGCCCGGTCCGAGACCATCTGGTAGGTTTCGGAGACGGTGTGGCCGTCGACGTCGCGAAAGCCCGGATTCTGCAGGATCTGTTCTTTCATGCCCGCGATCCGGATCTCGAAGAACTCGTCGAGGTTGCTGCTCGTGATGCACAAAAATCGCAACCGCTCCAAAAGCGGCAGGCTCGGGTCCTCAGCCTGGGCAAAGACGCGCTCGTTAAAGGCCAGAACGCCCAATTCGCGATTCAGAAAGCGCTGCCCGGTAGCCGTCTTTTCCAGTGTCTGCACAACGAAGCGGTTTTTCAGAAATGTTTCAAATGGTCGAATTCATGCTGCGGCCTTATATATTTCAAGGTCTTGGGTGGCCCTAGCCACTGTTCTGTAATATGCGGGGCTTAAGCTCGTCCTACCATTACATCATGCCCTCCACTCGCTTGCTTGCTGCGGTCGATCTCGGTTCGAATAGCTTCAGGCTGCTCATCGGCCGAGTCGTCGAGAACGCGGGTGGCTCGCAAGTGTACCCGCTCGACAGCCTGAAGGAGACCGTGCGGCTCGCTTCGGGTCTGTCGAAGGAAAAGCGATTGGATGCGGCATCCCAGCAGCGCGCTTTGGCCGTGCTGCAGCGCTTTGGCGAGCGTTTGCGCTCCTTCGCGCCCGACCAGGTCCGTGCGGTCGCCACCAACACCCTGCGCGTCGCAAAAAACGCGGGGGACTTCCTAAAGACCGCCGAGGCGGCATTGGGGTTTCCCATCGAAGTCATCGCGGGCCGCGAAGAGGCGCGCCTGATCTATAGCGGCGTCTCGCATACTTTCCCGCCGCAGACGGGACAAATGCTGGTCGTCGACATCGGTGGCGGTTCGACGGAATTCATCATCGGCGAAGGACACGAACCCAAGCTCATGGAATCGCTCTTCATGGGTTGCGTGAGCTACAGCATGCAGTTCTTCCCGGGTGGCGAGATCGACCGCTACACGCTCAAGCAGGCCGAGCTTGCCGCCCAGAAGGAAGTCGAGGTCATCGCGCGCGATTACATTGCGACCGGCTGGTCTCTTGCCGTCGGATCCTCGGGGACCGCCAAGGCGCTCGGGGAGATCCTGGAAGAAAACGGCTTTTCAGAGCATGGGATCACGCGCGAAGGACTCGAAAAACTGCGTGATGTGCTCCTGCGCGCGGGCAATGCAAGCCGCGTGCGCCTGGAAGCCTTAAAGACCGACCGCGTGCCCGTCATCCCGGGAGGCTTTGCGATCATGTCCGCCGTCTTTAGCGTGTTGGGTCTTGAGCGCATGGATGTGGCCGAAGGGGCGCTGCGCCAGGGCGTGCTCTATGACCTTCTGGGACGCAGTCAGCGCCAGGACATGCGCGATGTCACCATCGAGCAGTTCACCCAGCGCTATGGCGTCGATCGGCCCCAGGCGCGACGCGTAGGCCAGCTGGCCGTGAAGCTGTTGCACCAGGCCGCGCAAGGCAGCGAGGAAGAGCGAGAGGCGATCGAAAAGATCGTGACCTGGGCTGCGGCGCTTCACGAGATCGGATTGTCGATCTCACACTCGGCCTATCACAAGCATTCGGCTTACATCCTGTCGAACGCGGACATGCCGGGATTTTCTAAAATGGACCAAATCAAGATGGCTGCTCTGGTGCTGGGGCACACCGGCAAGCTCACCAAGCTGTCCGGACAGCTTTCTGGCCCTAACGACTGGCTGGCCGTCCTTTGCCTGCGGCTGGCCGTCCTGTTGTTTCGGCGCAGGGCGGAAATGCCGGTGCCCGAGCTGCGCCTGAAGGCCTCTTCCAAGGGCTATACCCTGCATGCCGACGCCGACTGGCTCGCCGCCAATCCCCTGACCGAATTCAGCCTGCGACAGGAATGCCTAGAATGGGGAAAGATCGGGCTTTCGGTCGAACTCGTCTAGCAACTTAAGCGGATTGGTGCGCCGCTCGCGCGGACTTGCGCGAGACTTCTTTTGACCCAGGCGCGGCCAGAGGCGTCCCAGAATCGATCTCACGAGCGGCTTCCCGGTCCCAGCGGGATTCCGAAGTGGCGCGCATAGCGCGGATTCATGCGCGAGAGTGAAAGCAGCATGAAAAAGTCCGCCGAATTGAAATCCGGATCCCAGGAAGGATCCCCGCAGATCTTAGCGCCAAGCCGCAGGTAGCCTTTGACCAGCGGCGGGGCCTCGACCTCGAGCGTGTCGTGAAGCTTGTGCAGGGGCAGTGGGCTGCGCGGAAACACCTGGTATTCGGGCGCTGCGAGGTGGTCGTTTTTCAGGCGGTTAAACAGGCTCGCTGCCTGGTGACCGCCATCGCGCATGCTAATGCTCGCACAGCCGATCACGTGCTCGTAGCCGTGCGACATCATGTATTGGGCAAGTCCCGCCCAGAGCTGGATGATGACCGAGCCGCTGCGAAAGTCCGGATGCACGCACGAGCGCCCGAATTCGCACAGGTTGGGCTTCAGATGATTCAGCCGGGTCGTGAAGAATTCCGTGTCGGAGTAGTACCCCAGGGTTTGGGCGGCCTCCGGCGGCAAGATTCGATAAGTTCCGACCACCTTGAGCGTCGCGTTATCGCGTGCAATGAGGTGATCGCAATACGCGTCGTAGATGTCCTCGTCGATTTCGGTCTCCCGACCGCCGAGCACTGCGCCCATCTCTTCCG